>JBAXLJ010000002.1:0-276630 GCA_037134915.1 Candidatus Falkowiibacteriota bacterium | reverse complement strand
CCCACAGAGTGGGCAAGATAAATACCACCGGCTTATTGCCGGTGGTAGTTTATTTTATGTAAAGATGGCAATCGCAGGGCTTAGCTTTCAAGAGATTTTTTTGTTCTAAAATGGTATTAATAAACACCCTTTGAATTTGACTTCCCTTAGCTAACTTTTTATCAAGTGGTGTGTAGTGATTATAACCACGATTCGCAAACTCTTTAATTAAAGCTTCGTGCCGATTATATAAGGCGTGTGTTTTTCCTACCCAGCGTAAAGTTTCCGGATGGCGCGAATAACCGCCCTTCCCTTGGTGTTTAGTTAAAATATTCCAAAGGCCATGAAGTTCGCGGTGTTCGGCGACTAAATGTTTCCGGCATAAATATTTTGGATTAAGATCCCAAATGCGCATTAATTATCTATTTAAATAAGTCACGGTTAACTGTAAAACGGTGGCAAATGTCACCCAAAGTAAATAAGGAATTTGAATATAAGAGACCCATTTTAAATGAGGGTAAATAGTGATAATCGCCCAGATAAGAGTTGCTAAGACTAAAATAATGTCTAGCGCGGCCAGTAAATTATTTTTTAAGCCGAATTGAAAATAAGTAAAGGAAAAATTAAAAATTAAGTTAAGGATAAAAGGCAGGGCTACTAAAAAAGAAATTTGTTTTTGAAAAAGCATTAAGAAGACTTTTCCAAAAGACAGAGCTATAAGAATATAGAGAAAGGTCCAAACTGGACCAAAGATCCAAGCCGGTGGCGACCAGGTTGGCTTTGTTAACTCTAAATACCAATTATAATTATTATTCATATATTTTAATTATACAGGATATTCTTTAAAAAGAGAAAAATAAGGGCTAAGATTGTAAATAATTAGAATATATTGTATAATATAAGATAATATAAACTGTTAAATATATGAAAAAAAACATTTTTTTAACCCTAGCTTTAATTATTTCTCTCCCCTTATTAGCCACGCCAGCCTTGGCGGTTAACACTTATAGCGCCCAGCAAGTTAGCTGGCATAATAATAGTTCGGATTGCTGGACTATTATAAATAATCGAGTTTATAATTTGACCGGCTATATCAGTTCTCATCCCGGCGGACAAGCCGCTGTTTTGAGTTTGTGCGGCATAAACGGCAGTAATTTGTTTAACGCTAAACATTTAGGCAGCGCGACGGTTAATTCAATTTTAATGAATTATTATCTTGGTGATTTGGCTTCAGATTCAAACTCACCCAGCATCCCGACCAATTTAAGCGTTAATGTTATTTCTTCCAGCCAGATTAATCTAAGCTGGTCTGTTTCTACGGACAATATTGGTGTTACCGGTTACAAAGTTTATCGTAACAATACTTTAATTGGTACCGTTAGCAGTAATAGTTTTAGCGACACAGGCTTAAATTCAGGAACTTTTTATACTTATAACGTTAGTGCTTTTGATACTAACGGTAATATTTCTGACCTTTCTTATTCTATTTCAGCCACGACTTCAAATTACAACTCAACACTTCCTAGCGCACCTAATGGTCTGACGGTTTATTTAAATAGTAACCGCGCTATTTTGCATTGGAATAGCTCATTTGATACGGCCGGTATTAAATCTTATAAAATTGTAAGAAATGGGACTATCATCGGTGAATCTTCGGATAACAATTACATTGACTCCTCAGTTATAAATAACTCCACTTATAATTACTATGTCATTGCCGTTAGTAATAATAGCAATCTTTCCACCAATTCTAATTCAGCTTCACTTAGTATGCCTAAAAATGTGGTAGTAAAGCCTAGAAATTGTAAGGATAGTGAAAATGAAAGATATCACCAAGAAGAGTTAAAGAAGCGTCAATTTAACCGCTATAATAATCATAAATTTAATCATAATAATTTTGGTCGCCGTAATGATTAAATAATTTAAGACCTCTTTTAAAAACCGGTTTAAAAAGCCGGTTTTTTATTAAAAAAGCTCGGTTTTGTAACCGAGCTTTAAACTATGTTTTCATCTGACATTTGCCAGAGAGGTGTCTTTTTCTTATTTCTTTTTTCGGATTGCTCCAATTGTAATCAGAACTAAGAGCGCTGAAAAAAATCCCGAGATTAACCAAACAATTGGGCTTTTCTTGCCGCTATCCCTGGCAAAAATATAAACCACCAGAGCCACTAACAGTGCGATAATGACTATAATACCTGTATTCATAAATATACCTCCTTTCTGATTTATACTATTTAATACACTCTTCCTTTAAAATTGAAAATATGATTCCTTTCTCTAGGCACATTTAAAGAAATTAAACGGTTAGTATTAGCTGGTCGACAATAATATCTTCCTGGATACAAAGCGATTTCGCAAACTTCATCAACACTAACTCGGCAAATCCTAGATCGATGGTTGTTCAAAATAAAAATATCGGAATTCCCATTATTTTTAAAAGTAACCAAACATTTTCCAGAATAAGCTTCTTGATCATCCCTGCTCCTAGACACCGGGTTATTCTCAGGTTTTATTTGCTGAGGAATATAACGAGGCTGAACTGGTGTTGGATTTTCATCTTGGATAGACGGGGCCGGTGAACTAGACGAACTAGGCAAACTAGATGAGCTAGACGAATTGGTCGTCGGCTGACTCGAAGACTCAAATTTAGGCGTCTCGGGGTCAGGATCTGGAATGGGCGCGGCGGTAGTGACTGGAGGCGGTGCTGGCGTCGGGCTAGGCACTGGTGCAATCACTCTCGGCGGCGCTTGGTAAATGTAATTTGATCCCGTTTCTTTGCCACTCCAGCCCTTAAATTTACTAATAACCTCTTTAGTGACTGGCTTAAGTAAATCACCAGTTACCGGATCATAACCTGGTTCGGAATAAAATTTATACTCCCCGTTAGGTTGGATATTATAATACTTCATGGCTTTGCCGGTTTCTCGGTCGAAAAACACATCTTTTCCAGCATAATACGACAGCAGAAAGAAAGCGGCAATTAGTAGAAACGCAATTAAGCGGTACGCACCACTGTTTTTTTGCGGTATCGGTGAAAAAGATAAAATAATTCCCCATAGCGGCAAAACAACAATAATTCCCATAGCAATCGCGGCCACCCCTTTGGCTAGTGGAGCGTCTAAACCGGCGTTAACTTGAATAATTCCTTGGAGCCATTCGAAGACGCTCCAAAAGAACAGTATATTACCACCCGTTAGCAGTACTATCACTAATATTAGGATAATCGCAAATACAACTAATCCTTTCAAAAAACTTTTAATTTCATCCATGATAACCCTCCCCTCTGTTGGTTTAAATTATTAAAGTCCTGTAATACTTAAATCCTAGTATTTTTATTATAAACTGTCAATGGTTGCGCTTTTTATCAAAAAATGAGCCTTAGGCTCATTTTTACTAACTTTAGTTAACTCCATTAGCTTTTAGAAAGGGTACGTAGGCCCGATCGGTATTATTAATATGCCAAGCCCACCATTCTTGTAAATATTCAGAAATCTCAAAAAATATTTTTTTGTCAAAATTTTCATAATAAATATTTTGCCACTCTTTTATTTTTTGGCGATATTGATCGTGAATTTTTATATGGGAAGCGGAATCTTCATAACCAAAAATTTCAAAATAATTTTCTTCAGTTTTAAAATGATATTCAGCGTAATCAGTCATTTCAGTAATTATTTTTTTAATTTCCTCTTGGTCGTCATATTTCTTTTTCTCAAAAAGACTGTACAAGCGATTGATAATGGACAACATTTCTTGATGCTGTTCGTCTATTTTCTCAATACCGAGACTGTACTCATCCTTCCATGGAATAAGTGCCATATTTTTAAAAATAATTAATAAAAAATACTTTTATATATTATCAAAAAAATTTACTAATAACAAGCAATTTTAATCATTAGACTGAAAAAAATCACAATGAGCAGTGGCGGGCACCACACTTTTAGCTTCAGTGCAAAAACCGGCGCCATTGTTAGTTATGAAGCTGGTGCAATTTTGGCACATTGTTGCTTCATTTTCCCAATCATCTTTGTAATCAGCTTCAATTTCGTGAGACATAGTTTTTTTTATTTAATTAAGTTTAAAGGTCTTAAGAATTTCATCCAGTCTGGTTTGAACCCCATTCTTATTTACCTCAGAGACTTCTCCGGGGGTGTAATTAGCAATATTACCAGTGTGAATGGTTTCATTCAACTCTAAACAAGTTTTGTCTTTAGTTAGTAATCTGTAATTATTAGATTCGTATAAGTTTCCGGCCCCGACGCCAGCACCCTTAGTCATGTAAAATTCTTGACCATTTATCTGGACTTTAGTTTTAAAACCATCACTATTTTCTGGCGGGTTTTTGCTTAAACATTCGCTTAACGATTTAGTGTAAGTGGCGCTAATTGAAAAAGCCGCATCTCCAAAATTAGTTTTAGGGTAATCAGTTTGAGGAATTTGTAGTTGAATTATTTTTTCTTCTAGATTAGCGTAAGCGGGGTTAACGAAACCAAGCGTGCTGGGATATTTAAACTCAAAACTATAAGCGGTATTTTTATAAGTTTGCAGGTTACTCGCAGCGATATTCGGGCAATTACTAGTGCAGTTATTATTAATCTTTTCTAGCTCTAAAATTCCCTGCTCGAGGCTGGTAATTTTATGGTAGCTACTAAGATAAACCAGGCTACCGCTAATTATCGCGACTAAAAGGCTAAAGAGGACTATTTTTGGTTGCTTCATATTTTTTTTGGCTAATAAGGAAAATTATAATTAATGAATAAGCAGTTAAAGCCATCAGCGGAATGGTGACATAATTAAATTCTAAAACATAAATAATGGTGCAACTAGCAGCGCTTAAACCGCAGCTTGAGGCCGAGGTGGCTAGATAGTAAATATAATTATGATATAGAGAGATAGTAGTTCCAATAGCGGCCAAGATTAAGCTGTAATCGATTATTTTTGTGTCTTTTTTAATCAGGGCTAGTCCTAGTAAAAATACTTGGGGGTACATGAATATTCTTTGAAACCAGCAAAGCTCGCAAGGGGCAAAACCAATAATATTTGAATAGAACAAACTGCCGAAAGTGGCCGTTAAAGCAATTAAAAAACTAAAACTAATTCCTCTGGTAGAAAAAAACCTGCTTATTAGATTATCTTTTTGGCGAAAGAATAGAAGATTTATTAAATAAAGGAAGAAAAAAATTTGACCAATAATGGTTAGTCCTCCTAAAATAAAATTAACTATTTGTAGCATCATAGAATCTAATTTATTGCGGCAAGGTGCAACCGCTTTTTTGAGCTAAAACTTCTAAACTAAGACCGCCACTCTCCCTGCTACCATCAGGCATAATCCAGGTTGGATAGCCGGGGATATTCTTGTCTTGGCAGATTTGCAATTGACTACTAGCATCTGGCGTCGAGCATTCCACATAAGGTAGGTATTGCTGTGAAGTTCCAAAAAGTTCCTTCTGGTCATGGCAATGAGTACACCAGAAAGCTCCATAAAAAACTAGACCTTTATCTTTTAAGCATTTAGCAAATTCGTCTAACTTCCCTTCCGTCTTTTTATTAGAGGTTCTTAAGCCGATAAAAACCGCGATTATAATTATCAGAATAATCGGGGCTATAATGAGCGCTAATTTTTTAAATTGTTTCTTTTTCATATTTTTGTTAATAAATTAAGCAATAAATTCTATTTTTTGTTCAGCAATTTCTAAGTCCTCGGCGTTTATTTGTAAGGTTTCTGAACTGATTTTTTTCTCATAGAAAATAATAATAAAAGCCATTAAGGAGAAAATAGCACTAGCCCAAAAAGGCAAATTTATTTTCCAGGAGAATAAAGCTCCGGCTAAGATTGGACCAATAATCATACTCAGAGACATTACTGATGACAGAACACCTAAGATCAGTCCCTGTTCTTTAGCGTCGCCTTTTTTGGTAATCTGGCTAGTCATTACAACTCTTAAAATCGATTGCGATAGACTTAGCAGAATGACACCTAAAATTAAAGAGGCTAGTAAAGAAATTCCCATTAAAACAAAACCAATGGTTAAGACAAAAATAAAATAAATTATTAACTTGTTTTCTGAAAAATGTTTTAGCCAAATCTTCTTTAAAAATATTGCCTGGTTTAAAACTAGAATTATTCCCATACCACCAAAAATTAAACTAATGGCGAAAGAATTAAATTTAAAACCAGAGGCGAGATAAAGAGACAAGACTGATTGCTGCCCAGCTAAAGCTAAGCCAAAGAGAAACCAAGCAATAAATCCCGCGCGTAGGTGGTGGTTATTTAAAGCCTGTCCGATTGGTTTAAAAGGGTTAAGGGAAATTTTCTTATCTCGGTTTAGGTGCTGATTGGTTTCTGGTAAATTAAATAAAGCCAAGATCATATTAAAGGTAGCTAGTCCGCCAACAAACCAAAACGGCAGACTAAGCGATATTTGACTAAGAGTTCCCCCAAGAATCGGTCCAATAATAAAGCCAATGCCAAAAATAGCCCCGATTAAGCCCAGGTTAGTCGTTTTTTCTTTGTCATCTTTGGCAATATCAATTAAATAGCTTTGGGCAATCGGAAAATTACCCGCCGCTAGGCCATCAATGATACGTCCAAAAAATAACCAAAAAATATTAGTGGCACCGGCAAAGATTAGCCAACCCAGCGCAGTACTGGCAATGCTGATAATCAAAACTGGCCGACGGCCAATCTTATCCGATAAAGAACCAAGTAGTGGCGCGCTAAAAAATGAAAAAAATGAGAAAATGGCAAATAATAAAGTAACTACAAACGCTGAAGCGCCAAAAGTCTCCACGTAAAAAGGCAAAACGGGGATAATAATACCAATGCCTAAAACATCAATCAGGACGGTAAGCAAGATGATTATTTTTCTATTCATAGACTTAAATTATATCATAAATAAACTTAATCACTAAAAACAAAACAACCCTCTAAATAAGGGGTTGTTTAAAGGTTACTAAAAATTAAATTATCTTTTTTTATTTTTAGCCGCTTTTTCTTCTAACATTAAGCGTTTGATTTCTAATCTTTTCTTGGTTTTTGGGGAATGTGATGGTTTATGGACACCAACTCCAGTTGTTCTTTTGGCCATATAAATATTTAATGAATAATAGCTATCTTAGCTTATTAATAAAATAAAATCAATTCCTTCCGATTTAGGAAATTTTACCGTATTTTTTATCAAAATCTGCTTTGTCACCAAAACGGGCAAAATCCTGAGTCACTTGGTCTTCTTGAACTCTGAATCCGGGTTTATTTTCGTGCATCACACCGCACCAATATTTTTCGGTTAAGCCGGCAATTTCTTTCATATAGCGGAAAACGCCGTTAGCGTAACCGCAGTACATGCAGCATAACTTTTCAACTCCGTTTAAATAGTCCAATTTATTGCGATCCATTACCAAAATAAATTCAGAACGTTTTACATACTTTATTTGGTATATAGGAAAACAAACAAACTGATATAAGGCACAGACCAAATCCAAAGCCAAAATAAAAGGCAGTGGTAACCAGATAAACGGCAAGGTCAAGAAATGAAGCCAGACACGAGTTGTTTGATATTTTCGGTAGTTCATATATGGATTATAACAAGGAGTTTGCCAAATAGCAAAAAATCTGATTTTATTTAAAAAATGTGCTATAATTAAACAAATGAATTGAGATTGTTTTTTAACTAATTAAATTTATGTTAATCACACTAGCAATCGTTCTCTTTATTGTTTGGGCCATTCTTCTAATTTGTGCCGTCACTTTTAATGGTTTGGTCCATGTTATTTTAGCGACCGCAGTAGTCCTGTTTCTCTTACAATCAATTAGAGGCGGTAAAGACTCAGGTGATGGCGTTTAAGTAAGCTAAAGTCATATATAATCAATTTTTCCAGCTGAATAATTAGCCAGTCATCTTTGCTCGTAGAACCAGGATTGGCATTTTATTTTTGTTGGTTTATTTCCACAAGTTGATTATCTGCCACTCGGAAAAATCTCGAGACACCAATTGAAGGCGCGACCGTCATGGCTTCATCGGCTTTTCGTTCGGCGTAATTTACAATAATTTGACCATCTTTAAATTCAGTAGTTTGTGGCGCAATCCGGTCGCCCAATAAAATAGTGTTTAAACCTTCGTAACCGTTATTAGTTGCTAGAGCGACCGCTAAATAGTAAAAAGTGCCACTACCACCGCCATCTTGAGTGAGCAAAAATGCTTTATCTATTTGACCGTCACCATTTAAGTCACCGCTAACCTCATTGCCAAAATATCTAGTAATATTTTTAGAAGCCGAGTTTGGAGCTGATTCTGATTCAGCACTACCATTTTTTAAAGTTACTGATTGTCCTTCAATTAAATAAGTCGCATCTTTAGAAGCTGTCTTGTCACCATTTTTGATATAAATATCATCGTTAGTAAAGTTAAATTTGTAAATGCCTAAAATAACAATTAGCAGTATTACTACCAAAATAAGCCCACCACTGATTAATAAAGTTTTTTTCATAATTATTATTTATTTTTTATATTTCTAGTATAGCATTTTTTGGGTTTGTTATAAAAAAAGGCCGCTCTTTCAAAGCGGCCCGAGGCGGTTTATTTTTTAAGATGCGATTTTAAGGCCTCTTCAAATAACTTTAGTTGTCTTTCAAAGTCGCTAATTAGCGACTTTTCCATTCGATCCCAGAGTGTTTTAAGTTCTGGTTCTTTTTTTCTTTTTTCTTCGAGCCCGTTCATCAATTGTTTAAAATTAAAAGTGGTTTTTTCTCGGTTGCTTTTAATTTTTTGCTCGGTCTCAGATATTTTATCTGAAATGAAGGAGCTAACTTGTGAACCCAGTCCATCGATGTAGTTGCTTAGCCATGACTTAGCTGATTCACTAACTTGGCCTAAGCGCTCGTTTAGGTATTTTTCTATTTCCTTCATAATTCCCTCCTATCTTCTTTGGTTTTTAATAATCTATTTATAAAAACAAAATAGCATTTTTTATGCTATTTTGTCAAATACTATTTGTTCTCAGTTTTCTTAGATTTTTTATCCCAGGCCAGGAGCTATTTAGCTTGAGCTCCACCGGCCGTAATCGCCGCTATTTGTGTCGTTTATTTAGAAAGATATTTAAAAAATATTTCATATTCTTCCGTGTGCGGTACAAAAGAAGCGTCTTTATTTTTGATTAAATTTTGGAGCTCTTGGTAGGGTATAAATTTGACTTCAGCCACTTCTTCATATTGTTTTTTTATTTTAGTTACTTCCAGATCTTTTTTAACAATATAAATAGGATTTATTTCATTATTAATATAGCCTTCTCTTTTGCCCATTTGTCTAGCTTGACCAATAAGTATTAATTCTTCCGGTTTTATGTCTAGTCCAATTTCCTCTTTAATTTCTCTTAAGGCCGCTGTAAGACAGTCTTCCCCGGCCGAGACATGGCCGGCGGCTGATATATCCCATTTGTCTGGGTAATTATCAACTAGCGGTGAGCGTCTTTGCAGCAATACTTCATTTTGAGAATTAATCACCCAGACATGAACGGACCTGTGCCACAAACCCTGTTCATGAGCCTCTTTTTTACTTATTTTTTGGCTGGTCAGATTACCATCGCAATCACAAATGTCTAGATATTCCATAAATTCAAATTATTATTAATAATATAAAAATAGCATATTTAGCGTCTTTTTGTAAGTTTATATTTGTAATCTAAAAAAGGCCGCCGCTTGGAGACGGCGGTCTTTTTCATTTCTTTTATTTTATAGCCGCTCTGGTTAAAGGGCCAAATAAACCAGAAGCTGGTGTTATATTTTTAGCCTTTTGAAATTTAATTAGGGCATTTTTAGTGGCTGGACCGAAAGTGGCAATTTCTTTACCCTTGGCGCCCGTTCCTGATTTAGCCACCGTAAATCCATTAGCGTTTAGATATTTTTGTAGTTCTTTGACATCAGAATTAACCATGCCTAATTTTAGATCCTTCTTAAAAATAAATTTAGTTATCTTTAAAGGGGTGGTGGTAGCTGTTATTGGAGTGGTATAAATAATCGGAGTTTCCGGGCTACTCTTATATTCAATAGAATGGCTAATAACTTCAGAAGCGTTACCGGTAGTGGAATAATACTTCAAATAAACAGTGTAAGTATTATTAACTGGAGGCAGGGTCAAATTGGTATTTGGTAAATATTTTATAACACTAGAATTTACAAAATTGCCATCTAAAGAAATTGCATAGCCAGCCACTGTTTTAGGGTCGCCGTTCATGGCTAAACTTAAAATATTAGAATTAGTCAGTTTAGTATTACCATTAATTACAAAATCTAATTTTGAGCCAGGAATTAATGGGGTCGGTGTTACTAAAACTAGCGCACCGCCACCGCCCCCTCCACCACCACCGTTTGAAATCGCCTTAGTTGCGCTGTAATAAGAAGCTGATGTAGCTTCAAATGAACAGATGCCATCACTGACGACACAAGTTGGACTAACAATGCCCGTGCTAGTCCAGCCATTTGAGGTTGATAATGATCGTTTGATTGTTAGAGTTTGGCCATTTAAAGCTGAGCCAACATACATATTAATTCTAATCGCCGGATCAAAGTGAAGACCGACGCCAGGAATACCCCATTGAAAAGCCCCCACCGGTTCTTCGTTGGAGGTGAAGCCACTAAAGTTAGTAAGTGACATGTTAGAGGCCGATAAGTCAGCCGGAGAAAAGCTACCGCCATCGGACTTGGTAATGACAGTCGATGCTGGCAGAGTAATCACTGTCTGACTATCACTTACCGGAATATTAATAATTGTATCTTCGTTTACATCAATAGAATTAGTGCTATTGTAATTACCGCCCTCTTCACCGGTGGGAATTGTCATTGTGCCGCCGTTATCAAATAGTCTTGATAAAGTATTGGGGTCAGCTTGATAGTTACTAAGAGTTGAACAATTACTAGTTACACAGAAAGGACGATACAAAATAAAGTGAGAATTTTCATCAATAGTTATTTGATCGCCTCGAGCATTAGGATTGCCAGCCTCCTCAAAAGGACCAGTGGCATCGCCCCACCAATTATTTTGAGCATTTAAGCCCGTGGCCACACCTTCTAAATGTAGAGCTGATTTAGGATTTGTGTTTCCATAGATCCTATTACCATTAATAATTAAGTTATAAGCCGGACCATTAACGAATATTCCGTCACCGTTTTCACTAATCATGTTGCCAGGACCAACGGTAACCGCTGATTCCTGATTATTAGCTTCAAAATAAATACCAGCTTCCATATTGCTGTAGATATTATTTTGATAAATATGGGTTCCTCCTAATTGTCCGTTACCGCCATCACCGTAGGTTAAATAGATACCATTTCCATTACTGAGAATGTTATTATTAAAAATAGAATTATTTAAGGAACTAGCTAGGTTAATTCCCATCTCGCTGGCGTTATGAATGATATTATGAGAAATGGTCGTGCTGGCAGTACCATATTGAACTGCAATGCCGTGCCTGCCACCGCCGATACTATTATCATCGATCACTACGTTAGTGGCTCCATCAATTACCCGAATTACTGGTGCAATATTGCAATAACCACCCTCATCTTCTTCATTTAAAACTAAACCGGAAACATGAACATTGCTAGCTTCAATTGATAAAACAACCGCATTACTTGATTGAGCACATAAAAAATTATGTATTATAGCTCTATCGCTATCAGGGATATCACTAACACCAGGGCCAATCAGATTAATGGCTTTTTGAATATTTATACGACTATCTGAGCCGTATGTGCTAGCGGCCACATGAACCGTGCCGCCGGCCAGTGTTCTGTTGACGGCACTTTGAACATCATGAAAAGCATCAACACCCCAAACATGATTATCATTTTGCTCTAAAGTATTATCCGCAGCATAACGATAATTAACCCAGGTTTCAGAGGCTAAAGGATATTGCCAATTTAAATAAGGATAACCATTGTTTCTCGAAGGCGACATCTCCCAAGTATTATTAAAATCCCATTCATTATCAATTGTGTAAGTGTCAATATTTTTCAGGTCATCGGTAGTTAATCCTTCTTCGCTACCAGCGCTAGTTTCTTGACCAGAAGTTTCAATATTCCAAAAAGATTGCAGGATGTAAGTCTCGCCGTCATCATAGCCAATCATTCCTCCAAAATCAGCATCACCACTAACATGTCCGATTGAATAACAGCTAATGACAGCGCCATAGTTTTGGCCAATTAAACCACCAACGTATTCGCCGCTGCCCACATATTCTCCGGTATTCACGTCGCCAGTAGCATAAGAGTCACTAATCTCGCCATCATTTTCACCAACTAAACCGCCGACAGTATTGTCGGAGCCATTAACATTAGCTGAGGAATAAGATTGTTCAATGGTGTTATCGCTTTCACCAACTAAAGCCCCAACGTAAGCGCTGCCACTAACTTGACCCGTAACGTAGGTTTTGGTAATTGTGCCATTGCTGTAAGAAGCCAAGGCCCCCACATTTTCATTACCCCAAATGTTAACATTGGTTAACCCTAGATTATTAATCGTCGCATCATCACCTAATGAATAAAAAAGACCTAAATCGTTAGTCATGTAATTATTAATTGTCAAACCATCAATTTTGTAGCCGGCACCATTGAAGGTTCCGGTAAAATCTCTATTATCATTAGAACCAATTGGCGTAAAACCATAACCATTGTTATAAAGGTCGCTGTTATAATTAATATCTTCGGTATCAGAAATATGAGTTGCCGAACAATCAATATCGTGTGCTAAAATATAATTGTCAGATAATTTATGTTGACTGTCGTTGCCAATTAATAATAGATCGGCGCAACTGTTAATAACTACGTCGCGAGGCGGCAGGTCAGCGGTATTTTGGCTAGTGGTCGCTGCCGAGCTGCTACCAATAATATTTTTAGCATAAACTTCAATATCATAAGAAGTTCCGCCGCTTAAATTATTAATGGTTATAGATTTGGCATCCGAGCTGATGGTTGTCCAAGAATTGGCGCCTTGGACGCTATATTTAATATCATAACCAGTTAAACTAGTTCGACCAGTATATTTAGGATCAGTCCAAGAAATAGATATAGAAGTTAAGGTGTTTCCGGTAAAATTTAGATTAGTTACCGGATCAGGTACGGTTTGCTCTTCATTAAAAATTGGATAAGTACTAGTATTTGTTTTCCAGGTAGTGACAAAATTCCAATTATTTAAGGGCGCGTTGCTTGAATTGTTTATCCAATTAGTTGAAGATGCAATTTGACAATCACCGTTGCTGTCGCCAGAAATACAAGTTGCTAAAGGACTATAATCAGTGCTTAGAAGGGCGCCATTAACATAGCCTTCAACGGCACCAATCAATCCACCGCTATTCCAGCCAATAAGAGGTATGTCCGAAAAAGAATTTTTAAAATAACCCTGATAATCATAATCACTTCGATAATGGCCAACGAGGCCACCAATATCATGAACGCCATTATTATCCGGATCACTGTTACTAAAGGCGCCGGTCGAATAACTATTTTCTATACGGAGCCCTTTACCGGCACCGCTCTGAGTTTCGGCGGAGGTGTAGCCAACTAAACCACCAACATATTCACTATTATTAAAATTACTGCCGTTAGGTCTTCTTGATAAATTAATAGTAGAGGAAGAATAAGAATTCTTTATCCAATTTCCGCCATAAGAATAACCAATTAAGCCGCCGACATACTCAGTTCCATTAACAGTCCCAACAGCTGATACATTTTCAATTATTTTATAATCAGATCCAACATTTTCTGTTTCTCCAGCTAGCAAACCGGCGTTGACACTCGTAGCTGTTACTGCGCCAGAAACGGAAACATTGTAAACATCCGGCGTATAATTTGACTGACCAAATAAAATACCGACATTTTGTCCGCCAGAAACATTAGCATTTAAAATCTTCAAATTTTTAAAACTACCATAACCACGGCCAAGCAAGCCAGCAAAATTACTATCAGCACCGGATGCCCCTTGAGAACATTTATGGGGGTAAGCAGCACAGGTATCATGAATCGTTAAGTTAAAAATGGTGTGGTAATTACCGTCTAAATTCATTCCGAAATCATGCCAAGGAGAATTAAGTCCTGGTCCGTAAGCGTAATAACCAGGAGAAATATAACCAGCGCCATTATTATAAAGATCGGCGTTATAGTTAGGATCTTCGGGGTCAGAGATGCTAGTGGCCGAGCAATCAATATCGGCTGTTAATTTAAAATAGTTGCTATCATAAAGATAATAACGGTTTGGACCAGAGTCGGACTCTTTGCCTATGTTCTGTAATTGCAGGCAATTACTAATTTGGTAAGGGTCGCTTTGGGTTCCTGTGCCTCCGGCAAAATCAGGAACATCAGCTAACACCTGATTAATTGAAAAGAGGCTAGCGCCAATCAAAATTAATAAAAAAATTTTCCCAACACCAAAATTAAAAAAGGAAATAATTCCCCTCTTTTCAAATAAATACCCTTTAGTCATAAAAATGTGATTAAAATGATAAGTTTTAAATTATTATAAAGTTATTATAATTATATTATATTTATTATTTTTAGGGAATAGAAAATCAATAATAATTTATTTATTATTAGCTGCCTTCCTAGTCATTTGTCCAAATACACCAGAGGCTGGTTTGATATTTTTAGCCTTTTGAAATTTAATCAGGGCATTTTTAGTGGCTGGACCGAAATAATAAGTTTCTTTATTTGGTTTAGAAATTAAATAACCATTACCGTTTAAATGACCCGAAAAATCTGGAATTGGCAGCCAACCAGCGCCATCATTAGCGACCGGACTAGCATAAGTATCGTAATCCGCTAATGAATCGTCCAAATTATTTATTAAAATATAATCTCCGTTTAAACCACCGATATAATTATGATTTTGGTTATCAGTTATTCGGATGTTGTTTAGTTGCGTCCAGGTCGAAATTTGTTGGGGCACGCTTTCAGCCTTAGCAATTCCCGAAGCAAAAAGACTGATTAACAAAGAAAAAGTCAGTAATAGCTGACTAGTTATCTTAAAATTTTTTTGGAAGTTCATGGTGACTCTATAAATTACGGTTTAGATTTTTTTACTAAAGCGTTAAATAATTTTAATTATTAATAAATTTATCTAAAAAATTTTCCATATCTTGATTAATAAATTTTGGTCGTTCAATTTTATAGCTTTCGTATAATTCTTTCCAGGTAAATAAAGGGTATAAATTTACTCCTAATTTAGCCAAATTTTCTCTGGCTGATTTTTCAATATCTAAAACTGTAATGACGTGGCTAATTTTTAAACCACTATCTTTTAGCTTATTTATAAACTCTATAACCGTATTGGCAGTTACAGTCGCATCTTCAATTATTAAAACTTCATCACCCTTCTGGTAATTGCCTAATAGCTCGCCTTTAGTGCTATAGTTTTTAAATCCTTCCTTCCTAATACTTAAGCCAGGTGCTTTTAATAGACAAGAGACGCCATAGCTAAAGGGTAAACCTCCATAAGGAATGCCAATTATCTTATCAAAATTAATAGTTTTTTCTTTGATTATCTCTATTATCATTTGATTAACCTCTTGAAGTAAGTCTGGAAAAGAAATAAATTTTGAAGTATCTAAAAAAATCGGTGTCCGACTGTTATTTTTTAATAAAACCCATTCTGCCTCATTAGTATTAGGAGAAATATATAATAGTTTATTATCTATTATTTTCTTTATAGTATCTTTTTTCATAATTTATATATTAAAAATAGCACTAAGCAGCTTACTTTGTAAATCTCATCTTTAATCGGAGCACAATCGAAATTTTTTTATATCAAAAAACCTGCCGTTTAGTCAGCAGGTTTTTAGAAATATTACTTTGCGTAATTTCTAATTTTCGCACAGAAATCTTCAATTTTCATTATTGCCTCTTTACTAATCAAGGCGAATTTGGCTTCAGGCTTTGGCTCTGGTTTTTTATCTTCTTCATCCCACATGGAATAAACTTTAACTACATGATCGAGGTCTTGAAAAACCCGACCAGTATTCATTCTGTTATCCCATAATTTTGGAGTTTTGCCAACGACCCTGTACATGTCGCCAGTACCTGGTCTCTGTCTTGAAGGAAGTTTGCTAATTTTAAATTTAATAGCTTCCTCAGTTTCGTTAATAATTAAATCGATATTTACTTCAGGTTCGTGGCAAGCTGTTCTTCTGACAACAATGTCATTTAATATTCTACTTATGAAATTGTGTCTCAACTTTGTGCAGGCAAAACTGGGAATAGTCTTAACTTCGGTGATTTCGGCGTCAGAATAAACCCAGTAACCACCGTAACCATTTCCCCCGTGTTCGTGCATATAAATACCGATAAACTTTTTAAATCCTTCGGCATCAGCTACTGATTGGAAACAGAAGATTTTTTCTTCCGCATCCTCTAATACTTTCATGAGAGCATACATATCTTTTCTTTTAGTTGTTAATAATACGTTAGTTAAACAAAAATAGCACCAAATGTGCTATTCTGTCAATATTAATCTGAGATTAGAGTCAGGCTGGAAGATTAGCGACTCGAAATTAATAATTAATCAATTAATACTAGGCCTTTTTGTATGGGGATAAATCTAGAATATCCCCGTTAATAATTTTGACTAAATTACAGTATTATGATATCATAAAAAAGGTTTCAAATTAATTACGGAACCCCTTGGTCGCGAGGGTGCGACAAAAAACAAAAAAAATGAAGTTAAGACAGCGCTGCGCAAATGAAGCTGGTGAATGGGTGAGCACTATTCTTACAACATTTGGATTACCAGATCCAATTTACCACCCAAAACCAAGTGAGCCAAAAGAACGGCCACGAGACGATGATGATTAGAACTACCTCTACCAGAGAAAAAATTCTCTGAAAGACAAAAAATAATTAGGAAGTGTTGCAAAGCACTTCCTTTTTTCTTATAAATAAAAGACTATTCCGTCGAGAAATAGTCTTTTTCTATAACAAGTATTAATTGTCTTACTTAATACTGGAATCAGCAGCAGCTGGCACAAAGCGTAGAATTACTTGATTATTTTGCTTTAATTCCAAACTATATTCGCCAACGGCATAATTAAAGGTTTGGTCGCTAATTTTCTTTAAAAAGTCGCTCTCAGATTTCATTAAAGATTCATCACAAGCCATTAAAGTTGAACCAATAGCGCTGAATTTAACCGTCTCATTGTCCAAAATGGCCGTACCAAAATAACTATTACAGCCAGCATTTCCTGAAACTTTATTATCAGCACTTAATTGCATGTTTGCTTTGCTATCGACCAAATTCCATTTTTTTTCTAAAGCGGCGCTAATTGGGGTTTTCTTCCCCTGAATAACTGGTTTTTTGTCTCCATAAAGAGTGTTACCGGCTCGAACAATATTTATATAATTTTTAATTAAGCTGGGATGCATAATTCTTTCTTTACAAACGGTTTTGTAATTAATCTTAACATCACCAGCTAGACACTTATTATTATAGGTTTCACCGTTAGCGCCACAAACCGGTGAATAAATTTTTGAGCAATTCTTTTTTAAAGCCGCGGCATCCTGACATTCTCCGGAGTATTTAATCTTATTTTTATCTGCCATACATTTATTACTGTAGGTAATGCCATTTACACCACAAACCGGCGTGTAATCCATGGTACAAAATTTGAGATCATTTTTTGGGCTGGCGGCTGTTGTAGCTATATTAGCGCTAGCTTGTTTGATAATCAGTAAACTAACAACCAAGATAAAAATTGGTACGATAATCTTTTTCATAAATTTTTTTATATTATATTAATATCTATTCAAACCATTCTTTTTTCTTAAATCTTGAGAGCGCACTGATGGTTGGTTTCTCAAATGATTCTTGTCTATCGATTAAGTTATCGGTAAAATAGCCGACACAACCTTCGTGTTGCTTGGTATTTTGCAGACCACGCAGCTCATCCATGACATCACCTAATTCGCGGCCGCTGTCTTTCACTATTTTTACAATTTTCTCCGGCATATATAAACCACCGCCGTTTGAATAGCCCCAAGTTCCCTGCTTATCAATAATCGCCACAAAACCCATTAAAAAAGTTCCGAGCTCGGTGTCATCCATACCACCTTCAAGACCGACGCCATAATCTGCGTCGACTAATCCTAGGGCTGCTTGGGCTCTATTCTTGGCTCCAGTTACTATTTCACTAAAAGACATTGGCATATTAGAGACACCGGATGAAACCGATATCCCAATAATCTCACACTCACCCATCATTTTAATAAAGGCTGATTTAACAGCTCCAATTTTAACTGGATTTTTTGATCCGACGACTACTTTTATCATATTATTTTAGTTTAATTTATCTCTGTCTATTATAACAGATAGAAAATAAGATAAAAGGAATAAGGATTGGAACTTTTTTTGAATAAAAAAACAGAGCTACACAATTGCGTATAGCCCTGTCAAAGTAGTTCTTATTTAGGAACTCCGAGAGATGCAGCCTCGCTTCCAATTAATCCTTCGATGTCAATAAAAATTTTTTTGTCGATCTTTATGGCATCCAAAAAAGAAAGTGATTCCCCCCAATATTCATGGGTTCTATAAAATTTCTTTTCTTGCTTATCCTTTTTTTCTTGAGAATCAAGGTAAGGAAGTTCTTGCCAGCTATAGGTACGGCCGGCATAGTAGGGATCCCCGCAAGGATAGCTGCATACTAAAATTGTTACTTTTTCCATTTTAAATTGTTTTAAATTAATAAACAACTAGTACAATAAAGTGCTCGCTTTTTTGTCGGCTTGAGGTACATAACCTCCTTTAAGGAAAACAATTATGAAATGAAAAATAAAAAGAACTACTTTGATATAAAAATATAGCATAAAGATATATTTTTGTCAATGTGCTCGCTTAGAGAGGCAGCTTCCGAACTCCAATGACTAATTATGGTGAAAATTCAGATACCAATTAGTTAAGTGGAACCGTATTACTCTTATCAAATTGAATAGGATAGTCACTTCTAAGCAACTCGATATCTTCATCTGACATGTTCCAGTTAACTGAGTCTAAATTTTCTTCTAAATGTTTAATATTCCCCGTCTTTGTTAAAGTGATAACATTCTTTTGAGAGATGAGCCAATTAAGGGCAATTTGGGAAGGGGTTTTGTTATATTTATTACATAATTCATCAACAATAGTTATTCCCTTTTTTGCTAAACTGCCATATTGAACTGGGCGCCAAGCTTCGATAAAAATATCGTTATTTTGACAATACTCAATAACCCCTTTTAACTCCGGTTCTCTAAATATTAAATTATAATGCACTTGATTTAGAACAATCTTATTTTTTGTCTGGCTCTGTGCTTCAATTAATCTTTCGACATTAAAATTACAAACCCCAATATTTTTAACGAGTCCCTGCTCTTTTAGGTAATCAAAGGCCTTCATGGTTTCTTCGATAGGAATATCGGGATTAGGCATGTGCACAAGATATAAATCAAGATAACTCATCTGAAGACGCTCAAGACTTTTTTTACATGATGATATTACGTCATCATAAGCTAAATTATTTGGACTAACTTTAGAAGTTACAAATAAACTATTTCTATCAACCCCCATTAAAGCTTTGCCTAGTATCTCTTCGCTATATCCATCAGCATACATTTCGGCCGTATCAAAACGATATCCGCCAAGTTCAATGGTTTTTTTAATAACTTCAATATCATTATTTTCATCATAGCCGATCTCTTTTTTCATGCGGCCACCCATAAGCCAAGTACCAAAACCAAGAACTGGTATTTCAAAACCACTATTTAATTTTTTTATCGGAATATTCATAATATTATCTTAACAAATCTTTTATAACTTTAATTAAAGGTTCTCGCGCCAAATCATTAAAATTATGATCACCATCAATTGATAACATTTGTATTTCTGAATCTAGTTCTTTTAAATCAACTTTAGATAATAATTGATCTTGATTAGCCTCAATAGCAATTATTTCTGTTTTCTTCGCGAATGCATTATATTCAATAAAAGGTTTTACAGCTAAACGTTCCTGCCAATATTCTTTTGGTATAATTCTGGTCAAACCACTCGAAGATGGAATTTTTGATATTCCTTCAAGATTTATTATGGCATCAGATTTTGAACGATATCGTGCCAGTGTTCTCTCCAGGCTCATATCAAATACAGGGGCAAGAAGTATTGTTTTTCTAATTCCTACTGGCTTTGCCATAGCCGCCACAATTGTTCCTTGGGAATGGCAGATTAAATCAATGACAGCTCCAGGATTAGCTATTTTAGCCTTGCTGATAACCGTGTTTAACCTCTCAACTTGAGAGCTGAGAGGGCAAATAGACATTATATTTTCCTTCTCATTTATTTCAAAATAATCAAATAATATTGATTCTACCTCAGGCATCGCTTCGGCAATACTGCTAAGTAAGCCTAAATCGTCTTTTCGAACTCCAAATCCATGTGAGAATATTGCTATGCGTTTCTTTGTAGAGTCTAACTTTTTAATAGCGTCTTCAAAAAATGGACGAGCTAAATCTTTAGCTCGCTTACTAGTAATTCTATTAAACATCCAATTAAACTTATCTCTTACTTTTTCTTTATTAGTCTTTTTAATCTGCTCTTTTAAAAATAGTTCTACATTATTTTCAAAGAAACTTAAACTATCAGCATCTTTTATTAAATTTTGATCATCGTCTCCGCCAACTTCATGATTAGCTATAAGTTCTGATACTTTATGAATTAATACCCTATCAGCCCCTTTCTCTTTTAAAAATTTAGACATAATTTCGGCTCCTTTGGCTTGATGATAAGATAAATGTTCCTCACTTTGATAACCCTTATCTGAGTTGGTTATTTTATCATAATTACCATCGCGAAAAGCTCGCTCAATATCATGGCTTCTAGCAGCAATTAACAGGGCCTCGCTAGCATCTGGTTTTAATTTTTGTAGCCAAAAAGTAGTTCTTTCTAAATGCGGACTTCCACCAGTAACTTTATCAACAAATTCTTCTGTTTGTCTGTATAAATTAGTCATATGAATTTATTATATATGATAACTAATATTTTAAAAACAGATAAAGGTCTCAGAACTTCTTTAAGTCAATAAATTGGAACTATTTTAAAAATAAAAAAGAGTATACCTGATTATTCAGATTTACTCTTTTTAACAATAAGTGAATTCAATTAGCGACGAATTTAAAATTAGCAAACATATTTATTGCTTTTTTTGCTCCTCCAGCTAAATATGCCTCTTTTATTTCTTTTTCCATTGAAACAAAAGCTATTAATTGGCCACTCTTACCTTCCCCATCAAAATTGGATTCCATGGTTTCATTAATAACCAGACAACCGAGTCCAGATAAAGCAATAATGTGACCAACAAATACTAAAGATAGATCCATTTCCCTTGAAAAAGACATCTTTAATTCTGGGACTGAAATTATGACTTCAACTTTCATTTTTTATTTTTTTAGTTAATGTACTAATTAATAACAGGATAATTATATCATAAATATATAAATATGTCAATACTAAAACAAAAAATAGACTAAAATTAGTCTATTTAATGTTTATGCTCGGAGACTGGGATAAGATTGGAACGGTTTTTGGACAATAAAAAACCCCGATAACTAATATAGCTATGAGGCTTCTTGATGAAGAATGTTTATTCTCATCTATTTCTTCTTTCCCTTACTTCATTTACGCGTTGAATTGCGTATTGAATTAATTTATCGTTTGGAGAGCAAAGGATTGTTTTGCCTGTCCAAACCACTGGAGAAAAATGTCTTTGCAAAATCATCAACTGACCTTTCTGATAATAATCAGAATCAATCAGAGCTTCTTGCCAACTAGAGAAATTTTTTCCTGTGAGTTTTCCGAGTTGATACAGAATCTCAACGCAGACGTCAAAATCATTTAACTTTTGACTAATCTCTGGGTCAAGTAATAATAAATCATCACTATCACCAACGATACCGCTATGAGCAATAATGCCAATAAAATTAAAACTTCCTTGAGTAGCTTCATTAAAGCCAGTATCAGGAATGTTCTGCATTTTATGAACATTATTTTTGTAGCTATTAATAACTACGTCTGAAAAATTACAACTGAGTGCTTCCATTTTTCTTTTATTTTAAAGATTAATATATTTGATTAATTACTAAACACACCTTTTTAGATGAATTCGGTGATTAATCAAATCTAATCTTGTTTGTTAGTGTTCTATTTTAATGATTAAATAATATCATATTTTATAATATATGTCAATATATAGATACATATCTTACTTTGGAACAGCTACTATTTATATGAATATTAGCTAAAATATATCACCATTTAGAAATATTTTGATTACTCTATCCAACAAAAAATAAGCTAGTAATAGCTTATTTTTATTAGTGCTCGGAGACAGGGATAAGATTGGAACTTTTTTATGAAAAAGAGGCAAATATATGCCCCTAGTTATTATTCAACGCTTTCTAAGAAAATTTGTTTATCGAATCCGCCTCTCTCTTGTTTTCTTTTATCCTTTAAAACTAAGATGTCTTCTAAATTAAGACTAAAAGTTTTAACAGTGGAGTCTATTACCTCCAATAAATCTCCTAGTTCTTTAATCAAATCTTCTTTATCATCTTTAGCTTCCAAGACTTCTTTAGATTCTTCGACTAATTTTTTGAGTAGTTCTAATTTATATTCATCGTTACTCAAAATTTTTATTTTAGGAATTTTATTTTCTGCCTCTATTATTTCAGGAATTTTATCCCTTACTAACTTATTAAAAATTTTCATAGTCATATATTTAAATTGTTAATTTTCTTTTTATTATAACAAAAATAGCACTAAACGTGCTATTTTGTCAACGTGCTCGGGGTCGTGGACGAAGTTCGAACTAGTGTGGCTAAGATTAGATGAGAATTAGGGGCTCAATCCACTGATTTAAAAAGCACTTCTCCTTAATCCTGGTAATTCTTAATAATACTAAACATTTTTATCTAAATAGATCTGAATAGCATCAACATCAATTTGTTGGTGCTCTCCTCCTAGTAATTTTTTATATGAAATAAGATCACGAGGATCCATTATGGAAACGGCAACCCCATTAATATCCGTAATAATGCCATCATATAACCTCTTTTCTTTAACATTAAACCATTCAGTCTTTTCTAAATTAGTCATTTTTAAAGTATCAACGTCTGTCATGTCAATATCTTGCCCTTGATAATTCACCGATAAAGTATTGCAATCCCATTTTTCATTTAGATAATGCTTTGGCCCAGCCGTGATATAATCAGAAACTTCAGAAACAATCATATCAAAATATTCACCAGAGAGAGATATGTCGATGTCGTTCACTTCTCTGGGCGAACCATAAACTTTAGCAGCAAAACCGCCACCAATCTTATAGGGTATTTTATTTCTATCCAGAATAGTGACTATCCAGCGGAGTCCGGACATTACTTTCTCGTCTAATTTTATTTTCATACTTTTTATAGCCATTTTAATCTTTCACTCTTCGCAATCGCCGGATTATCTATTTTATATTCAGGGTGTATTTTGGCCCATTTTGATATATCGGTCCATTTAAGACCGTGAAAACCAAATTGTCCATCCCAAAAATAATTATCTTTATCCTCTGATTCAAAACTAAATTTTTTTGCTAAGGTAAGGGGTGCAAATTTTATCCCCTCATCCTCAAAAAGTTGCCGATACCAAACACAAATAGAAACATCTTCTGGGTGTAACTTAGCGATTTTTCCAGTTTTAGATAATTGCGATGTTAGTGCTAAAATCTTTTTACTTCTTAAACTAAAGCCACCATTGCCAACTACAAATTTTCCAACTAGTTCTTGAGGGAAGGAAAAATTAGTAACTGACCAGTCAGCTACTAACCAAGGTGCGCCAATATAATCGTAATCTAAATATTCATCAGTCCAGGCTTCAGGGTTGAGTATAAAACCATCATATTGAACTAGTAGGACATGAGACGTGTTGATATATCCCCAAAGATCATTAATTATAAAATTGGAATATTCTTCAGTCGAGTTTATAGCTTTTATTTTAACAACATTTTCTTTATAAGCCACATCTAAAGAAGTTAGAATTTTAACTTCTGCAAACTCAAAATTGTTTTGACAAATACTCACTGCCAATCTAAGTCTCTCAACATCGACACAGTCAATGCCTAATAATGTTACATTTTTTAGTTCTCTTTTACTCATATTTTAGTATTATAGCATGATTTAATTTCAAAATAATAGGAACGGGATTCGAACTAATATAGGCCAATAAAATCGGGGGTTTTCTATAAAATGACATAAATATCCAAAAAATGTTCGAACCACGTTTGAACTTAAAATATATCTAATATTCAAACAAAAACAGGCTTTTAAAGCCTGATTTTGTGTTTTGCTCGGGGACTTGGATTCGAACCAAGATAGCAAACTTCAGAGGCTTGAGTCCTACCATTAGACGATCCCCGAATGATTTAATACGCTTTTATTTATAGCATTTAAAAAAAGATTATTCAAGCTGCCGCTTATAAAAAAAGCACCAACTTTTTGCTGGCGCTTACTTTAAAATTTATACTAAACCGGTTCGTGTTAGAATCTCGCTAATACTAAGCGGCAGCTGGACATAATCGGGATGATTATGAGGCAAAAAACCTAGAGCAAAAACTTTCTGTTCCGAAGTTTTTACACCTTGCAAATCTTTAAAAATACGCCCGATATTCAAGCTGCTTTCCTTCAGTTCCTTGGTTATCTCGCCAACAATTATAGTAAAATTCGGCTTATAACCAATGAATCGATTAAAAGTTCTGGCAAAATTAGACTCCTCTTCAATAAAAATTACTTTAAATTTACTTGAAATCTCTTTTTGAATACTTCTTTTAAAATCATCACCGTGGCCGGCTAATAAAACGGTTGGCGTGTGAAATGGTACCTCAGTTTCAGCGGAAACAGATCCTATCTCAACAAATTTTGAAGCCACTTCTAACCAATTTTTATGACTAAAGCAGCTAACAAAAGGATTAATACCCATAAGTTTGTCCATTGACCAGGCAATTGGTCCCGCATGATGACTGATATCGGTTAAAATGGCCACTTTTTCCACGCCTCTATTTTTGGCGAGGATGGCTAGCAATAAACCATAAGGCACATCTTGACCAATTTCCGGGTTGTTACAACTTATACCCTCGTCATCTCCTGGCAACATTAAATCTGACAGGACGATATCGAAATGTTCATTGTTAATAAAGTAGACAGCTCCGGCATAGGTCCCCATCACAATTAATTCAACGTTTTTTTCGGCAAACTGTTTTTCGGCCGCTTCTAAATTAGCTATTTTATCATCGATTACTAAAATTCTGAATTTTTCCATTATTACTATTGTTTAGATGAAAATGAATAATTTACCGGGACTCAGTTTGTGAGTCCCGGATTTATCTTAAACCGTGGTCGGTGGTACGGTTGGCGGATGATGACAGGATAAATTATTATTAATAATTATCGGCCTTCTTACGGCCATCAGTATTATTAATAAAAGTAGCAATAGAAAAATCCCTGCCAGTAAAGAGGTAATTATTAAAGCCGGGTTATCTTTAATAAAATCTGATAAATTAAAATTAATTTTTTCATCAATTTTATTTATAAGCGGTTTTAACTTTGGAACCCCGTTGCTTTGTCTTAGAGAGCGCTTGACCGCGTACCAAACGCAATCATGATAACCAGGTAAGCTATCTCTTGGCAAGATTGCAATTGGAGTAATCCCCTTGCCAACAACCATGACCGTGTCCCCCGGATAAACTAAATTGATGTCCTGAAACCGGTGCTCATTTAATTTAACGGTCTTAACAAAACTTTCTAAGAAAGCCTTGTTATCATCAGCTAAAGAATTTAGCGAAAAGAAGGACATAAGACTAATAATCAAAATAAATAATGCTTTCATCTGGTAGTGTTTTAGTGGTTTGATTTTTTAGATTAATCTACTTTGGCAAAAACCATAAGAGAGGTTCTGACATCTTTTGGCGGTGCGCCAATCAGCGGCAATATAATATTCGTTAAAGCCCGCTTCTAAGACCGTTAAATGAATCACGGCTGTTTCGTCACCTTCCCAATCGCAGGCCGTAGCGGCTAGCATTCGTTGATGTTTTAACAGCTCTGGTTTTAAAGCGGTGATTGCAAATCCTTCCTCATGATTTATTTTTAAAAGACCGTTTAATTCGGGTTCCTCGGCTATAACTACTCCAACAAGGTAATAGGGTTGGCTGGAAAAATTTGGAATATAGGTATTTTGAAGTTTCTCCAGTAAATGATGGCGCCAGCCTCGAACATCTAAAGTGTTTTTAAGATAAGGCATTTTAGAGACAAGACTCGCTTGATCGCGATAAGCTAAAACTTTTTCAGGCACCACCGGCATAAAGGGTGTTTGTTCTTCTAAAAAATCTAAGTTCTCGCAAACATCTAGTAAATCAGTTTCTTTAGATTTAAAACGGCTGATAATCTCAGATGGATAGCCGAGCTTTAGCAACTGATTTATTTGATCGCAAAATAAATCTTTCAGTTCCGGGCGTTTAACTTTCTTTTTCATCTTATATTTAATTTTAAAGGTTCAAACTCAACTTCAGTTTCCAAGTATTTAGAAACTAGAGTTGAGGGGCAATTTCGAAAAATTGCCCCAAACAGTTTTCGACTTTTATGTCGATTTTTCGAACTAGCAGGGCTTTTCCCTGCACCCCCTTAAATTGGGGGTATCCCGTCGCATTATCATACTTGTAGCTCGGCGAGCTCGGCAAGACGGATATGCTTTTGCTTAAGATAGCTAATAATCACGTGCTCGAAAGGCTATGCTAATACTCCGTTTGTATTAGCAACTGCATTAAGCCTTTTAAAAAGAACCAAAATAACTCGTAAAGAGAGTCTAGATTATATCTAAATATTTGTCAATAGTATTTGTCACTTTTAATTATAGATAATAAAAAAGGCCTAATTAATAGGACTTTGTATAAAATAAAATGTTTTAAATTATAAACTCTTTTATAAAAATAACCAAAAAATTAAAAAATATTAGAAACTATCGCTATATCTGTGGAAAACTTTTGACGTAGTAACCGCTTTACTAGTTTTTTTGTTTAATATTAAAATATTTTCTGTATTTAAAATAAAACGTTTTAATAATAATATTGACAATAATTTTTTTATATGTTAGATTCTTAGCAACAACTTAAAAAAGGAGGAGCCATGCAAGACTAAAACTTAACGAAGGTTGGTGCTGCATCAGCGCCACCTTCGCCCTAAGTGGGTCTTATGTCTCTTATAGTGATTTGTAAATTTAATTTTTAAGAAAGGAGGCCGAAAGTGGGTGATTAAAAAAATTTGTTTTCTGGAAAATTTTAATGAAGCTCCTTAGAGGGGCTAATCGAAAAAAGTTTTAATTTTGGTAATGGGGTCGTTTGCACAAGCAGGCGACCCTTTTTTTATTTTTCAAGCTTTTTTTGACTATCAAAGACAGCTTCAAATAAAGACTTAAGAGTGTCAGCGATATCTTGACTTTTTATCACTAAAGACGAAAGAGATTTGCCTAAGGTGTGGATGCGAATCATATCTTTAAAGATGCTGATATCGCACTTAATCGGATATTTTTGGCCGTCTATTTTTAATCTGATAGAGTCTTCGCTTTTAGGTCGGTCGCCCTTAGAATAAGTATAAATAGCTCGTGATTTAATGCGGCGATTAATTCGCTGTGTACTGGATTTTTTTATTTCCTGTCCAGAAAATAGATTTTCAATTAAATCGTAAGGGTAGATAAAGTAAGCAGTGTCATTTTGGTTTGATTTTCCGTATCCGAATGATTCTTCGTTAGCCTTGAAGATACCTTCGCGCCCTTCATAAACTTTAACCACTGGTTTTTCTCCAGTTTGACGGGACAAACTTCGAAGCTGCGGAATAAATTCATTAGCCAGTTGAGACTGTTCTTCAACTTTTAATCGCTGTGATTCAATAAAGGCCGCAATTCTTTCTGGCGGTTCTGCTTGGAAATTAATTTTCTTGCCAACTTCAATTTCGGAAACCAAGCCCTTCTCTTTTAATGATTCAATAATGGAATAAATCGAAGTTCGCAAAATACCAGTCTTCTTGGCCAAATCTAAAACTGAGTTATTATCAACTCGGAGCAATTCCAAATAGATGCTGACTTCTTTTTCATTTAAACCAATATCCTGTAAGAATTTTTTAATCATACTATTATGGTCATTATAATTTTATTCCGCTTTTGGTTTCATTAGAGGAAATAAAGTGGTTTCTCGAACTGGCTTATCAACTAAGAAAGCAAATAATCTTTCACCAAAGCCGAAGCCACAAGTCGGTGGCATTCCGTGTTCTAGCATTTCGACAAATTCCCAGTCAGGCATCATCGCCTCTTTATCACCCCGGTCAATTAGTTTTTCTTGTAATTCAAAACGCTCTCTTTGATCAATTGGATCGTTGAGTTCGGAGAAACCATTGCCAACTTCCGAGCCGGCAATAATAATTTGAAACCTTTCGGTTAATTCTGGATTATCAGTTTTAGCCTTAGACAGCGGTGAAACCAGTTTTGGATGATTAATTAAAAAGGCTGGGCCAGCAATAGTTTTGCGACAATATTTCCAGAGCGTATCCATTAATCTTTCTCGGTTAGCTCCTTCATATTTAACTTGCAGCTCTTCTAATTTAGCTCTCATTTGGTCTTCAGTGGCACTCAAAACATCGATGCCGGTATTTGCCAGCACGGTGTCGCGATAATCAATTTTAGGCCAATCGCCAGCTAAATCATAGGCAAAACCTTTAGTTGTAAAATTAGTGCGACCAAAAACTTTGAGGGCGATTTCTTGATATAATTCTTGAGCTAATTTCATACCCATTTCGTAGTCAGCGTAAGCCCAATAGAATTCCATATTAGTAAATTCCTGTAAATGGTCAGCACTGGAACCTTCATTTCGATATACTCGTCCAACTTCAAAAACTCTTTCGTAGCCAGCCGCCATTAATCTTTTTTGCCATAATTCACCAACTGAAATTCTCATAAAGACATCAATATCAAAATCATCATGATGAGTTTTAAAGGGGTTAGCTTCAGCGCCACCGGTACTAACTTCAATGGTCGGTGTCTCCACCTCAAAAAAACCATGGCGTTTCATAAAATCACGGGTTACTTCCCAAAATAGGGCTTTCTTATAAAACATTTCTCGAAGTTCCGGATTAAGCAGAATATCTAAATAACGTTTTCTGAGTCGATCTTCTTCATCTTTTAAGCCATACCAAGCATCAGGAATGGGTCGTAAGGCCTTAGTCAGTAATTGCCATTCGGTTACAAAAAGACTTTTTTCACCCTTATGAGTTAGAAAAGAATAACCTTTAGCTTGAATAAAATCAGCCGTATCAATCAATTTAATAAATGTTTTATAGCTATCAGCGCCTAAATCTTTTTTGGAAAAAGCTAATTGAAGATTGCCGGAAGCATCTTCTAAATTAGCGAAGGCCAAATTGCCATGTTCCCTTTTAGCGCGCAAACGTCCAGCCACATAAAACTCTTGTTTATTTTCTGCTAAAGAATCAAAGTCAGCTAAAACCTCAGACACCATCTTATCCCGCTTCACTTTAGCTGGATAAGCAGCAATTCCTAAATTTTTAAGCTCGGCTAATTTAAGTAAGCGATCATCTCGCTCGCTACCGGTGCTCTCTAATTGATTAGCATTTTCCATATTTTTTCTTAAGTTATAATTAGACCACTTTAACGATCTTATAATGCATGACTCCTCGTGGAGTTTCAACATCAACACTCTCGCCTTTTCTCTTGCCAATAAAAGCTACGCCTAAAGGTGATTCGTTAGAAATTAAGCCATTTAGAGGATCAGCTTCATTAAAGCTGACAATAGTATACTCTTTTTCTTTGCCGTCAACTTTGGCGGTGACTGTTGATCCCATTACAATGTGATCACTGTCAGAAATTTTATCAACAATAGTGACATTTTTTAAAATGGCTGAAAGTTCAATAATGCGCCCTTCGTTTAAGGCTTGAGCATCTTTGGCTTCGCTATATTCGGCGTTTTCTGATAAGTCGCCCAACTCCTTAGCGCGCTCAATTCGTTCTGCGATTTCCTTACGTCTAACCGTTGAGAGAAAATCGTGTTCCTCTTTTAATTTGTTGTACCCGTCTTGGGTGATGATTTGTTCTGGCATACAAAATAGTTTAAATACCAAATAGTAAATCTTAATTAATTTTCCTATTTAATAAGCGAATAAATATGATTTTATGCAATTTAATATACTTCATTTGCAAGTTTTTGGCAAGGTGGTATTTTTTTGTATTTTTGCCAAAGAAATCAAGCTAACAGCTAATAATAAATAGCCGATTCCTAGAGGATGATCCAGATAGGGGGTGAAAAAATTAACGGCTATTAAAACTAATAACCCTAAAGCTAAAACTCCGGCTAAATTATCGCCTTGTCTCCATTTTAACAAGCCCTTATAAATAGCCATCAAGAATAAGGTTAGATAAGTCAGTAGCCCAAAAAGACCAAATTTTAACCAGAGAGATAAATAGCCCCACTCAAAAGCATAGGTTGAATATGTTCCATCAGGGTTGTTTTGTAAGATTCTCGGGTCACTGCTTTTATAAGTAATCGTTTTACCGTAACCAAAACCAAGTAGCGGGGCTCGCTTAATTTCTTGCCACATAACTGGTAGCAGCGACCAACGAGAGGCCACGGCGGCTTCATTAGAATTTAAACTCAGACGACTAATAAAGGAATCGGTCGAAAATGTTCCTGGTTTAGGAATTGGAAATAAAACAATGATTAAAATCAAAATAACTGAACCTATGGCCGTGGCACTGATTAGGATAATTTCCGACCATATTTTGCGCCAGGGGCAAAAAATAATTTGCCAAAGTAAACCGATGACTAAAACGGCCGCTGTGGCTAACCAAAAACTACGTGACATCGATAAAATTAAAACGCTCCAAGCTAGTGTCATCAGCGCCCAGGTGCTGATTTTTTTCAACTTCAAACTAAAAGGCATTATTACCAGAGCAATCGCGGCGTAAATTTGTGATTGCAAAAAAATTCGCGGCCACGCTCCTAAAGTTGAAGTAATCTCCGCTTCCCCAGTTTTTCTAAGCCAAAAATATAAATCCGAGGAGATGGCAATATTGTGAGTAAAGATATAGAGAATGCTTAAGGTTTCAAGACCCAACCAAAGAAAAGCCGCAATAACTACCGGTATCAGTCTTTGATAAGTGGCGGCTGAGGCTTTAAAATAAACCGATAAGATGGGAAATAAAAGTAAGAAAAATAACCAGGCATTAAAATCGGCCAAGATATTATTTAAACTATTACCATAAATTAGAGCGGTGGCAAGTGCTAGTATAACGAAGATGGCAAGCGCCCCAAAATATTTTCCACATTGAGACTCCTTTAAAAAAGTCCAAATCTTAAGCCGTTCCTCCTTCTTGAAGAGAGAAATTAAATAAGCCAGGAGAATGGCCGCAAAAATAAGCATTCGGAGCGAAACTGGCCCTAATTCAAATAAATGACCTTTGGAACCGATAATTAATTCCGCAAAGATAATCAGTAGGCCATTTTCTAAGTTTTTAAGTGTTAGAATTAAAATGATGGCAAAAATAACAATGGTGCTAATTATTTTTAGAGTCGGAAAAAAATAAGCAGCCAAAGAGATGAGTTCTAAAATAGTAATTACACCCAATATAAATACGGTTTTTTTGGTAATAAGTGACATTATAATTGATGTTTAGCGTAGATAACGGCCATCGCTTTTTTATATTTTTTAACTAAAGGTAAAAATGGTAATAATTTATAAGCAAATGAAGGCAACCAAGAAGAAATGGTGCCGCCGGGAGTGACTGTAAACAAAACCGCATCGACAAAGATACCGATTTTATTATTACTTAGCATAGTCAGCCATAAATCCCAATCTTGAAATTTCTTTATCTTTTCATCCCAACCATTTTCTGGAAAATCACCGCGGCGAATTAAGGCCATAGTGTGAATATAAGGTTTTTTTCTTAATTCCTGAGGGTCAAAGGGGCGCCCTTTGAATAATTTTTTTCCCCAAACAAAAGAGGGGTAAGCGTAACTGGCCTGAGGATTATTATCTAAAGTTTTAAGCAGTGTTTCTAAAGCCTGAGGTTTTAACATGGCGTCAGCATCGCAGAAGAAAAAATAATCACCTTTAGCTTCCCTGGCCCCGTGATTACGAGCAGCTGGAGCTCCGAGATTTTTTTGGTTAAAAAAATATAAGTTGAGTTCGGTTTTATTATTGATTAAAAAATCGGTAAAAGTTTTTTCGGGATTATCACTCGAGCCATCGTTAACAATAATTATTTCAAAATCACGGTAAGTTTGATCGTTAAGACTAATAAGGGTTTGTTTGAGTTTTTCCGCTTGGTTATAAACAGGAATAATAACAGAAATCATAAATTATTATATAATTTTTTAATTTGACTGGCCCACGGAAAATCGGAAATAACTCGCTCTCGTCCGAATTGTCCGAACGCTAATCTATCGGCGGAGTTATCAACTAAATATTTTATGGCGGCGGCAATTTCACTGATACTTTCAGGATTAACTAAAAGACCAGTTTTTCGGTCAATTACGGCGTCACTGACACCACCGGAGCGTCCAGCAATGACTGGTTTTCCGTAAAGATTGGCCTCTAAATAAACTATCCCAAAGCCCTCAAAATCACCATTAACCGCTCGCGCCGGCATTACGAATATATCACATAAATCTAAAAACGACCATTTCTCGAGCTCACTGACTTCACCGGTAAAAATTACCGGAACCTTCTCTGTAACCGCTAAACTTTTTAAATAATAATCGGCTTCTCCAGTTCCAGCTACAATATAACAAATTTTATTCTTAGTGCTCTCATCTAGAGTAGCCAGGGCCTTAATAACCGAGTCCACTCCTTTACGTTTAACTAAACGGCCTAAACTAAGTAAAGTAATTTTATTTTTAGTTTGATATTTTTCTTGTAATAACAAAGTGGTATTCTCTAGGCGGTTAAAAGAAGCAATATCAACCCCCGGATTAATGATAATAATCTTGTGGGCAAGTTCTGGCCGCCACTCTCTAACTAGGTTAGCCACATAGGAATTAGCACAAATAATCTTTTTGGCCCGCTTAAGGATTTTGCCCATCAACCAGCTTTTTCTAGATTTTTTCAGGGCAAAAGTAAAATCCATGCCATGTAAAAAAACCCCATATTCGTAAGGTCTGATTAAATATTGTAGGTAAGCCACTGTGCCTAGTGGCAAAACCTGACCAACTAAAACAAAGGCTTGTGAGTTTTTAAGCAGGGCTCGACGTAAACCCCAGAAGGCTAAAAGCCAATGCCCCTTAGTATGCTGCAGGACTTCGATTCCCTCTTTATCCGGCCAGTTATGAACTAAATGTCCATAATAGTTAGCTACTCCGCCTTTAAATGGCGGGTATTCTAAAGTTAGGAGAATGCTTTTCATAATCTATCTCTTAAAAGATGAATAAACACTAATAATATCTTGCTTTTTAAAGCCACCCACTAAATAAAGAAAAATAAAGTAAAGCAAGCCGCCGAGAGTGGTGGCTACAATAATTGGCAGATAATTTTTGCCGTAATAAACAATCGTGCCCATGACGGCCGCCGCCCACAAAGATTTACCCAGGGTCACTAAATTTTTACGGGGGTTATAAGAGATTATGCTTCTAGCTTCAATAATCCCTAAAATAAACATAATAGCGTTAGTCACTAGCACGGTTAAACTAGCGCCAATTGCGCCGTATTTAGGAATCAATAAAAAATTAGCGGAAACACTGATAATAGTTACGGCGACCATAAATGATAAATTCCGACGCTGTCTATCACAAGCATTAAGCAGTGAACCAATAGGAAAATTTACAAAGATAAAAAATAGTGCCAAAATCGAAATTCTCAGCGGCCACAGAGCTTCATTTCCAGCTTTAAACAAATCTACAATCTTATCATCTAAAGCAATAACGCCACCAATAATAGGCAAAGAAATAATTATTAAATAATTAATCGCCCTTTCAAAGGAGGCTACTAATTGCGGCCGATTATTTAACCAATAAGAACTCATCGCCGGATAAAGTGAGGCGGTAAAAGCCATTGGTAAAAATTGTAAAGCAAAAATTATTTTAAAGGCAATCTGGTAAACACCAACCTGATGATAATTAGCCAGGGCGCCGATCATTACGGAATCTAAATAAAGATAAAGTCTTTGAAAAATCGCAAATAGAGCGAAGGGCCAACTGATTACAAAAATATTTCGAATAAATTCTTTTTGATAAAGTAATTTCCATTTCAGATTTAATTTATAACGAACGACGATAAAACTATAAATAAAGTTATAGACACTAGCGATGGCCAGTACCGCCATAGCCGTTCTTACTCCTAAACCATAATATAGAGCCAGATATCCCAGAACTAAAACAATTAATTGATAAATAACCGAAGAGATGCTTTCAAACTTTAGATTATGAAAACCGCGCACAGCTGAGAAAAAGGTGGTCGTAAATGAATCAAGAATCATGCAAACCGAAGAAATCATAATCAACTCAAAACTTAAGCTAGAATAGCCAAAAATAATTGCTGTTCCTAAAGCTAAAAATAAAGTTAAAGCCGCTAATGGAATTTTAAGAGAAATCACGTTGCCTAACCAGGCCTCAGCTTGGTCTTGATGCTTGGCCACTTCTCGAGTGAGCGTGTTGGCAAAGCCTAAATCGATAAAAATAGCGAAAATAGTGGTAAATGATAGGGCGGCGTAATATTGTCCCATCATTTCAATCCCCAGGGCCCTGGTTAAAATGATGAAGTAAGTAAAGGAAATGATTTTTTGGAGAATCAAAGCCAAAGTTAGATAAGATGTATTTCTGGCGATATTGTGTATTTTAGTCATGGTCTTAATTATAACAGCTCTTGATTAATTTTTGAAGTTATGATAGCATTAGGGCATAAATATAAATAAATAACGATAAAAATTGAGTATGAAAAATGAAATCCACCCAAAGTATTATACTGACTGCAAAGTAAGCTGTGTTTGCGGCAATACTTTTTTAACTGGCTCCACTGAACCAGAAATTAAAGTTGAACTTTGTTCAGCTTGCCATCCTTTCTATACTGGTAAACAAAAATTAGTCGACACGGCGCGTCGTGTTGAGAAATTCAGCGCTAAAGCCGCTACTACGGCTAAGGTTTCGGCTGTCCGTAAGGGTAAAAAAGTTAAGACAGCGGCCCGAGCTGAAGCTCGTTCTAAAAAAGAAGTAGTCATTAAGACTAAAGATATTAAAAAAATTGCTCAAGTTACTCTAGGAAAAAAATAGCTTCATCAATAAAAATAATCAGCCAGTCTTTTGATTTTAGTTTTAACTTTAATCTAAGAAGAAAATGGCTGATTATTTTTTTAAATAAAAAAGCCATTAAGGTACTTGATTGACGTGGCACCAGAAGGAGGGGTTCCCGGGACGTTCAACTTTAGTAGTTCTTAATGGCTATAAGGCTTTAATATACATTTTGTATAGTTAGCTAATTATAACACAATTCTAGATAATGTCAAGAGCTAAACCTCTTAGACCAAACCTATGTACGAAGATATCAAACAAAAATTTTCTGAACTTGAAAGTCGCTTAAGCGACCCGGTTTTAATGAACGATCAAAAGGAAATGGTTAAAGTTTCCCAAGAACATGCCAATTTACGCGATGTCGTGGCGCAAATTAATGCTTATGAAAGAATTTCCACCAGTATTAAGGAAAATAAAGAGATTCTAGAAACTGAAAATGACCCTGAATTAAAGGAAATGGCCGCCGCTGAGCTCTCTGACTTAGAAATAAATCAAGCCAAACTATACGAAAAAATCGAAGAAGAACTACACCCTGATAATCCTAATGACAAGAAAAATGCCATTATCGAAATAAGAGGCGGCGCTGGCGGTGACGAAGCGGCTTTGTTTGCTGGTGATTTATTTAGAATGTATATCAAGTTTTGTGAAAAAAGAGGTCTAAAAATTGAAGTCTTGGATTCCAGTATGATTGGTATCGGTGGCTACAAAGAGGTTGTTTTCTCGGTTATTGGCCAAGGAGCCTTTGGTGTAATGAAATATGAAGCCGGAACCCACCGGGTGCAGCGTGTTCCTGAAACTGAAAAACAAGGCCGAGTCCACACTTCCACCGCCACAGTGGTAGTTTTACCAGAAGCTGAGGAGGTTGATATCGAGCTTAAAATGAGTGATTTACGTATTGATACTTTTTGTTCCAGCGGACCAGGCGGACAGTGCGTTAATACCACCTATTCAGCTATTAGAATCGTTCATATTCCCACTGGCATCACTGTTAGCTGCCAAGATCAAAAATCACAACATCAAAATAAAGAAAAAGCTTTACAAGTTTTACGTTCCCGTCTACTAGCCAAACAAGAAGAAGAAAGAATCGCTCAAGAATCAAGTGCTCGTAAGACTCAAATTGGTGTCGGTGATCGCAGTGAAAAGATTAGAACCTATAACTTCCCACAAGATCGGATTACAGATCATCGTATCAACCAATCATGGCACAGTATCAATCTGATTATGGAAGGAAATTTAGATCAAATAATTACTGCCCTTAAAAATGCTGCCAAAGAAGAACAAAAAAATCAAGGAAAATAAGTTAACCGGCCTCTTAAAAGAGGCTGTTTATCTTTTTAAGCAACAAAAATTTACCTCTCCGGAATTAGAGGCCCAGTTGCTATTAGCCCACGTTCTTAAGCAGGATCGTCTTTTTGTAATTGCTCACCCTGAATATTTAATCAGCAATTTAGAAGTCAGACAATTTAATAAGTTAGTTAAATCTCGGCTATCTGGTTGGTCTAGTGCCGTTTTACTTGGTGTTAAAGAATTCTATGGCCTAGAATTTAAAGTTGACCAAAACGTTTTAGTTCCCCGCCCGGAAACTGAAATCCTGGTTGATATAATCACCCAGCGCGCCAAAGCTAGTCCCCGGGCTTTGATAATGGACATCGGTACGGGATCTGGAGCAATTATTAACGCCTTGTTTAAAAATTTAAAAAACAGCCAGCATCTTTTTTATGCTTCTGATAAATCCGCTAAAGCTCTAAAAATTGCTAGAGTTAACACCCAAAATCATCAAGCTAAAATAAACTTCTTAAAAGGTGATTTACTAAGACCTTATTTACCGATTTTAAAAAATGAAATAAATAACGAAGTCATTATCGCTGCCAACCTTCCTTACCTAAAACCAAGTGAGCTTGAAGAACCAAGTATTATAAGAGAACCAAGAGCTGCCCTGCTCTCAGACGCTGATGGCTTGTGGCATTATCAGCGTTTGTTCTTACAAATTAAACAAGCTAAATTGACCAAGCTATTTTTGGTTTGTGAAATTAATCCTGATCAAGCTCTAAAAATAGAAAAACTGGCTCAAACCAGTTTTCCCGAAAGTGAAACTTATTTCAAATCTGACTATAGCGGACAAATCAGATTTTTTATTTTAAGTATTTAATATTCTAAAATATTTAAATTATCAATCACCTCAATCCAAGTATTGCCGGCATTAAAAGTAAACTCTAGCCCCTTTTTATCATAGTATTTAGCTCGACTCGTCGAGCTATTTTTTTTCCAAACTCCAAGTTTACAATTGCCATCTTGGCACAGTAAAGCCTGCCCCGATAAATCATTGGCCATTTCTAAACGTAGTTTATCATCAACCACTTTAAATGAAGCTAAGTGAACAATAATATTTTTAGCAATCACCTTTTGAGAATTAGCATCTAAGTAAAGGGCGTTGTCTTGATAACGAACATAGTCGTTAGTATTTTCTTGATACTGCCAATAAATGGCGTAACCCGTGGGATATTTAATTTTAATTTGAGAAATTATCGGTGTGCCAGAGGCCAGAGCATCTTTAAATTGCCAAGGAATAAGGTCTGGACCCGATTCGCCACTGCTAATTCGATATTTATTTAGATTATCAGCTGAACTTAAAACATTGTGAGGGGTCATCCGAGAGTCACTACGCCAAAAATATGACCCTTTAAAAAATTCATCCAAGTTACTAGTTCCTAAATTTTTAGCTAAGTCTAAGGCTTGGGCGCTACCACCCACATGAACGTAAGTGGCGCTCGCCTCTTTAGCCCAGTTTAAAAAATAAGACCGCGCACTTCGAATTGGTCCAATCTCTGAAGGTGCTTTGTCTGGAGTAAAAAAAGCTAAATAGCGAGTAATACCACCTTCAACTGGAGCTTCATAAACCAAGGAAGCGGCACTTAGGCCTGATTCGGGGCGAGCAGCGGGAAAATTATCAATCATCACGGCGTAAGGTCTTAATTTGGCTAGTTCAGGTGCCACCATTTCACCGTCTAACAAGCGGCGCACGCAATCCGTACAAGTAAGCGGCGCTGAAGAAGTGGCTGTAACCGAAACGGGCTGGGAAGTTTCAGATTTTTTAAGATTAAATTTAAACCAACTAGGTTGAAAAAAATAAATGAATAAACCAGTGCTCGACAACACCAAAACTACTACAGCTAATTTAGTGGCGTATAATAGTTTTGGTGATAATTCATTATTATTTTTAGAAGACATGAACTTGTTGTTTATTTTTTATCCTCAGTTTTAGGTTCTTCTTTGGTGGCCGTAACTGGAGCTGCCTCAACGACAGCTTCTTGAACTCGAGGTGGAATAACACTGGCAATAATACGATTTACATCACTAGCGAGTTCAATTCCCTTTGGTAAAATTAAATCACTGGTCGAAATTTCATCATGAAATTCTTTAAGCACGGAAATATCAACATCGATATGATCAACCAAATCTCCGGGTAAACATTCGACTTCCAAAGAATCGATATCTTTGATTAAGGAGCCAGACATTTCTTTAATTGCTTTAGATTCGCCCACAAAGTGCAAAGGAATTTCAGTATTGATTTTACTAGTCATGTTTACTTGAAAAAAATCAACATGCAATAAACTGCCATTTAAACCACTTCTTTGAATTTCTTTAATTAGGACCTTAACTTTGCCGCCCTCGTGTTCTAGAAGAATTAGGTTGGACTCGCCAGCTAAACCAACGACTTTGTCTAAATCACCACGTCTTACCTTTAAACTAACACTGGCCACGCCGCGGCCGTAGAGAATGGCTGGCACAAAATCGACACTTAGTCTTTCTTTGGGCTCACGAGCTTGAGATTTTAAAATAATATCCATACATTTATAGCCTATTTATACCAATTTTAAATGGGTTTTTTCGGCTTTAATAATTAATCTTTGATTTAATAATAATATTTTCCATAATTCCGACTGCCATAAATAAAGATAGGGTTGCGCTGCCACCATAGCTAATAAAGGGCAAAGGTAAACCAACAATCGGCAGCAGTCCAATATTCATACCGATATTAACAAACATATGGGTTAAAATTAAGCCTAGCAAACCCAAAATAAAATAAATCCCAAAATCATTATTGATCTTTTTTAAAGCGGACAGTGAACGGAAATAGAAGATTCCGAAAAAGCTTAAGATAAGTCCCACGCCTAGAAAACCCAATTCTTCAGAAACGACGGAAAAAATAAAATCAGTCTGGGCCTCTGGTAAAAACTTTAGCTGTGACTGCGAACCAAAGCCCACCCCCTTACCGGTGACCCCGCCGGAGCCGACCGCAATAATCGCCTGAAAGCTATTATAGCACTCTTTTTGGGAACACGATTCTAGCGAAGGATTCAAAAAAGTGGTGATTCTTTGCTTTTGATAATCTTTAAAGGTTAGCCAGGCAGTGCCTGATAAAACTATTGCGATTAAAAAAATGGCAATAAAATAACGTTTATTAAATCCCGCCATAATGATCATTACGAACCAAACGGCTAACAAAACCAAAGCGGAACCAAAGTCTGGTTGTAAGATAATTAACGCCGCTAAGAGAATTGTGCTTAAGGCTGAAAAAATAAAATGGCGTAAAGTTTTGACTTTGGTCGCTAGATTAGAAAAATAACTGGCTAAAAATATAATCAAAATTATTTTTATAAATTCCACCGGCTGAATCCCGAAACCAAAGACATTAAACCAGCCTTTGGTGCCGTTAATAGTCTGGCCAAAAACTAACACCGAAATCAAAATAAAAGCCCCAAACCAATAAAGATAACGGCTTAAACTTTTTAAAAAACGGTAATCAATGAAGGTAAAAATAAACATTAAAATTATTCCCAAACCTACAAAAAAAGCTTGCTTATAAAAATTAACTAAATCGTGACTGCCCAAACCTAGGGCTACACTATAGACCTCCATTAAACCAAAAACTGACAAAAGTAAAACAGCGGAAAAAATAATCCAATCAAAATTCTTTAAATATAGTTTAATCTGATAATACATAATTAGTTACTACTGTAAGGCTTATAAATACTATCGTTGACAATATTTAAATCAGGAATTATTTTTATCACTCCAATAATATTAGCCGCCTCGGGCCAGGACAAGCGAACTGATTTCTGGGTTCGACTAGCAAAATCTTTAACTACATAACGGTTAATTGCCACAATTTCATTACCCTGTAATATTGTGATATCTAAAGGAACCTCAAAGTAGCCATAGGCAGAATCATTGCTAACAGTAAATTCTAAGTAATTAATACCCTTGTCATAAGAAATAAATTTAGGATCACCAGTGTTAAATTTAATATGTTCCGTTCTAAAAAGATTCCAATCGGGAATTTTTCCCGCATTTATTTTTTGCCACCTAACATTGCTTATTTCCATATTTACTGGCCCCGTTGGTAGTTTAACTAAGCTATTTAAAAGTAAAACGTTTTTTTCTTCGCTGGGCAGGATAAAACTTGAACCGCAAGCCTTGGTATCACCCGATCCAAAACAAAAATCGAAAACAGCTGCTTGCTTCGGATTAGGATTTTTTAAAGTGGCCACAAAATCGGACCCGATATTACTACTAATTGCTTTAGCGCTTATTAGAATCATATCTATTGGCTTGCTCTGAGCTCGATAAGCCGCCAAATCAATACCCGAATTATCTTGCGCTAAAATTTGATCCTGATTTTTTCCGTAAGTAAAATAATAAACCACTCCATAAATAGAATAAAGGATTAAACTGCCGGCCAAGATTGATAAAGAGATAATTAATATTTTATGAAGACGCTGTCTATTATTGGCCATCCATAAACCAAAATCTAAATTTTTAGCAGCCAGTCCGGTGGGGTCTTCATATTTTTTTAAATCAATAGTACTTTTTGGTCTTTTATCCTCACTCATAAAATGATATAATAAAATTGTTTTTAATATCTTTATAATATCATATTTTAGTAATTTTATAAACTTTTTAACTTTATGATGGAAATAAAAATCCCCTTAACTGTCCCCGCTGCCAAACATCGAGACTATCGTAAAAATTTGAGCTGGGCAACTGCCGGTAGCGGCTCTTTGTTGCTATTTGCTGGCGATCAAAAAGTCGAACATCTAAACGACGATTTTTTTGGTCCTGATATTGCTCCGGAAAATGCCAATCCGGAACACTTATTTCAAATCGCCGCTGCCTCGCCAATTGGTGTCTTTGCCACTCATCTGGGCTTAATTGCTCGTTATGGCGCTAACTACCCTAAAATACCATATTTAGTTAAGTTAAATGGTCGCACTAATCTATATAAAAATGATGAGGCTTTAATGAGCAAGGCTTGGTTTAGTGTTGAAGATGTCATGGATTTTAAAAAACAAAGTAATTTGAATATTTTAGGCGTAGGATATACGGTCTATCTTGGCGGCGCCAAGGAAAGTAAAATGTTAAAAGAAGCCGCCGGAATTATCCGTGAGGCTCATAAGAATGGTTTAATAGTCATTATTTGGATGTATCCTCGCGGTGAAAACGTCAATGAGGAAGATGTTCACACAATCAGCGGTGGTGCTGGCGTAGCCGCGGCTTTGGGTGCTGATTTTGTTAAAGTTAAATATCCTTATGCCGGCAAGATAAAAGCGACCGCTGAAAGTTTTCAGGAGGTCACTAAGGCCGCTGGCCGAACTCGAGTTATTTGTGTTGGCGGCAGTAAACAAAAAGCTGAAGAGTTAATTGCCCACGCCTGGAATCAGAAAAATATTGCCGGTTGTGAAGGTCTGGCTTTGGGTCGCAATCTTCATCAGAGAACTTTGCCCGAGGCCATTAAATTAGCCACCGCTTTAGCTTTAATTATTAACCACGGCGCCACCTTAGAAGACGCTCTAGATGTCTATTCTGGGAAAAAGAAAATTGATCATCATCACAAATCAGATTTCTTAGGAATATTTTAAAGATTATCCCGCTTAACTTCAATAAAAAAAACTAGACTTTTTAAAGTCTAGTTTTTTATTTACTGAGCGTTTTTGATTTCGATATTTATTCTATCTGGCAAAGTAGGGGCCGTTTTTATAAATGGTGGCGAAAACTTTAAGTCATAATCCTTAATTTCCGGGAAACTATTAAGGTACTGAGAAATCTGACTACTATTTAAGCCCACTAATTTTTTTCGATCCAGGAAAGTAGAATCTGATTTTAAGAAAATTGAACCACTAAAATAAGCTTTAACAACAGCTAGCTTGGTGGCCGGATCAAAATTTTCTAAGGAGTAAGTGATTTGGTCTTTATTAAAATTCGCCAATTGTTTGTCATCAGGCACCAGTAAAGATAAGCGAGCCTCAGCTAAAGAGGCGGCTTTTTCTTTAGAGAAAACAACTACCACCACTTGCTTTTTAGCTTTAACAGTAAAGTTAGTCTTTTCATCGCCTAATTTAGCATCAAATTCAGTAGTTGCGCCGTCACTACTACTATCGCCATAAACTACTACTTTGCTAGAGTCAGAACTCTTTAAATCATTCTTAGCTTTTAAATTCAAAACTTCATTAATATCTTTTTTAGCGTTATCAATATCGGCCTGTTTTAAATATTTTTTAACTTGCGTCTGGTAAACAAAATCTCCAGAATTTTCTGCGTAAATTCGATCCTGCAAACCGGCCCATAAACCAGGGATGGTAAAACGAGTCGGAGTGGTAATGGCCATCTCAGTGCTAGGCTTATCGGCGTAAATATTGGCAGTTACTACCCCACCAGCTGGAACACTAACAGAATCTTTCAAACGGAATAATTTTCCATCCGGTGAAAGTAATCTAGTTTTAGCTACTAGTGGTTGAGCTTTGGCTGATTTATTGGTAATTATAACCGTGCCAGAGACATCTTCGCCACCTAAAACTTCTTCCCCGCTAGTTTGATAAGTTTTTTCAGCGTCAACTTCCACCACGCTCACCTCGCCGTCAATATTCTTATTATATTTGAGTTCGGAATCATCGGTAGAGGTGTCAGAACTAGCACCAGCACTGCTTCCAGAAATATTAAAAGTCAAAGAGTCATTAACTGTTTCACCTTGAGGTGAAATCATAATCGTTAATTTGGAAAAAAATAGGTAAAAGACCGCAAATAGTAAAATGGCGGTGGCTCCGAGATAAAATAAAGCTTGTTTACGGTATAAACCAACAGATTTTTTAGGGGCCAGCATAGGCTTCTCCTGTCCTTCAACCGACTTAATCTGAGACGCCCAATCAGAAAAGAACTTTTTCTGCTTATCATAATTTTCATCATCACTCGGCAAAACCTCTTCCTCAGAAATTTTATAATCAGTCTCAACTTCTACCTGACTCTCCAAGCTAGCCGTTTTATTAAAATCTGGCCAAGAAGAAAAAACCGGCAAAGTTTCATTAGTGTTATCGGTACCAAAAATTTCTTCATCAGAAATAACGTCAACTACAATTCGGTTAGTTTTTGGTGGGGTAATTTTCTTAACAACTTTCTTAACAACCTTTTTCTTCACTGGTGCAGTTTTAGTTTTTTTAACAATTTTATTTTTTTTAGGTGCCGTGTTTTTAACTTTTGGCGCTTTACTTATTTTTGGCATAAGATTTTTCTTGTTTTTTCGCAATTAAATGCGAGAAAAGAAATTTTTTATTTCTTTGATTTTAATTTAAATTAATTATACCAAAAATATTAATTCTAAACAATTTTTAAAGTACCAGAAAAATTATCACGGAGAAGATCGGTTAAGGCTGGAGAATTATTAACCTTAAAACCAGTTTTCATAATTGTATCTTTGTCGGTTTGTTTAATTTTAAAATAAGTATCACTGTCACCTGGGTGGGCAATTAAGAGTTCGCGAAGTTTTTGCAGAGCATCATTTGAGAGTTCACTTTCAAAAATAATCTTAAGCGGTGGATTTTCAGGCGAAATAGTTTCGGCTTTTACGGCGGCAACAATTTTATTGGCGTTACTACTATAAGCTCCGGAATTATTACGATTGTCATTATTACGGTATTTTTTCTGCCAAGAACTGGCTGGTCCATTTTTTTCACGATAAGCCATCATGATTTTTTTAAAATCATCAACCGAGTTTTGAGGACTAACTGAATCCATTATCATAACCTGATTAATCAGCAATTTTACATCCTGGTCTTTTTCGGAAACACTACCTTCACAAATAATTGCCTTTCCGGGCTGCCAGATATTTAAAGTTTCTTTGAGGAGTTTAGGAAAAATTAAAAGTTCGACCGAAGCGACCGCGTCTTCAATCTTCACAAATAGCATAGACTCATTTTTCTTGGTAATAATTTTTTTTATTGAACCGATAATACCAGCTGTTACTACTGAATCAGAACCTTTATGCCGAGGAAGCTCAATTAGTGGCACCGCGTAGGCGCTTAGATATTTTTTATAGATATTAAAAGGATGTTCACTGATATATAAACCGAGTAGTTCTTTTTCCCAGGCTAATTTTTCAGCCTGCGGTGTGGGCTCGACTTCATCTAGGGTCAGTTTAGGTTGATAAGATACTTCAGTTACTCCAGAAAATAAACTGCTCTGGCGACTCTCTTTATTTTTAACAATTTCCTTGTTTAACATCAGAAGCCGTTCGCAATTAGCTAACAAACTGCCGCGTTCACCCCAACTTTCTAAAGCGCCACACTTGATAAGACTTTCCATTGACTTCTTGTTCAAATCTTTATCAGTAATCCTTTCTAAAAAATTAAATAAATCCGTATAGGGTCCGTTCTCTTTGCGTTCATGAATAATTACACCCACAATATGTTCGCCGATATTTTTGACCGCGTTTAAACCAAAACGAATTGTATCCACTTTTTCATTTTCTGAAATTACCCGGTCTTCCGAAGTTCCAGCCGTAACCACCGTAAAAGAACCAAATGATTCGTTAACATCAGGGGCCATAATTTTAATGCCCATGTTGCGGCACTCTTCGATTTCAATAGCGACTCGGTCAGTATCTTGCTGATCAGCCGTCAGTAGCGCCGCCATAAACTCCACCGGCCAATGAGCCTTCAGATAAGCGGTTTGATAACCAATTAAAGCGTAGCAAGCCGCGTGTGACCGATTAAAGCCATAGCCAGCAAAAGGTTCGATGAAAGAAAAAACTTTCTCCGCCAATTCTTTGTAGATACCATTTTTGACACAGCCATCAACAAATTTTTCTTTCTGTTCAGCGAGCAAACTGACAATTTTTTTACCCATCGCCTTACGCAACACATCTGCCTGCCCCATTGAAAAACCCGCTAAATCGCGAGCGATTTGCATGACTTGTTCCTGATAAATAGCCACACCATAGGTCTTAGCTAAAATCGGTTCAAGTTTGGCGTGTAAATAAACTACTTTTTTATCACCGTGCTTACCGCTAATATAATCAGGAATCCATTCCATTGGACCCGGACGATAAAGAGCTACCATCGCGATAATATCTTCAAATTCGGTTGGCTTTAAATCACGTAGATAACGCTTCATTCCTGATGATTCAAATTGAAAAACCCCGGTTGTTTCTCCGCGCTGGAATAATTCGTAAGCCGCCTTATCATCCATCGGGATATCATTAATGTTAATTTTTAATCCCCGGGTATTTTTAATAATCTTAAGCGCAGCCTCAATAATTGTTAGATTTTTAAGACCTAAAAAGTCCATTTTAAGTAAACCTAAATCTTCAATTGGATGGGCGGAATACTGAGAAACTAAAGTTTTATCAGCCGAAGAGGCATATTGAATCGGAGTGTAATCGGTTAAAGGGTTTTTAGTAATTAAAACACCGCAAGCATGAGTCGAGCTGTGACGCGCCACCCCTTCTAAACGTAAAGCGTAATCTAAAACTCTTTTAGCATCAGCATTGTTGGCGTATTTCTCTTTGAGCTCCGGAACCGTTTTAATAGCTTCGGCCAACTTAGTAAACATTGGAATATCCTTAGCTAAACTGTCACAAAAATCATAAGGATAATCTAAAACTCGGCCCACATCACGCACGGCCGCACGCGCCGCCATCGTTCCAAAGGTAATAATCTGCGAGACGTGGTCGACACCATATTTTTTAGCCACATATTCTAAAACATCATTACGACGGATATCAGAAAAATCCATATCAATATCGGGCATGGAGATGCGTTCCGGATTTAAAAAACGCTCAAACAATAAATCGTACTTCAGGGGATCGAGATTAGTAATCCCCGTTAGATAACAAACCAAAGATCCGGCGGCACTACCGCGACCCGGACCAACAACCACACCATTATCTTTAGCCCAATTAACAAAATCAGCCACAATTAAGAAATAATCTGGCCAACCCATTTTAAGTACCACTGAAAGTTCGAAATTCATACGATCTAAAATCGTCTTTTCTTCATCGCTGCCAGAGATTAAATCTGGGTAACGTAATTTTAAACCTAATTCACATTGATATTTTAAATAAGAATTACCATCATAACCGGCTGGTACGTCAAAATATGGCAGCTGAATCTTACCTAGTTCAATTTCCAAATTGCACATTTCGGCAATTTTCAAAGTATTGGCCACTGCCTCGGGGGTATCCTTAAAGGCTTCAATCATTTCGGCGTTAGAGCGCATCGAATAATCGCCATGACCAATCATTGACATCCGGTCCGTGTCTTGAATTTTCTTTTTATTTTGTAGACACAAAAGAATATCCTGAGCTTCAGCATCTTCCTTTTTTAAATAATGGACGTCGTTAGTGGCCACGAGCGGAATATTTAATTCCTTAGAAAAATCGATTAACGCTTTATTAACTCGAGCTTGGCCCTCAAGTTCCGGGTGATCCATAATTTCTAAATAGAAATTATCCTGACCAAATAAATCATTATATTCGAGAATCCTTTTTTTGGCCCCCACTAAGTCACCGGCTAAAATATATTGGGAAATTTCGCCACCTAAACAAGCAGTAGAAGCAATAATGCCTTCATGATATTTCTCTAGAAGTTCCCAGTCGATTCGTGGCTTATAATAAAAACCTTCCAGATGAGCCGCAGAGATTAGTTTAATTAAATTCTTATAACCAGTATCATTTTTAGCTAGTAGCAGCAGGTGATAATTTTTAGCGTCTAAGCGATTTAATTTATCAAAGCGGCTCTTTGGCGCTAGGTAAGTTTCCACCCCGATAATCGGCTTAATACCAGCTTTTTTACATTTTTGATAAAATTCAATCACGCCATACATGGTGCCATGATCAGTGATAGCAACTGCTGGTGAACCTTCGCTTTTAGCACGATTAATCAGCTCATCGAGCTGAGTTAAGCCGTCAAGCAAGGAATAATGGGTATGATTATGGAGGTGAACAAAAGACATAGAAAATTGAGCTTTTCTTAAGTTAATCTTAAGTTAACTATAACAAGTTTAGACTGGCTAATCAACGTTGCCTGAAAAGAAAAAAAGTGTCCCTTGCGAAACACTTTTTTTAAAAATTTACAGCTTAATGTGTAGCGACCCATCTTTTTGTGTAAAAGCCGCAAACATTAAAAAAACAGAAGAGATCGACGTTATTCCACCGATCAACATTGCTTGCTTGAGGCTCATTAAAGATAAACCGTCTGCAACCAGAGAAATAATCATCGTTAAAAAACCAACCAACAAACCAAGATACCAAATCAGACAGAAAGCTTTTTCTTGAGCCTCTTTATTCATGATTCTTTCCTCCTCTAATTAAGTTTTTAAATATAAGAACTAAATAACTAATTATTATACAATCAATTTGTAATTTTGTCAATAATATCGCCTAGCTCACCCTCACTGTAAAAATCAATCACAATTTTACCGCCTTTTCCCTGTCTTTTAATATTTATTTTAGTGTTTAGCGCTTGAGCCAAACGTTTTTCCTTGTCTTCATCGGCAAAATCTTTGACCCGAGCCTCTTTAGTACCACCTAAACGCTTAATTTCTCGATCGGTTTCCGCCACGGTCATATTATTTCGAACAATCTTACGAAAAACATTAATCTGCTTGGCTTCACTATCTAAACCTAATAGATATTTAGCATGAGCCTCGCTAATCTTTTTCTCTGCTAAAGCCGTTTTAATCTCGTCTGGCAAAAGCAGCAAACGCAAACAATTAGCCACAGTCGAACGAGCTTTCCCGACCCGTTTCGCGGCATCCTCTTGGGAAATATTAAATTCATCAATTAATTTTTGATAAGCCCAGGCAGTTTCGAGTGGATTTAAATTCTCACGCTGCAAGTTTTCAATAATGGCAAATTCTAATTTCTTTTGTTCACTGGCTTCACGCACAATGACCGGTACTTCTTTTAAACCTAAAACCTTAGCGCTACGCAGGCGGCGTTCACCGGCAATTAGTTCATAGTTGCCATTAGTTTTAGTAACAATTAAAGGCTGAATAATGCCGTGTTCTCTAATTGATTCTACTAGTTCATGCAAGGCCGCATCCGCAAAATGCTGGCGCGGTTGCCAAGGATTAATTGCAATTTTTTCCGGAGCAACCTTAACAATTCTATCTAAATCGTTAAGCAGCAAAGCCGAACCAACCTCTGACAAGGCCTCAGCTGGCATCGTGGTAATTATTTTTTTAGGGATGAGTGAATCAAGCCCGCGACCTAAACCGTTTGGCATAATATATAAATTTATTTAATTTCTTCTAAGGAAATAACTTCTAAAGCCAAGGCTTCATAAGCTCGGCCGCCGGTCGATTTATTATCATATTGAAAAATACTGCGGCCATAACTCGGCGCTTCCGCTAAACGCACACTGCGCGGAATCACTGCCTCAAAAACTTTTCCCGGAAAATGCTTTTTCAGTTCTTCCATTACCGAGCCCGATAATTTATTGCGGCGGTCAAACATTGTGACCACCGTCCCCATTATTTTAAGTTCTGGTTTTAAATTTTCCTGAATCAAACCAATAGTTTGCAGTAATTGACCCAAACCCTCTAAAGCATAATATTCACTTTGGGTGGGAATTAAAATTTCATCAGCCGCCACCAAACTATTTATAGTTAAAAGTCCTAGAGATGGTGGACCATCAACGATTATATAATCATATTCACCGCGAATACTTTCCAGAATTTGAGATAAGCGAAACTCTCGATTTTCCATCGAAACCAGTTCAATTCCAGCGCCAGCCAAAGAAACTGTAGCCGGAGCAATTGAATAGCCTTTTTGTAAAGTTCGCTTAATAATATCAAAAATTCGTTTCTCACCAATTAAAGCTTCATAAATTCCGGCCTCTAGTTTGCTGTGTTCAATGCCTAAGCCAGAGGTGGCATTAGCTTGAGGGTCTAAATCAACCAAAAGCACCTGTTTTCCTAAACCGGCCAAATAGGCACCTAAATTAACAGAGGTGGTCGTTTTACCGACTCCCCCTTTTTGATTCACGACGGCAATAATTTTACCCATAAATACTTTATCTATAACTGCCTTGATTATAACGGAAAAAAGAAGCCGTAACAATAGAGATTACTTTTTTACAAAGAAACACAGCCATTTGGTCTGAAATTTATCGTCTTCAAGAAGGTGGGTAATATTTAATATTTCAAAACCAGCGGTTTCTAACAAATTGATCATTTCCCCTTCCATATAAAAAGAAAAATAACGTTCGATGCCGCCGCCCTTATCTTCTTTAATAAACCCCTCATCCATCTTAGTTTTTTCTTTAACTGAAACAAAACCGACACCATCTCTTTTTAATAATTTAAAAAATGATTTTAAGATGCTAAAAGCTTCCGTTTTAGGAAAATGTAATAAGCTGGCCGAAGCCCAAAAACCATCAAAAGATTCTAATGGTAGAGTCATATTACGTAAATCCATTATCTTAAATTCCCCATTTTTAACTCTATTTTTGGCAATTTTAATCATTTCCGAAGACGAATCGATTCCTAAGTAGTCGTATCCATCTTTAACAAAATGTTCGCCGTCGCGACCGGCGCCACAGCCTAAATCAATAATCTTGTTACCGCTTAACAGGGTTTTATAATAATTATATTCATTAACCCAAATAAGATTATAGTTGCGTTCACTGTATTCAGCCGCGATTTTATTATAAGCGTCAGTAGTTTTTGTTTCTTGATTCATATTAGTTTTGTTCTTTTTCTAGGTGCTAAAAAATTATTTTTTGACACTACTTTATTCCCGGTTAATTTTTCAAAATCTTTTTTGGCTCTCGACGCAACGCCACCACCTTTTTTAGCAGAAATAGCATTATTCCTAAAACCAATAGCTGTATCTTTCTCGGCAATTTGTCTAGTAGATAATTCGGCTAAAGAAGTAAAAGGTAATTCTGCTTCAGTCATATTATCTCTTAAATTATGACCTTTTAAGCTTTTTAGTTTTTTATGTTGAATAACCGTAAGTCCGGTCCATTCTTGATGAATAATATTTGTTAACACTGCAAACTCTTCTTGTTGAGAAACTTTATGAGACGGAATATTGTTTCGACATCAGCTGTATCGGTTAATCTCATTTTTCCATCATTAGCCAATAATTTCAACTGGTTACAATTTGTAACCGTTTGATTTGAGCCCTCTTCAATCAAACGAAATTTTAAAACTTTCCAATAATCACGGGCGTTAAGACTTCCAGTCAAAACCCTTACAACATCCACCACACTAAATACCCACTTTTCTTCTTTTTCCAACCAAAGGCGACGAACTGGGTCGTTCTCAAAAATAGCAATTGATTTATTTAAATTAAGACTCCCCATATAAATAAAATTACTTAATTAATTATTTTTATTATAACAAAATAAGACCAATATTTCCATTGATATTTTAATTAAATATTCCAATAAATTTGACAATCCAAGTTTTTATATTATAATAAGAAGGAATTTAACGCCGCGGTGGCGGAATTGGTAGACGCGCACGACTCAAACTCGTGTGGTAGCGATATCATGAGGGTTCGATTCCCTCCCGCGGCACAGATAAAAGCAGGCTTCTTCTAAAAAGCCTGTTTTTTGACTTTTAGCAATTATTATGTTAGATTCTTCTCAAGTCCAAAACCGAACGGGACTTTAAATATAGGAGTAGGAAACAAAAAAAGTTATTTAACAATGAAAAATTTTCTAAGAAAACTTCAGGCTACTCAAGATGAATGCCTGGGAAATTTAAAATCTAGGGCCGAGGAATCATCTTTGGGCAAAGTTTCCGGTACAATTATTCGCGTTGCCGAAGGAATCGACTTCGAAGACTGGCAAGAAATTAGAAAAAACATCAAAAATCACTTTTCCGATCAAAGACGCTTCAAAGGAGATTCGGGAAAAGTAGTGATTGAAAAAAACTTCTTACTCAATTCTTTGGAGTTGCAAAAAGGTTTTTTTGTTTTCCGACCACTTAATGATGAAGGCGAAACCTATCTTAAGGTTAATAAAGGATTTTTTAGATCTAAGCCCAGCGATGTACCAACCTGGACCTCATTGCTTTTGCTGGTTTTTGCAGCGGCAATACTATTTGGTTTTATATTTAGTCCTTATTACTTTATCGGAATAATTTCGCTACCGCTAATGATCTGGCTTGATAATCTAAATGGTAAATGGCACAAACTTGCCATAGATAAATGGCTAGGTTATTTTGTTAATAACCCTTCAGGGGTATTATCTAAATCGATTTGTTCCGGACTAGGAAGTAAACAAGATGATTATACGCACACTACTGTTAAAATTGATTTATCAAATTCACTTTTTTACGATAACTATAAATCTATTTTGAATAAAACGATAGATATTGCCGCAAAGATAAATGGCAAAATAGTTTGGCTCTGGTGTTATGATGAACAAATAGTCGATGAATTCCGAGTTTCCTATAACGATCTCGGGCACCTGGAAATTATGATTAATATCCTAAGCAGCAATATCATGCCTGCTATTGAAACTAAATCTTCTTTTATCTTCTGTTTGGATAATTTCTCTGAAGAAATGGATACCTACGAAGAAGGAATTTTATTCATCAAGTTAAGAGATAAAATTAAAGATTCTCTTAATGGTTATTACAAAGATGACTTATTCAAAATGGTCATCTAAAAATACTGCTCATAACAAAAAAGGCCTGGACAATCCCAGGCCTTTTAAATTTGATTTAGCTCTTTTTAAATCGGACAGTAAATATCGGTTCGTATTCCACCTTATTTTCATCAACAATTTTTACTTCTTGACCGCTAGTTAGTTGCGTTAGAGCTAAGTCAGATAATATTTGCGCGTCACCGGCAATATTTAATTTTAGCCCTTCAATTTTATCAAATTCTTCTTTAAAATCCGATTGCACACCCGCTTCTAATTTCTTTTTCTTAAGTTTTAAAGCTTCCAGCTCTTCTAAAAGTTCTTGGTAACCACCGTTAACTGATAAAGCATCGCGATACATTTTTTTAAGCTCACTCTGCTCTTTTTTCTTTTCCTGAATCCTTTTAAAAACTTCTTGAAGATTTTGTGACATAGAATATTTTAAATTTATTTTTTAATTACAAATTTTATTATAACATAAAAAATAAAAAAATCTTTACTTTATAATTCCCCCGCCTAAAACGCGATTTTTGTCATAAAAAACCACACTTTGGCCGGGAGTGACGGCTCGCTGCGGCGCTTTAAATTTAACCACCAGTTCATCTTTTATTTTACCGCGACTAACCACACAAGGAACGGAAGCGTGCCCGTAACGAATAACGGCTTGGCAGCTTAGAGGGAGTTTAGGTGCCTTACCTGATAACCAATTGCTGCCCTGGCAGTTTAAGCCGGAAGCAAAAAGAATCTCTTCATTCCACTGTCTGACAACATAAAGCGTGTTTGTCTCATAATCCATTTTAGCCACATAATAAGGGCCATTACCGCCAATTTCAATTCCTCTTCGCTGTCCTATAGTGTATAACGGTAGGCCTTGATGTGTGGCAATCTCTTCCCCACTATCAAGTAATTTTATCGGCCCCGGTTTCAGTTTTAAATACCTTTTTAAAAAATCATTATGCGGACCAGACAGAAAACAGATGTCTTGGCTTTCCGGTTTGGCGGCGGTAATTAAACCGTATTTTTCGGCCAATTTACGAACCTTGGGCTTATCATAGCCGCCCAAAGGAAACATTAAATGCTTAAGCTGTTTTTGATTAAAAGTATATAAAAAATATGACTGATCTTTTTTTGTATCTTTCGCTTTATATAATCTCCGCTCGCCGGCAAAATCTTTAATTTTTAAGTAGTGCCCCGTAGCCACATAATCAAAACCTAAATTTTTTGCATACTCTAGCAACAAACCAATTTTAATTTTTTTATTGCATAAAACACAAGGATTAGGTGTCCGACCAGCTGCGTACTCATCTAAAAAATTATCTACTACCGTCGCCTTAAATTCTTTAGCAAAATTAAAAGTATGTAACGGGATGCCGATTTTATTAGCCACCGCCTTAGCGTCAAGCAATGATTCGAGAGAGCAACATTTATTTTCCGCCTTAGCCCCTAATTTTTCGTCCTTCCAGAAATGTAAAAAAATACCAGTGACGTCATAGCCTTGGTTTTTTAAGAGTTGCGCTGCCACCGAGGAGTCAACCCCGCCGGACATCGCCATTAATATTTTTATTTTTTTAGTGGTCATTTTATAAATCAATAATTATAGTTGTCGGGCCTTCATTAACTAAAGAAATGGACATTTTGGCCCCAAAAATACCGGTCGCCACCTTAAAACCTTTGTCTCTAAGTAAAGAAATAATCTTTTCATAGTAGGGTTCAGCTTTGTCTGGTCGAGCGGAGTCAATAAAACTCGGACGATTACCTTTTTTGGTATCGCCATATAAAGTAAATTGTGAAACTAATAGAATTTCTCCCCCAACATCTTTGAGGCTCAAATTCATCTTCTCTTCTTGATCCATAAAAATTCTCAAATTAGCTATTTTATCAGCCATTTTAAGAATCTTATCTTCCGTGTCATTGTGGCAAATGGCCAGCAATATTAAATAGCCTTGAGCCACTTCTCCAACTATTTTATCGTCACAGCTAACACTGGCGGATCTAACTACTTGGATGACAGCGCGCATATTATTTTTTAAATAATTTTAAATAATTATCAGCGGTTTTTGACCAGCTAAATAATTTAGATCTTTCTAAGCCTTTCTCGGAATATCTTTTTCTTAGGTCCGAGTCTAAAAGCATAGTTTCCATGCCTCTAGCTAAATCTAAAGCCGAATAAGGATTAATTAGTAAAGCGGCGTCGCCGGTTACTTCCGGTAACGAAGAAATATCTGAAGTGATGGTTGCTAAACCACGAGACATAGCTTCAAGCGGCGGAAAGCCAAAGCCTTCGTAATAAGAAGGATAGACAAACAAAGAAGCGTTAGTATAGAGCCAATCACGCTCCTGACGACTAACATAGCCCAAGAAACGAATATCATCACGGTATAGAGAATCCTCAGCCTTCTTATAGATATGTTTATTTTTCCAACCACTAGCTCCGGCTAGAAGTAACTGATACTCGGTTAAAGGAAAATGCCGGTCTCTCATTAAGTTGTATGCCTCAATTAAACCGGCCACATTCTTTCGCGGCTCAATCGCCCCTAAATAAAGGATGAAACGCGAATTTATTTCATGACGGCTTTTAAAAGAATTGATACTAGCTGGACTTAAATCATTTAGTTCCTGATTTAAACCGGAGTAAATAACGATAATTTTTTCTTCGGGAACATGCAATAGTTCCATTAAATCAACTTTGGTATTTTCAGAAATAGCAACAATAGTGTCGTATTTTCTAACCAGCTTTTTAACATTAAGTCCTTTGTGCCACAAATTTTTACGATTACTAAAAAATTCTGGATAACGCAGAAATGATAAATCATGCACCGTTAAGATTTTCTTACCGGCTTGCTGCCCAAAACAAGAAAAGTTAAGATGTGGTGACCAAAAAACATCAACCGGACCCGTGACCGAATCGAGTTTGGGCCAATCTAAAAACTTTTGCAAAATATAATTAAAGATTTTGTTCGGCCAACTTGTATTTTTAAAAGTGATTTTAGGGCTATCCCAATCTAAAAAGTGCTCATCTAACTTCTTAAATGAATTGTAATAAAAAACGTATTCATTATCATCCTCGCGCGCTAAAAGCTCTTTAAGTAAATAATAAGCATACTCCGAAATACCACTGTATTGTTTATCCATTAAAACACGGATGTCAACGCCAATTTTCATGTTTATTGTTTATTTTTTACTTCATTTATAAAGCTAGTAATTTCCTCTTTAAAGTGACCAACTGAAAATTTTTCTGCATGAGCGCGGATATAGCTGGAATCAAAATCATCACCCTTAAATTTCCTAACCGCTTCAGCCAAAGAGTCGGCGGTCTGCTCTTTAAAAAATAACCCGGTTTTCCCCTCAATCACTGTTTCAGTCACACCGCCTTTTTGATAAGCAATAACAGGGCGCCCCGAAGCCATTGATTCAACGGGCGTGATGCCAAAATCCTCCTCCTGAGGGTTAATAAAGGCCTGAGAACGACTATATAAAACCGCTTTTTCATCATCGCTTACTCGGCCCAAAAATTCAATATTAGACGCCTCTCCAGCGATAACTTTAAGTCTCTTTAAGTCCAAGCCGTCACCAAAGACTTTTAATTTATAATCGGTTCCCAGTTTTTTGAAAGCTTCAACAACAATATCCACGCGCTTATAAGGTACTAAGCGGCAACCGATTAAAAAATATTTCTCTTCCGGGTCCTGATTCTTTAAATCGCTAATGAAAAAATGCTCTGTTTCTACGGGCGGATAAATCACTTCTGATTCCCGACGATAGTATTTTTGAATTCTTTTTTGAACCGTTTTCGAATTAGCAATAAAATAATCTACTCGGGCCGCGGCTAAAAAATCCCAGATTCTCAGATTGGTTAGCATTAAAGAAATTACTTTTTTAATCCACTTATTATATTTAAGTTCATTTAAGTATTGATGGGCATCGCTCCACAAATAACGAGTCGGCGTATGGCAATAACAAATATGGGGTACCTCCGGTAAAGTGATCACTCCCTTAGCAAAAGAACTAGTATCGGAAATTACCAAATCATATTCACGTAAATCAAAGAATTCCACCGCCATCGGCATAAAAGGCAAAAACCATTTATAATGGCGCACTCCGCCCGGCAGTCTTTGAATAATTGATGTATCAATACGGCGCCCCTTTAAATATTTATCCGTCTTAACTTTATCAGCCAGCAAGGCATAAATGACCGCCTCGGGAAACATTTCGGCTAAAACCTTAAGGACTTTCTCGGCACCGCCGTCTTGAGCTAAATGATCGTGAATTAAAGCAACTTTCATGTGTTTATTTTATTCCGCTTGACGATGTTTTAAAACCGCCATCGGAGTTTTAAGTAGAATTGAAAAATCTAATAACAGTGACCAATTTTCGATATAATAAACATCTAATTTCACTTCTTCTTCAAAAAGCAAATCACTGCGTCCGGAAACTTGAGCCAAACCGGTAATTCCCGGCTTAATGGTTAAAGTTTTTTTGTGATGATGTTCATATTTAGCCACCTCTTCCGGTAAATGCGGACGAGGGCCAACTAAGCTCATACGACCAGCAAAAACTAAGAATAATTCTGGCAGCTCATCAATGGAAAAGCGACGGATAAATTTACCGACTCGAGTCACCCGTGGATCGTCTTTAATTTTTACCATCGGACCATCACTTCTGATGTTTCGGTCTGCTAGTTCATTATACCGCATATTATCGACTTTATCGATCATGGAACGGAACTTAAAATAATGAAAAGGCACGCCTTTTTCACCCACTCGAGTCACCGGTGTGCCGTCATCACGACTAGCAAAGAAAATTGGGCCACGCGAACCTAGTTTAATGGCAATGGCGGTAATTAAAAAAATTGGCGATAAAAGAATGATTAAAATACCGGAAACGATTAAGTCCATACTGCGTTTAGCCACCCGTCCCCAACCTTCCAAGGTGGTACGCTTAACTTCAACTACTGGAATTCCAATTATTTCCGCCACTTCATGACGTAAAACTTTGATCTCTAACAAGTCGGCCACGTATTTAAAAGTTAATTGATTCTCCGTAGCAAAATCATAAAGACGCAAAGTTTCGACTTTACTTAAATTGGGATCGCTTTGGATGATTTCATCAACCTCGCGGTCTTTAATATATTCAGCCAGTTCCTGAGAAGTTTCCAAAGAAAAATCGCGAATACGGCGCACCACTTCAAAACCGGAGTATTTATTAGAAGAAAACTCCGCAATTAAATTATCCGCTGTTTTACTATTTCCCACCAAAATTACTTTATGAACACCAACGCCATAGATATACAATTTTCTTTGCAACCAATTTAAAAAAGAATGGACAATTACTAAATAAATTATCGCTAGCAACCAACCAACTAAAACGATAAATCTTGAATCAAATAGTTCGCGGCGGAAAAAAATCATAATGGCGATTAAAGCCAGGCCCATAGAGCAGCCTAAAACGATTCGCACTAATTCTTTCGCCAGGGGGATATTTTTTTTGGTTCGATACAAACCGGAAAAGAAAAAAATCGGCACCATCGCCAAGGAAATCAGCGCTAAAGAAAAAAGATAGCTATTAATCGGCAAATTAAAAATTACCGGCCGAATACCACGGTAATAGTCTGAAAAACGAAGATAGTAAGCACTCAGTCCGGCTAAAAAAATGGTTAAAAAATCAATCGGTACCAAAATGGTGGTAAAAAATAATTCAACTTTTTTTAATTTCATAAATTATAAAATTTAATCAGATCTAGGCGCTTAAAATTGGCGCAAATATTTTTTGTTATCAGGGCAAGCTATAAGCCGGATTCTGTCTGCTTAAATAAAAATCTAAACAGGACGATCATTTATCTAGTCTTATTGTTGCCAATAAGATCTGGCGGACCACTTTTTTTCCAGCTCACTTGAATTGGAATTTGTCCTTGCTCCAGGCAGGGTTTACCGCGAATCTAGCGTCACCGCTAGTCGAAAAAAGTAGCCAAACAAGTTGACACCTTCTTTCTTTTCACCTTTCATCTTAGCAAGCTAAAATTAGTATTGTCTCTGTGGCACTTTCCCTAGGGTTACCCCTGGTGGACGTTATCCACTGCCCTTTAAATGGAGTCCGGACTTTCCTCTCCGTTTTAACACGAAGCGATCGTCCGCTTACCCGAATAACGATTATATACTACAAGAAAATAAGGAAAAAATCAAGTTATTGACAAAAATATAATTTTATTTTAGACAAGCCAAAAGAGCCATAAAAACGGCTCTTTTTTCCCTCACCGTCTCTCGACTAGGCTCAGGCAAGCTATTATTTATATGGCCGCTTGCAAATCAGCCCTATAATCATTTTAATTATTATATTCCGCCAAAACTTGGGCAGCGCTTAAGGTTCCGGACCAAATCTTAAGTTCGTCAAGTGATGAAAGCCAATTTTCTTGAACAATCTCTAAATTGTTGATCTCTTCCCCAGTCCTTAATTTAACCAATTGCCTTTCCAGTTTGAGTTCACCGTCTAAGTAAAATTTAAGTTGGTAGCGGTAAGAATCATAAGTTAAAGCTAAATGATGCCATTTATTATCCGTTGGAAAAAAACTTTGACCATAAGGCACGAAATATTCACCATAATCATTAAAACCAAAAGTAGCGTTATAGATAGTTGGTTTAAGTGACATAATTGTCCTGGTGTTATCTTTTAGTAATCTGAGTTGTAAACGACCCTCATTGGGACTACTGGTGTTACGCCACCAAAAAGACAAGGATAAATCAGTCACGGACAAATTAGCCAAAGGTAAATTTATTGTTGACCCAATCATTAAAGAACTACTACTTTTACCCTCCATATCCCATTGTTCGAGTTTTAGCGGCATATCATTACTAGAGACTAAATCTTTAGTTAAGGTGCCGGCATTTTCATTAAAACTCCAGTAATGCTCTAATTTAGCTACTTTCTGAGGGGTGGGCCAGGCATAAGGATTAAAAGGTTGATTTAATAAATTAATTGTCCGAATTTCGGTTTCCGGTAGCGACCGACTCCACATAGAAAGCTCGTCAACGGCAATTGCTTCGTTCTGTTTATTGCCCATTTCAAAATAAGCAAAGGTGGGCATAATACCGCTGTATTCATAACGGTAGACTTCTTGGCCATCGAGATAAAGCGACCAATAATTACCGCTGCGATTAACCACTAAAGTTATTTGGTGCCAGGCGCCATCACTGGGCCAAACTAGAGTATTTAAGCGGCCTTCTGGACCCGGAAAGCCGGAAATTGAAGTGTAATAAGGCGAAAACTCTAAATAAGCTTGTTGGCCAGAACTAGCTGGATTTGAAAAATTTAGAAACAGATTAAAGTTACCGCTATCATTTTTATAATAGAAATTTAAAGAAAATTGATTAGGGTCCAATGGGCCACTAAAAATTCCTTTAGTAGTGCTGGTGTCGGTATAGCTTAAACCAGCTGCACAACCCCATTTTCCAGGTAACCAGCGATCAAAACGATTGAGATCCATTGGATTTTGACCGCTTAGCTGTAATTCATTAGCGGCCGTCGTGCCATAACATTCATCAAAGTGCCATAACTGACTTAAATCTTCGGAGTTAAGGCCCGGCGGATTAACAAATAAATCCGAACTAGTTGATTCCTTGTCAGTGGTGGAGTTTTCCGATTCAATCACCGCTAAATCATAAGGTATTAATAAAAAATCCGCGCTATTATCGTGACTATTAAAGAGTCGCGGCCAAAATTCTTGCAAACCGCCTGTAGCGAGCAGTTCCACCGTGGAAGTAGCACTAGCACGACGCTCCAAGGCATAACCCGGTTTTAAAGCCGGTGCCGGAGCTCTCCCCTCAAAATATAAAGCCGTGCCATAACCAAGCTTATCAACAATATCCGAATCATCATCTGAAGAAATAGCAGCCGTCCCTAAATATATAGTGTAAGCATCATCCGTCCAAGAAAAAGTATCTTTAGTAGAAATGGCGTCCGCTCTCGCTTTGGTTTCTTCAGAAGCCTTACTACTAGCTACTAAATACGAACCATAAGCGCTAATAATTGTTCCCCCTGGATAAACTCCATCAGCCTCATCACCAAAACGCATAATTAGCGTGGGGTCGGCGGCCGTTTTAGCTTTCTCTAAACGATAACCAGCAGCGGCTAAATCAAAGTCCTGATCGGAGGTATTAACAATTTCTAACCAGTCATCGCCATCATTGCTATATATTTTGGCAATCAAAGCTACGGGAGTCGATGATTCGACGGAGTCCGGAATTACTTCTGATTCTTCAACCGTACTCGTGGCCGCGGGCGTAGTACTGGCCGTAACAACCGGAGTCGAAGTGGTATGCGAGACAGTGGTCGTAGCTTTAGTGGCACTAGTCACTGTTGGTTTGGCCGTAGTTCTAACCACTGCCACCGCAGTTTTCTTAGTCGTTGTGTTTACGACCGAAGCGGTGCTAGTAGCTGGAGTGACTGAAGCCTTAGGCGTGGTAGTTTTAGAGCTGGTGGTAGTTGTGGCTTTAATCACCGGAGTTTTAACGGCCACAATTTTGGTGCCGCTCGCTTTAGTAGTGGCTGTTTTAGTGGTGGCCACCTTAGTGCTACTAGTTTTAGAACTAGTGGCCTTAGTGGCGGTAACTTTTGAAGTAGCCGTTTTAGTAGCCGTAGAAGCCGCTCCAAAATCATAAGCACTTGAATTATCAGCCAGAGCCACGCTGTTATCAGGGAAAACCTTATTCTTAATCGCTATTAAACCATCACTGACTTTGCTCGCTAGATTTTTAACAGTGGAGATTGGATTATTAATTAAACTCCACTTTAAAATTAAACCGAGGATGGGGGAGTTGCCACGAACCTCCGGTTCCGAAAAAGACGAGGCCAAGGTAATATCTATCGGTACATCTTTAAGGCTACTTTGCAGATATTGAGTGTATGGCAAAAAAATATAGCGGTCACCATTAAATTCTAAGCCCACATCATAGCCAATTAGCTCTGGTGCCGGAATTAACATATCAGTCTTACGTGTAATTTTGGAATATTCTCGATTTTCTGAAAAACAATCGCCAGCCGAATTATAAATGCCTTCATTGTCATAACCATCGGGCGTTATATCGACGGCGTAATAGTTTGGATCATATTCCAAAGAATTTAAATTAGTCGGATTACTGATATTAGCGCTTTCATAAACTTTTTCAGTTAAACCTGAACAAATCCACTGGCCAGCTTGCGGTCCTTTTTGATATTTAAAATCAAAATCATAGGCCAAATTATTATTAGCTAAATTCTTAGCAATAGCGACCGCTTTAGCTATTTGCAGTGGCGAAGCCTGACTTGGTAATTTCGCTCCGACTAATTTTTCGCCCAGCGATTCATTAATAAAATATTTAGCCGGAACTTTTATTGCCCCCTTGGGCTGCATTTCCACAATATAATCAACCCCGTTTTCCTGACCGACGTAAATCGCGGTGTGCCCAGAATAAATGTGAGCTAGCTTCCCTTTTTCGGCCACAATTAAATCAGTGGTATTATAACCGTACATTTTGTCACCACCCGAAGTTCGATACAGCAGCGTTCCAAGGGGTAGCGCCGCGGCTGGTTTTAAAGGTAAAAACAGCGTCGGAATCACAAGTAGCCCCAAAGAAATAATCTTCTTCATCATAACTTTAAGCTAGCTAAGGGGGCGCCGCTTTTTTATTATTTATTAATTTTTAAAATAAGCATTCCAGTCATCTAAGGATAATTCGGGCATCATGATTTTATCTGTTCGGTAGCGATTTAGGATATCAATCGCGAAACTTCTTTGATAGTCGTCAAAATATTTGGTTCGATTAACCACATCAACTAGTAAAGACTGGCTAAGCTCCGGATAGTAAAGATAATAATCATTTAGAACTAAAATAGCCTGATCTTTTAAGCGCGACGGATAAGTCCCAGATTCTAAAACTAATCGTAAATTATCTAGATCAATCGCTTGATAAGCAATTTGTTTATTATCAATGTTGGCCAGTAAAAACCAAGCTTTATTTTTTAAATTATCCGAGTAATCACCTAAAATTAAATCCCAAATTAATTTAAGGACTACTGCCTCACTTTTACCAGTTAGTAAATTAAGAATCTCAATCTTTTGCGCCTCACTAGTTGCAGCTTTAAAACTACCAACCATCTCCGCTACCCCAGAACCACTGTCTAGCTGTGGCCAAGCTTTAACTAGCGCCGCTCTTAAAACCAAAGGATTATTAGGGTTGTTATAAAATTCTTTAAGCTTAGCGCTCGGCTCTTGCCCACTGACTTGCCAGAGATCAATTAACATTTTTCTATTTTCTGGTAAAACTTTAAAATCTAAAATAGCTGCTTCTAAATCAGGTAATAATTTTTCCTTTTCCTTAGCTAAAGCTGAACTGATTATATTTTTGTATAAGAGACTCTTGGCGCTGCAATCTTCGTGACAATAAATTCCGGTTTCTGAAGCCGCTGCCAATTTTTTAAGCGCAATCCGGCCACGCAGAGAATCTGGATAATAGAGCCAGCTCGAACGAAAGACTGGCAAAAACATCATAATAAGTAAGATGAATCCAAAAGAACCAGCGCAAATTAACCAATGTTTTTTAATAAAATCTCTTGTTTTTTGCCAAATGATTTTTATTTTATCCATATTTTTGAAGTGCCGCTTAAAATAAAAAGATTTAAATTAAGCTAAGCAATTAATATGAAAATATCATAACAAAAAGCTAATTAAGGCTGCCTTAACAAAACCTCAAAAAATACTAAAACCAATTTATTATTATTTTTAAAATAAATATTATTATTTGACATAATTAAAAAATCGACCTACCAAGCGATAAATCGATTTTTTTATTTTCCTAAAAATTTTTATTATTCAAGCGAACTGGAAGTAGTCGCCGGATTACCAGTCTTAGCGCTAACATGGCTTAAAGCTTCATTAGCATCCATAATATCACCCGACTGCTGATAAACTTCAGCCAGAAAACGCCAGGCTTGTTCATTATTAGGCTGATAAATCACTAATTGTTTAATTAGGGCAATTGATCTATCCCAGTCTTTAGCTTGATAATAATGATCAATTAAAGCTAAAAATTCTTTACTCATACCCAGAGTGTCACCGCCTTTTAAATCGACACATTTGTCACCATAGGCATAGGCATTTTTAAGATCTTTCTTAAGGGAGTAAATGCGGTAGAGCTGACAATAAGTATCAGGAAACTTAGGATTAAACTCAATTGATTGGTTAATTACCGAAATGGCCCCGTCGTAGTTCCCTTTAGCCAGCAGAATATTAGCTTTCATAAAGTAAACCGGAATTCTTTGTGGGCTAGCCCCAATAGAAGCATCGACTGCCTTTAAAGCGTCATCATAATAGGTATTTAAAGCCTGAGGGTTGTTTATTTTTAAACCAAAAGCCAAACTATTTACTTGAGCCAGCTGTAGCTGCATCAAGCTATCTTCATAATTATTTTCTAGATTTTCTCTGGCTAAAGAGATTACATAATCCATCGCCGCCTTACCTTCAGCCGGTGGTAATTGGAAAATAACTTGCGGCGAAGTAATCACGGAATTAATAAGCGCTGTTTTGCCATCGCGGTCTAAAGGCGTGTTACTGGAAAAGGCGTCTTTGTAAACTTCCAGGCCATAATTTACCTCACCCTGAACCAAGGCGGTATAGCCCTTAATTACCCCCTGAAAGGCTTGCCACGGTCTGATATTGAAATAATTAGTTAGGATTAAGACAATGATAAAACCAATCGTGAGCGCCGTAAATTCGGCCACTGGTTTTTCGGTTTCCTTGGCTGTTTCCGGATTAATTAAATAATAAATATAAGCCAAGGAAATCATCAGTCCAATATAAGTCACAAGCGAATCAAAAACCGCCAAATTCTGAATAAAGTAAGCCGTAAACAAACCAATTAAAATAATAGGTTCAAAATTATGACGATCTTTTTTAATCAGTTGAAGTAAATAAATAATGACCGCTACAAAAATACTTAGATAAGCGAGTAAACCAATAATTCCTGAGGTTGAGGCAATATCAATTAAATTATTATGAGCCCGGTCAAAATAGGTATCACCTCTGGAGTAGTCATAAAATTTAGCCTGGAAATAACGATCAAAAATCACCGAATAATTACCAAAGCCTACGCCGAGTAAAGGATGATTGTGAAAATCCTTAGCGGCCGCTTCCCAAGAAATTAAACGGGTTTGAAAGGTGGCTTTTTGAGCGGTTAAATTTTTAAGAAAGGAATTTTCAAACCAGGCAGCATTTTGTTGCGAAAAAATTAACACCAAAATTAAAATAGCCATAATTAGAGAACTCCAGGCGGCAATCTTAATTTTCTTGTTCTGATGTAAAACGCCAATTAAGAAAACGATAAAAAGTACGCTGATACCTAGCCCGATAATCGCCCCAGAAGTATGAGTCTTGGCAAATTCAAACAACATAATCAGCACCGGAATCAGCAGAAACCAGCGCCAGCTCTGTTTTTTAGCCCTAAAGAACAACAAAGCACAAAAATATAAATTAAAAATAAGATAACCGCTAACATAAGCCGTATTACCGATTGTACTATAAGCATTACCCGCGAGCCCCATAATACTGACAATAGTCGCAATCGCCACTGAAGAAGCGAGCAGAACTTGCCAGTCTTTATAAGACTTAAAAACCGTAATTAAGACTAAATATAAGAAGAAGAAATGAATAATATGAAAAACGCCCAACATTCTCTCAGCGTCCCCCCAAAAACTGGTATTAAAATCAACACTCACAAAACAAGACAGTAAAATCGCCCCTAAAAAAGCGATAATGCCCCAGGTAATTAAAGATTTTTTGGGTCTGTAGGTTGGAAATTTCCAAATAAAAACGGCCCAAATAAGCAATAAGAACTCGGTTAAAATGTTGAAGGTTAACTGCTTAGAAGTAATATAAGGAAATAACAAATCCGAAAAAACCAGAAAAACAGTAACCAGTGAAGCAATGGCGCCAAACTGCAAAACACGCAGATAAAATTTTGAAGTCATAATAAAAGAAATTAATAGTCAATAATAATTAATACCTAGTATATTTTAGCATTAGTTGCTAAAAAAGCAAAAAGCCTCCCGACAAAGAGAGGCCTTTATATATTTCATTTTTTTATTTAATAACGCCACTATAAGTGATTGCTCGAACGATATTCCAGGCTAAGGGGCTAATCGGAGCGTGGGCGTAAACTTTAGTAAAGGCTTTAACGGCTGCTTTTTCGGCACTAGCATTACGAATTGGGAAACGAAGGCCATAAGCAATAATTTTAACGGCACTTAAATCAGTGTTACTGGTGGCCATGGCGGGTGCCCGGTTATAAACTTTTTTAAATTCTAGTTTAGCTTGATTTTCAGCAGCCACACTTAATCCCACCGGTTGATTACCAGTACTAATTCTAATTAAATCAGACCAATCAGTTAAAGCTGTCGGTAATTTTTTATAAGCACTAAGGTATGAACCCAAAACTCCAGCCCGTTCGCCGGCGCCTAATTTGACCGTGCTCGGGGTGCCATAAACGATAAAATAATTAAGGTTATTTATCGCCGCGGTGCTTAATTTTAATCCGACAAGCAGTGGTTTAGTGTAACGAGTTAAATAGTTTTTTTCGGTAGCGGTGTTACGTTTAGCTCCGACTTTACTAGCGATAGTTTCAACATTGCCGTTAAAAATTAACAAAGCTTCATCGGTATTAACTACGGGGGTAGGTGTGCTAGTTGGAGTGGTGGTGGGTGTCGGAGCGACAATAACTGGAGTAACCACATTATTAACGGTGACTGACAAAGAATTACAGTTATTAGTCGCTGAACAAATATTAATTACTGAAGAACCACTGACATTACCGGTTAACGATAAAATACTACCGCTGATATTAGCTTGCACAATGGCGGGATTAGAATTTGAAGAGATGTAATAGACGTTGCTAGAACCACCAGAAATGGAAACACTAAAATTTTGTCCCACGGAAAGAGTCGGATTACTGGCATTAAAAGCAATTGGTATTAGCGAATTAGTAGCGGTCACAGAAACATAGATCACACCACATTGACCACCGGTCTGGCAAACAGTAGCGTTAGCGCTCCCCGCCCCAACGGCAGTGACAGTGGCCTTATTACCATTTACCACAATCGTGGCAACATTTTGATTAACACTGTTAGAAATATAGTAGCCGCCCGAACCATATAAAGTAACGTCCGAAGTGGCGCCGACCCGTAAATTTAAATTATTATTACCAAAAGTTAATTGAGTGTTAGAACTAACACCATTTACTAGAACTGACAATTGTTTGCAGGCTCCACCAGCGGAGCAGACATTAATATTGGCTGAACCAGCACTAATACCGGTCAAGGTTAAAATATTATTATTTAAACTGGTCTGGAAATAAGTAGCTGAACTAGCATCATTTAAAAAGCTATAAGGAGCTGTGCCACCAGAAACGACCACACTAGCCGCTTGGCCAACCTGTAACCATAAATTAGTTTGGCTTAAAGACAAGGCGCCGCCGTTTGAGGCGTAGCTCACTGTAGCCGTTAAAGAATTACAGTTCCCTTGTGAAGAACAAACTGTGACCACCGAAGAGCCAACACCATTACCAACTAAATTTAAAGTGTTGCCTGAAATAAAAGCATTTACAATACTAGAATTAGAATTAGAGGAAATATTATAAGGGCCATCGCTACCAGAAATTGTCACTATTAAAGTTTGCCCAACCGCTAGAGTTGGTGCCGTTTGATTAAAAGTTAAAGCCGAAGAACTAAGTGAACCAACCGTGGCATTAATAATGCCACAGGCACTCATATCCGTGGTGCAAATTGTAATAGCCGCCGAACCACCATTGTTACTGGCATTTAAAGTAATAGTTTGGGCATTTAAACTGGCGGTAATAACATTAGGGTTGGAATTATTTAAAATTGTGTAATTTCCGGTGCTATTTAAAATAGAAACCTGAGAACTTTGACCATAAGCGATAGTCAGATTACTTTGACTCAAAGTTAAAGGCTGGGCGCCAGAATTTTGGACCGTAATATAGGCGCTGGCACAGTTAGAAGTTGTGCCTAACACACAAATTGTAGCAACGGTTTGACCATAGGCATTAGCATAAACTGTCGCCTGAGAACCGCTTAAATTAATATTAGCGACTTGCGGATTAGTATTGTTTAATAGATAAACTTTATTGGAACCTAAATTATTTATATTTATCGTATTATTTCCACCGACGCTTAAAATTAAACCGGTTTTGCTTAAAGTTATCGCACCACTATTAGTTACAGAATTATAAGGCCAATTTACAGAAGCCGATAATTGGTTATTAATCTTAACTTGGACTGATGACCCCGGGGCCACATCTAAATCAGCCGTACTAAAGGTAGCCGAGTAATAACCACTAGCGTTGCTAGATCCTAAATATTTAATAAAAGAGGTACCACTAGTCTTCTGAAAAAGCAATAAAACGCCTGAGCTAGGATCGCCCGAAACTGAGATCTGAACATTATCTCCTTCTCCAGTACTAGAAAGAGATAAAGTGGTCGAAGCGGCGCTAGCAATAGATATTTGCAAACCAAAAAGAGCGACGGCGAATAAAAATAAAGTGATTAATTTTTTCATATTAATTTTAATTATAAAAATATAAATATATTATAACATAAAATTAATTATTCGTAACTAAACAAAAAGAGCCCCCGAAGGGGCTCTTTTATTACTATCAAAGAATTAATCTAAGATTATTTCTTGAAGGTAGTACCAGTGAATTCCTTCACATAAGTACCATCGATAGTACCAGTGATTGTGGAATCGTTCCATAACCAACCTGGGTTAACCATATCCATTCTGAAGTAGTTACCTGTTGTGGAAGCAGTACCAGTGTTGTCAGCGTAGACAACGAAAGTACGGGTTGTTCCAGCGGAAACAGTTACATCATTAGTAAAGGCTACGTTAGAGCGAGTACCAGATGTTGTAAAGACAGCAGTTGAAGTAGATAAGACGTTTGATAAATCAGAAGCGTCATAAATCTTGATGGAGCTGGTTGCAGCAGGGATGGTGTAATCAAAGTAAGGAGTTAAGCTGATCTGCTTCATGTTAATAGGATTATTACCAGTAGCAGTTACAGAGAATCTCATTACTTCAGATTTTCCGCTAGGTACTAAGTTAGCGTTTGATCCATAGGAAGAAGCGTCAACAACAGTAGGAAGAGCGGATACCAACTTCATGGAATTAGTATTTACAGCTAAAGTACCAGAAGTGGATTGAGCACCATTAACAGTATACTTCATACCAGTTAAGGTTAAGTTGACAGTATTACCTGTAGCAACACCACCTTGACCTGCGGAAGTTACATTGTTATAAGCAGCCTTAACTTCAACGTTAACACCTTGAAGACCAGCAGCAATAACAGTGTTTAAACCAGTCATAACAACCTTACCACCGATTACTGGAGCAGTAACACCGTCAACAGTAATTTGGCTAATTGCATCTATGGAAGAGTTAACTGTGAAGTATAACTCATTGATAGTAGCAGCGCCGTTAGTGGCAACGAACTTCAATTTAGCAGCAGTAGCAGTATTTCCACCTAATACAAAGCCAGAAGCTGGAGTATCAGATACATTGGAAACGCTGTCTAAAGTTGCAGTAGCTAAAGTCATAACCTGACCTAAAGTTTCTGCAGAAGTACCAAAGGTCTGAGTTACAGTAGTCTTATAAGTAACGACTAAAGAAGTTTGAACTTTAATACCATTTGCTAAGTCACCTAAGTCAGCATAAACATCAATAGTCTTGCTCTGGCTCTTATCGATTGTCAAATTAGTATTGAAATCGTTATTAGTTTGAGGGTTAACTGGAGTGGTGTTTTCACTGATATATAGGTTGCTAACATTGTTTAAGTCAGCTGTTGAAGTAGAAGTAAAGTTAACTCTAACATTAGAGATGTTTACGCCTTCAGCAGAACCAGCAGATAAGATGTATGAACCAATCTTGACCTTTTGGACATTCTTGGAAACATATTGATCTTGAGTGTTGGTATTCTTAGCAACAGTCATGCTGCCAGAAACGATGCTTAAAGTATTGTTTGCAGTAGTAGCTGCACCTGAGATAGATCCATAAGAAGTAACACCTTGGGCAGTGATGCCAGAGATATTAACCTTAATATCTTTCATAGCTGTGTTGGTATCAAGACTTAAAGAACCCTTGATTTCAACAACAACTTCAGTACCAGCTGGGATAGTGAATAAATTGGTTGTACCAAAAGATGCAGCAGTAGTTGCTGGAGTACCAGTAACTACAGCGATGGATTTGGAAGAACCAACTTGACTTCCATTAACGACAATTGCTAAGTCATTAATTTTTTCAGTTGTAGTTGCAGAAGTTGTACCGTTAGTTACAACGCTGATGCCAAAAGTATTTACTTTAACATCTTCACCAAAAGCTTTGATCTTAAATCGGCTTAAAGTTGCATTAGTTGCAGTCTTAACGATTTGAGTATCATTGAAAGTGGAGTCAGCAGAGATACTTAAAGTACCTTGGCTGATTGTAACAGTTGTACCACCGAAACCTAAGGAAGAAGTAGGAGCTACATTAACATTGTAGTTAGTGTCAGTGAACACAGCATTAGCAGCTGTCTGTAAAGAGAAGCTGAAAGTGCGGCTTGAACCAGTGATGATATCAGCCTTTAACTCAATAGTGTGAGTTCCGGTATTCAATCTAACTGGAGTAGCTAAGTTGAAAGCTAAATCGTTGTTGTTTAAAGTAGCAGTGCCAACTTTAGTACCATCAACGTATAAGCTTAAATTTGCTAAATCACTAGCATTAATTGATCCAATTTGCTTGAAAGCAATGTACTTGAAATCAACAGCTTTGCTAGTAACGTTAGCAGTGTTAGACCAGATAATAGTATTAGTATTACCAGCCTTAGCAGTTGCAGCAACTGGGTTAAGAGTTAAAGCAACCTTGGAAAGATCAGAAGCAGCAGTTGGGCTCATTAAATTACCAGAAATTGGGAAAGAGCCAGTGATTGCAGCAGCTGAAGAAATAATATCAGAAGCAGCGTTAATAGCTACACCGATATTACCAGTAGCGCCAACAGCGACATCACCTTTAACAGTTAATGTTTTTGTTTGACCAGCTGGGATGGAAATAATACCAGTACCATTGGAGAAAGAAACATAACCATTAGAGAAAGTAGCACCGTCAGTTAATCTTGTAACACCATCGTAAAGATAAACGTTATCTAAAGAAGAGTCAGAAGAAATACCAATTCTCTTTAACTTAATAGTCTTGATAACAGCTTGACCGTCGTTAGAAGCGGTGAAGTTGAAAGAAGCTAAGTCAGCTAAAGCTTGTCCTCCGATAACAGAAGATGCAGCTGCAGTATTTGCAGAAACACTAACTGTAACACCAGAAGTTGTTACAACATTATTGTTGTTGGTGCTGTTTTGTGCATCATAGTTTAAAGATTCAGCACCTGTAATAGCAGTTCCACCAGCTGTAATAGCGTTGGAAATAGTGATTACATTAGCGAAATCATATCTATTTGCATTGAAAGCAGCTTCAGTAGCAATAGAACGATAGTTAGTACCATCATATAAATAGATAGCACCGGAATTAGCATTCTTTACTAAAGTGCCAGCAGGGATTTGACCAGAAGTCAAAGCTGTACCAATAGTGTAGTTGGTGAAGAAAGCATCAGGAACATCAATAACTCTCTTTGCCCAGTTTGCACCATAGATAGCGATAGCATCAGCTTCGCTAGCGATCTTTCTTAATGTGCCATTAGCTTCAACAGCATATACGGAAGGATCAGTTGTGATTTTAACTAATTTTGTACCAGGTCTCACGGTAATGTTGGAACCTAATGGGTAGCTCTGTAATTCTGAAGCAGAAACAGTTACTACGCCACTAAAATCCTTGTGCCAAGAGAAATATACAGAAGAAGTTGGGTAAACATATCTCTTACCATCGTTGCCCAAGAAATAAACAGTTGAAAGACCGTCCATCTTGATGAGGTCACCAGCTTGAGGAGCAGCAGCATTAACGTTAATGCCAGTCATTCCTAAGATAGTTAATGTCATTACGCCGATAGTTAAGAACTTGCGTAAATTTTTCATATTTGTAATTAAGGATTCGGAAGTTGAGCGTCCCTACAACATTAGTAAGAACAATTCCCTTCCGAGATTTATTCGGTTAAAGCTGCCATTACGAGGTGTACACCATTGGGTACATCAATCGGAATCCCGCTTCCCTAATCGCGCTAGAATTGCGGACTAGTGAAAAGCTAAATCGATGTACACTTGGGTATCTCGCGATTTTAGCTTATCCCCGAATTTTTTTGATTTTTAATAGAGCGAAACCAATCCCTTGCGGGACCCGACCCTTTACGGGGTTTCACTGATCTGTCTTAGCGAACTAAACGCAGACCTGTTAATTTATCTCAAACCGCCCAGCCAAATCAGATGATGTAAGAATCTTCCGAAAAGGAATGTTTCAGAAAAGAGATAAACTAACAGCTCAGCGCTACTTACGCCTTACTTAATTAGGTTATTTACTTCTTTTAATTTGTTAAGTGCTTCTGTGTAATTTTTATTATCAAATAAACTTTTAGCTTCTTCTAAAATCTTGGTGGTGGTGGAAGTGGTATTTAAAACATTATCCGCGGCCGAAGTCGTTGTGCCCACTAGCGAAACCCCAACCTTATCTTTGCCAACGGTGGCACTAAAAACCTCATCACTACCAGTGGCGAGTAATTTTGGGGTTGCCTCTTTAGCCACGCTTTGTTTGTCTAACTTAGCCACGCTCTTTTGAACTGTTTTAATCTCTTCATCAAACTTAACATTTAATTTAGCAATTTCTTGTTCGTTATTGAAAGTTGGATCAGATAAAACCGTGGTAATATCTTGAGCGTTATTAGCGGCAAACTGTCCAGCCATTTTCTCTCTAGCATCAGTGTTTAAAATCGTGGTCAGTTTTGCTTTCTCGGAAATCTCACGGGCAATATATAATGATTGGTTAGGCTTAGTGTTAACGAGTAATAAGTGAGCGTAAGCGCTGGAAGCGATGACAACTAACATAATTGAAGCTAAGGCCGCCGCCGGAGTGGAAACCGCCATTAAGGCACTTCTGAAGTTAATCACAAAAGACGACCAAACTGTCAAATTAGTCGCCCCTGAGTTAGAAATTTGGGTATACAAAGAATCCCGATTAGCTTTTAACCAGCTAGCATCGGGTTTAATTTCTTTAAGATTACCTAATTTTTTGATAAGATCGCGGTCAGTCATAAAATTACACATTATTACGTCCTAATATACGTAAAAAAAGAAAAAACGTTACAGTTGCAAAAACTATGACGTTTTTCTCGGATTTTCTCCTACTATTTATCGTCTTCTAATAATTCTTTAAGAGCTGCCAGTGAGCGATGTAGCAAAACGCGGATATTACCCTTAGTTTTACCAGTCACCTCACTAATCTCTTCAATATCTAAGTCATTAACGAATTTTAAGACAATTACTTCCCGATATTCCTCCTTAAGAAGTGGCAATTTGCTATTAATTCTGGCTAAATCGGTATTTCGGTCTAAATTAGCCTCCAAATCAATGTTTTCATCTGGCAAATCAATCGGATGCTCCTCGTCATTTAAAGATACCTCTAGTTTATTACCGGTCTCCCGATAATAATCAACAATTGAGGTTCGGGCGATCTTATATAGAAGGGCCCGCAGCGTGCCACTACTTGTTAAACTATTATTTTGGATATGATTCCAAGTTTTAAGAAAAATCATGGAAGTCAAATCTTTGGCCTCCTCGACATGGCCGACCTTAAAATAGACAAAGCGGTAGATATCGCCCGCAAAATCGTCATAAACCTTAATAAAGACTTCTTTGTCCTTATTTTTAAGACGACTTAAGGTTTGTTTATCTTTAAATTTTTTAGCCAGTGGTAGTTTCAGATGTTTGGTATTTTAATAAAAAATAAGGGAATTATTCATTTCCCTGCAACTTTTGCCTCTTATTAGTTGCCACAATATTAGCATAAGTGACAAAAAAGAGCAAGATTAATCTCTTTTTCTAACCCCTCCTTTTATTTATACGCCTTGGAGCAGAAATCCTTCATTTTTCGAAAGAAGATTAAAATATAAGATAATATAAAATAGTTTATCTTGACTTTTAAATTAAAAAGACCGACAATAATAATACTTTAGTCCAAGCTATAATGGACTTAGCTATTATTTTATGAATCCAGACAAAGAAATCGCTTCCCCGCTGTGGTTTTCTGTTTCTTCTTCAGCCAAACTAGGTGGCGTCGATCCTAAAACTATTCGCCGGGCTCTAAAGAATGACCCGAATCTAAAATACAAAATAGTTAAGGACCGCTATAAGATCGAACTGGGTTCTCTCTTATCTTTTTTAAATCGAAATATAAAACTCAAAAATAAGTTAAATAAAAATGGTTTAGGCCAATATCTTGAGTAATTATGACTCTCTTAAATTAATTTACCAGATGCTAACAATATTGTTTTGCTTAAAGCGATGGACGAGAGGATCAAAGTCAACAACTAATATATTTTTGCCAACTTCAACGACCAGGCCAACCGAATCGTAAATTTATTTAGCGGCGTTATCAAAATAAAGAAGGATGGTTCTTTTAGAACCGAGATTCTCTAAAAATAAAAAATTCCCGAGAATAAAAAAAATCACCCGATTCCGAAGGTGATTTTTTTATATACGAGTTCGCTGTTTACAAATTATAGAACAGCATCTTTAACCGCTTTAGCTAGACGGAACTTAACCACAGTTTTAGCTGGGATTTTGATAGTTTCGCCAGTAGCTGGATTGCGGCCTTCACGAGCTTTTCTTTTTGCTTTAACTAATTTACCGAAGCCAGGAACGATGCATTCACCATTCTTCTTAACTTCTTTATAAGTTAGTTCAGCAATAGTTTCTAAAAACATTGCTACTTCTTTCTTAGCATAGCCAGTGGCTTCAGCTAAGTTGGCTACCATTTGAGCCTTTGTCATTTTAGACATAGTTGCATGGGGCTTTGTAATAAATAATTATTCTTTAAAAAAAATAATTAAAATCACTTCTGCCTAAATTATTAAATTGAAAATTTGTTTTTAAAATACAAACTTTCAATTAACCTTTATTTACAAGAGTATTATATCACACGTAAAAATATTTGCCAATAAACAGGGGCCGAGCTAGTTAATTGTTAATTATGAGCCGTAGGCAGAGCCTTTACAAAAGGTAAAAAATCATTATAATTCACTTTAACGTAACTTAAAAATCCTAAAAAATGAAAAAGAAAATTTTGATTGCTGATTGCGACCCGGTGTCCCTGAGTTATTATGAAAGAGTTTTTATGAACCATCATCTTTTTACAACCACTGATGGCAAAGACGCTTTAGAAATGTTTTTTGAACATCAACCGGACTTTGTGATTATTAATTCTCATTTAAACAATATTGACGGTTTTAAAGTAGTTGAAGAAATAAGAGCTCTTAATGAAATCGTCAAAATTTTTATGATAGCGGCTTACCATGATGACCGAAAAAGAGCCTTAAATGTCGGCTGCGACGATTTTCACACTAAACCAATTAGCCTTAGTGATTTACAAAAAATTATCGAATAAAAAAAGAGACCGAGAGTAATTTCGGTCTTTTTTATATCTTTCTATTTTAAATTATAAGTTAGGTTCATTTCAATAATTATTTCCTTAAGTCCGCTTGGCGTTTGCGGTAATCCACCGCCGCCACCCATACCACTAGCTCCGCCCCCGATACCAGCGGCGTAAACTGGCGATGGCACTTGTAAAACATTTTCATACCAACTGGAAATATCTTTGAGTTTTACTCCGGCCGCGGTGGCCAAAACTTGAGCTTTAGCCTTAGCATCGCCAATCGCTTTGATTCTGGCCGCTTGTTTTAAATCATTAACATTAGAGACGTCAAAAGCTAAACCGCTAACTTGATTGGCGCCGGCTAAGGTGGCCACCGAAATTATCTTGTTTAAATTATTTTGATCCTTATCATAGTTACGAACTTTAATAATCAACTGTTCATTAGCATTATAACCGGAAACAACCGAAACATTATCTTTGTAATCATATTGCGGTGACAAGGAATAAACTGAAGTAGAAATATCCGCCTCCGGAATTTTATTAGCATAAACAGCGGCCATAATTTTAGCCATCTTATCGTTTAATTGTTTTAAAGCTAAATCCGCTGTCTTCGCTTTATCAATTTGGACACCCAGAGTCACAATCGCTAAATCTGGTTCATAAGAAATCTTACCTTGCCCAGTAACAGTCACCTGCCTAAATTGTTGATTAGTAATTCGATCCCTTAAAATTGAGATGACAATCGTGGCCGTAATTCCTAGAATAATTAACAGCAGGAGAATTGTTTTAGGGCTGCGCCAAGTTAAAGTTTCTTTTTCCATATAACTAATTTAATTTATTATGATTTTATTATAACATCTCCCTCTTTATTTTTAAATATTTTAAACGTTTGGGCTCCGCTAAGCGTTCAATGGCGTATCTAAGCATGGTGCGTGGCATCCGTGAAGCATTGTCATCTAAAAAATCGCAGAGTAATTTTTCATTCCTTTTGCCGAGCTCTCTTAGCATCCAGCCACTGGCTTTATGGAGTAAATCTTCGGAGTCATTTAAAAGCAGGCCTGCTAATTTAAGAACATCGGCACTTTCTTGGTTGCGAATAAAAGCCATAGTTGACACCATAGCAAGACGACGCTCCCAAAGATTTTTTGATTTAACGAGGCGGTAAAGAATTGTCCGCTCTTGCGGATGTCTCACTAAATAATCGCCCATTATCTTATAAACTGATAGATCTACTAAATCCCAATTATTAGCCGCCGCTCGATGCTTTAAATAAAACTTATAAACCTTTTGGCGCTCTAAATCGGTCTTAGCCGCTTGATACTGATTAACTAAAATAGTTAAACCGATCAGGCGCAATTCATGAACCGATTCGGCAAGCAAACTACTAACCTCAATTAAACTCAAATTAGAAAATTCTTTAGCCAGAACTCTCATCTCCGGAACACTTAAGCCCCAAAAGATATCACCCGCGCCATATTGCCCCGGGCCGGTCTTAAAGAAATATTTGGAGTGCTCCGCCCTTTCAACCGAATAAAGGCTCTTAGCTTGGCGAATTAACTTAGTTAAACTAGACATAGTGTAACAATATTAGTTTATTGATGTTGTCAATCAAGTTCCCACTACCTTCTAAAAACACTAAAAAGCTTTCCTTCAACCGAAAGCCTTTTTTCTTAATAGTGATATTCTTTATGATTTATAATCGTAGCCGCTCGATAAATTTGTTCCAGCAAAATAACGCGCGCCAGCTCATGCGGAAAAGTTAAGGGCGAGAGTGATATTTTCGGGTATTTAGCCTCCAGCTCCTTAGCAAAACCGAGACTCCCAGCAATGACTAAAACAATTTCTTGAGGATTTTCTATTTTAGTAGCGAATTCTAAAGAATTAAATAAAGTGCCATGCTCCGACATCAAATAGATTTGCGCTTCCCTTTTATTATCTAAAATAGCTTGGATTTTTAGCGCTTCATTATTTTTAGCTTTATCTTTAGTGGCCGTCGAAAAAGATTCCGCTTTAACCTCTAAAATATTTAAGCGCCCGTAAGGCTTAATTCTTTTAATATAAGAAGTGGCGGCCTCACTTAAGTAAGCTTCTTTAATTTTTCCCACCGTAACTAATGTAATATTTAACATATTCTAATTTTAACAAAAAATTAAATAAGGTCCTAATTTTGATAAAAAAATAAAAAAATACTATAATATAATTATGAAAAAAATTATTCAAGAATTTAAAGAGTTTGCCGTTAAAGGCAACGCCATTGAACTGGCCACCGCGGTTATCATCGGCGGCGCCTTTGGCAAAATAGTGACCTCCTTAGTCACTGATATTATCATGCCCTTAGCGGGACTACTGACTAAAGGTGAGTCTTTTACCAGCTGGAAGGTTATTCTTCGCGAATCGGCCGGCAACCTGCCGCCGCTAACGCTCAACATCGGCACTTTTATCCAGAATATTGTTGATTTTCTAATTATCACCGGCGCCATTTTCCTTATGATTAAATTACTGGCTCGCTTAAAGGACCAGTTGCAGCGCCACAAAGATGAAGAAGCTAAGATTGCCCCTGAACCAGAACTCACTAAAGATCAGAAACTGCTCAGTGAAATCAGGGATTTGTTAAAAAAATAAAAAACCACCAAAAAAGAGCCTTCTAAGTTAGAAGGCTCTTTTATAACTGACTATCTAGTAAATTTTAAACTCTTAGCAATTTTATCAATCACCTTTTCTAAATCGCTGCGATTTTGACCATCATACCAGGCCATCAAAGCATAAATTTTATTACCGTGAATAAAGACATACTTTATCTGGGTTTGCCCATCTTTAAAAGTTTTCTCTGGAGTCGAGCTAGGTTTAGCAATGCTATCTAGAACCCAAACACTTAAAGTAAAATCCGAACACTGGAAGACACCTTTATTAAAATAGCAGGAGCCGGGATATTTTAACTTCACGCCCATATCCTCGTCTTCATAAGTAAAAGTTTTTTTAACTTCTTCTTGGCTAACAGGCGGCAAAATGCTTTTAGTAGTGCTGGCTGAAATATCCTCGGTAGTGGTCGCCGGGATCACACAAGCGGTCGCCGCATTGCTTAAACCTGTAGTATCGGGCGCGGCTGGTTCTGTTTTAGAAACAGACGAACAACCCGAAACTAAAAAAATAAGCGGTAAAATTAAAAGCCAGGTTTTTTTCATAGATATAGCAAATTATTTTTTATCTTTTTATTATAGCACTAATTGGCCCGCACTGACTAACCCCAAAATTACTATTATAAAAGCAAAGGCAATCCGGAAGATTAAGCCAAAACGACCCGCGAGCCACATTAAGCCGATTAAAGGAAAACCGATAAGAGGCCACAGGCTGCTGCCTCGTTTTAAGTTAGATAAACCGTCTAAAGAGGCCCCCTTTAAATCTTCCTCACTAGGAAAGGCATGCGCTGCGGCCGAAAAAGCTAACCACAAAAATAAGATTCTTAAGTTAGAACCGTGGTCCAAAAAAGAAATGGCGTAAGCTAAAACAAAACTCAGTAAAGAATTAAAAATAATCGGACCGGTGGAAACAAAAAAAGATTGCAAATAGTTATGCGGCGCTTCATGAATCACGTAACCACTGGGATTACCAAAACGAAAATAAACTGTTTTAACAACGTGTAACCCCGATAATTTACAAAATATTTTATGGGCCCATTCATGGACCATGACTCCGGGAAAAGTTAAGAAAAAAAACATTTAAATTATAATTATGCCAACATTATAACACAAGAACTACAAAAAAATCACCTCAGTTTTAATGAGGTGATTTTTTATCAGAAGTTTATTTAACTTTAATGGTCGTCGTTGGTGAAACCACAGTGGGCATCATTCTCGTCGGAACTGACACTCCAGCTTGAATCGCACCTTGGTTCATCATTTGAAAGCCGCTACCTTGAATTAGCTCTACTCCTTGAAATCCACAAGCTGGTACCGCTTGAGCACTGGTATAAGTAACATTACCCTGCATTGGTGAGGCAAAAGTTTCTGATTGAAACTCGCCACGACCCTGCATCATAGTCCGGCCACCGCGCATTGCGCCGCCTTCAAAGTTGCCTGGTTCAAAATTACCATATCTAAAAGAACGATAATTATTGAAATGACCATAGTTTTCTCGATTTAAATGAGAACCCACGGAGACACCAATCGAAAAAATAGCTAAAATTATGATTATTTTAATAAAAGCTCGCAACATAAAATGGCCGCTGCAAGCACAGTGATGATGGCCGCAAAAGCCAGAATCTCTTTTTTCTGATTTTTCACCGGCAACATCTATTTCCTTTTTTTCATCTTCCATAAAATTTAAAAATTAATTTAATATATTAGCGACAACTACAGTAATACGCAAAAACTTGCAAAATCTTCAAAACTCTAATTATTCACTTCTTAAAGCATCCACCGGATCTAAGCGACTAGCCTTGTAAGCCGGATAAAAACCGAAGAAAACGCCAACAAAAAAAGAGAAAGAAAAACCAATCAGCGGCCCGGTAACCGAAGAGGCTAGCGTCATAATCTTAAAATAAGAGATAATCGGAATCGCTATTTGTCCCACAATTATACCAATTAAGCCGCCTAAAGTCGATAAAATAATTGATTCTAAAATAAATTGGCTTAAGATATTAGATTGCTTGCCACCGATGGCTTTAGCGATACCGATTTCCTTGGTTCGCTCCGCTACTGTCACTAACATCACATTCATAATGCCAATACCGGAAACTACTAGCGTAATTGCCGCGATAACAGTCAGTAAAATAGACATTAAGCTGGCCGAAGCTTGGGCTGAGGCCACCATACTGCCAGCATCCATTAATCTAAAATCGTCAGCCGCCCCAGTTTTTAGTTTATGCTCGGTACGCAGCGCCGTAGTAATATTGGCGCTCACGGTCGCAACATTATCAACGCTATCAGCCTGAACATTAATCATTATCTGCCCCTTAGAACCTAATAAATTTTTCTCAGCGGTCGAAAGTGGCACAATGACTGATTCATCAACTGACATTGGCCCCATTCTGGAACCGGTTTTATTTAACACGCCAATAACTTCTAGTTTTTTACCACTAACGGTAATAGTACTACCTAAAATATTTTGGCCATCAGGAAACAAATCCGTGACAGCTGTGCTGCCTAAAACGGCCACCATCGCCTTGGAATCTAAATCTTCCTGAGTAATTGCCCGCCCACTTTGTAACTTAAGGTTAGACACGGAAAAATAATTTAAATCGACTCCGGTTACACCATAACTCTTGCTAACCGATCCATAAGAAACCGAGGAGTTGCCTTCAATTGCTCCGGTTACAGCCGAAACATTGGGTACTTGGCTGGCAATTAACTGAGCATCCGAGGCCTTAAATTTTGAAGTTGCCACAGCGCCTCGCCCCTGATTAGACATCACCAAAATAGAATTAGCGCTTAAATTTTGAAATTGAGCGCTGACCGCATCTTTAGCACCTTGGCCAATGGCGAACACGGCAATAACCGTCGACACCCCGATGATAATTCCTAACATCGACAAAAAACTTCTAGTCTTACTAGCAAACAAAGACTCAAACGCCATTTTAATAATTTCTAAAATCATAATTTTAAAAAGAAGTTTTTAGTTTATAATCAGAGTCAACCACTTGGCCGTCTTTCATATAAATTATACGATCCGCATATTTAGCCACCTCAGTGGTGTGTGTGACCATAATTAGAGTTTTGCCGCGTTCTTTAAAACCTTTAAAAATTCTCATTAACTCTAAACCAGCCTTCGAATCTAAGGCGCCAGTTGGCTCATCAGCTAAAATTATTTCTGGGTCGTTAATTAGAGCGCGACAGATGGCAATTCTTTGCTGTTGCCCACCAGAGAGCTCACTGGGCTTATGTTTAGTTCGCTCACCCATGCCGACAGACTCTAGTAATTCTCTGGCTTTTTCTTCACGCTCGTGACGTGGCACACCGGCGTAAAGCGCCGGTAAAGCCACATTCTTAATAGCGGACAATCTCGCAAATAAATTAAACTGTTGAAAAATAAAGCCCATCTTTTTATTACGGATATAAGCCAAGGTAAAATCATCTTTAACGCCGCCCAAATCTTCGCCGGCCAGTAAATACTTACCACTATCTATTGGGTGCAAGCAACCCAAAATATTAAGCAAAGTCGTTTTACCACAACCGGACTCGCCCATGATGGCCACAAACTCTCCCTTATTTATTTTAAGATCAACACCGCGTAGCACAGGAATTTCTTCACCGCCCGCTAGATAATAAGATTTATGGACATCATCTAATTCAATTTCAATCTGTTCATTCATAGATTAATAGATAACTTTATCACCCAAACTTAAACCGCTAATTATCTCCACTCGTTTACCGTCGGTAAAACCAGTTGTTACCGGTGTAAAGACGTTGTCAGCGGTCTCCACTGATGATTTACCACTTACATTACGCACGGCATCAACTGGTACGGTTAAGACATTTAAGGCTTCAGCGGTAATAAAATTAACCGAAGCGGTCATGCCTTCACGGATGGGACTATCTTTAGGTGCCGTGAAAATAACTCGAACTAAGTAAGTCACAATGCCATTAGAACTGGTTACCGAGGTCATAGAAATAAAACTCACTTCTCCGTCTAAAGTTAAACCATCAACCGCATCAAAAGTCGCTCGGGCTTTTTGACCTACTTTAATCTTACTAACATCCGATTCTTCAATATTAGCTTCAATGTATAAAGTATTATTATTAATAATAGTGGCCATTGATTTAGTATTATCCGTGACAATATCACCTTGTTTATAATTAAGTTGTGAAACTACGCCATCTATTGGCGAAACTAAAGTTGCTTGATCAATATTATATTTAGCCTTATCAACACTAACTGAAGCTGAAGTCAGTTGCGACCTGGCACCGGCTAAGTCAGCAGCCGAAGCTGGGGCCACTAAAGCGTTGTAACTAATTTGCGCACTTTGCAAAGCAGAAGCCCGATTAGCTACATTATTATTAGCATTAGCCACGTTTTGAGCAGCGGTCGTCTTAGCAGCAGCTAAATCATCTAAGGATTTCTGATAAGATAACTGAAAGCTGGCCAAACTTCTTTTAGCATTAGCAATTGCTTGTAAGTTACTGGTTAAATTAGAATCAGCGCTGGTCATGTTTGACCTTGAGCTATCAATTTTAGAACTCAGAGAATCTAATTGACTCTGAGAGAATCCTGAGGAAATAATGGTTGCGTCTAAAGTGCCCTTGGTATCCGCCAAGACTTTTTCCATGGAATTTATCGCAGTCGCCGCTTTTTGTGCCACTGAATCGATATCTGATTGACTACTGCTACTATTTAAATAAGAAAAAGCGGAACTAAAATTACTATTATCACTTTTAGCCGTGGCATAACTATTTTTGGCTAAATTATAAATACCGGCATTTTTAACTCCCAGCAAACTTTCAAAAGAATCATTAATTCCGGTATTATCAACCCCTAAAATACTATCAGCGTCTTGCAAACTCTTAGCCAAAGAAATATTTATTGATTTTAAGGAATTAGTCAGATTATCATAAGCATCATTTACAATCGCGCTGCTTTTTTCATCAGAATTAAGTTTTAAATTGTTTTCAGCTACTTGCACTGAATTTTCCGCATTGCTCACGCTTTGATTAGAACTACTTTGAGTTTGCGCTAAACTAATTTTCGCTTGATCCAAACTTAATTTGGCCTGATCAATAGCATTTTGAGCTTTCGCCCGATCATTAGCCGTGGCCCCGGCTTCCTTAAGTTGTAAATTGGCCAAGGCTGATTGGTAACTTGAATAAGCGTTGCGTAAATCAAATTCTAAAGAGTCGGTTTTAATCGAGGCAATCTTATCACCTTTTTTTACGGTCGCCCCTTCTTTGACATAAACATTACTTACTTCGGCAGTCGAACCGCTATTGGAAAAAGAAAGGACAACGCCATCCTTAGCTACCACTTTACCGTCAGACTGAACGGCAATTTGTAAGTCCTCCTTTTTAACGGATGTTGTTTGCTTGACTACGGCTGCAACAGTAGTAGTCTTTTTGCCGAAAAAATAATAAGCACCGCCGCCTAAAGCGATAACAATAATCAGAATAATTAAAATCTTTTTACTAAAAATGGTTTTTATAAATCCACTACCTTTAGCTCTTTTACTTTCTTCAATAATTGATGACTTGGCCATACTTTTTTATGCTTTATTCAAAATTAATTAATCATTACAAAACTCGCCACTTTTTTATCAGTCACGGAGTTATCCAACCAAATGGTAATCATCTTGTCAGCGGTAATATCAGACAAAGTCGCTTCAACCATGGTTCTTTGGCGTCCAGTGCTATTTGGGTCCGCCTTTAGCATTTTAATCCCGACAGGAATAACAACCTGATCTTCGCCAGTACTCATCGCTTTAATCCGGGCCAACATCGCTGTTCGGTCCGTGGTACTACTAGCACCACCCTGACCACGACCGCCACCGGCAAAACCAAAACCGCCACCGCCTTGACCACGACCGCCAGTATTACCTGCGCCCCCTAAACTTAAAGAAGGCGTTCTGGTAGTAGAAGCGGCGGCGCTATTAGCGTCCGTACTCGTCGCTCTTTGTGGTTGATCAATTTTTAAAATATCTACTTCGTTACCCACGATAGATTTAACTAAACCTCTAATTTCAGGAGGTGTGGCCGGTTGACCGTAATCAGGTTGACGACCCGGGCCACCTTTAGCTGGCGCCGGGGCGCCATTAGAATTTGACCCCGAAGAAGCAGTAGGGGCACTAGAGCCAGTGCTGCAGGCCGAAAGGATAAGCAATAGGCCTAAACTGGCCGTACCAAAAAGTAATTTCTTGTTCATTTTGATTATTTTTATTTAAATTATTTATCTTTACCTATATAATACGCCAGACATTTTTTTTTCTTCATAAATAAAAAGCGCATTTAAAGCAATGCACTTAATATTTATCAAGGTGATTTAGTTAGCCGGAGCCCCGGCCGGCGGGGTGCCACCATCTGGAGGAGTCATACCATCAGGCGGAGTGCCGCCGTCAGTTGGCGGGGTGCCACCATTTATAGGTGTATTAGTGCTGCCGGCAGAAAGACTATTTGAGCTAATTTTGCTGCAACCGGCTAAAATAAACAAACACGACAACATCAGTAAAGGCACGATAATTTTTCTCTTCATATTTTTGATTTTTTTGTCGAAAGGGTGACTAAATTACTTAAGCCACCCCTCCATTTTATATATAAATACTCCTACTAGATATTTTTGGTTAAATTACTTTAAACCATTCATTCCGAATCTCTCACCCATCCCCATGCCCATACCTCCGGAAATACCTAGTTGAGTCATAATTGTTTGAGCTTGCAGATTTAAATTATAAGCCTGCACATACTGACTAAAATTATTAGCATTTATTTTCTTTAGAATTGGTGCGTTGGTGCCAACTGCGCTTACCCAGGCATTATAATCATTAGCGGCTAAAGCGGCTTTAATAGCGGCCTGCTTAGCTTTCATGGTAGCAATCTGGGTACTTGTGGCTTTGTTTGAATTTTTATTATGTCTTAATAAGTGAGTTGTAGTTGAAGTCGCGGTCTTATCAGAATTTTCCGTACCCGAGGCTAGAGTGGCCGAAGAAAAACCAATGACCGAAACAATCGTTAGCGCCATTAGACCTAAAGCAATCTGTGATTTTTTTATATTTTTCATATTCTTAATTAGTTAATTAATGAGACAAGCTTTTTAGAACCGGTTCTGCTTAGTACTACGTTTTAAAAAAAATTTTCTTCAAAAAAAGACCTCGGATGTTTTACACAAACCGAGGCCTAAAATTTAAATTCCAACTTTTTTACTAATCAAAGCGACCGGGTTACTGGCGTTAAATTTCCGCCCTAACCAGGAATCGCCATCACAAAATTTAGATCCGCCCCAATAAAGAGAGCGGACATGCAAAGCATCTTCGCGCTTATAAGCTTCCGAGAAGTTGCAACCTAAACGGCGATAAACTGTTCCCAAGAAATGAATATACTTTCCCTTCCATTCTTCGGGAATATATTCTTGATTAGCTAACAGCCAATCTAGAACGTTACCGTTTAGAATCAATTTATTTCCCCGACTGAGCTCAGTGCGCAGATCGTAACCGTTTGCTATCCGATCATTTGGACCAGGAAAAAGAATAATTTCCGAGGCCTTGAATCTAATTGAATCTAAACTCCAATAGCCCAAATGCTCTTCGACAATCCATTCTTCCGATTTTGGCAGATATGGTTCGGCTTTTAAATCAATCAGTTTCCCACGACTGCTCTTGGCTAGAAAACCATTGCCCTGCAGCCGGTTCTCAATTTTAAATTTAGGTTCAATCATTTCCCACTCCCTCCTTTGCTTTTTAGTTAGTATTTATTAAAGGACTTCAATAAATACTAATATTTATTCGGACTTATGTCAATAATTTGCGGCCGGAATCATCATGGGCAGATTGCAGGCTCCGGAAGGGTTATTTGGATTTAAATCACAATTTCTTGGTGGCATAATAGGGCGCATCATTGGTCTTTTAAAGAAACCGCGACCGGGGCCAATGGGTAAAATTTCTTTAATCATAAAACGGTGATCGCCAATCTTTTTGCCCACTAAAATAACTGGGTGGCCAACGACCATCAAAACTCCACCTTCATCAGGAGACAATAAAGTGTGCCAATCATCTCCTTGGCGATCCACTAAATCATATTCTACCGGGCTAATTTGAGAAATTACTAAGCCCGATAAACGACCACTATCTGGATTTGACCAATATTTAAGTCGAGGATTAATAACGCGATCATAAAAAGGCGCTCTCTCTCCCAGAGTGTCATCGATAAAACGATCGATGCCTAAAAAATTAAAGATACCCCCCAAAACTAAACTGGCGCCGATAATTACTAAAATAATGTTCCGAGCGGAATATTTGTAGCCTTTTTTAGTGTGTTTAATGTAGTAATAAACTGAGATAGCAAAAACTGCCAAACAAATTATCCAAAAAAACGGAATGACAAATAATAAGGTTTCAATCAGTCCGCTTCCCGCTCGAGAATAAGCCCCGGCATCCTCGCTCTTTAACATATAAAAAACCAAGGAAGTTGAAACTGCCCCTAAAATCAAGGAAAAAACACCCAAACTCCAAATTAACGAATTCTTTAATAAGAATTGCCATTTTGGTTTAGGGGAAAGTTTTTCTTCTTTGACTTTGTGCAAAAAATTTTCGCCAAAATCTCTGTCATCTAAATTACTCATATTTTAATTTGTTGTTTATCTAATTCTTTTTTAAACTCACTTTTGGCTTTGTTAATCAGTGAGCCCACAGTGCCACTAGGCTTTTTAATAATATCGGAAATTTCCTGATAATTTTTTTCTTCTAAGAATTTTAAGACTAGAACCTCGCGGTATTTTTCTGGCAAAGAATATAAAACTTTAGCCACTTTATCTTTAAGATAGGAATCATCCAAAGCTTTTTCAATGTTAAAATTAAACATGATTTTCTTGGCACTTTCATCTTCTAAGGCCACACTATGACCTTCGGCTCGAGAATTTAAGCGGCGATGATTGCTAATTACCTGATTTCGGGCAATCGCATAAATCCAGGAAGAAAATTTCAAATCTTTATCAAAATCATTTAAATTGAGATATACTTTTAAAAATATTTCCTGCAGTAAGTCCTCGGCATCCTCGTCCCTGACGTTGGTAATCCGCCTAATATAGTTAAATAATTTAGCTTTATAGCGGTTAATAATCACCACGAAATTGTCCTGATCTTTCAGGGTAAGAGTCACCATTTCTTCGTCGCTTAAGGCTTCGATTTCGGACACACTAATCATGTTTTTTAGTCTTTAACTATTAATACGCAAAATCTGTAAAATTATTCAAACCCGGTTAATAAATGGCTCGAGCCACCGCTAGTGCCACTTCTTTATTATACGGATCAGGTAAAATAAGCTCAGGATTAGGCTCACTAACTAGTGCTGCTAAATTTTCCGCCGCGCGAGTGAGCATCAAATCGGTAATCTGCTTAACATGATTATCGAGAGCGCCCCGAAAGATGCCCGGAAAAGCTAAGACATTATTAAGTTGATTGGGAAAATCGCTGCGACCGGTAGCCACGATGTAAGCTCCGGCTGATTTAGCGGCCTCGGGCATAATTTCTGGAGTCGGATTAGCGAGCGCAAAAATAATCGGTCGACGAGCCATCTTAGAGACCATCGCCTCGCTTAAAAGATCAGCCTGGCTTACACCGACAAAAATATCTCGTCCCTCAATAATTTCCGACAGGACACCCGGCTGCTTAGTTAAATTAGTTAGTTGCGCTATTTTAGTCTTAGCCTCATTTAAATCCGGCCGGCCAGAATAAATACTGCCCTTACTATCACAAACAATAATATCTAAAAATCCATACTTTAAGAGTAAATCCGTAATGGCTAGCCCGGCGGCCCCGGCGCCATTAACCACAATCTTAGCTTCTTCCTTAGTCAGGCCGCGAAGTTTGATAGCATTAATTAAGCCCGCTAGAACCACAAGAGCGGTGCCATGCTGATCGTCATGCATCACCGGAATATTTAATTCGGCTTTTAAGCGATCCTCGATTTCAAAACAACGCGGCGCCGAAATATCTTCTAAGTTAATGCCCCCGAAATTAGGCGCTAAAAATTTTACGGTTTTAATTATTTCTTCTGTGTCTTGAGTATCTAAACAAATCGGAAAAGCGTCGACGCCAGCGAAGGCTTTAAATAAAATACACTTGCCTTCCATCACCGGCAAAGCGGCCTCGGGACCTAAATTACCCAGCCCCAAAATAGCGCTACCATCGCTTATGACCGCTACCATGTTCCCTTTCATAGTATGAGTTAAAGCGGCTGATTTATCAGAAGCAATTAAGCGACAAACTTCCGAGACACCCGGCGTGTAAGCCAAAGACAAATCTTCTTTAGTGCTCAGTGGCACCTTACTTTTAATTTCTAATTTACCACGATGATTTTTATGTAGCATCAATGACTCTTCGTAAACATCAGACATATATTTTTATTTATGACCTAATTTATAAAATAAGATGGCAGCCGCGACTGACACGTTAAGCGATTCAATGTGGTCGGAAATATCAATTTTAAGTCTTTTAAGTGCTAATTTATCAATGGCTTCGGAAACACCATGACTTTCATTGCCAAGCACTAAACAGAATTTATCAGCGGCAGAAAAAGTCTCTAAATCAGCATCACCATGAGAACTGGTCACATAAATCGGCAATTTAGTGTCAGAAATCCAAGAACCATCCTTGTCTTCAAAAATATTTAATTTAAAAATAGAATTCTTCGCCGCCGCAATGGTCTTGGCGTTATAAATATCCACACAGGTACCATCAAGCACCAGATTGTTAAAATTAAAGGCCAACGCCGTGCGCATAATCGTGCCCAAATTTCCGGGATCAGAAATACTGTTTAAATAAATAATCGACTCACCATCTTCAATTTTGTTTTTAGGAAATTTATAAATAGCCGTAATCCCTGAGGGGGTGTCGAGCTGCGAAAAATGGGAACTCATCATTTCATCGATGATATAGTAATTAGCTTGAGAATTTTCTTGTAAGAATTGGAACTTATCCAAGTGGCGAGTCATAAATTCCGCGGTCACAAATAAGGTTTCAAAATCATAACCATTGGCCAAAGCATCACAGATGATGGTTAAATTTTCTACGGTAAATTGTTTAAGTTCATAACGATATTTCTTCAGGGCTAATTTCTTCAGAGTTTTAATTTGATTATTCTGCAAGCTAGCGATAGTTTCCAATTTTTGCATAAAATTTTTATACTTTAATCATAAAATATAAATATCTAAACTTAATTCGGTTTAGATATTTATATTTTAACTTAAAGCTTTAATTTTAATTATTGCTTTTTTATAAGTTGTCCCAAAATAAACAAAGAATAAATCGCTGACAAACCGACTAGAGAATAAACGATTCTCGTTATCAGGCTCATGTTGCCAAAGATGGCGGCCACCAAATCAAAGCTGAAAAAACCGATAAGCAACCAATTCAAACCACCGATGATAATTAAAATCAAAGCGATGATATCCAAAGTAGTTAATTTAGTCATATTTTTAAGGTTAGAATTATTTTTATAAATTCGACCTTTAAAAAAGTTTTGATTGGTATTTTAAATCTACTTGTCTATTTTAATTATATGATTTTTTTCTCTATAAATCAAATTAAACTAAACTTTTTGCCCAAACTTTAGCCTCATCTAAAGCCAGGGCCTGATTATGTTTAAGTGGTGCAAAAAAATCGATAGTTGAGATGATTTGATTGTCAGCTAGCTCCGCTTGTAAATTAATTAGGGTTTTCCCGGGAACACTTTCGTGACTACAGAAAAGCGCAATTTTCTTATGACTAAGCTGATTATTTAATAAAAAACTACGAATCGCTGGAGTGTAATTTGAAGCCCAAACTGGAGTACCAATAATTATTAAATCGTAATCGTTCGGATTTAAAGTCAGCGCTTCTAACTCTGGAGTGCTTTTCATTATAACTTGGCGACCACCCCAAAAATATTTCATAAAAGTGCCAGTCTTTATCGCTCGCTTAAGTTGCAGGGGTAAAATATCAGCCCCAATTTCTTGAGCCATGGTCTCACTTAAAAGTTTCACGTTACCATCTAGAGAATAATAAATAATGATTGATTTCATATATTTAAATAGTTAATGACTTATAATCGCTTCGGCAACTCTTAAGCCGTCAATAGCCGAAGAAACAATGCCGCCAGCGTAACCAGCGCCTTCACCGCAAGGATAAAGACCCAAAATATTAGACTGGCAATTAGCGTCTCGAGTCAGTCTTACAGGCGAAGAGCTGCGAGTTTCAATACCGGTAAGCAGGGCTTCAGGGTCAGCGAAAACCGAAATTTTACGCGCCATCAGCGGCAGAGCCTTTTTTAAACTGGAAATTACATAATCAGGCAAGCAAGAATCTAAAGACGTTAACTTAACTCCTGGCAAATAAGTCGGTTTAATACGACCCAATTTAGCAGAAGGCCTACCGGCCAAAAAATCACCGACAAGCTGAGCGGGCGCTTGATAATTTGCGCCACCGGCTTCATAAGCTTTTTGCTCCCAAAAACGCTGAAAGGCGATACCGGAGAGAGGATGGTCCGAACCAAAATCACTAGGCATCACCGGCACTAAGAGGGCGCTATTAGAATTTGTCCCAGACTGCGAGTAATAACTCATGCCATTAGTCACGACACCGCCGACTTCCGAGGCCGCAGCTACCACTAAACCTCCCGGACACATACAAAAAGTGTAAACCGAGCGTTCGCCCATAACGTGTTCAACTAATTTATATTTAGCTGCCCCTAGTTTGGGATGCTGCCAAGAGGGGCCATACTGCGCTTTATTTATTTCTTCACGACTATGTTCGATACGCAGACCAATAGCAAAAGGTTTAGCCACCATAGCCACTTCTTTCTCGTAAAGCATCGCATAGGTATCACGAGCCGAGTGGCCGGTAGCTAAAATTAGATGCTTAGTTTCGACTCTTTCCGCATCATTAAAAATAGCGGCCACTATTTGATTATCTTTAATTTCTAAACTACTTAGAGTTGTTTCAAAACGGACTTCTCCGCCCAGTTGAGTAATTTTATGACGTAAATTTTTAACCACATCTCGGAGCTTATCCGTACCGATATGAGGCGTAGCGCTAGTTAAGATATCTTCTGGCGCCCCCGCTAGAACTAATTCCGAAAAAACATAATGGGAACGCGGATCGTTAATTAAAGTATATAATTTGCCATCTGAAAAAGTTCCCGCCCCGCCTTCACCAAATTGAATATTAGATTGCGGATTAAATTCTCCTGATTTAAAAAAGTTATTCACTGTCTCAAGCCGAGCTTCAATATTTTGACCGCGTTCTATAAGCAAAGGTTTAAGACCGGCCTTAGCTAAAGCTAGTGCTGCAAATAAACCACTCGGTCCTGAACCGACCACAATCGGTCTTTTAGAAAGTGGCGAAGCAGCCTTGATTTGATAAACATAAGGCACCTGCAGTCTAACTCGATGCCTCGGATTCCAAGTTTTAAGCACCTTTAAATCTTTAACTTGCGCGTCCACCGAATAAACAAAAACCACCTTTGATTTTTGACGCGAATCAACAGCGCGCTTAACTACTTGGTAGCTTAAAATTTCCGTAATTGGCAAGGCTAATATTTCAGCAATTCTATCTTTAAGCAAGGACTCCTCGTCACGCAAATCTAGGCTGATTTCTTCAATTCTAATTAAATTATCCATATCCTAAATATTACATCCCCAAAGATTAATATGCAAACCCTAGGAGCTGTAACAAAATCGTCATTTTTACGTATTATTATACGTGAAAAGTAGAGATAAAAATATGAACCAGATAGCTAAGCGACAATTTATGCATCCCAATTTTAGAGCCATTTCTGATGGCTTATTTGCGTATTGTGTCGTCACCGATTATTTCGCCGACTGGGCCTTAGCTATTAACTACCAACTACCGGAAATAGATTTAAATACTATTCAAAAGGAATCCTGAATAGTAAATAAAAGAAATGTGGTTAACAAGTTAAATCCCTCGGCTTAAGTCAAATGAGCCGAGGGATTTTTTTATGGAGATTCAATTTTATCCCTATTTATAAAGTTCATTAAAAACTAAAAAGTCATGAAAAAATCAAACAGTTCTTTGGTGATTACTCGTTACACGACCTTTATTACTTTATTTTCCTTCGCGATTTCTTTTTCCTCAACCACTTATGTCTTATTTTTACTAAGTCGTGGCATGAACTTATTGCAGGTCAATCTGATCAACGCTTTCTTTATGTTCTTCATTGTCATCGCCGAGATTCCCACCGGGATTTTCGCTGATCGCTTTGGCCGACATAAAAGCATCATTTTTAGTTGCTTTTTACTGGCTGCGGGTATGCTGGTTTATTACTTGGCTAATTCTTTTATCTTTTTTGTCATCGCCGAAATAATTATCGCGCTTGGCCAAACCTTTGTTTCCGGAGCCGCTGAAGCTTGGCTAGTTGATTCCTTAAAAGCCGAAAACGCCTTATCCCAAAAAAATAGCGCCTTTCGGAAAGAATCAGTCAGTCGCTCAGCTGGCAGTATTGGCGGTTGCCTGTCGGGCTCAATACTAGGCGGCTTTAATCTTGGTTTTCCTTGGCTCGGTTCGATTTTGTTTATTTGTCTTACCGGTCTTTACGCCCTGCTCTATATTAAAGAAAATTATCACCGAGAAAAAGAAAAGACTAACTCCAAAAATCTAGTAAAAGGCTTTGGTCAAGCTCTTAGCTACGGCTTAAAGAAAAAAGAATTATTAACAATTATGATGTTTGGTGCCATCCTCGCTTTATCGTTTCAGGCTCTAAATATGCAATGGACGGTCTTATTTAAGCAGGATTATAATTTCAGTGCTCCCGAGTTAGGTTTCTTATTTGCCGGCATATCACTCATTTCGGCTTTAGGTGGATTATTTTCTAAGAATTTAAAGACTTGGTTTAAAAACGAAAAGTTATTAATCTTTAGCTCTCAGCTAATCACCGCTTTAGCGATTATTGCCTGTTCTTGTTTAAATGGACTTTTTCTAGTTATGAGCACTTTCTTGCTGCACGAGTTTGGTCGCGGTATTTTCAGTCCTTTAAAACAAAGCTACGTCAATAATTACATTGAATCAAAAAATCGGGCGACCATCTTATCGCTTGAATCAATGTTTTCTAAATCAGGCGCCTTTATTGGTTTAATGGCTAGCGGTTTAATAGCTGAAGCATTATCGATTAGATTAACGTGGTTATTTTCAGGAATTTTTTTAAGCGTCGGAATTATTATTTTTATGTTTAATTCTAAAAAACCGCTAACAGTTGAAGCTCCTGTTAAATAAAAACCGGCCCGAGAAAAATCTCGGGCCTTTTTTTAAATCTTTAAATTATTTTCTGTAGGTATTTGGTAATCATTTCCGGAGTATCTTGCGGAGAGAAACGTTTTAGCGGTCGCCCCTGACGATCAATTAAAAATTTAGTAAAATTCCATTTGATGCGCGCGCCTAAAATATCTGGCAACTCACTTTTAAGATAATTATAGAGCGGATGAGCCTCTTTACCATTAACCTTTATCTTGCTAAAAATCGGAAAAGTAACGCCGTAGTTTAGCTGGCAAAAAGACATAATTTCCGCCGCCTCACCTGGCTCTTGCCCGGCAAATTGGTTACACGGAAAAGCCAAAATTATCAGTCCCTGGTCTTTGTAATCCTGATAAAGTTTTTCAAGCCCCGCATATTGTGGCGTAAAACCACAATGACTAGCCACATTAACTACTAGCACCATTTTGCCTTGATAATCAGACATCTTAACTCGCTCACCTTTAATATTTTCGGCTTCAAAATTATAGAAATTATTCATATGATTATTAAATTAATTTACTTACCATTATACACCAAAAACCGCTTTAATAAAATAAAAAAGCCACCAACTTTATAAAATATTTCATTTTACAAAACTGGTGGCTAGACTCGCCGGGGGATAATTTTTAGGCTATCAATTTTTAACGGCAAGCAAACAGCATGTCTAAGAACGTGTTCGGTCTTTCATCCTTTAGTAAGATACTAATACTTTGAAATTTAATTGTCAAATAAGCCAATAAAAAGAGCCGCCGACTTAAGTGGCCCCTCTATTTTCATAAGCGTCGCTTCATAATTTGGACTTTAGAGAATTCGTTAACGTAAGGCCGACCATCTTTGACATAGCCCAAAGCTTCTTTAGCCTTAATTTGAGCCTCAAATACCCCCTCCTCAATTTCCCTTTTCGCTGGATCATCGGTTTGATAAGTGAGTGATATCTGGGTCAAATTAAATTTCCTTTTAAGAAGCAGTCGAACTCTTTTAATTAAAAAAGTGTTTATTTTTTCCAGATTTTTTTTCATAGTCCCGGATATTTTTAGTTGTTAAAGAATGATTACTAACCAAGCATTATATCATAAAGAACGTCTTTAGTAAATGATACTAATCAATAAAAATAGTTTCCGCTCCCTTCTTAACTTCGACCCGAATAAATAGAGCTAAACCGGCCCCGATTAAAACCACTACGGAAGCAATTTGAAAAACGGTGGAGTAAGCCAAGACTTGAGCCTTTAAGGTTATAAGAGAAATAAATTGACCAATTACTGCCGGATTAGTGGAGCGCAAAACACTGTTATGGGCCAGACTAAAAGCATTATTTTCCGTAGCGTTAGTTAAGATGGTGCCAAACAGCGCGATTCCAAAGGCCCCGGCAATATTTCTAACTAGGGCCAAAACTGACGAGGCAATACCCACCTCATTTTCAGGAACAATGGAGGCAATTAAACTGGTGCGCTGCGCCATACCAAAGCCTAAACCGGCCGCCATAATACTTAGAGGGAAAATAATATCCCAGATTGTAGATTTGGGATCTAGATAAGAAAATAAATATAAACCTAAGGCCGCGACTAAGGTGCTAATAGCAATAATATAACGCGGCTGCACCTTACCGGCGAAACTACCGCCCAAAGGCGAAAAAATCATCATCATGGCCGCCATCGGCATAAATAATAAGCCGGTGTGGGTGGCGTCTAAGCCTAGATAAGTGGAGGCAAAAACGGGGATTAAAAAAATACCGCCCATCATCCCCATAAAGACCACGAAATTATTAACTAAAGTATTAACGAAAGTCGGCATCTTAAAAAATTTAAAATCAATAATTGGCTCAGCTATATCTTTCTCAACCCGGTAAAAAATAAAGGCAAAAATTATCATGGTGGCATAAGCCAAGAAACTATTTAAAGATAACCAACCCCAATCTAAACCTTTGTCTAAAACTAAAACTAAGGCGGAGAGCATTACCCCTAAAGTAATAGCACCCCACCAATCGAAGATAGCGGTTTTCTTATCCGAGACAGATTCTTTAATATAAACTAAAGCCATGACTAAACCGATAATACCAATAGGTAAATTAATTAAAAAAACGGAACGCCAGCTAAAATTATCAATCAGCGGCCCACCAATTAAGGGTCCAAAAACCGCGGCAGCGGCAAAGGAAGCTGACCACAGACCTAAAGCTTGAGTCCGTGGTTTACCGGCCGGAAAAGTCACAGCAATAATAGCCATCGCTGTTGGGTAATCGGCCGAACCAGCAATGGCTTGGATGATACGAAAAACAATCATGGAACTTAAATTCCAAGATAGACCAGCTAGAACCGAACCTAAAATAAAGATTAAAAAACCTAAAATATAAACTTTTTTACGGCCAATAGTGTCACCTAATTTACCCCAAATCGGCACAAAAATAGCATTAGCTAAAATATAGGCGGTGGCAATCCAACCAGCTGAAGAAACCGTGATACCAAAATCTTGGATAATTTTGGGTAGCGCCAAATTAACAATAGTTTGATCTAAGCGCCCCAAAAAAGTCCCGACAATAACGGTAATTAAAATCCACCATTTATAATCTTTAACGGGTTTTGATTCTGGCATATTTATCTATAAATCCAGGCCTTAGCGGACATTCCGTTTAGAAGTTCCGGGTAGCCACTATATTTCACTTTAATGGAAAAATTCTTTTCATCTCTTTTGTCAGAAATTGAAAAGACAACCGATGACTGATCTGAGGTTTGCGAAATCTCTTCTACACCCCCACTAAATTCCTTGGAGTCATAAGCATCAACCGTGAACAAAACTTTTTGTCCGACCGCAATCGAATTTAAACCTTTGTTCTCGGCCACATGAACAATTAGTCGCAAATCATCAGGATTAATCATGGTCACCACCGGTTCGCCTGGAGAAAAAAGTTTACCCACCTGATCATTAGTATTAACAACAATTCCATCGGTTTTCGCGCGCACAAAATCACCTTGATCAACTTTAGCCACCGCTTGATTAACGACAACATGTTCGCCATTTTTAACCAAGATTTTTTGTAAAACACTAGGTTGGTCGGGGCTTAAGATAATCAGCGGTGCAAAAATCTCCGCTTTATCGCTATAGACTCGTTGACTAATGGTGTACCAATAATAAGCACCGAGAGAAATGCCTAACACCACTAAAATAATTAACCCCTCTTTAATCATTTTGGGACTAATTTTCAAACGAGTTAAAATATTTTCCGGTTTTTTAACATCGGTCTTTATTTCTTCAACTTGATTTTCCATAAGATTATTTTGCTTTTTTAATATATTGCTTAACTGCTTTTACCTTCTCTTCTAATCTAACCGCCAAGTCTTTTACTTGGTCTAATTTAGTTAAAACCACCATGCCATTATCCAGCCCAAAGACCAGCAATTTATCGCCGTCTGCCCAAGACATTTCTTTTCGTGTTTCCATCGGAATCACTACTTGGCCCTTTTTACCAATTGTGGTTGAGCCAAAAAATTTACCAAAATTCTTCATATTATTATATTATTATCCTACAAGTAGGAATTTTAGGAATCTATATTGTATAACATTTTATAATCATAGTCAACGGCCGTTAAAAAAAGACTTGCCTTAAGGCAAGTCTAGTTGAAGCGATTATAAATACCAGCTCCGATTTTTATATTTATCTTGTTTAAAAACGTTTTCCATCTCCGCTCTGATGGCCAAAATATCAGCGCCGTTTAAAGGTTCAAAACCTTCGTAAAAACCAGTCTTTCGGTCCGGCAGATACATACTCTCCGGCCAAGGCTGTTTAATGGCTGTGGCCGTGCGCCCAAAAACATGGATATGAAGAAACGGCAGCTTCCCTTCTTTATAAGCCCAATTACCCATATCTTGGTAATTAATCTTAATTACGGCGATCCCGAGTTTGTTCATGGCGTTTTGAAAAGCTAAACCAGTGACCATGGTTAGTCGCATAAGTTCAATTGCCATCTTTGGTGATAACTGAGTGCGCTCCATAATAGAAGCATCTTTAACCTTGATGCGAATATGTCCGCCCTCAGTTCTCGGAATAAAAGGCGCCGGATGAGCCTCAACAATAAAATTATCGGTTTGATAAATCTCGTTATTCATAAATTGTTTTTCTCTTAATCAAAGGAAATTATTTGTAAGCCTTTCTCTTTTAAATCTTCTTCACTCCACCATAAATCTTGAAGCTTAAATTTCCATAAATAAGTCACGGTTTTCTCCAAAACTCGGCCGGTGGCCTGTCGGGTTTTAGGATCAGCGGAAGTGTATTCCTCTAATACCAAAATATCACCCGGCTCAATTTCAAAGTTATTTAACCGCAGTTCATATTTTTTCTGACCATCTAAGATATCCTGAAAATAATCAGGCAAGACTTTCTTAATAACCCGTTTAGGCATATTTTTGTAAGTTAGTTTCGGCTAATTTAGCTCATTTCCTATTATAGCCTAAAAGTCTTAAATAGAAAAAGACGGGTGACTTGAGTCAACCCGTCTTCAAATTTAAGCGTTATGCTTTTATCCTTTTAAAGTAGCAAAGCCGTTTTCCGGATTAAAGGGTCGAATAAAACATTCAATCAGCTCTACTTTTCGATAAAAACCATCCGAAAAATGATCCGCGGTGATACTAACAATCACGGCCGCTAGTTTTGCTCTGACTTCTGGTGTTCTTTCTGGCTTTTCAAATAAGCCATCAACAAAAATAATTATTTGGTCACCCGGAGTCGAGATTTTAGAGGCCGGAAAAAAACAAGAAACATCGGATGCCCTGAGGTTTAATTCTTCAATACTAATTACCGCCTTAATAAGCAGATCAGCAAATCTATCGAGCTGATGTTCCATTTGCTTCGAAATTCCATAAACAGTAAGAATTGGCATGATTTTAAATTTTAAAGGTTAAACTAATATCTTCTTTTAATAATAAACAACCAGATTAAAAAGATAAAGCCCAAACTAGCTATCACTTTTAAACAGATAGAAAGGTCATTCTTCATTTCTTCATCCTCCTTTTTTTGTTTAGCGGCTAATTCGGCCTTCATAATTTCCACTGGCTTATCACCTAAACGCTGAGTAAGACCACTAACTGTCATGGTAATGGCTTTTTCCCATTGTTTCTCCCTGCAAAAAGGCATCGTAATATTATCTTCAATCTCACGACAGGTAGCATCAGGTAGAAATTCTTCCAAACCATAACCGGGTTGAATTCTTAAAATTTCATCTTCCGAGGAAATAATAATTAACACCCCATTATTAACACCGGCTTCACCAATACCCCACTTATCAAACAAAACCTGGGCGTAATCTACTAAATCAATTTCATCACCCAGAGTGGGAATAGTTAAAACGGCCATTTCGACGCCAGTCAGTTTTTTATAATGACGGATTAGGTAATTAATTTTGGCCTCATCTTGATCGGGTACAATTCCGGCATAATCAGACAAATAATTAATCGGTAGAAGCTCGGAAATTTCCAAAGTGTCTTTGACAGTTGACTTCTTAAGAGAATCAGCAAAAGTCAGCGAAGCCCCGGCTCCACCAGATTTCCCCTTACCAAAACCGGGAAAAGCCGTGGTATCAACCCGCAAGCTGTCATGAAGACCAGAATGATTAGCATTCATCAGTAAATAGTAGGTCAGATAAGGATTGTGAAAAACGACGGGTCTAGTGTAAGTGTAACTGACTGACCGACGTCCACCGATTGAAGTGCTAATCGTTTTTGGTTTAGTAAAAGGTTTACCGACATAGCGACTAATTGATTTTGGAGTGGTCGTTTTACTAAAACTTCTGATGCCTTTAGCACCGCCACTAATTCTAGCGGCATTTCTACTGCCAGCTCGAGCACCCAGGCTGGCACTGCGAGCTCCAGAACTAATACGAGCCCCGGCACGGGCGCCACCACCGACACTACGACCGAAGGTTTCTGTCTGAAACCAGGCCAGAAAACATAACAAAAAAACTAAGGTTTGTTTCATCTTGTAAATTTATGGTAAATATTTAATTCTTAAAGTTCTGATATAACCGAAAAATATAGCATTATTAACCTAATTTTGTCAACTGTAAACAGAGTTACAACAGTTCCCTTAATTTCTGCCAAATAGCATACATCGCGTAAGTGTCTAGGCAGCAATAATCTAATAAATTTTTAGAAATTATGGTTTTTTCCTCTGGAGTTAAGTCACCAAAAACCATTTCATACCAAGCCTCCATGGCCACGTCACCTTTTTGTATTTCTAAGCTCTTATAACTTAAATCTGGAACTAAAACTGGCAGCACATTTTTGATAGAGGTTTTCCCTTTAAACCCGTGATGCACGTAAAACTGTTTCTGAAAAATATCAATTAAATCATAAACTCTTTCGTTTATATCATTTAAAAAAGCGGCGTCATCTGGGTGGCGCTTGGCTAAAGCGGCGTTAATTCCCTGTTCAAATTTTTTATTCCAAACAATAATGCTTCCGACCGGACCAATAATCTTTTTTAAACTCTCGATAATTCCCAAAGAGGGGTCGACAGCTTCCGTTTGCAAATATTCAAAATGTTCTAATTCGGAATTCTCAGACCTTAAAACATGCAAAGAAAATTGAAACGGAATCTGCTGATAAGGTTTAAAACCTTTAAAGAGCGGAATGGCCGCCGGATAAGTTTCGTAATCTAAAAAATATAGAGGGTAAACGAGCGTCGCTAATTCACTTCTAATTGATTCCAAATCAATTAAAGGTAGCTGAGATTTATGAACCGCGATTTGATTCTGCTGTGTTTTAGAAAAAATATGGTGATTAGAAATATCTTCTAGACTAAAAATATTAGAATCGACCAAATTAGCCAGTTTCTTTTTGCTATTTCCGATTCGAGATAAATCGTGGACGGAATAAACCGGCACCTCCGGGTGAGAATAACTAAAAGTAGAACAATGATTACTGCGCCCTCGATATAAACACTGACACTCAAGCGCGCTTTCATCTTCATAAGACAAAAACCTAGCGGCTAATTTCATTTTTTCAGTAGTTAGCGTAATTCTATCTTTAACGGTTTCACTAACATCCTCCACTAAAAATAAGTCACGGACCTCAATTTCTTCTCCTCGAATATAATCTCGATTTAAATGTAAGATTGAAATTTTATTAATCCTAATACCCAAATCCTGTAAAATAACTAACTGAAAAGCGGCGTCATCAATATGATCAGCCAGATTTTCATTTTCGTTCTCGTTTAGCGTGTTAGTGCCTTTAATTTCGTAGAGATTCCAGCTGTCAGTCGCGGAGTCATATTCTAAGACATCATTCTTAGAAAAAAAGTTATCTTTAATAAAAGTTGACTGGAAAATAACCGGACTTTTTTCAGCTAAATGCTTTTGAGTAATTTCATGACCGAGGTGACCAAACTCTTCAACCATGACTCCTTGAGAAAATAATTTACGGGCCCAAAGTTCTACTAAATTACCCTTAGCCACTAAACTCTTTTCAAAATCCGACAAAGCAAAACTGGCGGCCAGTTCCGGTTTATTAAGTTGCAACCAAGTATTTTTCGGGCAAGCGATAAACTGTAAATAGATTGTTTTAGTAATAAATTTCATATTTCATCTTTTAAAGCAGTAGGAATAAGTATAAAAGATTTTAAAGGGCTTATCAATGGTTAAAAAAGGAGCCTGACTTGACAATTATTATTTTTTATACTAGATTTAGCCTGTAAACCTGGCCTATTGCCAGCAAACAGAATCTAAAACCCAGAAAATGGGAAGGAGGACAGTTCTATGACAACAGAAAAAAACGAACCCAATGCGATGGCTTTTTACCATCGCGACGGCCTAACAGCCGCTTGGCAACAAGCTATGATGTTTGCCGAAAAAGACGGACGAATCGCGACTATGCCCGACATCGTGGCAGCGCGACTACAAGCTAAACACAGTGATAGCGTCTGGGATAAGTACTACACCACTCTAACGGCTGAGTATGTTGGTTACAGCCGTGGCGGTAATCTTGTTCTAGTTGTGGCCCACGGCATCGGCCCAATGGCAACTCTTGAAGGGATTCAAAAGGCCTACAGCTGGCAATATAACGACAAGAGTCGAAATCGTCGTGGCGGCCGGATTACTGAGAAAGAATTCCTTGACTTGGTAGATGGCAAATTTGGTGAGGTCTATATCGTGGACCTTAAAAAGTATTTGAGTAAGTATTTTTATGAGTACCCCTTTATTCAAATATTAACCGCTACACAAGCTGCCTCTGACCCCGTTCTTAACGCCCGCTTTGGTCCGCAATGTCAGGAATACATACAACGGCACACTGCCGAAGCCAGAGCTTGGCACCGCGAACAAGCTGGTCTTGATCCGGAAAATAAATACAATTTTCCAGAAGAGAAACATCAAAGGTTTGTTGATAATCGGCGCGAGTTACATCTTGTATATGGGGCCGAAAACTCCAACCCCTACATTATTGGCGTTAAAGATGAATCTAATTGCAGCTACAAGCATCAACCAATTGAAAAAGGTTATGCACTTGCTCATTTAATTTCCACCAGCGGCTTGTGTCATCTTCACCACGAGAATAAAGAGAGTCTAGTCTTAGATGTTAGTTGTCATTCCTGGTCAGACGGGACGCGTTTAGTCGGTATTAAAGCTGGAGGCGGTGACAATATAACTATTTATGACGGACCAGACCCCGACCAGTTACTTAAAAGATATTGGTCTAAATTATGGCAACCAGTGTCAGAACATAGTTCCGCCGGTTTCTGCCGACTAGTTAATATTGGGAGTCAACATTTTGCTCAATACCAGAAAAATGGGAATGAAGTTGATAATAGTGAGCCAGAATATATGGTAAAAACCATGGAAAAAATTGGCGAACCAGTTCTCTTTCGCACTGAGATTCTCGGTTATTACGGATTTTTCCGTTACGACGTCAACGCTGTTAAAGCCATCGCCCCACCAATGGCCAATGCCTATAAGTTCACCACTAATTCGGAGAATGAATGGCACGATGGCAACCCCACTCACCAAACAGCGATGGTGCAATTCTACAAAATTGAAGCCGACACTACCAAAAGACTAATCAGGGTCGATCAATTAGCCCGTGATTATCATCTGATGATGAACTTTCTAAAATAGAAGTAAAAATCATCACTATCAAAAAAACCGCACCTAATGCTAAGCATGGGTGCGGTGTTTTTTTAATTAAAAAACCCCGAAACTGTTTTAGCTTCGGGGTCATATTCGAAATTAAGCTACACCAAAGGGATAATAAATTTTGCCGAGGTTTCGGTTTCTGAGACAACAGCAAAACGGTTCCAATTTTCCGATCTCTCTTCTCCAAAAAAACTCAGTGGAAAAGCATCCTTGATAATAAAACGATGGAAGAAAAGAGATTTAATAATCCCGTTAGGACTAAAAATCGAGAAGGCGACATTTTTAGGTCGACAACTGGCAAAATCTTCCCAGCTTTCAAAAGATACCGGCAAATAGTCCAAATAATCTTCTCTGAGCTCGTACTCTTGAGGCTGATTGCCCAAGCGATATTTTTTTACTCTCACCTGTGTCCCGTCTTTAATTCCTAACTCCTTCATCTTATCAGCCAGTTCTTTGTTGATATAAGAACTACGGACTGAATCGTAGAATATTTCGCCATTCTGCTCATCATTCCAGGCACTTTCCAAGGCTTGAGGTGAACTAACTTTAATAATTCGTGGAAATGGCACCACCCCGGATTGTATTTGCGCCATCACTTGACCACTCTGATCAAGCGTAATCAAAAGAATTGTGTTGATTTTCATTACAGTATCTCCTTTTTTGTTAAATTTAAAATTACACTTTCTCTATTCGGTAATTAATACCTTTGATTGCCCAATAGCTTTTTCTCAGTAGAGCTAGGTCCTTACCAAACATGATACCGTCAGAAATAGTTGGGGCAAAATAGAGGTCGCCCAGCATGATGACTAACGCCTCTTGATTGCTGACTATTAGTTCTTTTTGAGCGTCAATTAAACTAATTCCAGCATCTTTAGCCTGGTAACAAGAATCAAATAAGGTTCGGCCCAAATATAGACTCTGACCGACAATCATATTTTCCACAAACATTTCATTGCTGCCAACCAGGTAGCACATAGAAACGGCCTCATTTAAATTAGCATAAATTTTTGAGAGGTCTTTTAAAAGATTCATGATTTTCATTACATTCTATTTTTAAGGTTCAATTTATACATTTTTACTAACAAAAAAGTATATCATATAATATACTTTTTGTCAACAAAACTTCAAATGGGATTAGTAAGCAGGTTCGGCGCCCCGTATGGCATAAAAGACTAATTATCTTTTAAATTTGTATCCTTGATGACATCATAAGTTAAATGCAGGTACGAATGTTTTAAAACATGACAGCTATTAAGCTTTAGAGCTTTTATATTTAGCAGTTCATTTTCTTTTCTAATACAATCACCATCAATTAATGTGGGCGTGTTACTACCTCCGATTAGACAAGGGGCAATCACTAAGGAGATTTTATCAATTAGCTTCTTTCTTAAAAGAGTGGCATTAAGCATTCCTCCAGACTGGATTGTTATTTTATTTATTTTATATTCTTTTTTCAATTTTATAAATAAATTATCAAAATTTATCCGTCCAGGGTAGTATATAATTTTTATATTATCAAGTTTTAGTTTAAAAGCGGGATGGTTTTTATTATTAGTAACTAGGTAGAGGTTTTTAACCCATTTAGATAAATATATCAACCCACTTTTTTTCAAATGAGGCTTATTATCAATAATTACAAAATCAACAATCATTTTTTTAGGCTCATTCTTTCGTTTATTTATGCCTATTTTAGCCATCACTCGACCAGTATTTAGAGAAACCAAATCCGTTTTTTGCTCTAAATCATAATATTGCTGAATACCCTCTCTTACACCCTCAACTCTACGAAGATCTTTGTCATTATCTCTTGAGTCAATATTGCTAGTTGATATTTTACCATCAAGAGAGGTTAGCAAGAAAAGAGTTGTAATTGGTCGATTAATTAACATATTTTTATAATTTTTTATTTTTCCTTTTTATTTTACACAAAAATGAATTAATTTTATTTATCTCTTCAGGGCTAAGTTTTCCGTCAAAATTCTTAATATGCTTATAAACAGTATTACCGTCCATAATACAAACTCTGTTTCTGCAATAAGTTTCTATTTTTTTATCTTCATTTAAGGGTCTAACTACTATTCCGTAGACGAATAAATCTACCCCTAAATCATCTTTAATAGCATCATGAATCCATAGAGAGTTTTTGGCTACTTGATTCATAAATTTTTCAGCCAGTTCACTTAATTTCCTTTCATTATTTTTGTAATAAATCATCTTATTGCGATTTGACTTTGAGTCAATTACAAAAATACCTGTTGGGCCGACAACTACATGGTCAATATTTCCTTTTTTACCGCCTTTTTGAATATCATGGGTAACTAAATAATTTTCCCCTAAAGCAGCCAACTTTGTACCGACTAGCTCCTCCACCATGTAACCGATGCCATAACTATTATCATTTTTTTCTGAAGCCTTATTTAAAATTGAAATAGACGCAAGAAAGAATATAGAATATAAAACAAGAATAAAAACCCAGAATAATAAATCATCAACCATAAGTATGGACCAAACCGTTCGAAATATCACAACAATTAAACCAGCTAATAAAATATAAGCCGGGATTATATAATGATTATATATTAAATTGTATTTACGTTCCGTACTAAGAAGGCTACCCATTAGTCTATTTTAATTTTTTCAAATTGTTCCTTATTATTCTCTAGATTTTGTTTTGATATTTCCGCCATAATATTTTTATATCTAGGATTAGCCTTATATCCAAACTTACTAATTAAGATATTCAATCTTTCATGTCTTTCGCTGTGACTAAATTTGTTTATAAATAAAGTCTCAAGTATTTCTTGAAGCTCTTTTGCCTCTAGTTTCCGGCTCATATCGGCAATTTGCCACTTTAATTGCCATACTTTTTGAGATATCTCTTTAGGTTCTGGTGTTTTTCTAATTTCAGAAGAAGCTAACCAAAAATAATTCCCTTCCAACTCCATTAGCTTCATATAAATATCAAAAAACAAACCCTTTTGATTGCTTCTAAAACTTAAATATTTTTCGATTCTTATTGTAGCATAAGACGAAAGAACGGCTGATAATAATCCAATTACAATCCCCTGAATCATATACTTGGCTTGCAAATTATTAATAATTGATTTTAACTACTTAGTACAAGTTTCCCACCAAATTTAACTAAAGTCAAAATAATTACGGGATAATGCTAACAATAGATTAAGAAGAGGCAATATTTCCAGAAACGAATGTAAGGAATTTGCTTTCACTAAACTGATTAAATGTGGTAAGTGCGGATCAGGAATAACGGCTGAAGAAAAGATGAAAAAAAATACAGGACGGATCAATTAGAAGATATACTTATTACAATTGTGCTAAATCTCGAGATGTTAACTGTAAAAGTAATTCTATGCGAGAAGAAGATTTAGTTGAACAACTGATTAGCCTGATGGACGAGATAGATATTAATGAAATTGGTATTAAAGACCAATTTGAAGATGAAGTTAGTAGGTTCTATAAATTTAGTAAAGGTGTACTCGGTGTTGCTGGCACTGAGTTTGATAAACAAAAAGATTTAGATATCAGAAGTTATGCTAAATATGTACTTAAGAATGGTTCTATGATGGAAAAACGAGAGGTTTTGGGGTGTTTGAAGAGTAAGTTGGTTATGAGAGACAAACATATAACTATTATTTAGTGTTTTTATTAACCAAAAAATTCTACTAAAAATCTCTTATATCTAGAATTTTCTTTTTTGTAATCAAAATTGCCACCATAACGTTTCTCTTTCCTTTTTAGAATATTACCATTTGCAAGTAACTTAAGTTTATTTAACTTTAAATAATCCTTTAAGGATTTTGATTTAATTAAAAGTATCTGCCCATACGTTCCTAGTTGATACCTGTCCTCCCCTCGTCCGCCAACACTACGTTCATATCCATCGCGCCAATGAATACTTTTAATAACAAGTTTATTTCCACTATAATATTCCATTGTGTTTTTTCTCTGATGAAGTTTAAGTCCTTTAATAATTTCTGGTGAAGGAAAAATACGAACATATTCGTCATAATCCTCAGAACTAATACCATAATTAGGCACTAACTTATTATTCAATTCCTCGTCACGACCATAACTATTCAAACGTAAATTACAAGATTTTTCAGCCTCTACTGGAAGTTCGTTTATATAAGAATTTTCGGCCTGATAATAAGGTATCTCTATTTCAATTTTCTTTGAAAGTTTACCTATAGGCTTCTTTATACAGCAAGTATGAATATATCGCGAAAATATTTTTTCATCGTGCTTAATATATGTATTTTCATAAAGAGGCGTCCATTCAGAAGATAGATTTATTAACTTATAAGCATCTTCTTTTTTTAATCGTTTTTTAAGCCACTGATCAGCATCGCTTAACAAATCAATATTATCTATAATATATGGCTTTCCTTCAATTAAAGTAGACTCTGGGATACTTGGATCCCATTCTCTTTCGTGTTTTAATAATTCATCCCATGCGTCCTTAGGGATGTGAAGATTTTTCACACACCACATCAAAAATATTTGTATAGAATGTTCTGAAAAATAGTACAAATCTGTTTTATAATTAAACCCTTCGTAATCATCTCTCCATCGCATAGGTTTTGTCTCTCGGTATATTTTTTCTTTTTTATATCCAAGATAATGCATATACTCAAAGACTTTTTTTTCTGCCTTTGTGCCTTCAAATTTGAAAGCGTTACATATATAATCTAGATTATACTTTAAATCTTTATTACCCAGTTTATATTCAAGTAAATAACTACAACTAAAATATTTATCATCTGGCTCAGACTGCTTAAAATTAGGAGTAACTATTTTACACACAGACTTATATGCCATTTCGGAAATAAAATTTACTCCATATAAAATATCCGATATTTCTTTACAAAGATATGCAATTCTAAAGTGATTAGTATTTTTCGCAAGGAATACTATTTCTGGACCACAACTTAACATTTTTTTAGGACTATATTCAACAAGCGATCTAATAATTTTTAAACTATTCAAAACGATATCATAATTATCTGATTTTAGATTACTTATGAGTTGCTGACGAAATTCTAAATTAGAATCCGCTTCATTAAAAAAAACTTCCAATGCCTTCTTGCGATGAATTACTATTGGTGATTTTAAATATTGAGTTATAAATTGTTTTGTTTTCATTTTGATAGTGAAAGTTTCATTGAATTTTTAGCAACCTCTTTCCATGTATCATAGCCAAATTTTTTTAACTCCGGCATATTGTCGTCTATTGCATCGGATGAGTATAAAAAGAGACCTGGCAAAGAATAATTATCCCCAGAATATTTACAAAGGCTTACCAAAAGTAAGCGCCTTATTAAATGGCGTTTACCAGGAAAATCTATATTATTTAAATCTTTTATAAAATGTGACGTTCGAAAAGACTCAGTATTTGATTGGAACTTAAAAATTTCTATTATGATTTTCTTTAGAAATACGCTGTTGTTTTCAGAAACAGCCTTTCTTATTAACGAAATATAAAAAATTGAACCAACTAGATCGATTTTATTTTCATTTGCCCAAGTTATAATACGTTCAATCGAAGTGGTACTAAGATGCGGAACTATTAATGACACTAAATTATCAACAAAATAAGCAGGTTTTTTGACATAGGAATCAATCATTTGTATGACTTTTTCAACTTTATTATTTTTTGCCAATTCTTTAAACTTTTTTAAATCGATATCATTATAAGTAACTTCATATTTAGAAGATGTTTCTTGCTCCACCTTAAATCCTGCACTCTCAAGATGATTAATATGTTTTTCAAAAAATATTATCTCTTTTGCAAGCCCTGGATACACTTTAGCAAAAGCCAAAAAATCTCTAAACACACTGATTCTAATACCTGGAGTCAAATCAGTTAGGGCTTTACTAAAATATTTCATCACCAACTTACGTGCAGTTAATAAATCACCATTTACAAGGGCGGCTTTAATTAATGCATACGCTACAGAAGAAATACTTTCATATATACTATAACCGCTTTCATCCTTTATATTAATAAGTTCCGCAATTGGCAGTATATTATTTATATTAGAGTACGGGTAAAATTTAATATAAGTTTTTACAATTCTGCTCAACGCCTCATTTTGTCTCGATTCCCCATTTATTATAAATTCATAAGCGTAATCTAAGGCTAATTCATAATTCATATATGTTGCCGATTCCAAAAATTCAATTCTCCAATACCAACCACCTTCAACAACGTCAGAAACCTTATTTATACATTTTAATACAAAATCCAATTCTTCTTTATTTTGCGTTCTTGCTGAGTCAACAAAGTTATAAAAACGAAAATCTTCCTTACTCCAAAGACCTTTGGAATATTTTAAACTTTGCTCAAAAATATTCTCTGCTAAAAAATTACAATTCTTACTCGCGGCTAAAGTAGCGAGATTCTGAAGATTCTCACTCTTTGTCATATTATCTAAAGATTCATTCTTTCTATATTTGAACAATTCAGTGAGATATATATCGACCTTATCCTTAAGATTAGTATTCGATATATTAGATACTCGAACAATTATTTCCATTATATCGGTATTATTCTTAATATAGTCATACCCTAATATTGACTCAATATTTTTAATTGCAAACTCAACTTTATTTGCAAAATTATCTGAAATAAATTTTAAATTTTCATTTATTAAATTATATAAATCATAAAGATATGGTTGATGTGTTTTTGATAAATCAGAATTATAACTACTGTTCATATTAACACCATTTATAAAATCTATTTTATCTTTATAAATAAGTAAATTATCCTTTAAAACTTTCCAAAATTGTGGCCATCCAGATTCACCTATAAAAACTGAAAATCTTATACAACGCAATGTAATTTGAATAATTAATATTTCTATAAACCCAGAATTATTATATTCTGAAAAATCTCCACGACTCCCAAATTTATTTTTTAAAGAAACATCATAATAATCTTTAAAATCAAATTTTGAATCTACAAACATCTTCAAAGACATTAATCTCAGAAAATTATTTCTTCCATTATCTAAATCGCCCCAATAAGCAAAGTTATGATTATAATAAGGTATATTCACACTGAACTTCATCAATATCTTTTTAATACGATTTGCATATTTTTTTTCATCAAATGCAATTAAAACCTCAGCAAAATCAAGCAGTTGGTCTTCAGAGAAATAGCTTTCCATGCTTATATCATCAAGAATATTAAGAAAATCTTTTTGTGAAATATTTTTTTGTTTTTTCTTCCATAGTGCAATATAGAATAGCAGTCTTTCAATCTTTGAAGATTTAGCTATTTGCATAAGTACTTCGCTTCTATTAAAATTTAAATTTTGTAAATGTATCTGTACAACTTTAGACAATAAAAAACCAGTATTTTTGTGAGTTTTTTTAGTAGGACTGATGCGTTTTTTAAAAAAATTAATAGCTCGTATATACTGACCAGTATTTACAAACGCCCCTGTAATAATATCAACATTATCCCAAAATTCGTGTTTAGCATTTTCGCCCCAAAGGAGGTTTGGATTAATAGTAATTCTAAACAAGCCGTCATCTAAAAAGCGACTAGATAAAATTAAACTATTTTTATCAGTTTTCTTCTTTAGAAGATTACCAATAGAAAGCCTTCTAAAAACCCACTCTCTTTGATCATGTTCATTAGCACTCTTTGGAATTGCTAGTGCAGCGGCTACCTCGGATATCATTTTTTCTGTACCAATAAAAGCTTTTTTATACGAAATATCATTATATACGGAAGGATAAATATTGCTTGTTAGAATTGAATACTTTACTAAGGATTTTATATCGTTTGTTTTATAAAAAAATCTAACAAACACATTTCCTGTCTCCACTTTTGTTAAGTCGTCAATATTTAATAATAATATTTTTGAAAAAAAGTTTGATTCATCAAGCTGCTTAAATATTTTTGAAACAGAACCGTCTTTAAATCCTGCGGCTTCAAGATGTTTCGCTATATATTTTATTTTATACTGCGATTTTGCTCCTAGATTAGAATAATATTTTGCCAATAATTTATGAAAGTGGACTTTATCCCCAGCAAGACTTGATACGACAAACCTTCTAAAACTGTCGTGATACGGTTCAATGTAACCAGCTCTTACTTCTATAAAAGGAGTGATTTTTTCCAATAACTTAGTAAATATTGATGGAGTAAGAGATTTCTTTACAATACCCCGAAGATCTTCTTTTTTAACCTTAGCAAGATGAAAACAAAGACAACCTAAACATTCCTGCTCGTCAGTACCAAGACTGGACCATATAGGTTTATACCAACTAAAAACCTTATCATACTGACCAGTAGAATTTATAAGAAAATCAATATCGTGTTTCTGTTTTAATTTATTAGCAAGATAAAAAAGAGATATTGCCAACCCCTTGGTCTTTAATTTTATTATAGCAACCTGGTCTTTAGTTAAGTGAATATTAATATTTTTAAAATATTCTTTTATCTCTTTTTCAGAAAAAAATAAATCAATGTTCGTGCTTTTCTTAGTAAAATTAGAAGTATTTTTGATTAAAGCTGGAAGATAAGATCCCCCCCAAGTACTTAACAAAAAAACCACTCCAGGATATTGAATTAATGGAATTGCATCAAGAACAGATTGCCCTTTGTATTTATCGGTCTCAACTTGATCAAGCGCATCAACAATAATAACTATTTTCTTACCTGGCCTTGAAATAGCTTTTTTACTTATAGCCGTAAGTGCTTCATCAAAAGTTTTATCAATGTAATTTTTGTCATCATCTATGCCAGCGGTTTTATCTACAAGACCAAATTCATTACAACGCTGGATTATATCTACCTTAAACCAAGAGCTGCTTAAACGATTAATATTCGAATAACCAGACTTGCCTCGTACAGCCTCGAATGGACGAATACGACAAAAATATGGTAAAAAATCCGGATTCTTTTCCGCAAGACGAGATAATAAAACCGTCTTCCCTGAACCAGATGGCGAAAAAAGAAAGACAAAGCCACCATTATTCTTTTTTAAATCAATAGCTGACAATATCTTCTTTTCTAACTCAGGACGAGAGATATAATTATTCGGAGTCATAATTTCATGTATCAGTCCTGTTTTTACACGCCCGATTAGAGAAACTACATCTGATTGGAGTATGTCTACTTTATTATTAGAAATAAAATTTCTTGTCACCCTATTAATAAACGCATCCATTTTCTCTTTTTCTGTTATACCATAATCAGCTAACTTTTCTTGGAGTAAACCATGCAAATTTTCTACATCTCCAACCTTTTGATAATTAAGAGAAGAAATAAACTCTCTAATTTCATTTATATCAATAAAAGTTGATTTAATACAATTATCTTTAATGCTTTGAATCTCAGAAGCGTATTGTTTGGAAAAATCACGCCAAGAAATTTCTTTTGTTTTTAGATTCTTAATTGATGTAAAAAATTTTTTTGCTTTAGTGTTAAGATCTTTATTACTAACAAGCGTTAAAGTAATTTGTTTAGCTCCATTTTTTTTATGAAAACGCCAACTTTTCAAAAATTTAAAGATATTTGTACCTTCTTTTCGCTTGCCGCCGACTGAGTCTTTTTTTACAACCCATAAATCACCAAAACCTATTCTTGTGCCATTAACAAAACTGTGTTTGATTTGAATAACTTCAACAGTATTATCTCTATTAAATCTTGTAAGATCATCTATGCGGCGGTCTGCTCCATACTTTCGGTCTGGCTTAATTTGCAATCTATTAATTGGACTTTTATTGTTTAAAAGCTCTAGATAATCAAAACATGCCAACAGTTTTTCAAAATAGAACGCCACATCTTCATTTCTGTTTGATTTTTTTTCTTGTTTATGCAACATAAATACTGTAAAGTCTTTGTTTAATTTTTTATAAAAGAAATTTGATTTGACACATTTTTAAAAGATAGATTTGCCATATATTATAATCCAAAAAGACGCCTAAACGGCGTCTCTTAGTGATTCTCCTAATTTTTTAATAACGCCAACGACTAAAGCGTTGCCCATAATGAATGCTCTTTTAATATCAGGTGCCATTTCAGTATGATTATCTGGAAACATATTTAATTTCTCAAGTTCTAATGGCATCAATCTTCTTAGTCTTCCAGATTTGGTCTTTATAACATGCTTAAAGCGAGATGGAGATGTTCCGCCTTCTCCTGTCACAATAGTGCGAGATGGCTTATCAAGCGAATCAGGAAAAGCCATTGGACCTTCGGAATAATTATATTCATGGCCACTGCTTGATTTACGTTCCTCCTTTTTTCCGCCTTTCAAATATTCCCATCTCTTAACATCAGCCGGTTTAATAAAAAACTCTTCAGGAATTTTCTTTTCATCAACTATAAAATCACCCAATACTGAACGCTTACCATTATAATCGGATTCGACTTTCATAGTAGTGACGTGTCCGCTAATCATAACTCCGGCATTTTCAAATGGACTCTTCGATGGCATATCCTTTGAAAATTTTTCAGAAACATATACTGAATCCGTGCTAATTTCAAATTCACTAGCCTTAACTATGTCTTGATTAACCTTAAAAGCCTTAGCAATTAAGCCGTCATTATTTATCCATTTCTTTTTATCTTTACAAGCCAAAACCTTTTTCCAAATAGCTGTGTTTTGTTTGTAGCCCATTATATAAATACGACGACGACGTTGAGGAAAACCATAATCAGCGGCGTTAATCACTCTCCATTCGACTGCATACCCGAGACTAGCTAAAGATGAAAGCATAATAGCAAAATCTCGACCTCTCTGTTTTACTGGAGATTTTAATAACCGATCAACATTTTCTAATAATAAAAACTTAGGGGCATTTTCACCCTTTTTATTAAGAATATTAAAAATAGACCACCATAAAACTCCTTTTTTACCTTCTAGCCCTTTTGATTGTTTAAGTGTTCTGGCGACTGAATAATCCTGACAAGGAAAGCCACCAACCAATAAATCATGATTAGGAATTGAATCAAATTTCATATCAACCACTTCTTGTATATCTTCACAAGAATGTCCTTTGCCACCAAAACGAGCCACGTAAATATCCGAGGCATACTGTTTTGTAGCTCCTGGTTCCCATTGACTACTCCAAACAACCCTATATTTTGTCTTGTCATTACTAGCTCCTTCTAGGCCAATGCGAAAACCGCCTACGCCAGCAAAAAGTTCAACAATTTTTATATCCTTCATAATATTTTTCAAATTAATAAGCTATGTGTTTAGCATAGCATATCAAAATCAATTGATCAACACCCTAATTTTCGAGTGATTTCCTAATATAATCAGCGTTAAGCCAAAAACAATGTTTAGTATAAACATCTTTGCCTGTAAGCTCATCGGCAACTGGAAGCTCTATAACATCTAAAGAATTTTTACCATGAGGCCTTACGTGTGTAACGCCATTAAATTTGGAATTCGGAAAATAAGTATATCGTTTTTCTTTTCCGTTTTTATCTTTTTTTATTTCTTTAATAATCTTACCGCTATTAATTACTTTTTTGGTTTCGTCAAAAACACTCTTAGCATAAATCATGTGAGCTACTGGAAAATTCCAAAATTTAAAACTTTCAAAATGAATCGATTCACCTTCCTCATCTTTTCTAAAAACAATAAATAAAAATCTATTTTTTTCTAATAAGTTATAAAAATTTGAATCTTCCCATTTCTGTTCTACAATTTTTTTAAAATCAAAACAAGGAAAAGATATTGATTCTTTTAATTTACCATTATGCTCCAAAGTAATAACCTTCATAGTAATATTCGCTTTTTCAAATTCCGCTATCTTTCTATTGGAGTTACTAACCATATAGTTAGCTAGAGCTCTTTTATACTGTTTCGGGTCTTTACTTATAACTACCCCTATATCATTTATTATTTCATCATCAGACATGCCAACAAATTTCCTAAGTTTGTTTTCTATAATGGAATCAATGGTATTTTTACCGTCAGATATGGTCTTAGAATCATCGTCAAAACCAGAAACATTCTGAACAATATAGTTTAAATAACTTTGCTTCAAAGAGAATGCTCTTGGCTTAGCTGAAATCTCAGAATTAGGCTGAGAACGTCTTTTTGAGCTATCTGACGCTTTTGTACAAGCACCTAGATAAAAAGTTTCCGCCTCAGACAGTAAGTGAGCCTCTCCTTTTTTGATTTTATCAACTATATACTCCCAATCTTTCTTGATTTGCAATGCATCCTTATTAGAAATATTATTTAAAAAATCTAAACCATAAAAAAACTTAAACTCATAATCCAATATGCTAAGATCTTTTTGATAAAGATAAAACATTAATAAGACAAATTTATTCTTATCTAAAAAAGAACTTTGCTCCCAGTTTTCATCTATAATGGTTTTGTAGTCTATCATTGAAAAAACAAGGCGTTCTTTAGCTATATACCCCTTAGTCTTATGTTCTTTTATTGGTGTTGTTTTAAGTTCTATGCCGACCTCTTTAAGATCAGCTTCATGACGATTGTTGGCTTTTTGACCAAATACGTACTCATCAACAAGATTACCTAAATATCCTTTTCTACTGCTACCCTGCTCTTCAATTTTTTGCTCAGCAATCCTTATACTCTCAGAATCCATTACATCACGAAGATGCTTATCCATGAATGATAAGACATCAGTAAAAACTTCATCCTTTGTGTTATAAACTTTAGACATAATATATTAATCCTTATTAACAAATTCCATAGAAATAACGCCTTTTAAAGCACCCATATCCGAATAACTCAAACGAATTGCTTGTTCATCCGTAATTTCATAAACTTGATAACCATACTTGGCTCTAAAATCATCAACTTCCGTTTTTAAGTCATCGTGGTAATGCGGAAAGATTACAAAATTAGTTAAACAGAGTCCTTGTAAATTAACTAGCCCTAGGTCATTAGAGTCTTCTCCACCAGCAATAGTGATGTCTGGACCAGCGATAATACTACCAGCGCTAACACCAACATAAATACTTCTGTCGCTCTTAACTGAATCTATAATGAACTTATCGAGACCAGTCTTTCTAATTCTATCCATGTAAACAAAAGTATTACCGCCACAAACATAAATAACATCATATTCTTTTACTGGCACAAAAGGTTCATCTCTAAGTTCAAATACATCTATATTAATAGCGCCAATTTTATCAAGTTCGTTTTTAGTTTTCTGTAGATAAAAAGCATCAGAATCATTATCTTGAACAGAGATAACAAGAAACGATATTTGTTTAATATCTTTCTTAATAATAACGTTCTTGAAACGCTGAGCTACATATTCATTTTCAAAACCAGTCGACGTTAAATATAGAGTCATAAATTTGAATTATAAATTATATTATAACATTTTTACAATCATCAAGACAGAAGTCGTATTAGAACCAATAATCCTCCCTATTTACGCCTCTTTTCACTCTTTTGACAATAACAAAAGAACTCAGCATAAACTGAGTTCTTTTGTTTTTTGGCCTGTTTTAAACGATTTACGTCGTCCAGACACACCCAAAAATTACTGGCTCCCGGGGTCGGATTCGAACCGACGACCAATTGGTTAACAGCCAACTGCGCTACCGCTGCGCTACCCGGGAATATTAAGTTTTACTTCAAAAAACAAAAATGTTTAAAAAACATTTTGTAACTCTATTTTAGCAGAATAGACGCTAATGTCAATAAAAACCTAAAACCCCATTAAATATGGGGTTTTTGCTATCTTTATCAAATAATTTTTGAATTTAAATATTTCTCCATTAGAGCAATATCATCAAAATCTTTCGACCGGCCATAGGCCTTTTTAAATTTAATAAGCTGTTTTAGACTAAGAAACCAAATACCATTAATTTTCTCACCCTCCTTCTTTAAAGCTTTTAAATTTAGAATTTCGTCTCCAGATATAATCTCAACCATCAGCTCGGTAATACCTTTTTTAAGCCATGGCTTCCCTATAGTTCCGACTCTAGTCCAAGGTTTAAGTTCCCAGTCCTTATTTTTACATTTTTCAAAAAGTTCTTCAGAAACAACAATATCTAAATCATAGGCTTCCCGAATATTTTTAACCGCCATAATTCCGCTCCCAACAACAATGAAGCAGTCGGTTGGAAAATTTAGTTTCTTCACTTCTTCAAAAATATTGATCGCTTTTTCTGTTTCCTGGGACATAGAAAAATTAGTAGTCTCTTAATTTCTCTAACCCCTTAAACTTCCGAATCTTCTCCAGTGCTTTGGACTCAATCTGACGAATACGTTCGCGAGTGACTTCAAACTCCTGACCAACTTCTTCTAAAGTGTGAGCGACACCGTCAATTAAACCGAATCTCATTTCTAAGATCTTCTGTTCACGTGGGGATAACTGGGCCACAATTTCTTTAACGTAATCTTTAAGTAACTGTAAGGCAGCCGCTCTGTCTGGAGCCACACTTTTTACGTCCTCAATAAAATCTTCCAAAGTGGAATCTTCTTCGTCGTCCCCAATCGCAGCTTGTAAGGAAATAGTATCCTGGGAAATTTTAATGATATAGCGCACCTTTTCAATCTCTTCGCCCATTTCGGCGGCCACTTCTTCGGCCATTGGTTCACGGCCTAACTCTTGGACTAAAAAGCGCTGCACTTGTTGAAATTTATTAATTGTTTCCACCATGTGAACCGGAATGCGGATGGTGCGGGATTGATCAGCTAAGGCGCGCGTAATGGCCTGTCTAATCCACCAAGTGGCGTAAGTTGAGAATTTATACCCCTTGCGATATTCGAACTTCTCTACGGCCCTAAATAAGCCGATATTGCCTTCCTGAATTAAGTCGAGCAGTGACAAACCTTTGGCTCCGGCGAACTTCTTGGCAATAGACACCACTAAACGTAAATTAGCTTCGATAATCTTATGTTCCGCTTCTTTATCCCCCTTCTCTTTGCGCTTGGACAGTTCCACTTCTTCGGCAGAGGTAAGCAAAGGCACTTTACCAATTTCTTTTAAATACATCTGAATAGAATCAGCTGATAATTTGGATAAATCAAAGGTCAGTGAGGAGGCTTTACCGGTAATTTCTTCACGCTTATCAACCGAGCCTAAAATACGGCCGGAATCTTCGATAATGCGGATGCCGTTACGTTGTAAATCTCCCAAAAAGACGTCATATTCGTAAACATATTCTTCAACTTCGGGAAATAAATATAATAACTCTGTTTCGGTCACAAAACCGCGCATGCGCCCCTTATCAATTAACTTCTGAATTTTTTCCAAACTTGGGTAGACAATATCATGAGGTGGTAATTCTCTTTTTGGTTCTTTGACTTTCGGTGCTACTTTAACAGCCGCTTTGACGATTTTTTTAGCGGGCGCCTTTTTAGACACGACTTTCTTAGGCGCAGCTTTTTTAACAATTTTCTTTTTAGGAATTATTTTTTTGACCACTTTCTTGGCCACAACTTTTTTGACAACACGAACCGGCGCCTTTTTAACAGGCGCTTTAACTTTAGTTTTAGCTTTAGGGGTTTTTTTCATCGGTTTCATTATTTTCTTAATCAATTTCTTAGGAGCGACTTTCTTTTTCTTCACGACAACCGCTTTAGTTTTTTTAACCACCTTTTTAGCCGAAGCTTTTTTGACGGTTTTTGGCATATTTTAAATTATTAACTTATTTGATTATTACGCTGGCTATCAGTTAAGACCTTAAGCTCTTCTAGAATCTGATTAATCTTATCTATTTCCCCGTTTTGTTCCGCGAGGGCCATGGCCTTCTGCGCTAAAGAAATCTTGCGCTGCAAATAATATTTCTTAAGTTCTACAATAATCTTGATAATTTCCGATTGCACGTTTTCTTTTTCATACGCATAAAAATCCTTCTCACCCAGAAGGATGAGCCGGTCTAAAATTTCCGCTGATCCTCCGCCTTCGCCGCTTAAATACTCCCTAAAACCCGCGTAATCTAAGGCGTTATTTTTATTATAATATATAATTAGATTTTTGTAAAATGAGCCTAAAAACTCGGTTTCTAGCCAATCTGGCTCTAACTTGGAGATAACATAATAGATAAAATCCGGAAATCTGACAATAATCGCTAGCAGCAGTTCACTGAGCTGCTCTTCGCGCGACCGAGTAGCTGACTCCTTAATTTTAATTTGTTTAGGAGCTGTCTGCGACTCTTTTTCATTCGGCAAACTTTCTCGCAAAACATTTTCATCAATATCTAAAGTTTGGGCCAGAATTTTCAACCAATAATCCGCTTCTACTCGATTCGCTAACTTGGTAATCATATCGAGCATTTTACTGGCTACTAGCTTCTTGTTCTCTACTAAGCGTAAGTCTAAATCTCCGATAACTTTAGCAAACAGATAATCCATCATCGGCTTCGCGTCACGCACAGCCATCACAAAGGAAGCCAAATCCTGTCGCAAAGCGTCATCGGGATCCTTACCATTAGGAATGATAATCACCTTAATATTCATGCCTTGAGCCATGGCTTCTTTAATTCCCCGATCAGCCGCTAATTGGCCCGCCTTATCGGCATCAAAGCATAAGGCAATATTATTAGTGTAACGTTTTAAAAGAGTAATTTGTTCGGTAGTTAGTGCGGTGCCAGACGAGGCTACGGCATTTTTAAAGCCAAATTGATGACAAGTAATAGCGTCCATTTGTCCTTCAACGACAATTACTAAGTCCTTAGCTTTAATATGATTCTTGGCTTTATCTAAACCGAAGAGCACGCGGCTCTTATCATAAATGGCATTTTGCGGACTATTTATATACTTACCCATCTTATCTCCAGCCGCTTCTTTATCGGGATTAATTCGGGCCGAATAAGCAATGGGATTGCCCGAAACATCATAAACCGGGAACATTAAACGATCGCGGAAGCGGTCATAATAACGATTACTGCTGCCTTCTTTTTTAATCACCAGACCCGCTTCAAACATTTCCTCGGCGTTATATTTTTTGCCCTCAACCGGCCGAGTAACCAAGAAAGATGAAAGTGAGTCCCAGGAATCAGGACTATAACCAATTTGCCATTCATCAATAATCTCCTGGCTCAGGCCGCGGCGCCTTAAATATTCTAAAGATTTCTGACCCACGGAACTATTTAGCAGGTGATGATAATATTTTACTGATAGTGCCATGATGTCTAACAACCGATTACGTTTGCTATAAGCTTCCGGATTTTCATGGCGCAGAGTCACTCCGGCTCGCGGGGCCAGCAGTCTCACAGCCTCCACAAAACCTAAACCTTCCATTTCCATCACAAAAGAAAACAAATCACCACCTTTGCCGCAACCGAAACAATGCCAGATTTGCTTTTCTGGCGAAATTACAAAAGACGGCGTTTTCTCGCCATGAAAGGGGCACAGGGCCTGAAAATTAGCCCCGGCCGCTTTAACGGGGATATATTCGCGAATAAAATCCACGATATCGATTTTCTGTTTTATTTCATCCGATGGATTCATATATTACTTGATACGTAAGTTCTCATGAGATTCTTCAAATTGGCCATTTCCGCCGCCACCACTTCGCCGTCATATTCAGCGCTATGCATTTTAGTACCGACATAGCTGGCTTTCTTCTGATCTAAGTGCATTTCAATAACAATTAAATTAGCCCCACGTTTGTCCTGCTTCTCCATTACATAAACGTGTAGGCGCGGATAATAGTCACGGGTTAAACGCTTAACGTAAGAACCATGTTCTTTAAGATTGTCATAAATATAAGCGAAACCGGCGCGGCGCAAAAATTCGTCAGCGTTAAAGTTCGTCAGTTTCGAGTGGTTCACAATTAGCTTCATCGTCGTGTCTAAAAATTATAAATTTATAAATAAAAAAGTTAAGCGATCCTAAGACTAAATTAACAATTATCTGGGAAAATAAATACCAGATACCAAATTGAGTGACCAGTAGATGCATCCCAATACCATTTAAGTTCAAACTCAAAAAAGAATTAAGCAGATACAGAACTAGTTGGCGCGGGGCTTTCTTCTCATCCTGATTTCTAAAGGTCCACAATTTCTGAAGATAAAAACTGACTAGAAAAGATAATAAAAAAGATAAACTAGTTGAAATCACGATTCCTAAACCGCATAACCCATGAAAAATAAACAGGAAGAACAAATCAACCGAACTCGCCAGCGTGCCGGAAATAAAAAATTTTACAACCGATTTGCGGTTGCGGCAATAACAATGAAATTTAGGAAAATACTTTCCTAAAAGACGATAAAACTTTTTATAAAATTTGTTTATTAGCGGCATAAAGGAATTAATTCCAATTAAAGTTAGTAAAGACCCAGTTAACTAAACTCTTGGTTTCGAGAAACCTATCATTTTTACCATTACTGTTTAAAACCACGGAAATTATTTCATCCTGGCGCGGATCCGTGAACTTGCCGACAAAACAATAGCCCGCTCCTTCGGTGTACCCTGTTTTACCCCCCAAAAGATTAATCTTCGCCTCGGAATCGGAATATAATAGATAATCAGTTGATTCAATTTTTTTCTCTCGGCCTTCAGCGGTGGTAAAAATATATTCTTTCTGGGTGGTTGATTTTCTAATTTCATCGTGACTGAGCGCTTCTTTAGCGAGTCGCGCGATGTCGCGAGCAGTGGAAAAATCTTTATCCGACAAACCGGTAGGGTCATTAAAATTAGTATCAAATAAACCGAGTTTATTAGCCTTATCATTCATCGCAGCCACAAATTCCTTTTCGCTAAGACCAGTCGCATGAGCCAGAGCCATCGTCGCACCGTTGTCCGAAGCCACTAAACTGGTATTCCATAAATCCTTAATCTTAACGGTGTCGCCGGTAAACAAATTATTCTTACCGCCAGCAATGTTATCAGCGGCCGAGACGACATAGGGCTTATCAAAACCGGGGTTATTATCTAAAAAAACTAAAGCCGTCATTAATTTAGTTAAACTAGCAATTGGCTGTTTCGCTCCGGAATTTTTTTCAAATAAAAAAGTATTATTTTTAACGAGCAAAACGGCACCACTTGAAGCCGTTAAACTAAAATCACCGGCTTCGGCTTTTTTAACAATTTGCGGTAAAACGGGACTCTCTGGTAAACGGGAGACAACTGCTGGTCGGCACTCGCCATAAAAAACCAAAGCATCCGAAGGTTTTAAATTCAAATTAGAAAACAATAAAGCAGCCAAACAATTAATAAAAAATGACAAATACATGGTAATTTAAAAGATTAAAGACTAAGGGGTTGAGCGATAACTTCACTTAAAGATTCGCTGCGGTGCAATTTTTCGTAATCTGGCAACTCACTCACGGAAGAAATGCCTAAGAACTTAATGAACTCTAAAGTAACGGAATAAAAGTTTTCATTCTTCGTCTTATCATTCTTATCTTCGATTAAACCTCGGATCAGTAAATTTCTTAAAATCAAGCTGCAATTAACGCCACGAATGCGTTCTAATTCTAATTTAGTAATCGGTCCACGGTAAGCAATAATAGTTAAAGTTTCTAGGCTCGGTTGAGACAACTCGCCGCTAGTTTCATCTTTTAAGAAACGACTGACTAAATTAGTGTTTTCCGGAGCGGTAGTTAATTGGTATTCTTTATTATTCTTAATTAAAATAAATCCCCGATTTTGCGCCTTATATTCTTCAGCTAGACTAGTTAAAGCGGCTTCAACCTCTTCAAAATTAGTGTTAGTTAAATCCGACATTTCCACAACACCAAGCGGTTTACTAGAAACAAATAGCAGTGATTCAAGTTGAGATTTAAGATTCATAGATTAATTATTTATTTTGTCATCACGAAATAAAACATGGATTTCGCTAAAAAGCTCATCTTGTTCAAAAACTAATTCCCGCTGCTTGGCTAATTCTAAAACGGCTAAAAAACTAACGATCACTTCGGTTCGGCTCTTAGCTTGCTGCAGAAATTTAGAGAAGCTAAAACGTAATTTTTTAGTTAGCAGTTCCCTAATATGAATAATCCGTTCATCAATACTGACTTTAGGCGCTAAACTTTTCTCATCTAACTTCTCTTCTTTAACCTGTAAGCGTTCGATTAGTTCGGCAAAGCGGTCGTGAATTAACTGGGCGGTCACATTTTTAGGCGCGACAAAACTAGGAATTTCTTTTTTAGAGCGACGGAAGTTCTTATTAATCAGCAGTGGTGAAAACAAAAATCTTTTCTCTCCCACTAAATCCGCGATTTTAACACTGGCTTCAATAAACTCTTTATACATCCGGAGTTGATTTTCCAGTTCCACAATTTCCTCTTCTTCTTCAGCGCTGACTAAATAAGGTAGCAAAGCTTTAGATTTAATATAGAGCAAACGAGCCGCCATCACTAAAAAATCCGCCATCTCTTCGGGGTTGATATTTTCAGAATTTTGGACATAGGCCAAATATTCATCGGCAATTTTAGCGAGCGCAATTTCAGTGATATCCATTTCTTCCTGCTCAATTAACTTAAGCAAGACGCCCAAAGGGCCCTGAAATTTATCAGTGTTTATTTCTATCATAATTAATTAACCGGAGTTGCCGGTACCGCTTTAGCATTTGACCAAACTTGACCCGCAATACATTGATAACCGGCTAAATGAAGCTTCATCGGGTCAGAATAGTAAGTATTATTATTTTTAGATACAACTGTTTTATTATCCGTTCTAAAAGTCGCGCACAACTGAAAAGTGCTCTCGCTGGTTTTCTGATAAACAATCGGATTGCCATTTTCAGCGTCAGTTAAAGAGCGAGCATCTAAGTAAATGTCATTATTACTTTGAACCTGACTGATGTTATCCGGTAGCTTCTTATATTTTTCATTATAGGCATTAACCGCATTTTCCACGCTCGTGATATTATTAACTAAATTTTGATCTAAACGTTTCGCTCTGGTTAAAACCGGCGACTCAATAAAGAACCAGGAAGCGATAAAGGCGGCTGTAATAATTACCAATGACGCCCAAAAGAAAATTCGCACTACCTTACTTTTAGTCACCACGTCTTCCCGTCTAATATCATAGAGATAAAAAGAAAAAGCCGAAGCCGAAATAATAATCATGCTCAGGGCTTTAAGAATAAAGCCTAAAGTTAATTCGCCCGCTAAGAAACTATTAATTATCCCAATAAAAACTCCTAAAATAATCACCGAAGAAACTAGTAAGATAAAATAAGTCAGCCAACGTCTCACACCCGAATCTTTGGTGAGTTCTCCACGGCGTAAACCGCGGCTAATTAAATTCTGCATGACGAAAAAAATTGGCGCCGCAATCAGAATTGCGGAAATCGCAAATTTTAAAGTATCACTAACACCCCCGGTATTTAGAGCATCGGCGACCGTCTGATTAATAATACCAAAAGCAATCATCCCAACTGACAAAGCCGTGAAAATCAGCGCTACCAAAGACAGGAGATAATAGAACGCGTACTTAGCATTGTTGTTCATATTGTTAGTCTTATTACTAGTGGCCTAAAGGGCCAAATTATCAAAATATTAAGGCAGTAAACGGCGGACATCGCGTGGCAAGAAACAAGCTTCCTTAACGCTATCTAAATTTAAAATTTTCATAATCAGACGCGCTGGACCAATGCCGACACCACCATGTGGCGGACAACCGAAACGGAAAAAATTAATATAATCTTTTAGTTCTTCGAGATTCATCCCCTTCTCTAAAGCTTGTTTTTCTAAAATATCAACTCGATGTTCGCGCTGCGCTCCAGTTGTCACCTCCACACCGCGATAAAGTAAATCAAAGCTTTTTGTGATGTTAGTGTCCGGATAACGCATATGATAGAAAGCTCGAGTCTCAGCTGGATAATCGGTAACAAAAATAAAATCATGCCCTGTTTCTTCTTTGATTAAACGGCAGATTTCTCGTTCTTCTTCCGGTGACAAATCACCTTCTTTTTCGCTGGTCACACCCGTCGCCTTAAGCTTAACCTTAACATCGGCTAAAGTTATTCTAGGAAAAGGTTGGGCTGGCACTTCGATATCTAAATTCAATTCGGTTTTTAATTTTTTAAAACCGCTAACTAATAATTTTTCTTCAACATCCATGATGTCCTGATGAGAATCTAAGAAAGCAAATTCAAAATCCCAACCGGTAAATTCTGTTACATGGCGCGTGGTAAATGATTTTTCCGCGCGAAAGACCGGTCCAAAAGTAAAAACTTTTTCTAAGCCCGAGGCAATCGCCATCTGTTTGTAAAATTGTGGAGATTGAGATAAATAAGCCTTGCGATCAAAATATTTAACCTCAAAAACCTCAGAACCAGTCTCACTGGCTGTGCTCATCAGACAGGGGGTGTAAATTTGCATAAAGCCTAAGCGAGAGAATTCTTCGCGAAAACCTTCTTCTAATTTGCTCCAAGTTTTAAAAATAAGCTGCTTCTCTTCTTGGCGTAAATCCAGCCAACGATAATCAAAGCGCAAATCAGTTTCAGCTTCATTGTCAGCCTTAGTTAAAACCGGAATCGGCAAGCTCTCATTAGCTAAAGATAATATTTCTAAACTGTCGACTAATACTTCATAATCTTTGAGGCCACTGGTATCGCCTTTTTTAGCCGGTTTTTCCTGAAGGGTGCCGGAAACTGAGATGACACTTTCCAAGGTTAATTTGGAAGCCTCTAAAAAAGCAGCGGCTGATTCTAAAACCACCAACTGCATTTGACCCGATAAGTCACGCAAGTCGATAAAAATAAGACCTTTGTGAATCCGCAAATTTCTAGCCCAACCAGACAAATTAACACGGCCTTCGCCCTGTTCTTTAGCGGCGGCAATCATCATTCTTGACATAAAATTAAAAATTAATTAAACCTTTAAAAATTCCTGAGGAAAACCCCTTTTTTGACAATATTTTACGACTTAATTTTACCTTATCTGATAATTTTTAGCAAGAAAAAAAGCGTCTTTTTAGACCCTTTTTTTAAGGTTTTTATCTTTTTAAGAGCGGGACAGCTAAATTAATTAAAATCGACAAAGGCTTTAGTAAGACGGCTCAGTTCCCGAATCAAAACCGAATTAGTCTTAATAATTTGATATCTGTCTGATTCACTGAAGATTCTTAGCAGTTTCACACAGTTATCAGAGACTGGTATAAGCTCATTGGGCAAATATTTATTTTGGCAAGACACCAGACAAGTGGGGCAAATTAGACCCCCCAGCCTTAAGTTAAAGTAATTAGCCCCGGGTTCAATTTTCCGGCGGCACTCCAAACAATGATACAATTCCGGCTTATAACCGAGAATCGCTAAAAGTCTCAAAGAAAAATAGTTATATAAAAGCTCACCATTTTCCTTGTCTAGTTCGGCCTCCAAATTACTCTCCACCGTGTCTAACCAAGAAATTAAAAAATTAAATAATTCTTCATCAGAAGCCGCCTCTTTAACCAACTTATCGAATAATGCTAGAGCGGCACCCACAAAATAGAGCGCGTTTAAATCGGCTTTAATATTTAAGTAGGCCCGGCGCGTAATCGCACTGCCTAAATAGTCATAGGCTCTTCCCCTTAAAATCATGACATCGGCCAAACTAATTGGTTCAATGTGACCGGCAATTTTAGAACGCATCTTCTTTGCCCCTCGAGCAACTAAAGATAATTTACCAAAATTTTTAGTATACAAAACAACGCGACTGTCGTTTTCACGCCAGTCGTTGCGGTTGATAATTATCGCTTCACTACTATCGCTTTCGGCCATAATTTTAGCGCAACTTATCTAAGTAACTTTGCAAGATTAAAGCGGCAGCAATTTCATCTCGACCGGCCCGCATTTTTTTAGGTCCACCCATCGCATCAGCCGCTAAACTACTGAGTCTTTCATCAATTTGAATAATCGGAATGGCGGTTTGGCTTTGAAGTAATTCTACAAATTTTAAAAAATCGGGATTTATATCATGCTCTAAGCTGGCCATTTGGTAGGGCCGGCCTAAAACAATTTTGGTAATTTCCTCTTCACTAATCGTCTGCAAAATACCGGCGATGTCTGAGACCGTACCTAAAGGCAAGGCCATATTTAACTCCTCTTCGGCAGTGGCAAGCCCAATTCTTTTTTCTCCCCAATCAATCCCTAGGTATTTTTCCATATAATTATTTAGTCAAGATTTCCGGTCCGTGCTCCGTAATGGCTACGGTGTGCTCAAAATGAGCGCTCAAAGAATTATCCGCCGTTAAAATAGTATAATCATTTTTAGCCGTTTTAACTTTCCAGGTGCCAGCATTAATCATCGGTTCAATGGCAATTACCATTCCCACTTCTAAGACCAAGTTTTCAGAGGAACGAGGCGGAATTGAGTAATTAAAAACATTAGGATCTTCATGGGCTAAATAACCCACTCCGTGACCCACTAGATCACGCACCACGCCATAACCGTGAGTTTCGGCGATAAATTGTACCGCCGAACCGATATCATTTAAAGTGTTACCCGGTTTGGCCTGATTAATTCCGGCCATTAAACATTCCTTGGTAACTTTAAGGAGTTTCTTAGCCGCCGCGCTAATTTTACCCACCGCCACGGTCGTACACATATCGGTAAAGTAACCGCCATCAGCGGAAAATTTATTAACCGGAGCTTTGACCACCGCCCTAACCTTAGGATCAACTGGCCACTCCATGCCAATGTCTAAATCGATAATATCACCCGATTTAAGCAAGCGTCCCGGAATAGCGGTGCCGTGAACGACTTCTTCATTAATTGAGGCGCATAAAGCGGACGGAAAAAAAATACCACCCCCCATATCATAATCTTTAAAAGCCGGGCGACCGCCGGCTTCTTTAATTCGTTTAACCAAAATATTTTCAAGCGCTAAAGTGGAAACTCCGGGTTTTACTTCGGCCACCATTTCTTTAAGAATGCGGGCTAAGATAAGGCCGCCTTCACGAATAATTCTAATTTCCTCAGAACTTTTTTTATAAACCATACAAATAAATTATTTAATAAGCGCTTTACGGTTAGCCTCAATTGATAAGAAAAGGAACAGGCCTAAGAGAATAAAGGTATTAAGCGGTGCTAACCAAAAAGGATAGTCATGGCCAAAAGCTTCCAGAACCATCATTGCCCCTAGGGCTCCAATGGAATACATAGCGCCATTTTTAAGATAGGCAAACTTAGCAATTAGATCAATACCACGAACGGTAAATTCTCGAACCACATAAGCCCCTAAACCATTACCTAAGATAATCAGTGGCACGCTCATGGTAAAAGCAAAGGCCCCAATCACGCCATCAATCGAAAATGAAGCATCAAGCACTTCAAGATACATAATCTTGCTCCAAGCGCTCATATGACCGCTCATCAGTTGCTTCTCTTGAACTTCCGCATTCTTTTTAAAACCGTCAGTCAAGAAAAAAGCCGAAACGCCGATGGTGGCCGCTAAAGCTAAAATAGGGTCGCGCTGCAGCGAGGCGTAAACTAAAGCGGTAGTTAAAAAAGAGGCGATGGCATAAAACCAGGCTCCTTGACGGTGCAAAAAACCTTCCGCCAAGAAGGCATATTTTTTCTCCTCCAAAAATAACCAAGCCAAAAAAACAAATAACAAATAAATACCGCCACCTAAAAGTAGCAGTGGTTTAGACTTAGCTAGCGAAGCCATTACCGAAGCATCACCTGAAAAAGTTGAAGTCACCACCTGAATAATAGATAAATTAGGATTGGCGAGCCAAACGATAATAAACGGTAAGAGGCCGCGAACCGCAAAAACCGCAAATAAAAGACCCCAAAATAAAAAAATCTTCCGATATTTTTCAGGCATGGTCTTCAAAACGTGAGCGTTAACAATCGCATTATCCACACTACTGACAATTTCAAAGACGCATAAACCTAAAACAACAATTAAAATATTAATAATGGCCATAATTAATTAGCTTTAAATGATTGTAAGACTTCTTTAATTATTTTTAAATCATTCTCTAGTAAACCCAGGGCTAAACGTTTTTCCCAAATACTATAATATTCATGATTAATCTCGGTCTGTGTCAGATAAATATTCTTAAATAATTTATCACGATGCTTTAGAATTAATCCATAAATAAATTCCCGGTCGGTGGTGCTAAGATTTTGAAAGGCATAGCTAGGATGCATCAGATCAAAAAAAGCCCGGCGAAGGTGTTCGTGGTTAACGTTGCGATCATGAACTTTCGTTAAGAAATCCTGCATTGTCATATGATATATTTTACTAATTACTTTAAAAGTTTAGCTAAAATAGCTTAATCAGTCAAACAAAAATTCCGCCTTTAACAGCGGAATTTTATAAAAAACGATAAAATCCTAATTAAACTCCGTCGTATTCTCTCATCGTTAGTTGAGCTTGAACCTGCTTCACAGTTTCAATGACTACTGACACGACGATTAAGATACTGGTACCACCGATAGCCAGAGATTGAATACCAGTGAAAGCTTTAACCACTAAAGGCATAACCGCAATCACCGCTAAAAATAAAGCGCCAACTAAGATAATCTTATAAGTGGTACTCGACAGATAATCACTGGTGTGTTTACCGGGACGAATACCAGGAATAAAGCCACCCTGTTTCTGCAAATTTTCAGCAATTCTTTCTGGATGAAAAATAACTTCGGTATAGAAATAAGTGAAAACAAAGACCAAAATAAAATACAAAATAGCGTAAATCAATTGATCGTTAAAGATTTGAATGGTCCATTGGGAAAAATTAGCAATCCAAGCGGTTTTAGCGTGTTGGAAATACTGAGCTAACATCGGTGGAAACATCACTACGGAAATCGCAAAGATAATCGGAATTACCCCCGCCATGTTAACGCGTAATGGCAAATGAGAATTAGTGCCGCCATAAGCGCGGTTACCTCTAATTTGACGAGCATATTGCACCGGAATATTACGCTGTCCTTCATTAATAATGACCACACCCACAATCGTTAAAATGCCAACTAAGGCAAAAGCGATCATGGAAGTTAGTTGAATCTGATCAAAAGTCAGGAAAGCCTGACTAATATGAGTTGGCAGACTAGAAACGATACCGGCAAAGATAAGCAAGGAAATACCGTTACCAATCTTCTTTTCGGAAATCAGTTCACCAATCCACATTAAGAAAACGGTGCCAGCCGTAATAGTAATAATCATGCTTAACATATCAAAGCCAGAAAAAGCCGAAATATTAATCGCCTTTGATTGGCGCAGTAGACTAATCATCCCAAAAGCCTGCATCGCGGCCAGTGGCACAGTAGCGTAACGTGTCCACATATTAATTTTAGAACGGCCGGATTCTTCTTTTTGCATCTCTTCCAGACTAGGAATAATCATCGCTAGTAATTGGAAAATAATTGAAGACGTGATGTAAGGGGCTATTCCCATCATGATAATCGAAAAGTTTTGCATCCCGCCGCCCGCAAAGACATTAACAAAGCCTAAAACTGGATTGTTTTCAAAGAAATTTTTAAGATCGGTTGTGTTTACACCCGGAATCGGAATGTGAGCGGCTAAACGAAAAACCACTAGCATCGCTAGCACGAACAAGACGCTATTACGTAAATCTTTGGCTTTCCAGATTTGAATAAATTGATCAAACATATAAGTTTTATATAACAATCTAATTACGATAAAGACGGCCAGTAGCCGCCTTTAATCTTATTTGAGTTGAGCGGCTACGGATTCGCTCATTTTAAGACCTTCAATTTTAATTTTAACGGTTAATTTTTCCTTACCCAAAACTTTGACGGGCACACCTTTTTTCATAATCAAACCTTTCTCCATTAAGGTGTCCTTGTTTACTGTCTCACCATCTTTAAAATTATTATTAATCGCTTTGATAGAAATAACTTGGTTTTTTTGTTTTTGAGATTTGAAACCACGAGATTTTGGAGTTTGCAGTAATTGCATTCTCATACCCAAACGCTTCAAACCGGAAACGCCGGAACGGGATTTCTGACCCTTAAGACCGCGAGTACTGTAAGTACCATGGCCAGAAGAATTACCACGGCCAACGCGTTTCTTGGTTTTTGTACTGCCTTTGGCCTTCTTTATTTCGTTAAGTGATAACATAGAAAAAAAATTACTTTATAAATTATGCTAGCTTAAATTAAAAATTAATTTAAACCTTCGCTATATTTTTCTTATTTTTTAGCTTCTTCAGCTACTTCTTCTTTGACGGCTGTTTTGTCTTTCTTAGCGGTCTTATCAGCTGGTCGCAAAGTTCTTAGAGCTTCAATAGTACAACGAGCGTTATTGATTTTATTGTTGGTTCCTAGTTGCTTACTGGTAACATTCTTAATACCGGCTAATTCTAAAATTACGCGAGCCACGCCGCCAGCAATAATACCTTTACCGCTTCTAGCTGGCTTAAATAATAATTTAGCCGCTCCTTCAGAATGGTGAACTTCGTGAGTGATAGTGTCATTAACAGTGGAAACCGTAATCATATCTTTTTTAGCATGATTTACCGCTTTGTTAACCGCCATAGTCACATCAGCTCCTTTGCCGAGTCCAACGCCAACTTTACCCTTCTTATCGCCAATCGCGATACAAGCTCTAAAGTTCATTCTTTTACCACCGGCCATAACACGAGTTACCCGGGCGATATCTAAAATGCGTTGTTCAAATTCATCATGACTCGCCTCACGACCGCGATCGTTACCACGACGTGGACCACGATTACCGCCGCCCTGTCCGCCTTGGCCGCCCTTGTTACCTTGATAGCCACCAGTTTTGGGCGCACCACCATAGATGTCTTTAGCGACTGTAGCAGAAGCTGAAGCGGGTTTAGCTGATTGATTATTGTTGTTAGCCTTTTTTTCGTCAGACATATTGTATTAAAGCATTAAACTAAATTAAAACTGAAGACCGCCTTCGCGGGCTCCATCGGCAACCGCTTTGACTCGGCCATGATATTTATAACAACCGCGATCAAAAACCACGGAACTAATATTCTTGGCTTTAGCTTTCTCAGCCAGTAACTTGCCTAATTCAAAAGATTTTTCCACCTTAGCTCCGGTAGTTTTAATTTCTTGAGTTTTAGCGCTGACTAAAGTCTGGCTAGTTTCATCATTAATCAGTTGCAAGAACATGCCGCGATTAGAACGAAACACTGATAATCTAGGGCGTAGTTCGCTACCATTTATTTTAGCGCGGACACGACCATGTCGTCTATCTTGGCGTTCATTTTTTATTTTATTCTTATCCATATATTATTTATAAATTTTAGAACTTTTATTTACCTTTAGAAGCTGATTTACCAGCCTTTCGACGTAAGACTTCTTCAAGATATTTAACGCCCTTACCTTTATAAGGTTCCGGTTTTCTGATCTTACGGATTCTCGCCGCGGTCTCACCGATCAACTTTTTATCAAAGCCGTTTAAAGTGATGATATTTCCTTCAACTAAACCAGTAATACCAACCGGCAATTCAAAAACAATGGGGTGTGAAAAGCCTAAAGCCATATTCAGCTTGTTACCGGTCACATTGGCTCGATAACCAACGCCGTTGATTTCTAATTTTCGAGTGAAACCAACTGATACTCCCTCAACCATATTTGCAAATAGAGTTCGATATAAGCCCCACATCGCACTAGCCTTTTTAGACCCATTTTCATTTTTTAAAACCACAATTTGAGTTTCCTCAATCTTAACTATAACATCAGAGTTAAAATCTTGTTTTAATTCTCCTTTTGAACCTTTAACGGAAAGAGTTTGTCCACTTAAAGTGGCACTGACTCCGGCCGGTAAAATGATTGGTAATTTTCCTAAACGTGACATATAGGTTTGGTAGACTAAATTAATAAATTTCACCAATAACTTCACCGCCAATCTTTTGCACCTTCGCTTCTTTATTGGTCATTAAACCACGAGATGTTGAGATAATAGCGATACCAAAGTTATTCAAAACCGTCGGGATATTATCCTTGTCGACGTAAACACGCAAGCCTGGTTTACTAACGCGGCTGATAACACTTAAATGAGGCTTACCATTCTTCTGGTATTTTAAGGAGATCTTTAGCTCATCAAAGCTGCTGCGTCTAGCATTTAAACCACCCGCTATTACTTCAACCCCTTTAATCCAGCCTTCTCTTTCCAAAATCTTAGCGATTTCGTATTTGAGTTTGCTCATTGGCATTAAGGTTTCAGTTTTTTTAACGGCAGAGGCGTTCCGAATGCGAGTGAACATGTCTGCGATTGGATCTGTCATAGAATTTATTTCTTTATTACTTTTTTTTCTAAATAATTGGGGGCTAAGATTACCAGCTTGATTTCTTAATACCCGGTAAATCTCCGTTATCCGCTAATTCTTTAAAGCAAATGCGGCACAAACCGAAGTCTCTCATGTAACCGTGATTACGGCCACAACGCCAACAACGATTTATTTTTCTGGTAGTAAATTTTGGTTTTAGTTTTGCTTTGGCAATTAATGCTTTTCTAGCCATATATATTCTTTTGCCTGCCTGTTAATTTTCAGAGAGGCGTTTAATTATCTAAATATTACCTTATTTCTTAAAGGGAAAGCCCATTAATCTAAAAAGCTCTAAACCTTCCTCGCGATTCTTAGCTGAAGTCGCAATACAAACTTCAAGGCCGTAAATCTTATCAATATCTTCGACTTTTATTTCCGGAAAACATGAATAATCTTTGAAACCGATGGTTAAATTACCCTGATTATCAATGGCTTTGTCGCTGATACCGCGGAAATCGCGAACTCGAGGAAAAGTAATGCCCACTAATTTCTCAACGAAATCATACATTCTCTTATCACGAATAGTAACCATTGAACCAATAGTCATTCCCTGACGAATTTTAAAAGCGGAAACCGATTTTTTAGCCTTAGTGAAAACCACTTTCTGGCCGCTAATCTTAGTTAAACCTCTTTCAACGTCAGCAATATATTCTTTTTCTTTAGAGAATTTACCAAAGCCAACATTTAAGACCACTTTCTCAAGACGGGGCGCATTACGCTCATTCTTGTAGCCAATCTTGCTTTTTAGCTGCGGAATAATTTCTTTCTGATATTTTTCTTTTAATCTCATATTATTTAATCTTTTTTAGATTGATTATTCGATAACTTCCTGGCATTTCTTACAAACTCGATATTTTTTAGATTTACCGTTTTGTTCTACAATTTTGTAGCTAACACGGGTTTTCTTACCGCATTTAGGACAGATTAAAGCCACATTGGAAGCGTTAATAAAAGCTGGAAATTCAATCCGTTGACCTTTTTCACCGTCGCGACGTGGGCGCAAATGCTTGATTAGCAGGTTTAAACCTTCAATGCTAACTCGGTTATTTCGAGGCATGGATTGTAAGATTTTGCCACTCTTGCCTTTGTCTTTACCGGCTAGAATTTGCACTTTGTCGTTTTTCTTAATATTCATAAACTTTGTTTAATTTAGATCTTAAAAACATTAGAGCACCTCAGGAGCTAAGGACGCGATTTTTACGAATCCGGCTCGTCTCACTTCGCGGGCGACTGGGCCAAAAATTCTAGTACCCTTAGGATCTTTCTTATCCTTATCCGTGATAACGACACAAGCGTTGTCATCAAAGCGTAAGTAAGAACCGTCAACACGACGAATTTCTTTTTTGGTACGAACAATCACCGCTTTTACAATGTCTCCCTTTTTAATAGGAGCATGAGGCGCAGCTGATTTAACCGACGCGACAATAATATCACCAACATGGGCATATCTTTTCTTATAACCGCCCAAGACTCTGATACACATCACTTCTTTAGCCCCGGAGTTGTCGGCCACTTTCATTTTACTTTGAACTTGAATCATACTTTTAGTCTATTTATAAGCTTCTTTTAAAAGCTAAAAACTTATTACTTAACAACTCTCCAACGTTTATCACGACTCAAAGGGCGACATTCGACGAAATTAACTTTGTCGCCAGTTTTAAATTCATTCTTTTCATCATGAACTTTATACTTTTGACTGCGGGTATATCGTTTCTTGTACTTTGGGTGGATTTTTACGGTTTCGACCTTGACGACGATTGTTTTGTCGCTCTTATCAGAAACAACAACACCAGAGAATTTCTTGCGAATAATAACTCTAGCGACTTTCGTCTCAGAAGCAACAACTGCTTTTACCTTTGGGGCAATAACCTTTTCAGTTGCGGCTACCTTTTTAACTTGTTTTTTTTCGGCCATATTTATTAAAATTAGTCTTTCTTATTTAACAAGGTATTAATCCGTGCAATATCTTGTTTTAAAACTCTAATCGAACGAATATTTTTTAATTGTTTATTAGAATCTTTAAAACGCAATTCACGTAACTTTTCTTGAGACTCCACTAATAATTTAGTGAGCTCAGGTTTAGTTTTAGTTATAAGTTCTTTAATTTCCATATTTTTAAAACTGATTAAGCGTTAGTTTTAGTAACGAAAGTGCATTTAAGCGGTAATTTATGAGAAGCATTGATCATCGCTTCGCGGGCAATAGCTTCATCGATACCATCCATTTCAAACATCACGGTTCCTGGCTTCACAATAGCGACATAGTAATCGACAGCTCCTTTACCCTTACCCATTGGCAGTTCTCCACCATGAGCGGTTACTGGTTTATCAGGGAAAATACGGATCCAAATCTTACCGCCTTTCTTGACATATTTAGTCATCACCCGTCTGGCAGATTCGATTTGACGAGAAGTCACCCAACAAGGAGTAGTTGCCTTTAAGCCATAGCTACCAAAAGCCACCGTCAACATTCGACTGGCTTTGCCGCCGCGACGTCGTTTGTGGTCTTTACGGAATTTAGTTTTTTTTGGCATTAACATATTTATCGTGGAATATTAATTATTCAAAGGGTTAAATTAAATTAGCGAGCGCTTTTGAAGTTAGCTTCTTTTTCCTTTTCAAAAACTTCACCTTTATAAACCCAAACTTTGATGCCGATAGCGCCATAACTTGTATGAGCGGCTCCGCGAGCATAATCAATATCAGCGCGCAAAGTATTAAGTGGGACTTTGCCCCAAACCAATTTTTCAGTACGAGCAATTTCCGCTCCGTTTAAACGACCACCGATAACAACCTTGGCGCCTTCGGCTCCTGATCGTTCAATCTTAGAGATCGCTTGTTTCATCACCTTACGGAAAGGAATACGCTTTTCAATTTCCAGAGTCATAGTTTGAACAGTAATCTGAGCGGATAATCCTGGACGACTCACTTCTTTAATATTTAAAGTGATTTCACCAATTCGGAAAGTTTTAAGAAATTTAGTGTGTAATTTTTTCTTAAGTTCTTCCACGCCATTACCGCCGCGGCCGATAAGTAGACCCGGTTTTCCGGTCCATAAATCAACTTGGATACGATTTAAGCTACGAATGATTTCCACTTTATCAACACCGGCTTCTTTGAATTCTTTAATGAGATAACGTCGAACGTGGATGTCTTGAGCAACATTTTTAATATAATTTTTGCCGCTTTCAAACCAAATCGAATCCCAGCTCTTAGTGATTCCCATTCGAAATATTTTTGGATTTACTTTTTTACCCATAGGATGACATGTTACAAATTTAAATATATAAAAGTGTTAATCGATTAACCAACTTTGCGGCGGAAAACTTTAGCGGCGAAACCTTTTTCAGGAGCGGCCGTTTTAGTCTTAGCCTTAACAGCTGTCTTCTCTTCGTCAGCTTCCTTTTTCTTAGAAGCCTTAGTCTTGTTTTCAGCTTCTTTAGCTAGATCTTCAAGCTTCATTGGAGCCTCAGTCTTAACAACTTTCTTTTCATGCTTGCCGGAATCGACAATTTCGCCAAGAACTACCGCCACATGAGCCCCGCGTTTACGAATAACGGTAGCGCGACCATGAGCTTTGGGCATCCAACGTTTTAAGGTTGTACCCTCGTCAGAGGTAATTGTTTTAACAAAAAGATTATTTCTGTCTAAACCGTAAGTATTTACACCGTTAGCGATAGCTGATTCAATCATTTTAGCTACCGGTTCAGTGGCAATTTTATTGGTGAATTTGAGTTGAGCTAAAGCAGCGTCAACCGGCATTTTGCGAATTAAGTCAATAACTAATCGCACTTTGCGCGGCGACATTCTCAAATCATTTAAACTAGCTTTAATTTCCATAAATTTTTGAACTTAATGCTTCTTATTTTTTAGCTTGAGCCTGAGCTTTAGCTGCTTTACCGCCATGAACTACAAATTTGCGGGTTGGAGCGAATTCGCCCAAACAATGGCCAACCATATTTTCCACAACGTAAACCGGAAAATGAGTTTTACCATTATGCACGCCAATAGTGATTCCCACCATTTCTGGGGTAACGGCACAAGCTCTATCCCAAACTTTAATCACAGTTTTGTCTCCTGGTTTTAAAGCTAAAACATGTTTCAGGATGCGAGGATTGATGTATGGTCCTTTTTTCAAACTTCTCGACATAATATTTTTCTTAAATAATTATTTTCTTTTAGCTCGGCGCTTAACAATAAGTTTATCAGATGAGCTCTTTTTTCTGGTCTTAATACCAAGAGCTGGTTTGCCCCACTTAGTCTTCGGATATCGTAAACCGATAGACTGCTTACCTTCTCCACCTCCATGTGGGTGGTCGTTAGGATTCATGGCAGTACCACGAACGGTTGGACGAATACCGAGTAAACGGCTGCGTCCGGCTTTTCCTAAGCTAATGTGACGTAAATCTGGATTACTAGCTCGACCGATAGTACATAAACACTCTTTTTTAACTAATCTAATTTCGCCCGATGGCATTTTAATCTGAGCATACTTACCTTCTACACCCATCACATAAGCACTGTTACCAGCCCCTCTGGCAATTTTACCACCGTTACCGGCAATCAGTTCGATGTTGTGAATGGCGACTCCGGCTGGAATAAATTGAACTGGCATCGCGTTACCAACTTTAATCTCAATCAATTCTTTAGCGCTAGTGATTTTATCACCAACCACTAAACCAATCGGCGCAATAATATATCTTTTTTCACCATCAGCGTAATTAAGTAAGGCAATTCGAGCCCCTCGTCCTGGATCATATTCGATTGAAGCGACGGTTGCAGGAACACCAAACTTGTCGCGTTTAAAATCGACAAGACGAACAAAGCGCTTCACGCCGCCACCTTGATGTCTGATAGTTATTTTACCACTGCTATTTCGACCACCTCTTTGCTTTTTGATTACAATCAAAGATTTTTCTGGTTTTGACTTAGTAATATCGGCAAAATCATCAAACGTTGCTTGTCTGCGGCCAGGAGTGGTTGGTTTTACTTTTTTAATTCCCATAGGTATGTTGCTAAAGTTTCAAAAATTAATATTTTAAACGCCTTCGTAAATTTTAATTGTATCACCTTTTTTCAGAGTAATAATGGCTTTTTTGAAATCACTGCGACGGCCTTTAACACGACCGCGAGAAACAGCCTTACCCTTAACACAAATAATATTAATCGACATCGGTCTAACACCATAAACCGCTAAAATAGCTTTAGCAACTTCTATTTTATTAGAGTTACCAGTAACTACAAAAGCATATTTATTTAAAGTGCCAAAATTAGCAGCCTTTTCCGTAATCAGGGGGCGAACTAAAACACGATGAGCGCCATCAAATTTAGAAGCGATATCTTTCTTACCATTTTCAGCTTTGGCATATAAATCTTTCATGCTTTCTGACTTAACTTCTTTAGCAGTGGTAGTCTTTTTAGCTGAAGTCGATTTAGCCTCAGTATTTTTTTTATTAGCTATAGCCATATTGATTATCTATTATTTATATCGCTCTTCTAAAGTCTTGACCGCTGTTTCTGTCAGAAGCAGGTTTTTATACTTTAAAAGTTCAACAATATTGATATTTTCCAAATTAATAATTTCAGTGCCTTTTAAATTCCGAGCCGAATATTTTACCTTGTCATCTTTAGTATCGTTAATCACTAAGATATTACGACGATCAGAATTTAAGATTTTATTTTCAACAGCTGTAAGAATTTCGTTAAACTTCTTAGTTTTAAACTCCTCTAAATTAAGGCTGTCTAAAACGACTAAAGTACCACTAGCTAACTTATCAGATAAAGCCATTAAAATTGCTTTTTGCTTCATCTTCTTATTAATTTTCTTAGAAAAATTACGGTCGCTGGTTGGACCAAAAGTGACACCACCACCAGTCCAAATTGGAGAACGAGAGGATCCGACACGAGCACGTCCAGTTCCCTTCTGTTTCCAAGGTTTTTTACCACCACCACGAACCTCACTGCGATCTTTGGTATCAGCCAAAACTTGGCGTTCATTACCCATCTGAGTGACTACAGCTTGATGCAATAATTCAGCGTTAGATTTAACGCCAAATACTTTATCGGATAACTCAAGGTCATGAACTAATTCGGCTGTCTGATTATAAACTTTGATTTTCATATTTTTCACTTATACTAATAACTTTTATTTATTTTCACTTTCAGCCGGAGTAACACTTTCGGTAGTTTCAGGAGCAACTTCTTCAGTTACTGCTTCTTCTACGACTGGAGTTTCTTCCGATGTTTCAAGCGTAGCTTCGACCGGAGCTTCGTTTTTTTCTTCTGGAACCACGACTTCTTCAACAACTTCTGGAACAACTGGAGCTTCCGCTACTACGTTAAATTTAAGATCACCTTGGCCTTTGATGGTAATAAAACCATTAATAGCCCCAGGAACAGCACCTTTAACAAATAAGATGTTATTTTCTAAGTCAATCTTAACAACTTCTAAATTTTTGACAGTTACAGTTTCGTTACCCATGCGACCAGGCATGCGAGTATTTTTAAAAATGTGAGCCGGGCCCTTAGCTCCAACAGAACCACCCATACGGAGTTGATCCTTGTTACCATGAGATTTGCGACCGCCAGCAAAATGATGACGTTTCACAACCCCCTGAAAACCCTTACCCTTTGAAGTGCCAGTCACGTCAATCGTGTCGCCTTCTTCAAAAGTAGCCACGGTAATTACATCACCTACCTTGGCACCGCTAACTTCAGCGCGAAGTTCACGAACTCGAGTCGGCTTAACACCGGCCGCTTTAAAATGGCCGATCTGTGGCTTTTTAATATTCTTTTCTTTCCTATTACCAAAGGCTACCTGAAGAGCATCGTAACTATCGGTCTCTTTAGTTTTAACCTGTGTAACGGTGCAAGGTCCAGCCAAAACCGGAGTGACGGCCATCACCTTGTCGTTTGCCCAAATTTGGGTCATTTGCATTTTTTTTCCTAGGATAAATTTCATATTGTTTTTTAAAACAAAAAAACTGGTATTTAGGCCAGCTTCAAAAACAAAACAAATCTTTGTATTAATAAAAGGGATTTTTGTTTTATCTGACTGTCTACCTCCGTGTTTTCAGGCTAATTACTGCTCAAACACTTTCCTAACGCTTGTTAAGAGTTATTTAAACTATCCTTGGCCCTATTCTTGTATAAAATTACTTCTTTAGTTTACTGCATTTTTATCTCGACGTCAACACCAGCTGGAAGATTTAAGCTAGTTAAGTCTTCAATGGTCTTGGCATTGGGATCGACAATGTCGATAATGCGTTTGTGAATTCTCATTTCGTATTGATCTCTGGCATCTTTATGCACAAAGGTTGAGCGATTTACAGTGTACTTTCTAATTTCAGTCGGAAGTGGAATCGGACCGAAAAATTGGGCATCACTACGTTCAATAGTTTCAACGATGGTCTTAGTAGACTGATCAATGATTTTGTGATCGAACGCTTTAATTTTAATGCGAATTCTTTGTTTGAACTCTTCTTTTTTGTTTTCAGACATAATATCTCGCCTCATGTAAAGTCAAAAGTAGACTATTTCCGGCCACGTGAGTCAAACGTCGCCCCCTCCTAAATAGCTGATAAACTTTGAAGACTTAAGACACTTCGGCTTTGTTTAAAATAAACACAAGCGGCCCGCCCTCAAGCTGAGAGCAGGCCTATGTACTTATTTGATAATTTTAACTACCACGCCGGCGCCAACAGTGCGGCCACCTTCACGAATAGCAAATCTCTGTTTTTCTTCTAAAGCGACTGGGGAAATTAATTTCACTTTGAAATTAATAGTATCTCCAGGCATAACCATTTCAGTACCCTCTGGTAACTCAACTTCTCCAGTTACATCAGTAGTACGGATGTAGAATTGTGGCTTATAACCTTTAAAGAAAGGTTTGTGACGACCACCTTCATCCTTGGATAAAATATAAGTTTCAGCTTCAAATTCGGTATGAGGAGTGATTGTTCCTGGTTTGCATAATACTTGTCCGCGTTCAACTTCGGTCTTTTTAGTACCACGAAGAAGTAATCCGGCATTGTCACCAGCTTGTCCTTGATCTAAAGACTTGTTGAACATTTCAACGCCAGTAACTGTAGTTTTCTTAGTATCCATTAAACCAACGATTTCCACTTCTTCACCAACTTTGATAATACCTCTTTCAATTCTACCAGTCACCACAGTACCGCGACCTTCGATTGAGAAGATATCTTCAATAGGCATTAAGAAAGCATGATCAACATCACGAACAGGAGTTGGGATGTAAGAATCAATTGCTTCCATAAGCTTCATAACTGGTTCAGCATCAGCCCCGGTTGGATTTTCTAAAGCTTTTAGAGCCGAACCGCGGATAATTGGAGTTTCATCTCCTGGGAATTCATATTTCTTAAGTAAATCGCGAATTTCTTCTTCAACAAGGTCAATTAATTCCTTGTCTTCTACCATATCGCACTTGTTTAAGAAAACAACGATATAAGGCACGCCCACTTGACGAGCAAGTAAGATGTGTTCACGAGTTTGAGGCATAGGGCCATCAGTAGCAGATACTACTAAAATAGCACCATCCATTTGAGCGGCACCAGTGATCATGTTTTTGACATAATCAGCGTGGCCAGGACAATCAACGTGAGCATAGTGTCTGGTTGCGGATTCGTATTCAACGTGAGCAGTTGCAATCGTGATACCACGAGCCTTTTCTTCTGGAGCAGAGTCAATTTCATTGACACCTTTCTTAGAAGCGTTCATGCCGGCGGCACCAAATACTGCTAACATAGCAGCGGTTAAAGTAGTTTTCCCGTGGTCAACGTGGCCAATAGTACCAATGTTGACGTGAGGTTTGGAACGGTCAAATTTTTCTGCCATTTTGTTTGTGTACGGCCCCCGCTAGGGGTTTTCTCCTTCAAAGAGGAAACCAGCCGTTGTAAATTAATTATTTTATTATAATTTTAATAAAAACTATTCAACTTTTTGAGCCCCGTTCTTGATTTTAGCGGGAATTGCCCAAGGATTTCTAGACTTACTTTCTTCGGCTAAATATGGACTATTTTCTTGATTCTTCCAGGTCGAGATATCGCAGTTAATTCTATCAGTTAAATTATCGGCTGTCAAATCTGACTTAGTCTCAAAATTAGTATTATTAATCAGGGTTGCCTTAATTTCGCCATCACTGGCTGCTAAATTCTCATATTCCCTCAAATCCATTAAAACACAGGAATTATCGGGCTCATTCTCATTATAAATAATTACCTTGTCACCGGTTTTTTTAATTAATTTTAAAATTTTCTTCAGCGTCTCAGGAAACATATTTTTAAATTAATTTTTCTAAGTGACTCAAGATAAAAAATTATTTACCATTCTTTTCCTTAATCGTTTCTAGAATATTTCGAGGTACTTCATGATAATGAGAAAATTCCATAGAATAATTAGCGCGTCCTTGAGACATGGAACGAAGCGCCGTGGAGTAGCCAAACATTTCAGCAAGTGGCACTTTAGCCTTAATAACTTTGATCTTAATCGGACGATCACCCATTTCTTCAATTTGTCCACGCTTGGCGTTTAAATCACCAATGATGTTACCCATGTATTCTTCAGGAGTCGTCACTTCAACCTTCATAATCGGTTCAAGTAAAGCGGCACCAGCTTTAGCGCAGGCGTCACGGAAGGCAAAAATAGCGGCCATCTTAAAGGCGATTTCGGAAGAGTCAACTTCATGATAGGAACCATCGGTCACTGCCACCTTAACGTTAACCATTGGATAACCGGCGACGCCACCGGAAAGCAAAGCTTCTTTGACACCTTTTTCAATCGCTGGGATATATTCACGAGGAATAGCGCCACCTTTAACTTCATCAATAAATTCAAAACCTTTACTTGGGTCTTCCTGTGGCATAACGCGCAAAGTACAATCACCGTATTGACCGCGTCCACCAGATTGCTTAACGTATTTATTTTGAGCTTCAGCGGTTTTGGTAATTGTTTCACGATAGGAAACCTGTGGGTTACCGACATTAGCTTCAACCCCGAATTCACGACGCATCCGATCCACGATAATATCAAGATGAAGTTCACCCATACCGGAGATTAAAACTTGATTCGTTTCCTCATCAGTTTCCACGCGGAAAGTAGGATCTTCTTCAGCTAAACGTTGTAGAGCCACGCCCATCTTTTCTTGATCAACTTTAGTCTTAGGTTCAACGGCAATCTTGATAACTGGTTCTGGGAAGACAATAGATTCTAAGAACATTTGGCGACTTTCATCACACAAAGTGTTACCAGTAGTTGTATTCTTTAAACCAATAACCGCCGCGATATCACCAGCGTAAATTTCTTTAATTTCTTCACGGTGATTAGCGTGCATGCGAACTAAACGACTAATGCGTTCCTTGTTCCCGGTTGAAGTATTAACGATATAGGAACCAGCGGCAAGAACTCCGCTGTAAACACGAACGAAACAAAGTTTACCCACGAAAGGATCAGTGGCAATTTTAAAAGCTAAACCAGCAAAAGGCTCAGTGTCGTTAGCTTTAACTTCATATTTTTTAGTTTCATCGTCACAATCAATACCATCTAATTCTGGAACGTCTAAAGGAGATGGTAAATAATCATTAACAGCATCAAGAGCAAATTGAACACCAATATTTTGTAGAGCGGTACCGCATAAAACTGGGTAAATCATATTTCCGATTACCCCTTTACGAATAGCGGCCTTAACTTCAGCCATGGAGACCTCTTCTCCACTCAAAAACTTTTCCATAGTGACTTCATCGCACTCCACCGCTTTTTCGACTAATTCATTGTGATACTCATCAACCTTAGCTTTCATATCTTCAGGAATCGGAATTTCAACCACATTTTCACCATTGGTTCCAGAAAATTCATAGGCTTTCTTATCAATAACATCAATTACTCCTTTTAAATTATCTTCGGCACCGATAGGTAATTGAATGGCGACCGCTTTAGGATTTAAACGGGTGCGGATAGAATTTAAGCTCATGTAAAAATCAGCCCCCATCTTGTCCATCTTATTAATGAAACATAATCGTGGAACGTGATATTTATCAGCTTGGCGCCACACAGTTTCAGATTGTGGCTCAACCCCAGCTTGACCATCAAACACTGCGATTGCACCGTCTAAAACGCGTAAAGAGCGTTCTACTTCAACGGTAAAATCAACGTGTCCTGGAGTATCAATAATATTGATCTTATTGCTTTTCCAAAAACAAGTAGTAGCCGCGGAAGTAATAGTAATACCGCGTTCTTTTTCTTGTTCCATCCAGTCCATTTCAGCAGCTCCTTCGTGTACTTCACCGATTTTGTGCTTTTTACCAGTGTAAAACAAAACCCGTTCTGTAAAAGTGGTTTTTCCGGCATCGATGTGAGCCATGATGCCGATATTTCTAATTTTGTCCAAAGAATAATCCCTAGGCATAAGTATTATATTAAGAAGTATTTTATAAAATTAACGAGAGAAATGAGCGAAAGCTTTATTAGCTTCAGCCATTTTGTGAACCATATCACGCTTTCTAACTGCAGCGCCTTCACCATTTGAGGCGTCAAGAATTTCCGCAGCTAATTTTTCAGCCATAGAACGGCCTTTTCTAGCATCAGCGGAAGTGATAATCCAGTTACAACCCAGATAAAAACGTCTTTCACCACGAACTTGAAAAGGAACCTGATAATTAGCGCCACCAACGCGTTTACCGCGGACCTCAACTAATGGAGAAACTTTTTTAATCGCCTTGTTAAACACATGGCGAGGATCTTGTTTGGTTTTATCTTTAATAATCTCAAATGAACCGTAGACGATTCTCTGAGCTACTGATTTTTTACCGCTTTCCATGACGTAATTAATAAACTTAGTGATGTTCTTATCACTATACTTTACGTCTCCTTCGATATCTCTTTTTGGAGCTTGTTTACCTCTCATAATTTTTCAGTAGTCTCTTACCAGCTATAGCAAGAACTATCATGAATTAGAGCAACTCTAATTTTTATTATTAATTAAATGAATATTACTTTTTCTTACCAGTAGGAGCGGCAGCGCCAGCTTTTGGCTTTTTAGCACCATAGCTAGAACGGCTCTTACGTCTGGCTTCAACGCCAGAGGCATCATAAACACCGCGAATCACCTTATATCTTACACCTGGAAGATCTTTAGTTTTACCACCCTTTACTAAAACAATAGAGTGTTCCTGTAAATTATGTCCCATACCAGGGATATAAGCGGTCACTTCCATGCCGTTAGACAATCTAACACGAGCAATTTTACGTAAAGCGGAGTTAGGTTTTTTAGGAGTAGTTGTGGTTACTTTCAAGCAAACACCTTGTTTAAAAGGAGCGCCTTTAGCAGTCTCTTTCTTCTTACGATGAAGAGTGTCCAGGCTAACATGCAAAGCTAAAGAGGTTTGACGTCTTACTTTGGGGTTACGACCCTTACGGACGAGTTGATTCATGGTGGGCATAATTTTCTTAAAATAATTATATTTTAAACACTAAAACAGTCCTGAAACGCCAGGACACAATTTTTTATTAAACAGTGCAATAAATTTATCAAAAAGCTTAGCATAAGTCAAGAGAAGAAAGTTCTCCGGCGTCCAAAAACTAAGCCAGAGGCCACTAGTCCTATTAAAGAAGAGTTAAAAAATAAAAAAAGACCCGAGTCCTAAGGATTTAGGCCTTTTTAATTGGTTAAATTTTAAAGATTAATTCCGGTAAGCAAGGCAAATAACCAGTAAATTACGGGGCTTATAAAACTAAAGCCAAAGAAAACAAAGGCAAAAACTAAGAGCATGCTCAGCCTGGTATCCATGTATAGTAACTTATTTCTTAATTTATCTGGTAAAAAAACGGCTAAAATTTTAGATCCGTCTAGCGGCGGAATCGGCACTAAATTAAATACCATTAAAATCAAATTGATAATTACGATCTCGCTAACTAGATAGGAAAATAGACTGGCCGGATCTAAAAAACGAAGAACCATCGAGAAAACTAGGGCCATAAATAGATTAGCTAGGGGGCCGGCGACCGCCACTTTAGCATCGCCATATTTACGATCGCTTAAGTTATTGGGGTTATAAGGCACTGGTTTAGCCCAGCCAAACAAGAAATGAGAACCCATTAAGAGCAGAGCTAGTGGTAGCAGGATTGAACCAAAAAGATCTAAATGCTTAATCGGGTTAAGTGTTAGGCGTCCCATATTTTTAGCGGTCGGGTCACCGAGCCAATTAGCCGCAAATCCGTGCATATATTCGTGAATAGTAGCCGACAGGATTAAGACGATAACAGAAAATAATTCTAACATACAAAAAATTTAAATAAATTATGTCTTTATTTTAACACATCTTGATTAATTTTTAAAACCTTGTTATTATTAGCTTTGATACGTAAGCCTTGGTCTTAGGTATTTTATATATATCAGAAACATAAAAAAAATATCATTGTTTTCGCGAACCGCCTTTACGGCTCCAGGTTGTGCGGGCGTGATACATGATCAACAAATATGGGAAAAACCTGTGATTTATGCGGACGCGGCTCAACTAAAGGGGCGACTCGTTCTCATTCTAAAATTAAGACTTTAAAAAGACAAAACATTAATTTGCAAACCAAAAATATTGATGGTATGAAAATTAAAGTTTGTACTTCTTGCTTACGTACCGCCGCTAAAGACGTCAAAGTAAAAGTAGCCAAGGTTCCTGGAGCTAAACCAGCTAAGGTGGTTAAAAAACCAAGAGTGGTTAAAGCCAAGGTTGCTAAATAATTTTTACACTTTTAAAAAACATCCGCCAACTGGTGGATGTTTTTTTGTACAAAAAAAGAGGGTTGCTAAACTTGTGTTTAACTTCCCCCTCAATCTTATTTTTTTACTACCTTTTTGGCAGTCCCTTCGAGTGCTTTAACGAAGGCATTAATTGCCGCTTTGATGGCGGCGATAATAAAATTAATGAAAAATAGGAAGCAGAAAATTACTGCTTGCCCCAGTTTTATTAAAATCACTTTCAGCCACCGGCTTTTATCAAGCCAGGCAACTCCCCAAGAATTATTGGGATTAAACTTGGCCCAGGCCGGTAATTTACTAGCCCTAACAATGGCTGATAGCGGCATGCCTAAGGCGGCCATAATCATGATAAGCGCCGCAATGGCAATAATCAGAATAAATACTTTTTCCATCTTTTATATATTTTTTGGTTGTTAAAATACTGATTAATAAACTTATTATATCATATATTATCATTTATGTCAACTAAGACGCTGAGCGACCCGCTTATTTAATAAAAAATAGACTAATATTAAAATAATATAATAGATAACTAGAGTTCTGGGGCTGATTTTTAAGTCGAGGCAAGCCTGAGGCCAGGTAGAGAGCCAATTACTCAGTAAAATGACATATTTTAGCATAAAATAAGACGGCATAAACCACAAAACTCTTAAAACTGGGATTATCCAGGATAAAGCCGCTCCTAATAATAAAGCGGGTAGCAGCCAGGCAAAAATCCAAACCACTAATAAATTAGCTAGAGGCGCGATTATTGAAAAACGACCAAAATTTAAGGCCGAAATTGGCCAGGTTAGAAGTTGAGCGGCACTAGTTAAAATAATAACGCTTTTAAGACTTCCCTGACCCCAGATTTTTTCACCCCAGGGACAAAAGTAAATTAAAGCTAGCATCGCTAAAAATGACAACTGAAAACCTAGATCATCACGAAGTAATAATGGATTAAGTAAAAGCATCATCGCTGCGGCCGTAACCAGTAAGCGGCCGCCAGCATCTTGACGACCATTCTGCTTGCCCCATAAAGTTAAATGACCCATCAGCGCCGCCCGTAGAGCGGAAGTTTGTGGGCCAGTTAAAAAGGTATAAAACCACAAAAAAATTACTACTGGCCTAAAAGCTTGCCGATTTGATAAACCAAAAAACAACAAAAAATCAAAGGCTAGAGCTGAAAGCAAGGTTAAATGCGAACCGGAAATAGCCACAATATGACTCAAGCCACAGCAAGAGAAAGCATTTTTCTCGGCCGTATCCAAAGTTCCTTTATAGCCCAGAAGTAAGGCGCTGGCGAGCCCTGCCTCCGGCTCAGGTAAAGCTAAGTTAATTATTTGATAAACTTTAGATTTGAAATTTAATAACCTAGCATAAAAATCGAAGCGGTAGCCCTTAACAGTGACTTTTGGCCAAGACATCACGGAATAGATATCATAGCGCGCCAAATATCTGTCATATTTAAAATCAGAAAAATTATTAGGAGCCGCTAAGTTGCCACTGAGTTCTAAAATATCGCCATATTTAAATTCTGGATATTTACTAAGTGAGACCAAAACTAAACCGCTGCTTACCTTACCATTTATCTGACTGACAGAAACTGTTACTTTCTGATAATTACCACCCGGGTCAACTTCTTCGCTAACTACTCCCTGTAAAACCACTTTATGGCCGTTATACTTACTTAAATCAACCGCCAAAGATTTACGTTCATAGGTGTTGTAACGCCAAAAACCAAAAATTAAAAAAATTAAAAATACTAAAATAATTTTAAATTTTGGTCTAAAAAATAAAAAAATAAAAAGCAGTAACCCCAAAATATTTAAAGATATTTTAAAAGACGCCAGCGCCACGCCAACTAATAAACCGGAATTAGCCGCTAAAAAAAGTGAAGCTATCATAGCCTCACTTTAACAAAAGAGAGCTGAAATTTTTTTAAACTTTTTCCTGACTTTTTTTCAAACGTAAATAAGCTTCCATAAAAGCCTTTAAATCACCATCGAAGACAGCGCTGACATTAGACGTTTCGTATTCGGTGCGATGATCTTTAACCATTTGGTAAGGCTGTAAAACATAAGAGCGAATCTGACGACCCCAAGCCGCCATTTGTACCGCTCCTTTAATCTTTTTAACTTCACCGCTCCTTTCTTCAAGAACTAATTGATATAGTTTCGCATATAAAATTTTCATGGCAATCTCTCGATTCTGATGTTGAGAGCGTTCTGTTTGGCAAGCCACCACAATTCCGGACGGGATATGAGTGATTCTAATGGCTGATTCTGTCTTATTAACATTTTGACCGCCGGGGCCGCTGGAGCGAAAAACATCAACCCGTAAATCTTCGTCACGAACAATAATGCCGGCACTATCGGGTAATTCCGGCAACACTTCAACGAGCGCAAAAGAGGTTTGACGCAGTGATTCGCCATCAAAAGGAGAAATTCTAACTAAACGATGAACTCCGTTTTCACTTTGCAGATACCCATAAGCAAAGGGACCAGAAATACGCATCATCATGCTTTTAATACCCGCTTCATTAGCCATCGTGTGTTCTAAAATTTCAACTTTAAAATTACTCGTTTCACAAAAGCGCAGATACATCCGTTCTAACATCTGGGCAAAATCTTGAGCATCAACGCCACCGGTACCCGCATGGATGGAAACAATGGCGGGACCGTTATCATAAGGACCGGACAGCAAAGAATAAAATTCTAAACCTTTAAATTCAGCTTGCAGCTCGGCAATTTTTTTATCAAGCTCTACTAGCAATTCCGTTTCTTTTTCTGACTCTGCCATCACTAATAAGTCGGCCGTATCATTTAAATCTTTGTTCATCTTATCAAAGGGGGCAACTTGGGCGACTAAACGCTCCGTTTCCTGACCAACTTCCACTGCCTTCTCTTGATCATTCCAAAAATCAGGCTTCCCTTGTAAAGCTTTATTATGATCAATCATTAAGCGTTTAGCTGGTAAATCTAAAATAGTCTCAAGTTCGGCGAGTTTTATAGCTAAGTCTTCAATTATTTTGGATTTATCACTCATAGTAAGGTTATTATAACATTCTTGAAGCAAACAAAAAAGTCCCAATAACGGGACTTTCTTGAAATATTTGAAATGAGGTAAAGATTAACGCTTGGACCATTGAGGAGCCTTTCTGGCGCCCTTTAAACCTGGCTTTTTTCTTTCTTTGGCACGTGGATCACGAGTCAAGAAGCCATTAACTTTTAAGGCTTCGCGAGTCGCTGGGTCCATAATCAAAATCGCGCGAGCAATTCCGTGACGCATCGCCTCAACTTGACCAATAGTTCCACCACCTTTAACAATAATGGAAACATTAATATCGCGGGTATGGCCAGTAGCTTTCATGGCCTGCATCGCCACCGCCGCCAAATCATTATTGATGTATTTATTAAGCTTAACGCCGTTAGCAATAACAGCGCCTTTGCCGCCTTCTTCATAAAGACGAACTTGAGCAACTGAAGTCTTACGACGACCAATGGCTTTAATATATTTACCGGTAAATTCAACGCTTTCAGTCTTTTCAACTTCCGGCTTGATTTCCTTTTCTTTTACGGTTTTTTTCTCGGGCATAAAATTAATATTTGGTTATACAAAATTATTTGATAACAAGACGCTTCATCATATCGTTCCTAAGTCTAGTAGGAGGCAACATTTGTTTAACGGCTCGGTGTAAAACTTCACTTGGCTTTTTAGAAAAGATTTCCGACATTTTTCTTGTCTTGAGTCCTCCAACATAACCGGTGAAAGAAAAATAATTTTTCTGTTCAAATTTGCGACCAGTAAATTTAGCTTTTTCGATATTTGAAACTTCAACCATATCACCTAAATCTAAATATGGTTCGTATTCTGGCTTATTTTTGCCTCGAAGCAAAATCGCAATCTCACTGGCCATGCGACCAATAGACTGTTCAGTAGCATCTATTTTATGTAATTTTCTTTCTATGTTTTTCATAAATCTAAACGAATTTATTAAACTAATTCAATCTGAACCATAGCTGCTCCGTCACCTTGACGATTGCCAATCTTAATAGTTCGAGTGTAACCGCCAGCGCGTTCTTTGTAACGAGCGCCTAAAACTTCCATCGCTTTTAAAACAGCATTTTTCTGTAATAGCACTTCCAGCAAATTGCGGCGAGCGTTTAAGTCTTGAGCCTTGGACATTGTAATTAACTTTTCAACTAAAGGACGGACTGCCTCAGCTTTCGCTCTGGTAGTCTGAACTTTTTCGTAAAGAATAATACTAGATGCCAGGTTACGTAACATAAGTTCACGTGGTCCCTTTTTTCTATCTAAAATTTTATTTTTGTTTCTGTGTCTCATATAAATCTTCTGAATGCTTATTATTATTTTTTAGCCTTCTTTTTTGGCTTAACCACTTCTTCCTCTAAAACAGCTTCTTCCTCAGATTCTTCGCTAACGACTTCTTCAGCAACCGGGGCCGGTTCCGAAATAGTATTAGGGAGTAAAGCTGAGAATTGATCAACCAAGATTTTCACTGATTGTTCAACCGCCTCTTGAGGAGTAATTGTTCCGTCAGTTTTTATATTCAAAACGAGTTTATCCCAGTTAGTCATCTTACCGACACGAGCATTTTCCACGTCGATACTAACAGACAAAACTGGAGAGAAAATCGAATCAATTTCAATATAACCAAGTTCATTATCACGCTTACCGCCTTCAGACATCTTATAACCACGACCTTCTTTAACTAAAATTTCCATTTCTAAAGAAGCGTTGCCGTCTGTTAAAGTGGCTAGTAAAAGTTCCGGATTCTTAATTTCAACATCACTATTTTTGGAAATAGCCGCAGCGGTTATTTCACCTTGACCCTTAGCCTTTAAAACTAAAGTTACTTCTTCTTCGGTAAACATCTTAAGACGTAACTGTTTTAAATTAAGAATAATCTCTAACATGTCTTCTTTTACCCCGGGAAGAGCCATAAACTCGTGGCTAACTCCTTTAATCTTAACGCCAATTACAGCGGCGCCAGGCAATGAGGATAATAAGACACGGCGCAGAGAGTTGCCAAGTGTCATACCATATCCAGAATATAAAGGCTCAACAATAATTTGGCCTTCACTGGATGTGTTCCCCGCTTTAAATTCTATTTTTTTAGGTAAAGCGATGTTTTGCATATGTTGCTATTGTCACATTGCCGCCAGATAAAAATCTGGCAAAAGAACATGTAACTAATAATTATTTCGAATAATACTCAATAATAACTTGGACGTTTAAGTTAGCCGGTAAGTCGGTATCAACTGGTTCATGTAAAACTTTTCCGGACTTAGTGGTAACATCCCAATTTAACCAACTAGGACGTTCAACATTCTTACGTTCTAAAATCTTTTTAAAATATCTATTAGACACACTCTGTTTTCTAATGGAAACAACATCACCAGTTTTAACGATGTATGAAGCAATGTCTACTTTCTTATCATTTACGGTAATATGACCGTGACTTACAATCTGACGAGATTCATAGCGAGAAGTCGCTAGTCCTAAACGATAGACTGTATTATCTAGTCTGGTTTCAAGTAGTTTTAAGAAATTCTTACCAGCATCACCAGATTTCTTTTGAGCTTTTTCAAAAGTTAAACGGAATTGCTTTTCTAGTAAGTTATAGTATTTCTTAGCTTTTTGCTTTTCAGCTAACTGTAAACCGAAATCAGATTGTCGTTTACGGCCCTTAGGACCATGAAAACCTGGAATAGTGTTACGTTTTACGATACCGCATTTAGCCGTTAAACAACGATCACCTTTTAAGAAAAGTTTTTCACCGGCCCGGCGGCATTGCTTACATTGTGGTTCTAAATTTTTTCCCATATGTATTTCTTGGATTACTTAAATTAATTAGACGCGTCTTGGTTTCTTCGGGCGGCAACCATTATGAGGCACTGGAGTCATATCTTTAATGGAGGTCACATTTAAACCATTAGCATTTAAAGCTCGGATAGCGGCCTCACGACCGGTACCGACGCCGGAAACAAACACGCTAACTTCTTCTAAACCATATTCTTCTTTAGCTTTTTGGCAAGCAATTTTGGTAATAATCTGAGAAGCGTAAGGAGTGGCTTTTTTAGCCCCCTTAAAACCAGCCATGCCGGCACTTGCCCAAGAAATAACGTCGCCATTATTATCAGTTAAAGAAATCATGGTGTTGTTATAAGTCGCATTAATATAAGCACGACCAATTTTTACCACCTTATCAGTCTTTTTCTTTCTTTTCTTAACTAATTTCTTTTTAGCACGAGCTTGCTTATTTTTTTCCAGTTTCTGCTTAATTTCTTCAGGTAATTCCTCATCAGCTGAATCCATAGAAAAACCTCGGGCTAATTCTTCGCGATCTTCTTTATCAAGATCAGTTTGAATGGAAATAGCCTCATCAGCTACTGGAGCTTCGACTAAAGTATTTTCTTTTGTAACTGGAGTAATATTTTCTTCCAGTTGTTTCTTTTCATCAGACATAGTTTATAAAATTAGATCATTTTATCAGTGAATAATCAGCTAGATTCTTAAGTCTTAAGACCAGCTTTAGCTTTACCGCTAACGGCTGTGACGCGCTTATTGCCACGAACTGTACGGCTATTTGTCTTAGTTCTCTGACCGCGTAAAGGCAAATGCTTAGTGTGGCGAGACCCTCTATAACAATTGATTTCTTTTAAACGTTTGATATTGCTAGAAACTTCACGACGAAGATCACCTTCAACGGTAAATTTCTTTTCAATAATTTCACGAAGAGTATTAACTTCGGTTTCTTTTAAGTCCTTCATACGAGTCTCCGGATCAACTTTAGCGTCCGCTAAAATCTTCTGGGAACGGGTATTACCGATACCATAAATGTAAGTTAAAGCAATCGTCGCTTTCTTTTCCATTGGAATATTAACACCTGCAATTCTAATAGCCATAATTTTTTAAGCATAAGCTAACTGAATTCTAAAAAAATCAGTCCACTTGCCTCCTTATTTATCCTTGTCTTTGTTTATGTTTAGGGTTTTTGCAAATAACATGCACTCGGCCTTCACGGCGGACGACCTTACAATCTTTACAAATTGGTTTTGCGCTGGCTCTTACTTTCATAATGCGTTTATAAATTTATTAAATCTATTTTCGGAAGTCGGGGAACCTCCTTTCATATATTACATACGGTACACGATTCTTCCCTTTGTAAGGTCGTAGGGGCTAATCTGGACCTTAACCCGGTCACCTGGCAAAAGACGAATTTTATTCATTCGCATTTTACCCGATAAGTGGGCTAAAATTTCATGACCGTTTTCCAAAACAACTTTAAAAGTGGCCGCTGGCATCAGTTCTTCAACTTCACCTTGAATTTCAATGAAATCTTTAGCATTCATTGTTTCGGCCTCACTTTTGGTTTTATCTTTAGTACGTTTTGACATTAATACAAAAAAAATTTGATATAGACTTAAAAAGCCTTATCAATTCTTGGTAAAAATATTAGTTTTATATTTTGACATCTTGATATGAAATTATTATAGGGATAAGTTTAAAGCTTGTCAATAGATACAGGCTAATTCTAGCCTTTAAGATAATATCGCCTTAATGCGTCTTACCCCCGAACTGGAAGACTCTTCCTTGCTAATCGAAAAATGTCCTAATTCACCAGTATTTTTGACATGAGGACCACCACAAATCTCCCGAGAAAAGTCACCAGCCGTGTAAACTTTAACCTGTTCTCCGTATTTTGAATCAAAAACTCCCATGGCACCGGTATTTTTGGCTTCTTCTAAACTAATTTCCTCACAAGTGACCGGTATTTTTCGAGAAATAGCTTCATTAACTAATCTTTCAACCTCGGAAATTTGCTCAGGTGTCAACTTCTCTGGGTGAGAAAAGTCAAAGCGTAAACGGTCAGCGGTAATATTGCTACCCTTTTGACTAACGTGATCGCCTAAAACCCGGCGCAAAGCCGCCAAAAGCAGATGAGCGGCGGTATGAAGTCTGGTTGTGGCCTCACTGCTATCCGCTAAGCCGCCCTTAAATTTACCAGCGGAAGCCGTGCGCGATAATTCTTGATGTTTAGCTAGTTCCAAAGCAAAACCATCTTTATCGACTGTCATCCCCTTTTCAGAGGCTAGTTCTTCAGTGATCTCCAAAGGAAAACCATAACTTTGGTATAGATTGAAAGCTTGAGCACCAGTAATATTTTTATCGGTTAACTTATTAAATTCCTGAAGACCATTCAATAGAGTCTTGGAAAATTTTTCTTCTTCCTTCATCAAATTTTCAAAAATAAATTCTTGATTGTTATCTAGTTCGGAGTAAATATCCTTATAATCGTTTATTACGACTTGCGCAATTTCTCTTACCCAAAGACGCTCCTTGATATTTATCTTAAAACCGTATCTAATTGCTCTTCTAATCAAACGACGCACCACATAACCCTGATCAGTATTAGACGGAATAACACCGTGATTATCACCGATAATAAAAGTCGCCGCTTTTAAGTGGTCAGCAATAATTCTTATAGCTCTTGTTATCTCGACACTTTCGCCATACTTATGACCACTGAGTTCTTCAATCTTATTTATAATATTTGAAAATAAATCTGTGAGATAGTTATCATCGAAACCATTTATAACAGCATAAACTCTTTCTAGACCCAGACCAGTATCGACATTTTTTTGAATAAGCGTTTCAAATTTTCCAGCCACATTTTTATTATACTGCATGAAAACATTGTTCCAAATTTCCACCCAAAAATCATTATCATCATTAAAATAATTTGGCGCCTCATCGGACCCAGACCAATAAAAAATTTCTGTATCCGGTCCGCAGGGTCCGGTTACTCCCGCTGGCCCCCACCAATTATTTTTCTTTGGCAACTTAGCGATTCTTTCTATAGGTAAACCGTTGGCCTTAAAAATTTCTGACCAGATATTATAGGCTTCATCATCAAATGGGGCGTCATCATCACCAATAAAAACCGAAACCGCGATACGATTTTTATCTAAGTTTAGATATTCATTGCTTGTTAAAAACTCCCAACTATAGTTAATGGATTCTTTTTTAAAATAATCCCCCAAAGACCAGTTCCCCATCATTTCAAAAAATGTATGGTGAGTTTTGTCCCCCACTTCATCGATGTCTCCAGTCCGGATACATTTTTGAGCGCTTGTTAGTCTTGAGCCGGCCGGATGTTTTTCACCCATTAGATAAGGCACCAAAGGATGCATGCCGGCGGTAGTAAACAAAACAGTTGGATCATTTTCCGGAATCAAAGAGGCGCTAGAGATAATAGCGTGCCCCTTGCTCTTAAAGAAGTCTAAATATTTCTGACGAAGTTCGTTAGCGGTCATAAGTTTAAAAATTAAATAATGTTTACTTCGGGTTCAAGTTTGATACTAAATTGTTTTAACACGGCCGCTTGGACACGGTCAATATGACGCAAAACTTGTGAAGCCGTAGCTCCGCCGTGATTTACTAAAATAAGTGCTTGTTTTTCGTACATCGACACTGGTCCAAACTTTTTTCCTTTGAGTCCCGCTCGTTCAATCAACCAACCAGCGGGAATTTTTATTTTTTTACCAGAGGGAAAGCTTTTGATATCTGGATATTTTTTGGCTAATTTTTTAAAATCGGCCACACTGATTTCTGGATTCTTAAAAAATGAACCGGCGTTAGCTAAGACTATTGGATTGGGTAATTTAGAATTTCTGATTTTGAAGATAGCGGCGACAACGTTGCTTAGGTTGGGTTTTTTGCGGCCTAATTCCGCTTTAATATCGGCGTAATCGATTTTAAATTTTGGTTTCTTAGATAATTTAACGGTTACTTGATAGATAAAATACTTCCCTTTTAGTTTTTTCTTAAAGATACTATCGCGATAACCAAACTGACAATCAGCTATTTTAAAGACTTTTTCTTTACCAGTTTGCAAATCAATAGCCACTAAAGAATCAAAAATATCCTTTAATTCCACCCCGTAAGCCCCAATGTTTTGCACCGGAGCCGCTCCCACGGTGCCGTAAATTAAATATAAATTTTCTAAGCCATATAAATGAAGGGTCACCGCTTGATGCACAAAGCGCGACCAAATCTCACCGGAATTACCAGTGAGCCAAGCTTCGTCTTGTGTTTCCGCAGTTATTTGGGCGCCCATGATTTCATTCTTGATTACCAAACCTCTAATTTTAGAAGTAATCAGTAAATTAGAGCCGCCACCTAAGACAAAAATTGTTTGTTTATTTTGGCGAGCCCAGACAATGGCCGCTTTTAAGTCTTCTAGATTTTTGATAACCGCAAAAAATTCGGCACGTGAGCCGATTTTAAGAGTGGTATAATCTGCTAGCAGGACATTCTTCTTAATTTCTAACATAAGGCTATTATACTATAAATAATTAACAAAAGTCTAGTTTAACTGAGTCTTTCCAAACAAAAACAGATCCTAAAATGAACCTGTTTTTTCTTAGCTTCTTTTTATTTTAAGAAATCATTAACCTCTTCAATCGAATGGGCCTTAATCTGTTCTCCACTAGTCATATCCTTTAAAGAAAAATAACCACCAGCAATTTCATCCTCTCCTAAAATAATTACCAGCTTAACGCCTAAACGATTAGCCAAGGTTAATTTCTTTTTAAATTTCTCTGGACCATAAGCAGTCAAAACTGAAAAACCGGACTGACGAAGATTATTAGCTAGTGCCGAAGCGGCTTTAATGTTCTCACTGACTAAAAATATGTCAGCGCTAGTAGCTTGTCGGGTGGCAATTAAATCGGCTTCTTGTAATTGAAAAAATAAACGAGATAAACCAATCGAAGCACCAACGCCTGGTAATTTTCTATCACTATAATAACCGGCTAAATCATCATATCTACCGCCAGAACAAACTGAACCAATTTGCGGATAATCATTTAAAATCGTTTCGTAAACTGTACCAGTATAATAATCCAAGCCACGAGCAATAGATAGATCTATTTTATAATTGCTAGCTGGCACACCATAGTCTTCTAAATAAGCTACAACTTCTTTTATTTCTGATAAGCCTTGCTGAAAAATAGCATTATCTATTTTCATCTTAGTTAAAGATTCTAAAATATTATCTTTTAAAGTTATAAATTCTAAGATTTTATCAACTTTGGCAGCTTCAATTTCAAATTTTATAAGTATTTCTTTAATTTGATCGCGTCCCACTTTATCTATCTTATCAACTATTCTTAAGATATCAGTTGCTTCTTTAGATAACGATAATGATTCAAAAAAACCAGTTAACAATTTACGATTATTTAAACGCACGGTAAAGTCACCGAAATTTAATTTCGAAAAAGTACTGTAAATAATACTGACAATTTCGGCATCATTTATCAATGATAATTCCCCTTCGCCCACAATATCAATATCAGCTTGATATAATTCCCGAAAACGTCCGCGCTGTGGCCTCTCGCCACGATAAACTTTGGAAATGCAATATCTACGAAATGGGAAAACTAAATTATTATAATGTTCACTCACATAACGAGCTAAGGGCACAGTCAAATCAAAACGCAGGGCTAATTTTTCATCACCTTTTTCTAAGCAGTAAATTTGTTTTTCCGTTTCCCCGCCCGCTTTAGCTAGAATTACTTCCTGACGCTCCAAGACTGGAGTATCAAGTGGCACAAAGCCATATGATTCATAAACACCACGAATAGTGTCTAAAATATCATTAAAAGCTAATTGCTCGGCTGGTAAATATTCATTGAAACCAGGCAGAGTCTTGGTAGAAATTTTGTCTTTCATATAAGCAAATTAAAGCAAAAATAAGGTCAAATGTCAAAAAATAAAAAAACCTTAGAATACTTTGTGTACTCTAAGGCCTTTAGGCACGAAAAGATTGTTTGAATTATCCAAACATCTCTAAAAATTCCTTTACTTGTCCGAAGAACAGGTTAACTTCATTAATGAATTTTCTAAGCTCTTCTAATTCAATGTAGCCGTTAGAAGCAAAAAATATACGACTTTTGATTTTTGTTTGTTCTTCAAGATGTTCAATTATTACTGGAAGTAGCGATTCATCTTTGATAATAATGTGGGAAATGTTAAGATTTTTTTGATAATCGTTTCTAACATTTTCTTCGTCATCATTCGGATTATACTTATCAAGAGCTTTTTGAGTTACATCAAGTCTGTTCTGATATCTTCTTACCCAATCACCAGCCTCGATACCAAAAATCACAAATTGATTCCCATTAGCATCGATGATGTCACTTCTCAATAACCAGTATAATTTCTCGTAGAGAATAGAACAATATGCATAATTAAAATTGGTAATAGTGCCACAAGTCTGCACTAATTCCTGTCTCATTTTTAAATCCATGATTTATAATTTTTAAAAGTTAATATTTTATTATTAAAGAACTCATCGTAATTTACAACTTTTATTAAATTACGTCAAGAGCGCTAACTATTTACAAATATAAACAAATATACTAGAATCTAGCCATTCCTAACGCTTGGAATTATGAGGTAAAGAACCATACCTTGAACGGCTAGTAGCCATCAAAATCCGTAATCTAGTAGCGTTTACTAGAAAATTAGCACCTTCACAATATGATAACAATTATTTTAACGCTAGAATCCCGTTTTTACGTCGGATTAGCCATCGTTTTGATCTTAGGCTCAGTATTTACCCTTTTTGCTCTACACAGTTACAGAAAGAAAGAAGCCAAAGAGCCCGAAGCAAAAAAGAAACCAGAGCCCGAAGAAGAGTTTCGAATTCGAGGTTTGGAAGAATATTTTAGAAACGGAAGTGATCCAAGTATTTTTATAAACTGGCAAAACGAAAAAATTAAAATTCGCACAGTCAAGGTATTTGGAAAAACCGAAGACAAGGATAAATTAATTTTTGCTTCCTCCCTGCCTTTTAATTTTAACGGCGAAGATCGTCGCGCCCTAAGAGAAGCGATACCAGAATTAGTGGAAGTGTCGGTTCTAAATAGCCACCAACTACTACTTTTGAAATCACCGGCCACCAGTTTCTACCAAATCGACGATTTGATCCTGAAGCACCTGTTTATTTATCTTAATAGAAAATACAGCTGGATGAATGAAAAAATAGTTATTTCGTTCCAATACATTGAAGATGACCAATTAAATTGTCATATGAAAAAAATGACCAGCGACCATGTGCGTTTAGGCATTCTTCTGGGTGATATACCAGGGGTTGTCGACCGGTTTGATACAGTAACGCAAATGGAGGCTAAAGATGCTTATCAATTCAATATCAAAAAAGAGTCCAGCGTTAAGTGGACAGACCTGCTCCCCAAAATCCAAAAAGTTTTTCGTCAGTACTTTACTGGCGGAGTGGAATTTATCGGACCAAACTAAATTGAACTTTAAAAAAGCGTCAGAACCAATCTGACGCTTTTCTTTTTATTTAACTTCTCCTAACTGTTGTAACTTGAGTAATCTGGAATAAACTCCTTTTTGTTTAGCGAGCTCAGTATGAGAGCCTTCTTCAACCATTTCTCCTTCTTCTAAAACAATAATTTTATCAGCCTTAGTAATTGTACTGAGCCTATGAGCAATCACAATTAAAGTTCTATTCTTACTAATTTTATCCATCGCATCTTGAATTAAATGCTCACTTTCACTATCTAGATTAGAGGTGGCTTCATCAAAGATTAGAATTCGGGGGTTAGCCAGAATCGCTCGAGCAATACCGACTCGCTGACGCTGACCACCTGATAATTTAATACCGCGCTCGCCGACTAAGGTGTCATAACCTTTTTCTAATTTAGCAATGAAGTCATGAGCATTAGCGATCTTAGCAGCGACTTCAATTTCCGCCAGTGTAGCATCGGGTTTAGCATAGGCAATATTTTCACGAACCGGCAAATCAAAAATTTCTACTTCCTGCGGCACAATTGCCAAGAATTTTCGAAAACCGTGTAGATTATAATCACGCAAGTTAACACCATCAATTAAAACTTCGCCGTCTTGCGGATCATAGTGACGATATAGCAGTCGCGCCACAGTCGTCTTGCCGCCACCCGAAGGACCAATTAAGGCTACCATGGAACCGGACGCTATTTTGAAACTGACTTTAGACAAAGCGGCCCGATAATTACTGCCATAACTAAAACTAACGTTTTTAAACTCCACCTCGCCTTTAATATCTTTGGGAATAAGCGCCTTCTTTTTTTCTTTAATCTCACTTTTAGTTGATAGTAAATCAATCAAACGATGCACCCCCTCTTTACCTTCTTCCATGCGGTCATAAAAACGGGATAAACGAAATAACGACATATAAGAACTGGTCGACATGGAGAAAGCAAAGATCAAGGTACCAATACTAATCTGCTGTTTATAAACCAGGTAGACGCCAAAGAATAAAATAAAACTATTACCAAAATCGGAGATGGCGTTGCGTTCTAAATTAGTTCGCATTGTTTTAATCCACTGCCAAGCTTCATTTTTTCTAATTGAGGTTTTTATCTTATCAAAACTACCGAGCTCATTTTCTTCCTGGGAAAAAGACTGCACCGCGTTAATATTAATAATACTTTGAGTCATTTTACCGGAGGCCTCTTCGTAACTCTTATAAATCTCTTTGCGCACCGGATACATTTTTTTATTAATCCGATAAGTTAAGTAAACATGAAAAGACGAAAAAAATAATAAGGAGGCAGCCAGCCGCCAATCGGCAAAATATAAAACAACCAGAGAGAAAAATAACTGAACCACCGTTGGCACTACTTCCCAACCCATATTACCAACCAGATTAGAAATTTTATCTACTCCGCGGCTTATTTTAGCAATCTTATTGCCGGTATTTTCTTTTTCATGATAACCAAGAGGCAGATAAATTAATTTTCTTTGAGCTTGCACCGCTAAATAATATTCTAAGTCCGTTAGCAGCTTAAATAATTTGGTATCAGCAAAATATTGAATGATTGATCTGATTTGGTCGCTTAAAAAGTAAGCACCTACAAAAACCATCATTATAAAAAGATCTTCCGGATGGAAGTTGGTTAACCTGTCAATTAATAACTTAACTAAATATGGTTTAAAGATATCTAAAGCTGCCCCTGTCATAATCACGACTAAAATAGAGCGGATGGCCCGATGACTGGGGTTTAAAATTTGCCAGAGTTTTGCCCAAAAATCTTTGAAAGATAATTCTTTCTTTTTTTCTTCTCCCCGTTTTTCACTCTCCATATATTTATATTAAAATAAGAGCTAAGCAAATGCCGTCTCTTATAGAATACGAGGGTTTAGTCTTTTTGTTACGATTTAATCAGTTTTGCCCCCACTCTAAAAATATCGCCCGCCCCCATCAGTAATAATAAATCCTTATTTTTTAAGGTTTTTTTAAGATATTCCTGAACGGTTTCCAAATTCTTTTGATAAACGACCGTTTGCTTAATTCCCTGCTCTTTGTTCCATTCTTTAATAGCCGCAATTAACTGGCTGCTAGAGACTCCTCCTTGCTCTTCTCGAGCCGAGCCGTAAATATCAATGATGATTAATTTATCAGCATCTTTAAAGCTTGATTTAAAATCATCAAATAAAGCTAAAGTTCTAGTAAAAGTATGAGGATGAAAAACGGCGATAATCTTTTTATCCTTATAAGCTTCTTTAAAAGCCGCTAAAGTAGCTTTAACCTCAGTCGGATGATGAGCGTAATCATCATAAACCGGCACTTCATTATAAGTTCCTAAGAATTGCGCGCGGCGAGTGGTGCCGGTAAAAGTGGCTAAATGTTTTTTAATAACTGGCATCTCCAGTCCTAAGGCGTAAGCGGCCGCTATCACCGCTAGGGCATTATAAATATTATGACGGCCTATCATCTTAATTTTAAATTCACCAATTTCATTCACGGTAAAATATTGATAAGCATCCTTAACATAATAGTTATAGGCTAAAAAACGAACGGTTTCTTTTTTCTTTAAATACTCCGCCTTGTCAGTCACAAAATCATAATTAAGCAGCCAGCCTCTATTTTTAGAATATAAGTTTCTAATATGCCCGTCGCTATTGTTAGCTACTAAAAAACCATCAGAGGGAATCTTGGCGACAAAATCTTCGAAAACTTGATAATATGAATCTTTAGTTTTAAAAAAATCCGGATGATCATAGTCAATATTATTTAAAACGACGCCTTGCGGTTTAAAGTATTGTAGTTTGTTTTGATATTCATCGCACTCCGCCACCAACAACCGAGAGCTACCAGCCAAGCTACTACCTTTAAATTGCGGCACACTAGAACCCACCAAAACATTAGGATCTAGTTCACCGCGCCACATAACATAGCCCAACCAGGCAGAGGTTGTGGTTTTGCCATGACTGCCGCAGACCGCTACACCATAATGTTGATTAAAAATATCTCCCAAGGCCTCAGCATAAGTTAGAGTTTTTATTTTTCTGGCGGCGAGTTTTTTCATCTCCACATTATTCTCCTTATTATAAGCTGAAGAATGAATGACTACTCCTATCCCACTTTTAATATTTTTTTCAGAAAAATTATAAACCGGAATTTTTTCTTTTTTAAGGACAGCATCAGTTAAGAATTTTTCTAGAGTGTCGGATCCGGTAATACTTACCCCCTTCTCTTTTAAAAACTGCGCCAGCATAGTCATGCCCACGCCTTTAATGCCTAGTAAATAGACTTTTTTATATTTTTGGAGAAATGAAGACATAATTTATTTAATCAGTTTCCGACTTAACTTAACAATTGTATCCGCCGCCCCTGGCTTAATAATACTAGCCATCTTATTTTCCAATTCTTGGCGTTTATCAGGATTACCTAAGAGATCGCCAACCAGTCGCACCAACTTATTACTTAGATCTTTCTGTTCAACATAAAGAGCGGCCCCTTCAGCGGCGCAAGCTTCAGCATTATCCTCTTGATGAGAATTGGGCATAGGCACTAAAATACTCGCCTTTTTAAGGGCTGACAAATCTGTTAGCGTGCCCAGTCCTGGTCGAGCAATCACTAAATCACAAGCGAACATCACCGCCAATATCTTGGCGTAATTTAAAAACTCTGTGGCAAAATAACCAGTTCGAGATTCACTTATTTTCTTACCTGCTCCCGAAAGATGAATGATTTGTGTTATCTTAAGTAGTTCATCTAAATTACCAACCACCGCTTCATTAATCGAGACCGAACCAGTGCCGCCGCCAAAAACTAAAATAAGCGGCCGGCTCAAGTCAAGATTGTATTCTTTAAAAATCGCTTCTTTAGTCAACAGAGTGGGTAGCGAATAAGGATTACCGGTTAAAACCGCGCGCTCCGGATACGCCTTCAAGGACTCAGCGAAAGTCACTGTAATTAAACTAGCTGCCCTAGCCATCAAACGATTAGCCAGTCCCGGGCGCAAGTCTTGTTGGTGAATTAAAACAGGAATGTTTAAAAATTTAGCCGCCCAAACTAAAGGCACACTAACAAAAGCTCCAACCGACATCACCAAATCCGGCTTTTCTTTTTTAAGGAGGTAGATTGACTCAAAAAAAGCCCCACCGATATTAAACAAATCGGTAAAATTTTTAAAAGAGACGTAGCGGCGGAGGCGGCCAGATAGCATCGGTACAAATTTAATTGGTAAATCAAGAGCAGCCTCTTCAACTAATAATTTTTCCGGCCCCTGATGAGTTCCCGCGAAGATAAAAGTTGTTTCCGGATATTTTAAATAGAACTCTCTAGCAATAGCGAGCAAAGGCACCACTGGTCCACCAGTCCCACCCCCAGAAAGCATAATTTTTATTTTCTTGTCTGGCATACTATTTTAGATTTCGAGTTTGCTTACTGATATTTATTACGATTCCAAGAGCGATTAAAGAAGCAATGGTCGAAGAACCGCCAGCAGAAATAAAGGGTAAGGGTACTCCAGTCATCGGAATTAAATTAAGCTGACCGCCAATATTTAAAAATGATTGCACCGCTAACCAGGAAACCACGCCGGTAGCCAGAGCAGTTCCATAGGCATCGGGAGCGGCCTTAGCGACTTGTAGGATACGATAAAATAAAAATAGAAACAACAGTAAAATCAAACTGCTAAAAACGAAGCCGATTTCCTCAGCGATGATCGGAAAAATGGAATCACCCCAAACTTCTGGCAGATACATAAATTTCTGACGGCTTTGCCCTAAACCACGGCCAAACCAACCGCCAGAACCGGTCGCAATTAAAGATTGATTAATTTGGTAACACTCTTTTTGCGTATCATAACTAGGGTTTTGATAACAACGAAAACGATCACTTTGATATGAAGACTTAAGCGACATAGCCAAAAACAAAAGTAAACCTGCCAAAAGGATGGTAATTAAAATATGAGTGAACTTGCCACCGCCCACAAAAAAGACGACCATGGCCATCGAGGCGATAATAAATAAACTACCTAAATCCGGCTGCAACATCATTAAAAATGAGATAATTCCTAAGGTAACTAAAAACGGGAAAATTCCGTCATAAACGCTGCTTAATTGACCTTTTTTAGCCTCCAACCAAGTGGCTAAATAAATTAAGAAAGTAATTTTAACCAGTTCTGACGGTTGAAAGGAGTAACCGAAAATGTCGATCCAACTTCTTGAAGTACCGAAATCAGCCCTGATACCAGGAATAAAAACTGACAGTAACAGGACGATAGAAATGACTAAAAACGATCCTGCGTGTTTGCGCCATTTATGATAATCAATCTTGGACACAATAAACATGAAAATTAAGCTGAGAATTACCATGCCCAGTTGATGCAAAAAATAGTTATAGATATTACCGAATTTAGCGTAAGAGACTACCGACGAGGCTGAAGATAGCATCACCAAACCAAAAACTAGAATGACTCCTAGAGAAATAATTAAACTTTGATCAGCTTCATGTTCTCCGCGATTTGGAGTTAGAGCCTTTTTAATTGTTTGAGCAAAAAACATGAATTAAAAATTTTTATCAAGTAAGAATATCATGAGACCAATTGATGAAGTAACGGCAGCGATAACCCAAAAACGCATCACAATCTTGCTTTCACACCAGCCAATAGCTTGAAAGTGATGATGAATTGGCGCTGATAGAAAAACCTTATGGCCCTTAAATAATTTTTTAGATGTTAGCTGGATAATAACGGAAATCGATTCGGCCATAAAAACAAAACCGAAGAACGGCAACAGTAAGGCGCTATTAGTCAGTAGGGCAATTACCCCTAAAGTAACCCCTAAGCTCATAGATCCAGTGTCTCCCATATAAAAACGGGCTGGTGGAATGTTATACCATAAAAAAGCGAGTAGAGCCCCGATAATAACCCCGCAAAAAGTGGCCAGTTCGTAACGTCCCATAACAAAAGCAATAACGCCATAAGCCACAAAAGAAATCATTAAGGTGCCGCCCGCTAGCCCATCTAAACCATCGGTCTCGTTAACCGAAAAAGCAGTAGCCACAATAATAAACATAAAAACCGGAATATACCACCAGGTAATTTCAAAGTTACCAAAGAAAGGCACATGGAAAATCGTCCAATCAAGTTTAAAATAAAACCACAGCGCCCCAATTAAAGCGATCACGGTGTAAATAAGTAAGCGATGCTTCATTTTTAAACCTCCGCCACCCAAAGAGCCTTTACCGCGAACATCGAGCCAATCATCAAATAAACCGATTAAGGCCGAGGCCACTAAAGCACCCAGGGGCAACAGAGTTTCAGAACGAGTTAAAAAATTTAAATTCTTAAAAATTGCCCAAGGTAGAGTTTGCGATAAAATAGAAAAGACTAAGGCAAAAATTAAGACTGTTCCCCAAATTAAAATTCCGCCCATCGTCGGTGTCCCTTCCTTGTGAGCGTGCAGCTGGCTAAATATTGGAGTTTCCCCGCTATTTCTAATTTTTTTACCTAAATGATACTTATACAAAAAGTTAGTTAGTAGCGGCGTTAAAAAACCAGCAAATAAAAAAGCCGCCGTTGAAAGCAAAATTATTTTTATAATATAAAAATCTGGCATAGATAAAACTATCTAAAGTTAATTATATAAACTAAGGTTAAAGCGGCTAACATACCTAGATTAGCTAAGGCGGCCCCCGACATCAAACAGTGCGACTCAAACCGAGAATGGCGCCCGGAACCAAAAATAAAGATAAGTACTAAAGACAAAAATAAAAACAACAAACCCAGAAGCGGAAAATAAAAAATCGAATTTAAATCACTAATCCAGTCGATTCCAAAATCAACATTATAATGCAGTACCAACAAATTACCGGTTAAATTTTTAAAAATATAATAAGAGAGCCACCAAGAGGCCGCCTGAAATAAAAAAATAACCGATAAATAAACCAAATTTGGCCAAAAACCAAAAAAATCGCCGAAAGCATTAGCCGCTTTCAGCCGCAGAGAATAAAAACGTTCGTAGAATTTTGAATATAGCATAAAACTAGCAAAAATCTGATTAAATATGATTTACCATAATATTTTAACACATTTTAAAAATAATATAAATAATGTATAATAAAGATATGAAATCTAAAATTATCAAAAAAATCCTAGATTATGCCCGTGAACACGAAATCTTTGATTTGGCTATCACTAAATCAGCTGGTCATCATATTTTACTAGCCAATAACGGATTAAAATCTCATGAACTCAAGATTCCAATTCATCTAGAAAAAGATTTGGGCCTCGCTTTTCGTGAACTAACCGCTCTAGCTTCTAGCGATTTAATCAGCAATGCCTATTTAAAAACCGCCGAAGCCGCCTTTCATTTATCAATTATTCCCGAAAATGACGGTGAAAAAATAATCATCAAAATAAATAATAAAGACAAAAAATTACTCACTTTACCCCGTTTAGGTCTAGGTCGAAGCGAAAGGCAGTTAATCGAGAAAATCTTAAACAAAAGAAGAGGCCTTATTATAGTCGGGGCGGATGATAATCAGGGCAAGACGACTACTCTCTATGCCCTACTCCAAAAAATAAATAAAGAAAAAAGAACTTGTTATGCCTTGGAGAGATACTCTGAACTAGAGCTTGATGAGGTCAGCCGAATCCTTAGCCAAGGACAAAAACGCCTCAATGATTTATCGGAAATAATTAAAAACAACAGCGAAGTCATTATGATTGACGATGCTGACGATAAATTGCTAAGCGAGGCTGTGATTGCGGCTCGAGCCGGACGCTTAGTCCTAGTGGGAATTAAAAGTGATAATGTCACCACTCTCAGTGAAAAGATTCAAAGCCTTAGTCAAAAAGATGATTTAGAAACCTTAGTCATTTTTCAAAAACTAATCAAAAAAAATTGCCCCAAATGCTTAAAGGCTTATGCCATTTCTGAATCCGAAGAACTAATTACCAAATATTGGCCTTTTGAAAAAAAATATAAACCCAAATTTTTCTTTACTAGTCAGGGCTGCTCTAAATGTCATCATTTAGGAACCAAAGGGCTAATTGCCACCTTTAGTCTAATTAAGCTAAATAACCAAGAAGTTGCCGTAATCTCTACCCTGGCTTCCGATATTTTACAAAAGGCGGCTAACGGCTTAATATCAATTAGTAAATTTATTACTAAACACCGCTTATCCTCAATTAAAAAATTATGAAAATCAGTTGTGTTATTCCAGCCTACAATGAAAGTCAGAATATTATCAAAGTGGTCGCTAAAGTTAGCCCACTAGTTGATGAGGTAATTATTGTTGATGATTGTTCTAGCGATAATACCTACGAGTTAGCTAAAACAACCACAGCTATTGTCCTGCGCCATCCAATTAATCGCGGCCAAGGGGCCGCCCTTCAAACCGGCGATGAATATGCTTTAAATCATGATGCTGATATTGTGGTCCACTTTGACGCTGACGACCAATTTAAAGCTGAAGAAATTAAAGATTTAATTAAGCCAATTATAGAAAATAAAGCGGACGCTGTTTTTGGCTCACGCTTTTTAGGTAGCGCTAATTTCCCTTACATCAAAAGAGTGGTTATCATGCCCCTAGCGAGACTAATTAATCGTTTCTTCGGCATCACCTTAAGTGATCCACAAAGTGGTTTTAGGGCGCTAAATCGCCAAACTCTGAGCCAAATTAAAATTGAAAACCGCGGCATGGCCCATTGCAGTGAAATCCTGTACAAAACTTTTAAGAGTGGTGCCCGAATCGTCGAAGTTCCGATTACAGTCACCTACCATGAATTTGGCCAAAGCTTTGGCGGCGGCTTCAAAATTATAAAAGACTTAATTATTCATAATTTCATCAAATAACATGATCAGTCTGCAACAATTTTTAGCTTTAATTATTATCGCTTTTTTTGTTTATCGCCTGTTTAAGCAAAAGAATAAAAAACAAGTAGGTGGTAACGAATTTATCCTATGGCTAAGTTTCTGGATAGCCTCTGCCATAGCTATTTTATTTTTAAAAGAATTAGATCATTTAGCCGCTGCCCTTGGCTTCTCGGCTAGTGGTATTAATTTACTTTTCTACGGCGCTATTTTAATTCTATTTTATTTTATTTTTAAGCTTCGTTTGCGCTTAGCTAAATTGGATCGCGACCTAACCGACCTGACACGGGAAATAACCTTGCTCAAAAAATAATTTATGAAAATAGCTCAAATAGTGTGCGCCTTTCCGCCCTACGTCGGCGGCATCGGCCAAAGCGCCAAACGTTATGGCGAAATCTTAAGTTCTGACCACCAAGTGGTCACTTTTACCTTGGCGCCGCAAACTGAAACCGCTATTAGCAGTGATCCTGTTAAATATTTAAAGCCCCTAATTAGATATGGACACGGCGGACTACCCTTTTCTTTACTTAACTCTTTAAAAGAATTTGATTGTTTATACTTGCACTACCCATTTTTTGGGGCCACAGAAATAATTTGGCTTTATTTGCTGTTTAATAAAAAGACTAAGCTAGTTATCCATTATCACATGGATACACAAAACTTAGCTTGGTATTTAAAACCACTAGCCTGGCCTAGTCGCTTAATCCGTGACCGCTTATTCAAACGGGCTAGCACGATTATATCTGGCAGCCTAGATTATATTCGAAATAGTCAGATCTCAGAATTTTACAAAAAATACCCAGACAAATTTCAAGAAATTCCTTTTGGCTTGGACACTAATTTATTTAGTCCTAAATTACCAGAAAATAATCACGGCTTAATTGCCAAAACCAAAGAGATTGTAAACTTTGTAACCAAAAATTTCATTAAGCGCGGCCTGGTCAATCTATTATTTGTCGGCGGCTTAGATAGTGCCCATTATTTTAAAGGCTTATCGGTTTTGTTTGAAGCGCTAACTAAATTAGAAAATAAACACTGGCAACTAAATATTGTTGGCTCCGGCAATTTAAAATCTGATTATCAGAGACAGGCGGAAAATTTAGGATTAATCAAGAAAATAAAATTTTTAGGCCGCTTGAGTGACTCAGAGCTAATTAAAACTTATCAAGATTCAGATATCTTCATCTTGCCTTCAATTAATCGCCATGAAGCTTTCGGCATCGTCTTAACTGAAGCTATGGCCTGCGGTCTGCCGGTTATTGCCTCGGACTTACCTGGTGTCCGTCGGGTTTTTAGGGACCGGGTAGATGGCTTATTAGCTAAGACCGGTGACGCCCAAGATTTGTCAAAAAAAATTGATACCTTAATCAATAATGAAAATGAAAGGCTGGTTATGGGTAAAAATGCCCGGACTTATGCCACTGCGACTTACTCTTGGAATCAGGTTGAAGATAAATTAAGGAAGATTTTTATATGAAAATCGGATTAATAAATAATCTCTACAAACCATATAACCGCGGAGGCGCCGAACGCATCGTGGAGTTAATGGCGACTGAGTTGCGCCAGTCTGGGCAGACGGTTTTTATTATTAGCACTAAACCAAGAACCAGGAAAGACTTAGAAGAATCCGGAGTTTATTATCTAGAATCAAGCTATAGTGATTTATCTAAGTGGCCTTACCTTAAACGACTATTTTGGCAGCTGGGTAATTTAGTAAATTTAAAAAAATATCATCAAGTTTCAAATATCTTAAAAAAAGAGCAACCGGAACTTATCATCTCCCACAATTTAATGGGACTAGGTCTGCTAATTCCCTTAGCGATTAAAAAATCATCAGCGCGCCACATTCAAGTTTTACACGACATCCAATTACTTCACCCTTCCGGCTTAATGTATTTCGGTCAAGAAAAAATACTTAAATCGGTAATGGCTAAAATTTATCAAAGAGTCACCGCCGTTATGTTTTCATCTCAGGTTATTATAGTCTCACCTTCTAAATGGCTGCTTAACTTGCATTTGTCTTGCGGCCTATTTAAAAAAAATAAAAAGTTAGTGATTGCCAACCCGTTTTCCGATGGTAAACCAGCTGCTGCCCGTTCAAAAAGCTTTATCTTCGTCGGCCAATTAGAATATCACAAGGGCCTAGATTTATTTGCGGCCGCGGCCGCTAGATTTACGGATTATAATTTCTTAGTCGTCGGTGATGGCTCACTTAAAGATATCACCGAAACCAGTAATCTAAAATTACTCGGCCGAAAAAATCCTGAAAACGTTAGTCAGTTGCTTAGTGATAGTTTAGCGCTTATTATTCCCTCCCGCTGCTACGAAAACTCGCCCACCGTTATCTATGAAGCGGCGGCCGTTAAAACACCGGTGATCGCGGCTAACTTGGGTGGCATTCCAGAACTAATTGAGCGCTTTGGCGGGCTCTTATTTGAGCCAGACAATCTCGATAGCTTGATTATGGCGATTACGGAATTTATTGCAAAAGGAGTGTCTAGTCCACCGCTGCCAATTAATGAAAACTACACCCAAAAAATATTAGCTCAGTTATAAAAAATCCCACTCTAAGAAGTGGGATTTTTTAAAAGAAATCAATTTTAAATTAACCGTTAAAGCCTTGTAAGCGCTTACTGGCCTGAAGAGAAAAAATGGTTTTCTTAATGCCATTTTCTAAAGTCACAATCGGCATCCAGGCTAAATCATTTTTGGCTAGATAAATATCCGGCAATAATAATTCGCTCATAAATAATTTTCGCTCCGAATAAGATATTTTGGAAGTTGATTCCGTTTCTTTAATAATCATCTGAGCGATATCAGTTAAATTAATATCCACATCCGAACCAATGTTGATCGGTCCGCTTAAATCGGAATTCATCAGCTTACAGGAAGCATCAATAACATCATCGATATAGCAAAAAGACGAGGCAAAACTTTCGTCACCGAAAATAACCAAGTCGGTGTTATCTAAAGCGGAACTAATTAAGTCCGGAATTACCTGATCATCATTTAAAATCATGCGCGGTCCATAAACCCTGAACAAGCGGACAATCTTAGTGTCTAAATTATAAATATTACGATAACAATTAACTAAGGTCTCTGAGAAACGCTTGCCTTCGTCATAACAACTTCTATCAGATAAGTGATCAACTAAACCAATCTCATTCTCTTTAACTTTTCGAGAGGCGTTAATTAAATCCCGTTTACCGTAAACCACCGACGAAGAAAAATGTAAAAATTTAGCTTCATTTTTAACAGCGATATCTAGAAGATTACGAGTCACCAAAGAATTAGCATCTAAAATAGCCGCTCGATTATCTAAAAAATTTCGTGGCGACATCGGACAAGCTAAATTATAAATTTCTTGAACTCCCTGAAATTGAACTTTAAACTTAGCCAGGTCAGGAATATCATTTAAATCCAAAGGAAGCGATAAGTCATGATTGATAAAAGCAAAATCTGGATTAGAGAGCAAGTGGTCAATATTATTTTCAGAACCGCTAATAAAGTTATCCACGCAGATAACTTTGCAAGTTTTAACCAGCTCATCGCAGAGATGCGAACCGATAAAACCCGCCCCACCGGCGACTAAGACATTTTTTTTATCAAAAATTACTTTTTTAGCCATATTATTAAAATTAACTAATTATTAAATTTGAGTAAGCCAACACTGACGCCGCCAGAAAAAGTATCCTCATAAGCGTAAAAAGAATCAATTAGCCCGCCTTCCCCGTCAAAAACACGAACATGCGGTGTCGCGCCACTTTTGGCACCCGTAATAATTTCCGCCTTACCATCATTACTGATGTCGCCCGCGGCAATATTAATTCCGCCCTGCCAATTTTCGCCATAAGCTAAAAATTGTTTTTTAAGAACCCCAGAATTATTATAAACCTTAACCAAGGGGCGATATTTTCCCGCCGGAGCCACCACAATGCTTTGTTTATGATGATCTAGTCGTCCATACATACTAGCGACCGCCAAATTAACACCACCTAAATAATCTTTAGGAAAAGCTAAAAATGATCCTTGTAATTTAAGTTGATTACTATATATCTTAACAAATGGCTGGCGACCGACGCCGGCCCCAATCACTAATTCATTTTGACCGTTATTATCCAAGTCGCCAATCGCAACCGTTAAGCCGCCTCGAGTTTTAGCATCATCAGCGAAAAATTGTCGCAGCAGTTTTCCGTCGCCGCTCCAAACCCTAACATGAGGTCCACCGCCTGGACCGGGGGCCACAATAATATCAGCCACGCCGTGATTAGAAAAATCACCAACCGCTAATCTAACACCCCCTTTAAAATTTTTATCGTAGGCTAAAAATTGTTTAAGTAGTTTTCCTTTTTTATCATAAATGCGCACCCAAGGTTGACTGCCTTTTTCGGCCGCTAAAATAATTTCACTTTCCCCATCGCCATTTACATCACCGCTGGCGACATTAAAACCAGTTTTAAAATCAGGCACTGAAAATTCACTCACCGTAGCCCCGCTAACACTGGTAATCTTAATTTTATTAGAACCTGAGGAAGGCGCGACTAGTAATCTAGTGATGTGATCATACATCTTATCACGGGCTAGATTAACAGCACCATTAGCGTTAACTCGGCCATGACCCAGTTGCCCTAAATAATCCGGATTTAGCAAACTAATATTATTAGCTGAACCCAAAATTAAATTGATAATTTCCGATCGGCTTAAATCTGGATTAACCTGGGCAACTAGAGCTACCACACCGGAGACAACTGGTGCTGCCATACTAGTTCCCGACCAATAACCATCATAATTTGGATCCTGGGCCTGAGCATTACCACCGTAGGTAATGGTATTAAAAAAACTAATCCCTGGAGCCGTAATATCAATGCAACTAAAACCATAGCTAGAAAAAGGAGTTTTCTGATCCAAAGCATCGGTAGCTGCGACTCCGATAACCATATTTTCACCATTAGGCCCATCCATACAGGCGGGATAAATTGGTGATTTGCTAGTATTTCGCCCCTCGACATTTAATTGATCATTGCCCGCCGCCGCAACCACTACTACTCCAGCGCGATAGGCTCGATAAATTGCGCCATAAAGCGCTTCACTATAATTATAGGTAACAAAACTTAAATTAATAACATCAGCTCCATTAGCGACAGCGTAGTCAATCGCTCGAACTACGGCGCTAATTTTTCCTTCACCCTTATCATTTAAAACCCGAAGGGGCATAATTTTGGCCTTCCAAGTAACCCCGGTAACACCAATACCATTATTACCTTCGGCGCCAATAATCCCGGCCACCATTGTGCCGTGAGAAATACCCGCTTCAGTCCAGCCGTCATCAAATTTAGGTGACGGATCGGGCACATTATTCACAAAATCCCAACCGTTTACATCATCGATAAAACCATTATGATCGTCATCTAAACCGTTGCCGGCAATTTCTTTGGGATTAATCCAGATATTATTTTTAAGATCAGGATTGTTGATATCTACTCCCGAGTCAATGACAGCGACTGTAATATCTGGGGTTTCTTTAACTTTAGTCCACGCTGAATCAGCCTCGATTCTAGGCAGATACCACTGCCTTGAATAATAAGGATCATTAGGTGTAATGCCTGCTTCAACTGGAAGGACCAGAAAAAACAAAAACAGAACTATCAAAAAAGATGTTAGCAATTTTCTCATAACATCAATATCATAACATATTTAGAAGCGCTTTTCCATTACCGCTAAAGTCTCTTTAGCACAATTTAGCCAACTGAACTTTTTAACTTGCTCGCGTCCAGCGGTTATGAGTTTATGTCGCAGATCTTTGTCTGAAACTATTTTAGCCATCGCCTGAGCAATCGCCTGTTTATTGTTTTGATCAAAATATAAAACGGAATCTTCAGCCACCTCATGCAAAACCGGTAAATCTGAAACCGCTGTCGGTACGCCGCAGGCTAAAGCTTGCAAAACGGGAATACCAAAGCCCTCATGACGAGTCGGAAAGATAAAAGCCGAAGCCCCTTTAAAAATATTAGGTAAGTCATTTTCCTCCACCCAGCCTGGCATTAGAACTTCATGACTTAAATCGAACTCTTCAATAGCATATTTAACCTCGTCATAACCATAACTAGCGTTACCGATTAAAACTAATTTTTCTTTAATTTCTTGGTGATCACTGCGTAAAATAGACAAAGCCTCAATTAAATACGAAGTATTTTTTTTACGCTCCAGACGCCCCACATAAAGATAATAAGGGCTGGTTAAATTATACTTATTTAAAGTTTCTAAGATTTTTGGTTTATCAATAATTTCATTAAATATTTCTGTGGGAAAACCGTTATGAATAACCGTAATCTTATCGCTTTTAACTTTTGGGTAATATCTTAAAATCTCTTCTTTGGTAAAATTAGAAACCGTAATAATATTAGAAGCGTGGCGCAAAGCAAACAAAGTTGACCAATAAAGATAGTCTAAAGAATTACCTTCGTAACGACCAAAAGTAACGAGGCGAATAATCGCCTTTAAAATTTGTCGGCGTAATTTAGTTTTAGCTTTAGGCGCTTCTAAACGATAAACATTGCGCTCGCTCATAAAAGCCACATCGTGAATGGTGTTGATGGTACGCTTTGGATGAATTAACGGAATGCCGTGTGCGGGCACAAATAAAACATCCGGAGCCTTAACGAGCATTTCTAGAGACAAACGGCCCAAAGTCCAAAAAGAAGTGATGGGCCAATTTAAAATTTTATAGGAAAAGTTCTGGTTATTTTTAATCACCTTAATAAGCTCCGGCGAAGGCAGCTTATCCAAATATAAAATATATTTATTATTAAAATCTATTTTAGCCAAGCTTTTAATTAAATAAAAAGAATACCATTCGGTACCAGTTTTATTTTTTCGATTAGCTCGCGAAGCGTCAATGCCAATAATCATATAATAAAATAACCAAAATAAAGATTATTTTGTAGCCAAGATACTGCGTTTATAAGAATCTAGATTATCCAAGGCAATTCCGGTTCCTTTAGCCACACAAAGTAAAGCATCATCAGCGACGTAAGCGGGAACACCGGTGGTCCGGGATATTAGTTGATCAATATTGCGAAGCAAAGAGCTGCCGCCAGTTAAAACGATGCCCTTATCCATGATATCAGCTGCTAACTCTGGCGGTGTCGTATACAGCACTCTTTTAGCGGCTACCATAATAGCTTCTAGTTCATTTTGGATCGCTTCGGTCACATCGTCAGAAGAAACGGTAATGCTCCGTGGTAAACCGGTGACAATATCGCGGCCGCGAATTTCCATATAAAGTTTATCTTCCATAAACAGCGCCGAACCAATATTAATTTTTATTTCTTCAGCCGTCCTTTCGCCAATGGCTAAATTATATTTCTTGCGGACAAATTCTAAAATAGCGGCATCAAATTTATTGCCACCCACTCGAACTGAAGTTGACGATACAATCCCGCCCAAGGAAATAACGGCCATTTCCGCGGTACCACCACCGATATCAATAACCATATGCCCAGTTGCGGAACCAATAGGGATATCAGCGCCAATAGCCGCCGCCACTGGCTCTTTAATGATGTAAGCAGCTTTAGCGCCAGCCGAGATAGTCGCTTCAATAACCGCCCGTCTTTCGGTTGACGAAATACCGGCCGGAACCGCAACCATCACCTCTGGTCTAAAAAAACGAATACCGCCTAAAGTTTTATTGATAAAATACCGAATCATGGCTTCAGTCGTCCGATAGTCGGCGATTACGCCATCTTTGAGCGGTCTAACAGCCCGAATAGTGTCAGGTGTTCGACCTAACATATCTTTAGCCTCATTACCAACGGCTAAAATTTTATTATCATCAATTGAGATAGCAACGACTGACGGTTCATTGATGACAATCCCGCGCTTTGGCAAATAAACCAAGGTGTAGGTGGTGCCTAAATCAATTCCGATTCTTTTTATAAACATAGTATTAAAAATTGTGATAAATTACCTAAAAATCATTTTCTGTCACAGCAAAAAGCTATCAAAAGCATTCTCTATCTTAGCGACTTAGGCAATTTTAGTCAACCAAAGAACTATCCTCGTCTTGTTCCCAACCTTTATCCGTATCCTCGTCTAAACGTTCTTGGTTGGCCATAATTTTTTTCACTTTTTCGGTAAACTCGTAAGTATCGAATTCATCTTTAGGAAAGAAATAATCAGCCCCAATTTCTAAACTACGGCTACGACTATCTTCATCGGAAATATCCGAGAAAACAAAAATTGGTAAATCCGATAATTCATCATCTTCTTTTACCTTTTTTATAATTTCAAAACCATCTAACTTGGGCAAAATTACATCCAAGATTAAATAATCCGGTTCGAAGTCACGAATGTTCTCCATCAGCTCATCAAGCTCTTCTTCTCCTTCACTCGTTTGCGTATCTAGACCTTCGGCACTGAAGTTAGCTTCCAAGCTATAAAGGATGTTAGCATCGTCTTCGATGATAAAAATTTTTTTGTCCATATTATTTTTTATTTTTTATTTTCTCCCACCAAGAATAATTATTTTTATACCAATTGATAGTTGCTAGCAAGCCGGATTCTAAAGAAACTTGAGGTGAAAAACCTAATTCTTTAGCGGCTTTAGAATAATCGATCGCGTAACGCAAATCATGCCCCAGGCGATCTTTAACATATTCAATCATTTCTTCGCCTTTACCCATTAAACTTAGTATATTATGGGTGATTTGTAAATTGCTAGATTCACTATTTCCGCCCAAACAATAAGTTTCGCCGATTTTCCCTTTGTTTATGATTAAATCGACTCCTCGATTATGATCGTCAACGTGAATCCAGTCTCTGATATTTTGCCCCTGACCATAAACACCAACTTTTTTACCCTCAAGCAAATTAGTGATAAAAAGTGGAATAAGCTTTTCTGGATATTGATAGGGGCCGTAATTATTAGAGCAATTGGAAATGGTGATCGGTAAACCGTGGGTGTGGTAATAAGCTCGGACTAAATGATCAGAAGCGGCTTTAGAAGCACTGTAAGGCGAGCGAGGATCATAGGGCGTCTGTTCATTAAAATTGGGGGCATCAAAAGATAAGGCGCCAAACACCTCATCAGTCGAAATATGATGAAAACGTTTATTACCATTATTTTTAGCAGCCTCAAGTAAGACGCGAGTACCTTCGACATTAGTCCTAATAAAATCGGCACTATTTAAAATTGAACGATCCACATGACTCTCGGCCGCAAAGTGTACAATAATATCAACTTCTTTAACTAGTTCATTAACCAGAAGTGCGTCACAGATGTCACCTTTAACAAATTGATAATTAGGCTGCCCCTCAAGATCTTTTAAATTATCTAAATTACCGGCATAAGTTAAAAGATCCAGATTGATAACTTGATCAGTCGGATATTTAGCGAGCCAATAATGAATGAAGTTGGAGCCAATAAAGCCGGCGCCGCCAGTGACAAGTAATTTCATATTAAACTATTTTATAAGGTGAATTTTCATCTTTTTCCCAACGGATTTCATCAACTTCTTCAGATTTAGCTACCCCTTTATACAATTTATCAGGAAAATTTATCGATAACGCTGGCACCTCGGAGATGCATTTATAACCGTGGACTACGCCAGGGGGCACGATGACCGTACAAGGGTGTGAGGCACCGACAGTCATTTCCAATTTTTCACCTTTGGTACTTGAGTCTTCCCTTCTGTCCCACAAATATAGAGTAAAGTCACCCGCTCCTGGGAATATAAAATAATCAGTTTGATAAACATGTTCATGGGGTCCGCGAGCCACGCCGGGTAAGGTTAAACTTAAGTATGACATCGCCACGCCTGAGTCAACTTCATCACGGCGATAAAGTTCCATCAAATAACCACGATCATCTTCATATTTTTTTAATTCTTTAACAACAACGCCATTTATCATAAACTTATTTCATTAATTCTTTTTTAGTTAAAAGTCCATTCTGAGCGCCTAAATAACTGATTTTATGAGCCGCATTATGACTAGCCATAAGCGCCGCCTTAGCAATATCACCCTGGTACATAATCAAACCGGCCGCAAAAGTAGAATTAAAGACATCACCAATACCAGTTGTATCTAAATGTTTTTTTTCTTTAATTACTTTTTGGTGATGAAAATTTACGCCATCATAAAAATCGGCCCCCGCTTCGCCGTCAGTAATGACAACAATTTTCGGTCCGTATGATTTAATGATAATTAATAGATTTTTGATATTATCCAGAAAAACTCGCGGCCGCTTAGAATTTAAGGGATCACTTAAAATTAAAGCAAGCGCTTCGTCGCGATTAAGCATCAAACAGTAAGTTTTCTTAAAAAAAGGTGATAGAACTTTAACCCCGCTATTATACTGCTTGGATCCCGGATTCCAAAAAATTTTATTATGGCCACTGGCAAATATTTGGCGCAAATCCTTAAGCCAAGTTCCAGTTAAAGAAGTAATATAAATATTGTGAGCCTTTTTTAGAGCCTGGAGGCGATTTTTAGTTAGAGTCAGATAATCATTAACGCCTCGGGTAGTAAAAATAACCCGTTCTCCACTTTTAGTGATCAAAATAAATGAAGACCCGGAATCGGCTTTTTTATTAACATTTATCAAATCAGCCGTAACGCCGTGGTCCTTGATATTTTTTAAAATCGCCCGGCCATTTTCATCATCACCAATCTCAACTAAAGCTGAAGTTTTAAAACCTAAACCTTTTAAATTGACAGCGGCATTAGTCGCGCCGCCGCCGAACAAATTAATGAATTTATCAATTCTAATCTTCGCGCCGTATTCAAAGGCCACTAATTTTTGACGTAGCGGATCACGCTTATTATCGATCAAAAGATATTCTTCCGTAAAGAAAGCAATGTCTCGAGTCGCGCCGCCAATAGTTATAAAATCATATTTCATATGGTTATCATCTTAACATAATTCTTATTTATTTTCCAAAAAGAACGGTTTCAAGCGACGGGATAAAAAATTAGCGACATTAAAGAATAAAAGCATAAAAATACCGCCCCAAATTATCTGCCAACCCAACTGTATCCAAAAACTCGACTGAAACAGAAAGAAACTAAAACCTGCTTGTCCGCTATGACTAATAGCCAAAAATAAGTAAAGTAAAATATTGTAAATGACGACACTTAGTGATGATAAGACCAGAAAAGAATACAGCGAACGATTGGTCAGCCAGTTATTTAATAAAAAATCAATAATAAAAAAGGTGGCTAAAAAAATTAAAATATTTAAACCAAAAAAATTAAAGTTCAAGATGTCGAGCCAAAAACCAATCAGAATGGCAAAAACTAAAGTCTTTTCTTTATTAAAAACTAGGAGACTGAAAAGCAGACAGGTTAAAGGTAAATTAATGGCGGCATAAACCGGTGGCAATGCCGAAATAAAAGCAGCTTGAATAATCGCTACCCCAGAAAAGAATAAAGAATAAAAAAACCACTCAAAATAATATTTTAAGTGCGACATACTTAGGGAGTTAGAACAGTCACGATAGTTAAAGTGTTTAAATCAAACAAGGGCTCAATATTTACATCCTGCCAAATCTCATTACTCTTATTATTAATCTGGCTAACTTTTCCAATAACCAAACCCCGAGCAATATTGCCGCCTAAACCAGAGGTAATAACGGTGTCATTTAAATTTATTTTTTCTGATTGGGGGATGTAATTCATTTTAATAGTCAGACCTAAATCGCCTTCAGTTATCCCCATAGTTCGATCATTGTTTTGAATGGTCGCCGCAAATTTACAATTGCTATTAGTCGTCAGACAGATCTTGGAAATATTATCACGAACCTCGGAAACCTTACCGATAATAACCCCGTTTTCATTAATAACTCCCAGATCCTCCTTAATGCCGTCCTTTGAGCCTTTATCAATGACAATATCCTGGTCACCTTCTTTAATGTCAAAAACTAAATTTTGAGAAATGACATTAGCTAAAATATTCTTATATTTATTGGCCGACAAAAAAGATAGCTGAGATCTTAACTTGAGATTGTCTTGCGCTACTTCTTTAAACTGAGCATTCTCGACTGTCAGCCGCGCGACTTCTTGTTCTAAACTACTTACTTTAGAAAAAACATCCTTCTGCTGTTGGCTAGCCTCATAAGATTTTCTAATTCCTGATCCAGAACCATACAAAAAACCTGCCAGTGGCTTAGCTGAGAAGATGGCTAAATTTTCTAAAGGAGCTAGTATTTTGGTAAAGTGCAAAAATATAACCAAACTAAAAGCTAGGGCCCAAATCCAATTTTTATTTTTTTTACTGTAAAAAGCCATCTGACTTAATTTAGTTTACTTACCACTGGAACTAGGTAAAACCACTTTCTCTAAAAGTTCTTTGTTGCCCAATAAATAACCGGTTCCTCGAACTACACAGGTAAGTGGATCCTCGGCGATTTTCACTGGTATTTTTGAAGCTAAAGAAATAGCTTTATCAAGTCCGCGTAGCAGAGCGCCACCGCCAGACAAAATTATACCTCGCTCATAAATATCAGAAACCAATTCCGGCGGGGTTGTTTCTAAAATAGTTTTAATATTTTCCACGATTTTAGCGATGGTTCGATTAATGGCATCACGAATCTGAATATCATTAATCATAATAGCCTTAGGTAAACCGGTGATTAAATCACGGCCACGAACTTCCATTTCCTTCGGCTCATCTAGTGGCATCGCCGAACCAATTTTTATTTTAATACTTTCAGCGATCTGCTCGCCAATTAAAATATTAAATTCCTCACGAATATACTCAATGATATTATTATCAAATTCATTACCGGCTAAGCGCAAAGACTTCCAGGTTACGACTCCGCCCAAAGAGATAACCGCAATTTCCGTGGTTCCACCACCAATATCCACCACCATCGTAGCCGTAGCATCGGTGACTGGCAAATGAGCGCCGATAGCCGCCGCCATCGCCTCTTCAATAAGATAAACTTTACGAGCGCCCGCTGAACGAGCAGCATCTTCTACCGCTTTTCTTTCAACTTCCGTTAGATCCAAAGGAATGCCAATTACCACTCGCGGACGAGGAATTAAAACAAAATTTTCTTGATGAACTTTAGTAATAAAATATTTAAGCATTTTTTCAGTCACTTCAAAATCAGAAATAACCCCATCAACTAAAGGCTTAATTGCTTCGATGTGCCCCGGGGTTTTGCCGACCATGCGATTAGCCGCTTCCCCGACTTCTAAAATTTCGTTGGTCCGTTTATTAATGGCCACGACCGACGGCTCGTTAACCACGATGCCCTTATCGGTCACATAAACTAGAGTATTTTTAGTGCCAAGGTCTATACCTAAGTCATGGCTGAATCTTCCTAAAAGTTTGGCAAACATATTTTGTATAATTAATTAATAACTTTTGGCAAAATACCAGTCATGTTTGGCTTCTTTACCAGTAATAAAACATTTTTTATTTTTTGGGGCCTTATCTTCATGGTCTTTTGGCAAAACGCGAGAGACCATTTGATATTTTTCTTTAAGCAGTTTTTCACTCGCCGCGTCTTCACTCCAGCTGGCTTCAAACCAACCCTGGCGATCATCAATTTCATCAATATTTTCAATGCGATAGATATGACTCTTGGCAAATTCTAAAGCTTGGTCATATAAGTTCTGATGGATATCGAGCATTAACTTTTCAATGAAACGGGATAATTCACAAAGTGAAGCCCCAGTTTTTTCACCAGTATCCCGGCGATAAATCGAGACCAAGCCTTCTTCAACTTCTTTTGGTCCGATTTCAAAACGGACCGGAACGCCACGCACCTCCCAATGATTAAATTTAAAACCAGGGGTGCAGCCATCTCTTTCATCTATTTTAACGCGATAGGTTTTACCTAAATCAGTTTTTAAATTTTGGCAGTAGCTTAAGACTTTGGCTTTAGCCTCATCATCTTTATATATGGGCACGATGATAATTTGCACCGGAGCAATATTTGGTGGCAAGCGCAAGCCATTATCATCGCCATGCCCCATAATCACGGCCCCAACGGCCCGCCAAGACAAACCCCAGCTATTTTGGTGGCCAAAATGCATTTCACCATCGGCACCTAAGTATTTTACATCAAAAACTTCAGCAAAATTGGTTCCCAAATAATGACTAGTAGCACCCTGAATCGCCTTACCATCTTTAGCCATCACTTCGGCCGTTTTAGTTGTGACGGCGCCGGCAAATTTTTCACTTTCGGATTTACGACCGGTAAAAGCCGGCAGCGCCATAAACTTATAAATATCTGAGTAGAAGCCTAAAATTTTATCAACTTCAGTGCGAGCCTCCTCCTCATTAGCAAACACAGTGTGACCTTCCTGCCACAAGAATTCGCTCCATCTTAAAAAAGCTCGAGGCCGTTTTTCCCAACGAACCACATTAGCCCATTGATTAAGACGCATTGGCAAATCTTTATAACTCTGAATCCAACGAGCATAAGTCTTATACATCGCCGCTTCACTAGTGGGACGAACCGCTAATTTATTAACTAATTCTTCCCCGCCGGCATGAGTGACAACCGCAAGCTCCGGAGAGAAACCTTCGACGTGATCCTTTTCGGCCATTAAATTCTCCATCGGTACAAAAATTGGAAAATAAACATTCTCAACACCATCTTCTTCAATGACGCGGTTAAACTCGGCTTTAATCAGCTCCCAAATTTTTAAACCATAGGGCCTAACAATACCACAACCACGGACCTCAGACATTTCGGCCAGTTCCGCTTCCTTAACGACGTCCTGATACCACTCAGGAAAATTTTCACTCTGTTTAGTAATATTGTTTTTAGCCATATGTTTTCTATATTTTTTGTATATTTTAACTTATAAAAACTTCTAAGTAAAGCTAGCGCGCTAAATATTTTAAGGCCGCCTTGACTCGTCCGCCAGCGCTGGTAATTGCTGGTTCGACTTGATTTAGGGCCTCTCGGGCCTCACTTAGGCCGTAGCCTAAAGACATAAGCGCGTCGAGTTCATCACCGGCGCCACTTAAGCCGCCACCGACTAAAGAAGTGCCGCTTGAAACTCTCGTTATCTTAGTCTTAAGTTCTAGAACTAAGCGCTCCGCTGTTTTCTTACCGATACCCGAAACTTTAGTCAGCAAACTGGCATCACCTCTAATAATGGCTTCTTTAATGTCATCAGAACTAGCCAAGGACAAAACTGCTAAAGCTGATTTAGGACCAACGCCAGAAACTGATAATAATAATTCAAATAAATTTAAATCTTCCAAATTAGAAAAACCATACAAATCGCTCGCTTCTTCGCGCACGCGATGGTGAAGATATAATTCTTTAACATCGCCGGATTTAAGTTCTGCTAAAAAATTTTCACCCGCAAAGACTTGGTAACCGACGCCGCCGGTTTCCAAAATAATATAATTATTAGTTTTAGCAACAACCGTGCCTTTCAAGTAAGCAATCATATAATTTTTCTTCTTAGAACACTAAGTACTCCAATTTTTTCGCGAACAATAATTAAGGCTGTCCGGCTACCGCCACCACCGTGAGCTTCAAGCAACGCTTCACCGGTTTGAGCATCGAATATTTTCTTCGGACTTATTTTTATTATAGCATATTTTGGACCAATTATTTCTACCTGATCACCGGTCTTAATTGTGTTATGAACCTGGAAATAGAGGGCATATTCCCCATTTTTTAGAACTGGCTTAAAAAAATCCGGGGCCGCTTTAATTACTTGGCCACAAAATTCGAAGTCACTTAGATGATTGGCACTGGTTAAATTTTGTTCGGCTTTTCCGCCCAATAAAAATCCGGAAGTGTAACCCCGATGGACTAGTTTGCTAGCCAGTTCACTTTTTAAATATTTTAATTCTTTTTTCCAAACTGCCTCGCTTGGTCTTGTTTTTAATAATTCTAAAGCCCGGGCGTAAATTCCAGAAACCACGGCCTGGTAATAAACACTTTTAGCTCGGCCTTCGATTTTAAAAGAAACAATTCCGGCCTCAATTAGTTGCGGCAGATATTCAAGTAAACAAAGATCTTTGGAATTAAGCAAATAAGTGCCGTGACTTTCTTCGACTAAATCAAATTCCTCTTCATGATTTCTAGCCTTGATACTATACTCCCAACGACACGGCTGAGCACAGTCACCCAAATTACCACTACGATCAACTAGCTCTTTAGATAAAAAACAGCGTCCGGAATAGGCCATGCACATCGCGCCGTGAACAAAATACTCCAGTTCTAATTTTGGAACCACTTGATGAATCTCCTTAATCTCGTTTAAGGTGACTTCCCGACCTAAAACTACCCGAGTCACTCCCTGGTCATACCAAAATTTAGCCGCAGCAGCGTTAGTGCAATTAGCCTGAGTTGATAAATGAATTTCTGCTTCCGGCCAAATCTTTTTAACCGTCGCCATCACGCCCGGATCAGAAATAATTAGACCATCCGGCCCGAAACTTTTAATTTTTTTAATATAGGGCGGTAACAGAGCCACGTGCTGATTGTGTGCAAAAATATTTAAAGTCACATAAACCTTCTTATTTTGAGCGTGCACCTCTTTAATCGCCTCTTCTAAACTTTCTAAAGTGAAGTCATTAATACGTACCCTTAGCGAAAAATCGGGGATACCTAAATAGACCGCGTCAGCCCCCGACGACAAAGCGGTCCTCATTTTTAAGATATTTCCCGCGGGCGCGAGTAATTCTAGTTTTTTCATAAAATTAGCCATATTCTTTAATTAAAACAAGTATAGCGTAAAACTGGATTTAAATAAATATTGACAGATTAAAGGTATTATGATATAGTTAAGAAATAAATTGGAGAATCGTACCTTAAAATAAAAAATAACCCTTAAAAACTGTAAAAGATGAAAAAATTATTTTTGATTATTATTGTGGTGATGATGGCAATTAATTTTGCCGCTGCCGCTACTGAGTATGTTTTGGTAAAAGAAGGTGAGAAAATTACCATCTACAATCTTTCGAGCGATCTCAACCGGACCTGGATTACCAGCTCCAGTCTGATGAATCCGACAATTTCGCAGCTGAGATATTCAGACTTGCCTGAGGATCTGTGGAAACTAACTAATGCCAAAGATGGCATCTACGATACCAGACTGCAGAAAATGGAGCAGCAAAAGGAGGATCTTGAAGAGGAAATTGCTCTATTAAAAGATGATTATGCAAGAGCCACAGGAAAAGCAGAAAGAGGCGAGACTAAATTTGAGTTTCTCTTTATAGTCAGCGCTGCGCTTTCACTTATTATAGTAATATTGACATTAAAAATAAAAAGATTAGAAAAAACTGAAGCCTAGCCTTATTAACTCCTCTCAATTATCTCATAGACCCCGACTTGCTTAACGCATTTTGGGGTCTTTTTTATTTGACAAATAAGCTACCTAGACTAAAATAAAAGTAGAACCTTAAAACCATCGATATGAACTCAAAAAATTTATCAGCGAAAGACGCCATCACAATTGATAGCGGACTTGATTGGATTGGCCGAATTTTTAATCCGGAATTGTTTAACAACATTTGGGAAAAGAAAAATAAAGATGGTCATTATATTTCAACCCTTAGGGCTTACCGCCAAGATTTTGACCACCATCTAGAGGCGCATTCTTCCCGTGAACAAATCACTGAGTTAAAGAAGGCTATTGATAACTTTATTGAAACCAACGAAGTGTTTCAACGTAAAAGCGGCTTAATGCACCACGTGCAGAATTATTATCTACGCAAAAGAGCTAACGTCGTATACAAAAAAACTCACGAAATTTTAAAGCATCTTAAAAAAGACCCCGCCAATTAAGCGAGGTCTTCTTTTTTTATTTGATTTCACTGTCTCTTAATCTTTTAATTCTTTCGGCCACCGGTGGATGAGTCATAAAGGCCGCGGCTAACCAAGAAGTCTTTTTACCCTCATCATCTCCTTTTAAAGGCGAGACGATATACATATGGGCGGTGGCCCGATTAGCCACTTCTAGTTCATCGGGGTCGGCGCTAATCTTCTCTAGGGCGCGAGCTAAACCTTCAGGATAACGAGTTAAAAGCGCCCCTGAAGCATCGGCTAAAAATTCGCGCTTACGAGAAACGGCTAATTGTAATAACTGAGCCGAGAGTGGCGCTAAAATAGAAAGTAAAATTATTAAAATTAAACCTAAGCCCCCGCTATTATTGTCATCATTACTACGCCTACCCCAAAAAGCCGAGCGAGCCGACCAGTCGGTGACTAAAATAACCGTCCCCACTAAAACTGTGGCCACGGTGGAAATTAAGATATCACGATTACCAATATGAGATAATTCGTGAGCGATTACTCCTTCAAGCTCAGCTTTTTCAAGCTTAGCCAGAATACCGGTAGTTAAAGCGATAGCGGCGTGCTCTGGATCGCGACCCGTGGCGAAGGCATTAGGCGCGCTATCTTCGATAATATAAATTTTCGGCAGCGGCAGGCCAGCGGTAATACATAAATTTTCTACCAGATGATAAATTTCTCGGCCGTTTTCGTGATTGACTAATTTAGCACCAGACATACCTAAAACAATTTTATCGCTCCACCAATAACTAACAAAACTAGAAATGACACTAAATAAAACGGCAATCACTAAAATTATCGGACTATTAAAATACCAAGAAATCGCGTAGCCAATTAGCATCACTAACACGAAAAACCCAGTCATTAAAAACCAGGTTTTTCTTTGATTAGAAGCGCTGTCTTGATATAGAGTCATAACTTAAAATTTAACACTAATATTTTCTCTTTGAGCGTTATCTGTTAATTCATAAAACTTATAAGCGCTAAACTTCAGCAAGCTATTTATCACATTAGTAGGAAAAACTTGTAGTTTAGTATTGAAATCACGGACATTGCCGTTATAAAAGCGGCGCGAAGCCATAATCTTGTCTTCGGTATCTGAGAGTTCGCGTTGTAATTCTAAAAAGTTTTGGTTAGCTTTTAAATCTGGATAGGCTTCAGAGAGAGCAAAAATTGATTTTAAGGTTGAAGATAATTCATTCTCTGCTTTAATTTTATTTTCCACATCAGCACTGGAAACAGACATAGCTGAGTTACGAGCGGCGATTACTTTTTCTAAAGTTCCCTGCTCGTGAGCCGCGTAACCTTTAACCGTTTCCACTAGGTTAGGGATCAAATCGTAACGGCGTTTAAGCTGAACATCCATATCGCTCATGGCTTCTTCAACGCGATTTTTGAGAGTAATCAGTCCGTTATACATCGACATAATTACTAGCACTAAAACCACGATAAGGCCCAAAATAATCCAAGTAGTCATAATTTTTTAATTAATTATAGTTTAATCATTATAACAGAAAAATCGAAAAAAATCAAGTTAACTTCGTTTTAAAGCGATGGCAAATTTACAATCATCAATCCTTACTTCTTTAGCTGACTCATTTTCTGAGGCTGCCAAAACTTTAATGGCCACGCTTAAAGTGTCCTTCATAATTTCCGCCTCCCGGTCACTAATTACCTGATTTATATCAGCACTAGCTCCGATAACACTAACTATGGCTACATCAGACAGGGTTAAGCCTTCGTCTTTTCTTAAATTATTAATGAAACGAATTAATTCTCTCTTAACACCTTCTTTTTTAAGTTCCGGAGTGATTTCGGCGTCTAAAATCAATTCGGGATAATCTAAATCGCCTAAATCCCAAATTACTTTTTGAATATTAAGTTCGTCTTTAATTAAATCTAAATATTCTAGCGCTAAAATAATTTCTTGTGATTTAACGGTGACTGAACTTAACATCTGACGAATTTTGACCCCCGCTTCATCACGACGAGCTAAACCTAACTCCACAATTTTACGCACTAGTTCCATTTTAATAATCACTTCCGACTCGGCTTCGCTTAAGTCTGAGGAGGCACTCCAAGCTTCAAGATGGACTGATTTACCGGTGTCAGCAAAATTATAACCCGTTACTTTTTGCCAAAGATTTTCCGCCATAAATGGCATCGCCGGAGCCATAATTTTAGCTAACTCACTTAAAACATAACGAAGAGTTGTTAAAACTTCAGTTTTATCCGCTCCCTCTTCTTTAAAACGATCGCGACTGCGGCGCAAATACCAAGTGGAAAGTTCATCAATAAAATCGGTAATCGGGCGCGTCGCCTTAGGTAAATTATAAGCTTCCATAGCTTCTATTACCTCTTTATTTAATAATTTTAATTTAGCGAGAATCCACTGATCGATAACATTTTTACTTGATGGCAAAACAATTTCACCAGGAACTTTAATAGCATACATTTCGTAGAATTTATAAACATTCCACAGAATCATGATATTCTTACGCAGTGATTCTTCGACGCCTTTTTCGGAAAAATTCAAATTCTCAGCTAGCATCACAGGTGATGACAGAAGATAAGCGCGCAGTGCATCTGAACCATATTTTTCCATGACCACTAATGGGTCGGGGTAATTCTTTAATTTCTTAGACATTTTTTTCCCATCTTCAGCTAACACGATACCGTTGGCAATCACATTATCAAAACCGCGGCTATTTTTTAAAGCTCCGGCTACCACATGGGTATAATAAAACCAAGTTCGCGTTTGATCGACGCCTTCGGCAATAAATTGAGCCGGAAATTCTGATTCTAATTTATCTTTATTCTCAAAAGGATAATGTAACTGAGCATAAGGCATTGAGCCAGATTCGAACCAACAATCAAGTACGTCCGAAATACGTTTCATTTGGCCACCGCACTTAGAGCAAGGAAAAGTAATCGGGTCTACTTTGTCTTTGTGGATATCGTCGATATTTTTCTGACCAGATAATTCTTCGAGCTCGCTAATACTGCCTACTAGGTGCTGATGGCCACAAGCACACTCCCAAATTGGAATGGCGCTAGCCCAAAAACGTTGACGAGAAATTGACCAATCGCGAGCGCCTTCTAGCCAATTACCAAAACGACCATTCTTTAAATAATCCGGTGACCAATTAATTCCTTTAGCGTTCTCCAGTAACTCCGGCTTGAGTTTAGTGACATTAATAAACCAAGAAGAAGTGGCGTAATTAATTAAAGGGGTGTCACAGCGCCAGCAATGAGGATAACTATGTTCATATTTTTCTTTATGAAACAAGGTGGCATGACTAGCTAAATATTTAATAATTTCAATGTCAGTGGCCATATGATCTTCGAGCGGTTTCACGTGTAAACCCGGAAAATCAAGAACTTCGGCTTTAAACAAACCATCCATGCCAACATGTTGGACAAATGGTAAATTATTAGCCCGACCCAAGGCCATATCATCTTCACCAAAAGCGGGGGCAATATGGACTACCCCGGTGCCATCAGTAGTGGTGACAAATTCCGCCGCATAAACTTTCCAACCGTTGTCACGATTTTCTAATTTAGGGTCAGCGGCATAATAGTTAAATAAGGGTTGATATTTTTGACCGACTAAATCGGCGCCTTTAAATTCAGAGATTAATTCATAAGCCACTTCTTTAATGACGTCGGCTAAGCGTTCTTTAGCTAAAATAAATTGCGCCTCAGCGGTTTTTATTTTAACATAATCAATCTCCGCGCCAACCGCTAAAGCAACATTACCAATTAAAGTCCAAGGAGTGGTCGTCCAAGCTAAAATATAAGTTCCCGGCTCACTGATTAATTCAAATTTAGCAATGGCGGATAAATCTTTAATGTCTTTATAGCCTTCACTAACTTCCGACTGTGACAAAGTGGTTTCACAACGCGGACAAATATGCATGGAGCGATAGGCTTTATAAATCAAATTCTTATCCCACAGCTGTTTCAGGGCCCACCAAATAGTTTCCATATAAGGCAAGTCCATGGTGCGGTAAGAATTTTCCATATCCGCCCAGCGACCCAGACGGCTAATTACCGTTTTCCATTCATCAATATAAGTCGAAACGCGAGCGCGGCATAAATCATTAAACTTAGCGACGCCTAGTTCCTCAATTTCTTTTTTAGTTTTAGTGCCCAGTTCTTTTTCAACAATATTTTCAATCGGCAGACCGTGGCAATCCCAGCCCCATTTACGCGCCACGTGATAGCCCCGCATCGTTTGATAACGCGGAATTACATCCTTCATAATGCTACCGACTAAATGTCCGTAATGCGGCGTTCCAGTAGCAAAGGGCGGGCCATCATAAAAAACATACTCACCGCGAGGCGCTTCTTTACTTAAAGATTTTTCAAAAATAGCCGCTGATTGCCAAAATTTTAAAACATCTTCTTCCATGGCGGGAAATGAAGTTCTTTCGCGTCCGTTCTGTTCACTCATATTTTTGTTTATTAGCTAGATAATATAATAGAAAAATATCATATAAAACCCTAAAAATCAAGCAAAAACACCCGCGAGAGTGTTTTAATTATAGAAACGTTGAAAAATTTTACTTATTTAAAAAATCAGCTAACTTTTGAGAGGCTTGGCGGCGCATACTAATCCGGTTCTTTTCCTCAGGGCCCATTTCCGCAAAAGTAACATCATAGCCGTCGGGCTGAAAAATCGGGTCCCAACCAAAAGAAGTTTCTCCCAGCGGCATCACAATTCGACCTGAAATAGAGCCTTCAAAATAATGGACCCCACCAATTTCATCGGCATAACCAATAATCGTTTTAGCGGTTGCCCGATCGTTGCCTGAAGACAAAGCGACTTTAGCTAAACCTTCTCGTCCCATAGCTTTTAAAAACCAACGAATCAGTGGCCCCGGCAAGCCATGGAGCCCATCTAAATAAAGTGAGGTGTCCTCCACAATAAAATTACCCGAGACGTGATCTAGGGCGGCTTTTAATTTAAAGGCCACAATCTCTTGAGGATCTAGACTTTGAATTTCCGGTAAATCAATATCTAATTGTTCAATGTCCGGAAAAATGCTTTGCACTTCGATAAATTTATTAATGTTACCGGTAATAAATTTCATCATATATTTTAAAGTTAAACTTCTTGTTCAAAAACTTCTTTTTTGATTCTCGCGACTTCATCTACATCTTCAATCTGCTCATCTTTAAAAATTTTATACATAAAAGGAATCACGCCGCACTTATCACATTCACCCCAATTACAAGTGCCGCCATTATTATTATGAAGGTCGCGACAAATAGCTGTTTCGCGATCAAAAATTGCTTTACTCATATAATTTATATTAATCTTTTATTTTTAAGATGTAAATTAAATGTTTAAGCCGTTTTCCAGATAAACCGCCCGCTTTACTTCCAAATAAGAACTAAGTCGGCGGCGCAAAGGGATGCCTAATATTTTTAAAGCCTCGGCGGATGAGCAAAATTTATACTCCACAATTTCATCATGATCAATTTTAATGGATGATTCCGCTGTCTTATCAAGAACCCCGCAGTCAAACAGAATCTGCAGTGATTCCGTGTTTTGAACTTCATTTACAATCTTAGGGGCACAATAATCTAAAACCGCTAGTTTATAATTAATAACAGCCAAGCCAGTTTCTTCTTTAACTTCTCTAACAAGTGCTAGACTCAGAGATTCATTATGTTCCACAACCCCACCCGGCAAAGTCCAGTGTTTTTTATAGCTAGTTTTTAAAACTAAAACCTGCCCCTGTTCATTAAAAAACAGAGCGGCTACCGCCATTCGTTTCTGTGGCAGATTCTGATAATAAGTTTTAGGATCGATGAAAGTCATATATTTATAACTTATAGGAAATCTTAAGACACTCTTCTAAATCCTGAATCAACTCTAGGTTAAGCGCTTCGTTAGGTGATACCCATTTAAAATCTTGGTGCTCCTCAGGATTTATTTTAATTAAGGGCTCACTATTTACGACTAAACGAAACATGTGATAGATAAAAGAATATTCTGGATATTTTACATAAACTTTATCCAAATATTCTAAATTAGACAAATCAATTTTGTATCCAGTTTCTTCAAAAATTTCTCTTAGCATGGCCTCGATTTTATCTTCGTTACCGTCAATTTTACCAGCTGGCAGCCCCCAGGTATTTCCCTGCGGTTTGTGATTCTGGCGATGCAAAATTAAAATTTTACCGTCATGCTCGACATAACAGCTCACAACTTCAAATCGAGAAATAAAATTTTCGGGTTCGGTTTTATAAATCATACTATTTATCAAGATACTTAAATCTTGGCCTCGTTACCCCATCTATTTCGACGTTTTCTAAAAACATTGATAGCGGCCTGACCCATAAATCAAAGTCTCCGTAAAGCGCACGATAAACCACTAAATCTTCCAAAGTTTCGCTATGATGAGCTAGGCCGATGACTTCATAGTCATTACCTTTGTAATGTTTATATTTACCGAGTTTAATCATAGAATAAAGGCTTTATAACCCTTTTCAATATATTGTCTGGCGACATCTGCGTTTTCAATTGATTTAAATTCGTGGTGATAACTGAAAAAGTTTTCAATTAGTTCCCGCTCGCTTTTAGGAATATCAAACCAAGATTTAAAATCAACTGTCTTATCAACGGCCACAATTTTATCATCGCCATCGGCGCGACTTATTAAAGCGATTGGTTCAAATTCAACTTCCTGACCGACGCTTAAAATATTATTTGAAAAAATTAAAACATCAATCTCATCACCTTCACCGGAATTCAAAGTTCCAACGATATAGCCATAATTAACCGGCATGATGCCGTCATTTATTGGAATAACACTTTTAATTGGGCCTAAATCAATAAAGCCTGTTTTATCAAACTTAAAATGTCGTCTAATGGTATCACCTTGAGGCATTTCAATAATTGCTTTCATATGCTTTATTAAATTATTTACCGTGACACTTATCGATTCTTAAGATATATCAAATTTATTTTCTTTTTAAGTCTGTCTTACAGGCAACATCCTTAGCACAAATTAAATTAAGGTCGGCCGCGTCATTAATAAAACCGTTTTTCAAGATTGTGGTAAAGTGATTTTTAAATAATTTTAGAATTTGCTGGCGCTTTGATGTTGGAACGTCATTCCAGATGCTGTAAGTTTGCAACAGTTTAATAAATTGTTCCAAGGTGTATTTATTAACAGTTTTGTAAATTCTGTTTTCAATAATTTTGAAATCATTTTGACCTAGAACATCTTCAAATTTTCTTTGGCTGTACTTTGTTTTTATTTTTATTCCCAATACTTTGTTAATTATATCAGTTCGGTCATGACGGAAAGGAGACGTTTGTCTCGGTTGTATTATACAAATAATTCCTTTTGGTTTTAAAACTCTCCGTAGCTCGTTTAAGGCTCGCTTGTTTGCAAACCAATGAAAGGAGGCAAACATAGTGACAAGATTAAAGGTTTCATTGGGAAACGGGAGTTTTTCGGCTCGGCCTTTTACGTAGGTAATATTATTTTTATCTAAAGAAGCATGAGCTAACATTTTTTCGTCAATGTCACAGCCGAATACCACTGAGTTCTTTTTAGCCATTTGTCTTGTAGAAATTCCGGTGCCACATCCTAAATCTAAAATTACTGGTTTTGGAGTTTTAACAAAAGAATAAATATCTTTAATTACCTTAACCGGATAACTAGGTCGAATGATTTTATAATTCTTCACTAATTTACCAAAGTTTCCAGAATTTTTATTCATATTTATATTTATACCCAAGAAGATATACGTTTTAAAACCTCATCAAAACCTGGAAGCAATTTTAATTGATTTATCTCTTTCAAAGTAAGCCACTGATAGTTTTTAGCCTCCCAATCAAGACGAATTTTATCAGTTGTCACCTCAACTAAAATTGGATGGACAATCCAAGTTTTTTTATATTTTGGCTCATCTTGATCAAAAATCTCTCCGATTTTAATCTCTTTTATTTTATTTTTAGACAGCCCTAATTCTTCTTTTATTTCATCGGCAATTTTCTGATGCAAACTTCTACTGTCATCTAAAAATCCAGAAATACCCGTCCAATAACCGGGATAAAAATTCAACTCCAGGCTACGTTGAACAACTAACAACTTGTCATTATATTTAAGAACGCAATTTATAACCGGCGCCCAGCGAATATTAGTAAAATCAACTTGCCCCGGTTTGGGTTCAAAAACTTTTTTCATATTATTTCCCGTGGCACTTTTTATATTTCAAACCGGAGCCACACGGGCAGAGGTCATTTCGTCCCACAACTTTACCGTCTTCACCTTTCATTTTCTCGTTTACTAAATCAAAAGTTTCGCCGTGTGGATTATCACCAGCTTCTTTAATAGCGCCGGCAAATTGTAAATTTTTTGGCTCTTCTTCTTTCTGCAAGCTAAGTAATATCTCCGGGGCCATATCCACAGCTTCGCCGGTCTTATAAATCGAATAAACGACTTGCTGGCGGATTAAATCATTAAGTTCTTGATAAAGTCTGAATGATTCTTTCTTGTATTCAACTAGCGGATCGCGCTGACCATAGCCGCGCAAGCCAATGCTAGATCTTAGATAATCCATAGTCTCTAAATGTTCAATCCATAATTGATCAATGGAACGGATTAAAATTCCCTTTTCAATTTCCGGAGCCGCCACGCCAATCTGATTAAAAGCGGCAACCAATGCTTCATATTTACTCTTAGCTAAATCATTTAAGTAAGTAATAATTTCATGACCTGGATCATGGGCTTCGGATTTACCAATAACTTCCACCTGAGCCTTCTCGGCGTCATTTAAATTAAAAATATTAGCTACCGTTTCAGCAACTTCTTTTAAATTCCAATCTTTAATATCACCCACGCAGTTAAACTCTACGATTTTTTCAACTTCGTTTCTGACATATTCTAGAATAATATCGCTCAAAGTTTTGTCACCGTGCTCGCCTTCACCTTCGGCTAATTCTAAAATCTCCCGGCGGCGGCGATAAATTGCCTCACGGTGCTTATTAATCACATCATCATACTCTACTAAATGTTTACGCATGTCGAAGTTGTTGCCTTCAACTTTCTTCTGAGCCGATTCCACTGATTTCGAAATAATTCCGCTTTCAATTGGCATATCAGCTGGCACATTTAACATCTTCATGGTGTTTTTCATACGGTCGCCACCAAAAATTCTCATCAGGTCGTCTTCAGTAGAAACATAAAAACGAGACGAACCAGGGTCACCTTGACGACCGGCACGACCACGCAACTGATTATCAATGCGACGCGATTCATGGCGTTCGGTACCGATAACGTGCAAGCCACCGAGTTCACAAATTTTAACCTGCTCAGCTTTAGCTCGAGCCACATCCGCCTCGTCATCAGGATCGGGACTGCCACCGAGTAAAATATCAACCCCACGACCCGCCATATTAGTGGCGAGAGTAATACCACCTAAACGACCGGCCTGGGAAATAATCTCCGCTTCTTTTTGGTGATTCTTGGCATTTAACATGGCCGGGTGAAGACCTTCACGTTCCATCATATCGGCTAAAACTTCATTCTTCTCAATCGAAATTGTACCGATTAAAACTGGCTGCCCCTTCTCATTTCGTTCTTTAACATCAGCAATTACCGCTTTAAATTTATCTTCCTCGGTTCGGTAAATTAAATCATTAAAATCTTGACGGATATTAGGACGGTTGGTCGGGATAACAATTGTTTCTAATTTATAAATTTTATGAAACTCCTCTGCTTCAGTGACTGCGGTTCCGGTCATACCACAAAGCTTGTCATACATACGGAATAAATTCTGAAAGGTAATAGTCGCCATCGTCTGTGATTCTTTTTGCACCTTTACGCCTTCTTTAGCTTCAATAGCTTGGTGAAGTCCTTCGCTATAACGACGCCCCGGCATCATACGCCCGGTAAATTCATCGACAATAATTATTTCATCATCTTTAACTACATAATCGCGATCACGCTTAAATAAAACACGTGCTTTTAGAGCCTGTTCGATGTGATGTACATCTTTAATGCCGCCCGTAACATAAATATTCTCTACTCCTAAAAGTTTTTCCATCTTATTCATGCCACCTTCGGTCAAATTGGTGCTGCGCAATTTTTCGTCAACACTATAATCCTCTTCTTCAACAAGACGTTGTACTAGTTCGGCAAATTTAAAATATTTATCGGTTGATTCTTCGGCGGCGGAACTGATAATCAAAGGAGTGCGGGCTTCATCAATTAAAATTGAATCGATTTCATCGACAATGGCGTAATGCAAGGTTCGTTGTACCGTCTGACTTAAAGTGCCAACCATGTTATCGCGCAGAAAATCAAAACCAAACTCATTATTAGTGCCGTAAGTAATATCGCAATAATAAGCTTCCCGGCGAGAAATTCGTTTAAAATGTTTTAAACGATCGTCATATTGAGTTTCGTCAGTATATTCTGGGTCATAAACATAAGCCGCATCGTGAACAATAACACTGACTGTTAAATCAAGGGCGTGATAAACTGGCGCCATCCAACCGGCACCGACTCGAGCCAAATAATCATTAACCGTAATTAGATGAACCCCCTTACCTTCCAAAGCATTAAGATAGAGAGGCAAAGTAGCGACTAGAGTTTTACCTTCACCGGTCTTCATTTCAGCAATTTCCCCGCGATGCAAAACAATACCACCGACCAGCTGAACGTCGTAATGGCGTTTATTTAGCAAACGGCGAGAAGCTTCTCGAACTACTGCGTAAGCCTCAGGCAAAATATCGTCTAAAGACTCGCCTTTAGCTAGACGTTCTTTAAAACTGGCCGTTTTAGCTTTCAGTTCGGTTTCCGGTAAATCCGTTAAAGAGGCCTCAAAACCGTTAATCTTAGTGATTATTGGATCAAGATTTCTAATAATTTTCTCATTAGGGTCGCCTAAAAGTTTCGTTAGGAAGTTCATAGGTTATATATGTTTAATTAAATGTGGGGATATAAGTGTTATTAATAAGAAATTATAGCCTAAATAAAGATTTTTTTCAACCACTAATTTTTTAATGAGCGGCTTTGAGTAAAAAGCCATTTTCTGTTATAATTTCACTATTATTAATTAATTTTAAAATTATGAAAAAAACTATTCCGATCGCCTTGGTTTTTTCCTTTATTTTTGCCATGACGGCACAGATGCCAGTTCTAGCAGAAGACACCGCCACGACTACTTCTAATTTGAACCCACCGGTCCCAATGCTAACCTCTTTTAATTCCGAGGAAACTAGCAGCAGCACCGCCCCCGTTCCCATGCTGATTTCGGCTAACCCAGAAAGCGGAATCGCCAGCGGCACACCCAGAATCGAGCCTCGAGACGGCGCTCCACGCCCAAATAATGCCAGCTCAACTTTGGTAATTGGTAAAAATTTAGAAAAAATCCCGAAGCCGGAATATGTTAAATATTTTAATGAAATCCGAAAAATCGGTAACGATTTATTTGGTATCAGAAAGCCACAAACTGAAATTATTAAATTAAGCACCGGCAGTGCTAGCAGCACCCTAGTAACCACTTCGGGCACCTCAACTTTACAAAGAATTCCTTCGCCAGAGCACATCAATCTGTTTGAAAAAATTGTTAAAATCGGACAAGACTTATTTGGTGTTAAAAAAAATAATTCCGAAAATAAAGCCACTGGCACACCGGCCACTTCGACTTTAGAAAGAATCGCGTCGCCGGAACAAATTAAATTATTTGATCAAATAAAAAAAATCGGTAATGATTTATTTGGTCTTAGAAAAAAGAGCGCTTACGTCCTGCCAACGATGACTCCCAATTTAGTAACTTGCACTTCCGCCGCTATTGATGTGAAAGATGTGGCAATTAGCGCCTCACTGACGTCTGCAGCTTCAGAAATAAGCAGCGCCATTAGCGCCCGCGGTACTTGTCAGAAGGCCGCTTTAGCTTTAAGCAGTAACCAACAAACAGCTTTAAATGCTTGCAATAAAACTTTTCAAGATACTCAGAAAAAAGCCAACGATAAAGCTCGAAATTCTCAAAAAGAAATCTGGACCACTTACAGCAACAGTCTAAAAACTTGTGCACAGACAGCTAGTGTGACTGAAATCCGAATTGAAGATGGCGGACAAAATGTTATGGAACCGCTTAAATAAATAATCCCCCTCACTTATAAAAAAATCGACTTAGTAATAAGTCGATTTTTTTAGATTAATTATTTGCCGCGTTTTTTATCTCGAGCTTTTTCTTTATACTTTATAATCACACCTTCTAAATGATCTTTGACTTTATCAATCGCTTTATATAAATCGTTTTCCGTTTTCTCGACTCGCAACAACTCTCGAGGCACCTCTAAATTAACCTCCATGCGAAAAACGTCACCTTTATTTTGTCCACTGACAATGCGTTCAACTTCAACGTCACAATTAGTAATTTTGGTCGTCCCTAAATATTTTTCCAGCATATCCATTTTCGTTTTAACATAATTAGCAATGGCATCGGTCATTTCCAACTTCGTCGCTTTTAGATTGATTTTCATAAAAATGGATCCACTTGATAAAAGAAAGAATAACTTTCTTGTTGAGGCAAATGGCGCTTTAATTATTGTCTTATAACATCATAATTATAACATTTTTACAACAAAAAATCGAGCTCAGAAAAAGCTCGATTTTTAATGCTTAAGCGCTAAATTATTTGATAAACATGCGGGCAATATCTTTATAAGTTACTAGCACAATCAGCGCCAGCAAGATAATAAAACCAATGTTATGAATCACTGCCTCAGTTTCTTTTTTAACTGGCCTTCCTTTAATCTTTTCGATAATTAAAAATAAAATGCGGCCACCATCTAAAGCTGGGAAAGGCAAGAAATTTATCACTGCCAAATTAAGCGATAGAATAGCGGTAAAATTAAGCAGATTGACCAGACCAAAGCGAGCCACTTCACCGGTCATCTGAGCGATCCTAATCGGACCACCAACCGCATCACCGGCGCCAACACCAATTATCATATTACGGATTAAGCCAACAAAAGCGACCAGAATCAGCCAAAGCAAAATTGCGGTGTGTTTTAAACCCTCCCAAATAGATTTAAAGAAAGAGTAATGGACTGTATCAACTTGATCAAGGCCAACGCCGATTAAAACTTTAGCGTCTTTAAGTTCCGGTTTAACTTTAATATTTAAGTCTTGATTGCCGCGTCTTAGTGCTAAAGAAATATCATTGCCGCCTCTGGCACTAATGTAATTTTGCATCTCTAAAACGCTGGCAAAATTCTGACCATCGGCACCTAAAACAATATCACCGCTTAAAATACCGGCGGTCTGTGCTGGTGAACCTTTAATGATCTCTGTAATTTGAATGCGGCCACCAGTATCTACTGACTGCGGCGCCCCAATCATAAAGCACAGAGAGAATAACACAAAAGCTAGAACAATATTCATAAAAACTCCAGCCGCTAAAATAATCGCTCGCTGCCAAATCTTTTTAGCACCAAAGCTGTCGTTTTCCTCTCGGCTATCACCATCTTGGCCTTTGATTTTTACAAAACCGCCGATTGGCAGCCAATTTAAAGAATAAACCGTATCTGCGGGAATTGCCTCACCAGTCAAATCTTCCACGCTTTTATTGCCTAAAAGACGACGCCACTTCCCTTTAGCATCTTTATAAACCCCGATAGCTCGTGGCGGAAAACCTAATCCAAATTCTTCGGATTTAACGCCAAATTTCCGGGCGGAGAAAAAATGCCCGAATTCGTGAGCCAGCACCAAAACTGACAACACTAAGATAAATATTATTATTGTAGTAATCATTTAATTTATATTTCCATTATATCTTTATCTTTTTTATCTCTTAACTCTTTAAGCTCTTCGTTCTTTTTAGCGACAAATTCATCCAATTCTTTTTCAAAGCGAAATTTTTCATCCTCGGTAATTTCTTTAGCCTCAAATTCAGCTTCGATACCAGTCTTTACTTCCTCACGAACCTGGCGCAGAGAAATGCGAGCCTTTTCTAAGCGTTCATTTAATTTCTTAACTAATTCTTTGCGATTTTCTTCAGTTAGCGGCGGGATACTTAAACGAATCTTATCACCTTCATTAACAATGCCTAAACCTAAGTTAGCTTCCACGATCCCCTTTTCTACCGCTTTAGTAACACTCTTATCCCAGGGGGTGATAATAAAGCTGCGTGAGTCGGAAACCACGATATTAGCGACACCATTTAAGGCGTTCATTACGCCGTAAGCTTCAACTTGAACGCCGTCTAACATGATCGGGTTAGCTCGGCCGGTGCGCAAGCTAGAAATATCTCGTTTAAAAAATTCAATCACGCTCGTAAACTCTTCTTTATTGTCTTCTAAAAAATTACTCATATATTTTTAATTACTAGTTTCATTAACACCTAAATAAATATTATTGGGATTTTTATAATCAATGACGATTGAGGAAGCGCCCCGGCTGGTCGGTAATTTTTTATTAGACCAGGTCGCCCCGCCATCAATTGATCTAAAAAAAGTTAAATTTGTAGCGTAATAAATCTGCTTGGGGTTTTGAGGATTGACGGCCATGGTCCTTATAATACCGTCTTTCTCCGAAGGAAGCAAATTCAATTTTTGCCAAGTAATTCCGTGATCTAAAGATTTAGCAATCATATGATCGGTAGTTAAAAACATTGAAGCGTCACTTGGCACAATTACAAAATCACGAAAATTGTCCCCAATCTGCAAATCTTTTAGGACTGAGTTAAGATCGGTCCAATTGTCGACCGCGAAATTAGCCTCTAGGTCAGCCGAAGTATTAGGGTTAGTTTTAGTATTAGTTAAAAAAGTATAGAGCTTAGCATTTTGAGTCAAAACATAAATTTGACGACTATCACGCGGCGATAAGACTAATTTGGCAATTGACTGGTCGAGTCGTTTCATCACCCGCCAGGAAGTTCCTCCATCAATACTCTTTAAAATGGCGCCTTCAGAAGTTCCTAAATAAATATTAGCGGGGTTATAAAAATCAATGGCCAGGGCGGTAAAAACCACGTTCTGATTGGAATCAAGATAAATCTGCTTCCAAGTCCGAGCACAATCAGTCGAATTATATAAACGATTAGCAAAGGTCGCGTAAAGATCACACTTACTATCGGGATTAATGGCTAAGTTAGTAATAGTGACTTTTGGAAAAGTGCTCGCCTCATTCCAACCAGCGGTGATATTATAAGAATAATACAAACCCTGTTTATAACTGGCTAGATAAATAGCGGTGTTATCCGAGGGGTCTAGAACTAAAGAGCGGACGTTTAGACTACCAATACTGCCCGGTAAACCAGAAACTGAAGGGATGGCCACTTGCTGTTTAAAAGTAACTCCGCTATCAAGCGACAGAAACACCCCGCCCAAATCTGGCCCCGCGGAAGTCGCACTAGAATTTGAGGACAGCGAAAAGGAGCAGGCCGACAAGGAAAGAGCCAGGAGCGGTAATAGTACTAAAAAACTAATTTTTTGGCTTTTCATAATATTTTAACTAAAGATTATAAACGACTTGTTCAAGAACCAAAATGGGGGACACATTGGCCGCCAAATAATTCTTTAACATACTTAATAAGTCTAATATTTTACAAAGGTGACGTAAAGCTTCTTCGTTGTTTAAAGACGACAGGCAGGCACCCGCGCTATCTAATTCTGAGCTTAAAGCGGTGTGCTGGATTAATTCTGGACAGGCCACCGCATTTAAAGCTAAATCCCTGGCCGCGCGCTGCCAAATTTCTAAAATAGCAGCCGCTTTATCAGGATTTAAAACCCCCTCCCCTTTTAGAAATTCCGCCAAAGCGGATAAACGATCGGGGATATTTAAGTTAAAAAAAGTTAAGAAAAGGCGTGCTGCCTCCAATTGCCTGTTATATAAAGCTTCATTTTCCGCAAATTTTACCGCTAACAAGGGACGGCCCGCCGCCAGAGCGGCCATATTTTTAGCCTCACCCCGTTTTAAATTAAGCTCTTTAACTAAATAATCATAAATAATATCAAAGGCCACCGGATAAAAATATAGAACTTGGGAGCGAGAAACAATGGTGGGCATTAGTAAATCAACTGATGAAGTAAGGAGTATAATAATTACCTTGTCTCGAGGTTCTTCTAAAGTCTTAAGTAAAGCCGAGGCGGCCTCAGAACTCAAAGTCTCAGCGCCTTTAATAATCCCAATTTTATAGGAATTTAAGAAAGAGCTCAAGGACAACATTTTAATAAAATCCCGAACCGCTTCAATGGAAATATTTTTCTTACCCGGTTCCCGGTTCAGAATATGTAAATCACTGTTAACACTCGAAAAATCTCGAACCTCCTGACGATCCGATAAGATTAAATTGCGCGCAAAAGCTAGAGCCATGGTACTCTTACCTAAATCCTCGGGACCGGCAAAAATATAAGTTTGGGCTAATTTCTTCTGAAATAAGCTTCTGTCCAAAAATTCAATTAAGTTATCATTGCCAATTTCCGGCCACTCAAATCGCTTTTGGTATTGTTTAACAGTTTGAGACATGCTTTTATTATATCATAGAGCCCCCAGAAGCCAAAGGGTCAGGAATTGATTTTTAAGGCTTAAATTGTTATAGTTACCCTATAATCATATGCATAAAAGATTCAAACAGATAATCTTATTCGGGGGTGATATCATTGTTTTATATCTTACCTTAATCATCTCCCTAGTCTTACGCTATCTAAATACTCCACTAGGGGGTGTTTGGCAAAGTAACCTACCTTATTTTTTGCCAGTTTTCGTTATTTGGCTCTTAGTGCTTTCAATTGGCGGCGCTTACAACTTAAACCTGGCCTATAATCCCCGTCAGTTTAAATTAACCGCTTTAAATTCAATTATCTTTTCAGCCCTCTTATCCATAATTTATTTTTACGTTAATAAATCAGAGGTCGCCCCTAAAACAATTCTCTTGATTTTTGTAATTGTCTTCGGTTTACTCTTTTTGGCTTGGCGCTCTGCTTTTAACTTTTTCGTCAAGTCGTATCTACCTAAAAATAATTTGGCTTTTATCGGCTGGAATGAAGCGGTTATTCATTTAATCGAAGATATTAAAAATCAACCCCATCACGGTTTTGAAACGGCCTTAGTTTTTAAAACTAAGGAAGAAATTATCAACTTACCGGAAATTATCAAAGAAAAGAATATCCGCACCATCGTACTCAGTGCCGAACTCGCCGGTGATTCCCAGCTAACTCAAACTCTCTTTGACTGCTTATCCTTAAACGTCTCTTTTTACAGCCTCAGCGACTTCTACGAAAACATCAACGGCAAGGTGCCAATCGAGGCCATTGACCAGACCTGGTTTATTGATAATCTAGATGAAAGTAACAAACATTACTTTAATTTATTTAAAAGAGTTTTTGATTTAGTTTTTAGCTTAAGTTTTTTACTAATCAGTTTAATCTTCTGGCCACTAATTGCGTTAGCGATTAAATTAGAAAGCCGTGGTCCAATATTTTTTAAACAAAAACGAGTGGGTCAGAACGAAGAAGTTTTTAACATGCTAAAATTTAGGACCATGAAGACCTTAGGCAATGACGGTTCAATGACTAAAGAAAAAGATGACAGGATAACGGTGATAGGAAATTTTTTACGCAAAACTAGACTCGACGAAATTCCTCAGATGATTAACATCATAAGAGGTGATATGAGTTTTATTGGACCCCGCCCGGAGCGTCCGGAATATGTCAGCGAGCTCGCGGCTAAAATTCCTTTCTATAAGACTAGGCTCTTAATTAAACCGGGAGTCAGTGGCTGGGACCAGGTTTCGGGCGTTTATCACTCCCCCTCGCTTGAAGACACCATGGAAAAATTACAATACGATTTATATTATTTGAAAAACCGCTCTATTTATTTTGATGTAGCCATTATTTTTAAAACAGTAGCAACCGTTTTAGGACGCAGCGGCCGGTAAATTAAATAAAAAATTATGAAAAAAGTTTTTGTATCTGGTTGCTATGATATTTTACATGGTGGCCATGTTGAATTTTTTAATCAAGCTAAAGCCTTAGGAGACCATCTGATTGTCTGCTTTGCTAACGATGCCGTTCTCGAGTTACACAAACACAAGAAGTCTTCTCTACCCGAAGATCATAAAAAAAGATTACTGGAATCACTCTCAATGATTAATGAAGTTGTCGTTGGCGATTATGTAGGCGAACTCGGTCTAGACTTTAAAGAACACTTCTTAAGAATTAGACCAGATATTTTAGCGGTCACTGAAGATGATAAATATACTAAAGAAAAAATGGCATTATGTGATGAGGTGGGGGCTAAGTATGTCGTTTTACCAAAGACTTTAAATTTTGAAAAAATCTCCACCACTGAAATAATCAACTACATTAAAGCCCCAAAAGATATTGCCTTAAGAGTTGATTTTGCCGGTGGCTGGCTTGATGTACCTAAATTCTCACGGAATAGTGCCTACGTCGTCAATTGTAGCATTACGCCCACAGTCAGCTTAAAAGAGTGGCCCTACGAAATGGGTGGCGGCCTAGGCGGCTCAGCGGCTTACGCCATTTTAACTGGTAAAAACAGCGTCCAGTCAGAGTTAGATTTGGGCGTCGGCTGGCAAGACCCGGCCGTTATTTTAGAAACTGGTTTGTGTATTTGGAAAAGCGGTTTAAAACCAAAACTTGATTTTAAAACTGATCCTAGTTTCCTAAAAGGTAGGATGGCCTTGCTTTGGACTGGTAAAAGCCACATTACCTATAATAACGTCGATATTAAAAGAGATTTTGATTTAATCGCCAAGGCATCACTGCTGGCCCGAGAAGCTGCTGACCCTCTAAAACCTGACTATCACAAACTATGTGAAGCGGTTAATTTAAGTTATCAGGTTCAGCTAGACGAAGGTATGAAACCGCTACCAGGGGCCAACGAAATGGCTAAAAAATATAGCGGTGGCGGACACGGTGGCTACGCTCTATACCTGTTTAAAGATGAAGCCGCGCGAACCGAATTCTTAAAACAAGAAAATACTTTAGAGATTGAGCCTTACATTCAAGAATATTAAAAAAATGGACCAGACTGGTCCATTTTTTTGTAAGTAATTATTTAAAAATATATTGCGAAATTTTAGACAACACCCGCCGCAGAATAAAAAATGGTGGCACTTTGAGGTTATTAACTTGCCAAGCGAGTTTCAATTCGGCCCAGCCTTTTTTTCTCTGCTCCAGGCCACTACCAGAAACACCCCCATCATACATTCTAACTAAAACAGTCGAAATGTATTTAAGGTTAAGATGGTGAATTTTTAAAAGCCTTAAAATAAATTCATAATCACCAGCAATCTTAAAATCGGTTCTAAAAAAACCGCATTTATCATAAACAGAGCGCAATAAGAATAAGGCGGGGTGTGGAATTGTCCAACCGCTATTTAATTTAGCTTCTTGGTAATAACCAGAAAACCAATAGCGGGTTACTTTATTTATATCATCAGCAAAATATTTGATATCGCCGTAGACACCTTCGACTTCGAGACCAGTAAATGATTCGGCGACTTTGGACAAGATTTTAGCATTATCAAAAACATCATCGGAATTCAAGATGCCGAAAATCTCGCCGGTAGCCAATTTCACCCCCTTATTCATGGCATCATAAATCCCTTGATCCGGTTCCGAAATAAATTTAATATCAATTTTATCCTGGTAACTTAGAATAATCTCTTGAGTCTTATCAGTAGAGGCGCCGTCAACAATAATATATTCGAGGTCGGTATAGTCTTGCTCTAGAACACTATCAATCGTCCGAGCGATCGTGGCTGCTGAATTATAAGTGGGGGTGATTAAGGATATTTTCATAAAATTATTTTTTGCACTCAACGTACATTGAATGATCAGGATAAACATCTAAATAATCAATCCCGGGACACTCGCCTTGCTGATAACTCAGCTTAACGACACTACTAAAACCAAGGTTTTCTAGAATACTTTTTAAATAAGTAAAATTATAGTTGTGTTTATGAGCGGTAAAACTATAATCATCGGAGGTGTAGAAAAATAGACCGAGCATCGCCTCGACTTCACCGCGCTCATACATGGCAAAAGCGAAATCTAAATCAGGAACGGCAATTCTTAATAAGCCACCTTTTTTAAGAGCCCTAAAACATTCTTCCAGAAAAAACCGGCCATCATTTCGATTCAAATGTTCTAAAAAATGACTACAATAAATAACATCAGCACTATCGCTTTTTACCGGCACGCCTTTAATTAAGTTATAAAACTTAAGACCGTCCTTCTGAATTACTTTATTATAAGTCTCAAAAGAATAATATTCAGACGATCCGGCTAATTTATACAGCAATTTATTGATAAAAGAAAATTTCTTAGACCCAAATAAAGCCGTTAAGCTGCCATCAATATTAATCCAACCCGGTAAACACTGCAGCCCACAGCCCAAATTAACTTTAGCTGGGTTTTCTTTGGTTTTGTATTTGGTATTTTTGTAAAAGAAGCTTCCCAAATCAACTACTTCTTTAACGATAAAGTTTTTTATTTTTTTCATAAGATTGTATTTACTATATGACCATTAATTTTATACTTATTCCGACAATTACCACAAATTAGACCATCTTCTTCTTTTAAAAGCTTTTCGTAACCACAAGCCTTGCATTTCATAAGACTAGGTAAATTAATTTTTTCATTACGACGATTTTGTGATAAAAACTTTCTGATGGCTAACAAAATTATTTTTTTTATATTTTGTTTGAGGCTAGGTTTTAAAACTACACCCTCCAGCGGCCGCAAATCCCAATCAAACTTATATTCAGGATTAACAATGTGATATTTAATCCCACCGTTATCTTTGTTCCAATAATAGCGAACGTGAAAATGGAAGGGCTTTTTTGAAAAAAATCCATTAAAGACTTCCCAGGCCTTGTGTCGGAATAACTCCGAAACTTCGACGTCTTCAATAATTCCCTTCTTCTTTCTAATTACCAACCCATTATCACGATCAGTAATTTCTAAGCGATGCACTGAATAAGTCGTCAGTCTTTCAACAAAAGCATCCGGAACTTCAATATATCCGGCCTTAGCGACTCTTTGAATTTCTGATAAAAATTTAGCTGGATCTTCTGAGTGTTCTAAAACATGGCAAGCGATTACAAAATCAAAAGAATCATCCTTAAACGGTAAATCTTCAGCAAAAGCCAAGACCGTCGGGCGATCATGAATTAATTTTTCAAAATGGCGATGAGGTGTGTCTTCAGCAAAAGCATCACACAGAACATTCGATCTGAAAAATGGATTGCTTCCACTGCCTAATTCTAAAACCAAATCGCTTTTCTTAACCGGGCAATAAATCCGGCGCAGCGACCAAGCAATCGGATCCATATTAAGCTTACGGAAAAAACTCATTAGTGAACTTTCTGTTTTCATAAAATTATAATTTTGGCGTTTTACCGATAATATTCTTTAAAATCCGAATAGTATTATCACAGATATTTTTACCAAAGATTAAAAGCGCTCCGATATAAATATAATAATACAACGAAACATTAAAACCTAGTCTATTAAGTTCCTTTACATATTTCAAGAAAGAGGAAATCCCTTTATTTCTTTGAATAGCTAAACTCGGATAGAAATATTTAGACATATCCTTGGCAATTAAAACCGTCGAGTTAAACTTATGTTTTTCATCAATATATCTTGTTATCTTAAAATAACCAGATAAAAATTTAATTGAATTATCAACCGTAATCGATCCGGGGGTGTATAAGGCTTTTTCGCTAGCCGCGTTACCGAATTCCGGAGTTCCTTCGTCATATTGTTGAGTCAGAGGAACATCAAAATAAGCCGCCGGATATTTCAAGCAAACTTCAGCTAAAAGATATAATTGAAAAAGCAGGGTGCCATCAAAATCATCTTTCAGTAGTGATTCTGTTAATTCTTTTCTGATAGTAAAACCGGAGATAAAAACACTTTTGCGAAACATTTGAATATAAGTATCCAATCCAGGTTCAAAAAATTTAATTCCATCATAATAACGGAAACGTTCTTTTTTGCCATTTTTATGAATAAAATAATGCGACTTCAAGATATAACCCAGGTTTTCGTGTTCGGTCAAAAAATTAATCAGCTGATCTAGAGCCCCAGGAACAAACTCATCGTCATTACCCATATATATAACCCATTTACCATGAGCATTTAAAATACAGGCTCTAAGATTCTTATCAAAGCCCAAATTGACTTCATTTTCTACATAGTTTACTTTATACTGGGTATTTTCACAAAATAGTCTGACCTTTCCCCTAACTTCAAGCATCTTAGGACTCTTATCTTCGCAGATTACAATTTCAATCTTACCGGTCTGGATCGAATCGATGGTCTTTAAAAGCCTCAGGAGTTCATCGGGGCGGTTGTAATTAGGAATGCAAATTGAGATAAAAATATTATCCATAAAATTACAATTTAAATATACTTAAATATGCGATACAAAATACTAACCAATAAATTTGGTTTAGGCATTTGATTATCGGCCAACTCTTTATAATAAAGATTACTATTGCTATTTCCTAAGGAATCATCGCGATTACTAAAGACCGTGGATAAGGCTCGAATATATTTAAAACGACACTTTTTTAATTTGGCCATTCTTAAGAATAAATCCAAATCACCAATAATTTTAAACTTATCATATCTCAATCCACCAATCTCCAGATATAAATTTTTAGTATAAATACTGCTTGGTTGCATAGTTGGCATACAGCCGTGTTTCAAGAAAAATTTTCCAAATCTTCTTCCTTTACCAAACTTCTGAATATTTTCTTTAACATAATAATAATAACCATCAGAATAAATAAAATCGCAAACACCTTTAGAAATTTCCAGGTACATAGCCTCAAAACCGGCAGTTATAATACGATCATCGGCATTAACCCAGGTTATATATTCCCCCTTAGCTTCAGAAAAGCCTTGATGGATTGCTCCATACATACCAGTCTTCTCGGTTTGATGAAGTAATTTAATCTGTGGATATTTTAAAATAATATCCAAAGAACCGTCAGTAGAACCGCCGTCAACAATAATGTGTTCAAAAGGAATATTTAGCTTGCTAATAGATAAAATATTATCTTCAAGATATTTAGCATTATTTAAATTGGGTGTAATTATAGAAAGCATAAAGATATTTTAATAGTGAATAATTTTGATAAGAGACCTTTTAATATCTTTAAATTTTTTGATTAATTTATTTTCAGTTATCGAAACCGGTTTTCGGCCGACACGCTTTGTAAATTCTTCTGCCAATTCTTTAACATGCCAAATCTCTAGTGGTTCAAAAAATTCTATACCATACTTATCAAATAACTTATAAATCTCCATCCGATGCCAAGTTGGTTGAAATTTTTCAATTAATTCTAAAGAATTAAAACCGCCAGTCCATTTGCCAGGAACTTCGTTTAGTTTAAGATTCTGGACATCTAAAGAAACTGAGTAGGCAGAGTTAATAAAAATATAATTTTTAGGGTTTTTAATAAAGTCCGTGCAACGATATAATACCTGCTTAAACTGAGTTCTCTCCCAATAAAGCCACTGGAGATGAATAATTGGTATATCTTTTATTCTTTTGCAGTTTTTTAAAAAGCCGAGCGGCACCCTAGATATGTGATCATTAATTACTATGTTATCATCATAATCGGTTTTACCATCATCAATCCAGGCGGCACGTTGATAATTTCTATACCAAGCACCTGTATTATTGAAATATTTTACAGACTTCCAAAGCTGTATCCATGGAAAACGGAAACTATCACCAATTTTGAATTCATGATTATCTACAAACTTATTAAATAATAAAGGTGGAATATATTCATCAGCATCCAGACATAATATCAAATTAAGACCATCGTATTTTCTGGCGGCTTTTAATAAATCCCAACGAACTTGATTTGAGTGCCCTTCTCTTGTGTTATCTATAACTTTAACCTTAGGAAAATTCTTATACACTTCCCTTGATCCATCATCGGACATTTGGTCAGCTATAATAATAACATCGCAATATGTAGAAATAATAGGCAAGGTAATTGGCAATAAATCGACCTCGTTTTTAACTGGCATCAAACAAATGACTCGTGGTTTTTCCATATATTTCTATTTTTTAAAAATTTTCCTAAAAAATCGATAGCAAATAAAAAAATATTTATTATAAACTAATATTTTAATACGATTTCTAAAAGATATTCTATTAGCTCGATTTTTTTCTAAATTATTACCCGCGATTATTTTTGTAGCCGGTGCATCTTCCATAACTTTCTCGTAAACGGAGCAGAGCTTTTTGACTGAGTTATCTATAGTATAAAACTCCTCGGCATATTTTTTTCCGAAGTTTCCCAGTCCTTCTCTAAGTTCTCTGTTTTCAAAAAATTCTTTGAGCTTATCTTTATAATCTTCCAAATTAGCCGCAAACAGACCACCCTTATTCATGGTTTCTTCCTGAGCGTCGGCAATACCTGTCCAGTGAGACAAACACGGCAGGCCATGAATCATGGCCTCAGCAAAGACGGTTCCGAAAGTTTCACCATCTTTTCGGCCATGAGCAAAGATATCGAGAGTATTTAAAAAAGAAGAGACTCTATTATAATCAGCGCTAGCCTCTAAAAAATGGACATTTTGCAATCCCAGATTCTTAGCTTGTTTACGATAAAATTCTCCGCCACCCATGATTACAAAATGCCAATTTGGCTGCTGAATTTGAGCAAAAGCTTTAAGCGGTATTTCGCTGGCAATGTTATTATCTGGGCGCTGATGAAAGCCGGCAACCGTTGAATCCGCGGAAATTTTTAATTCTGCCCGTAAATCATCATCAGTTACCGGCTTTTCAACTGATGCATAAATTACAGAACTTTTACTTAAACTGCCGCCCATTTGAGACCATTTAAGTCGAGACCATTCTGACAAAAAACAAGTCCAAAAAATATTAGGATTATGATCTACGCCTAACAAATGAACTGAGTCAACGATTCTGACTTTCTTCATTTTATTAAAAGGATATTCTGCTGGCCCAGCCTTAGCTGCTTGAACTATATCATATTTGGACTCATCGAACTTCTCCCAAAAATCAGTTTTAATCCAATCGTGAGTAGAAACAGTTACATCTTTAAAACCAACTTTAAATTTGATTAAATTAACCTGATTATCCAACATATATTTTAAACGCTCAGGATTAGTATCGGCATGTCTTGAGTCACTACCTAGATATGGCGCCGCATCGCAATAATAGTAATCCACCTCAAATCTATCTTTAGGTAAATTAGCGGCCATCATTTGCAACCAACGTTCGGTGCCACCAGCCGAAAGTCCGCCAAATTTTATAAATGCGATACGAATTTTTGCCATATTATTTTAAACCTTCTTAATGGCTACAAAAAAGAATGATCCAAAATATTGAAATCGAAGCATCTTTTTTAATCCTAGGTTCTTAGCAAGATTAACCAAGCCTTTCTTTAGTAAACTTAAACGACCACTAGTAAATATTTTATCATAGTCGTAAGAATCCCAAAGAGAATCAATTTTTACAATAGAATATTTATCTTTGTGGTTAATTAAAAATTTCTGAAAAGATGAGAGGCTTGGTTCGCACAAAGTATCGTAGTCGGATATGTGAACATGGGCTGGCAGCTCTATCGGAACCACTTTATTCCAATAAAAATCATTTTTAAAATATACTCTTGGCATAAACTCCTTAAAGAATCTAGAAACCATTAATAAAAGGCGATTTTCTTTGTTGCAGGGCGATTTAAATAATGGCGACCCAAAATTAGGACAGGCAATAATTATTAGTCCGCCAGGCTTAACAACGCGACTCATCTCATTAAATGTTGTCATAGGGTCAGATAAATGTTCGAAAACAAAACTAGACAAAGCAACATCAAAAGAATTATTAGTAAAAGGAAAAATACGTCCGTCATAATGGATAAATTTAGCCTTACTAATATTTTTTCCTTCAGCTCTTTTTAATCCAATACTTGAAACATCAATACCCGTAAATGACTGGACGATATCTACTCGCTTAGAAAATTGATCAATTAGCCACCCCTCACCGCAACCGACATCCAAAACTGAGGCTGGTTTATTTTCCTTTAGCAGCTCGATAAAATGCAAGAATATAGAATCTTCTTTTATAAGATCATCTGAGTGAGTGTTTTCAATATCCTTATAGTATTCTTCTTTTTCCCAAATATTTTTCTCCATATAGCTGTGAATAAAATGCTAATTTTTAGCAATAAAATTATAATTATCAAGCATTATTTCCTCGGTATTATAAATATCTAATTTTTTTCCCGATTCGGTGTAAACCGAATAATTTATTGATTCAAAAAAAGATAAGACATCTCTCCATGTATAATTATAAGCTCTGTAATTAACTTCCTGCATTTCAAAAAATATGCAAGGATGACATTCGGTTATTAATTCTTTAGCCCCCTTAAAGACAGATAGTTCGGCGCCCTCCGTATCAACCTTAATTAAATCAATTTTAACTTTTCCATTATTCTGCCACCAAAGATCTAGAGGAGTCGCAATTACATTTATCACCCTACCGTCACCACCCCTGCCAGTATCATAGAATCCATCACCGGAACAGTTTGCTTCGTTGTGCACAAAAAATGGCACCGTACCGCTAGTATCGCTTAAGGCTAGGTCAAACAACTTAACGGAGTCAGAAATATTATTTTCTTCAATAGTTTTTTTAAATAACATGTGCTGATGAGGAGATGGCTCAAAAGCGTATATGGAAATGTCTTTAACATTTTTTAGTAAAAACAAGCTAATTAAACCGATATTAGCCCCAACATCCACAAAAGAAGGTTTATTGAGGCCTCTTAAAGATTCTTTCAAAAAAACACAGGTATCTTTTTCATATATATTATCAAACATTATATGATTAACTATTCCGGTACCGTTTTTAGAGCAGCTGTAAAACAATTTAAACCCCAGATAATATCTATATCTAATAAATTTACCCAGATTAGTCATTCTCTCCGAAAAATCTAGAAAAATATTTCTTCTTTTTGAACCAGAAACAAATGGAAGTTTAAATAATCTAAAAAATGGTAAGATCAAAATATAAATTTTTTTAAAGAATTTAAAAAAGTATACAACTTTTTCTTCTTTAGTGGCTGATACAAATTTCCTGATTTTATTATTAAGGCTCATAATTTTTTAATAAATTATTTAACTTTAAAAAAACTTTTTAAATAGCTCTTGAAAGTTTTTTTAATATCACTAATGCTGTCGGAGATATCGCTAAGATCCAAAGAAAATCTTAAATTATTATCAAGCAGCTCATAACTGTAAAAAACCGGAGTTGCCATCTCATCTTTTAACTTAACAAGGTATTCTTGATCATTCCAAAAAAATTCAATATCATGACCAAAATCAACATCGCCAAGATGATTGAAAAACCATTTTTTTCTCATGAATTCACCATTTACGCTAGAATATTTATCATTCATCATTGAGGTAGAAATTTCTTTGAATCCAGGATCATAATTTTTGGCAATAAAATTTACAATATCGCGGCAAGTAACGCTAACCAAATCAATGCCTCCTTGAGCTAATCTAATTAAATAATCGCCATCCTCATACCCCACCCCCAAAAATCGTTCATCAAACCAGCCTATTTTTTTGACTACTTTTTTATTAAGTAAAAAATGGGAAAAAGAATTATTGATAGCAAAAAAATCTAAATTATCTGCTAGATGGCTTTCAAAATCTTGTCTAAATTTTTGTTTTACAGAAATATCATCATTCAAGAATAGGTTATTTTCCGTAGATGACATTAGTAATATCCAATTCCAGCACTTAGCCAGAGATTGGTGATCTTCAAAGGTGACATATTTAACATTATTAAAAGTCGATAACCAACTAGTGATTTCTTTTAAGTAGGCGATATTTCTTACTTTGTCTGGATGACCATTGATTATACAAATAATTTGTTTATCAGGAAAATACTTGGCCAGACTTTCAATGTTTTTCTTGAAATAAGTATGATACCGATTAATATAAGTTACCACGCCAATTGAATAATTATGATTGTTTTTTTCCATACAAATTTTAAGCCCAAGATGGCGGTAAATTTTTTAAAATCTCAATATTTTCAAATTTTTTACTTTGCTTTGCGCCTTCTTCTTTGGCCCAAGAAGCCATCTTCTTCACCCCATCCTCCAAAGAGGTTAAATCTTGATAGCCTAAGATTCTTTGGACTTTACTGTGGTCAGAATAAGCACTAACTACTTCGTTTCTGGCCGGTAGATAATTTGTTTTTGCCTCCGCACCCATAGCTTCAGAGACGACATTTACCAATTTGTTTACAGTTGCAAAAGTATTAGCTCCAATGTTAAAAATATCATTATAGGCCGATTCATTAAAAATAGAGTTAGCAATTATTGGCGCCACATCGCCGATATAGGTAAAGGCGCGCTGTTGATTGCCGTCACCAAAAATAGTTAAAGGCTTATCCTGCATTATTTGATTCATAAAAATACCAACTACGTTGCGATATTTATCGCCGATATTTTGACGTTCTCCGTAAACGTTATGAGGCCTGAAAATTATATAATTAAGGCCAAACATTTTATGACTTGCTTCCAGCTCAAGCTCAATGGCATATTTAGAGATACCATAAGAATCTTCCGGTTGAGGTTTGGTGCTTTCAATCATCGGTAATTGTCCAGCTCCATAAACGGCGATCGAAGAAGTAAAAACAAAACACTTAATATCATTATTTATTGAGGCGTTAATAAGATTAACGCTTCCAATTAGATTGTTCTGGTAATTAAAGTGCTTAATAAAATGGCTCAGACCCTCGGCGGCGTAGGCTGCTAAATGAAAGACGTAATCAAATCGCTCTTCTTTGAAAATATTATTGATAAACTCAACATCTCCGATATCGCCTTGGATGAACTTAACATCCTTGTTTACATTTTCAACAAATCCGCCACTTAAATCGTCAATAACAACAACATCTAGATTCAATTTTAATAATTCGTCAACCAGATGAGAACCAATGAAACCAGCGCCGCCAGTAACTAAAGCTTTTTTATTTGGCATATATTATAAATTATTTTTTAATTTTAATTTCACTAAAATATTTCTAAAGGAAAGAAGAAAATCGCGCCAGTCTTCTATCTCCACAAAACCTAAGACTTTATACAACAGTAAGAACAACAAAACACAGGTCGGACCAACTAAGGCGAGCGTTACAAAACTAGTAATTAGAGGGTAAAGCAAAAATCTAGTAATTACAAAAAATGGAATAGTAGTTAATATTATTTTAATCAGTAGCTTCAGATGAATATTCTCTTTGATACTAAAATATTTTTTCTCGGCAAAATGGAACATATAAAAAACAAATAATACCGAGATCAAATAAGACAGGGCTGCGCCGTTAATGCCATACTTTGGTAAGAAGATAAAAAGCGTAATAATATTAATTAAAGCCATAATAACTGAACCGGTAGTTAAAAATCGCATCTTATTCATGGCCATTAAAAGATTAGACAAGGGGCTAAATAAAGCTAGAACAAAATTAGTTAAAACTAAGAGGATTAAAACAACGGCTGATTGTTTTACAAAACTATCATTCAACCAATAAAGTAAAATTTTATCGGCTGTAAAAATAATTGATAAAGCAATAGCTGAAGACAGGATTGTAATCAATCGAACTGATCTAATATACACCCGCTTAATTTTTTCCGTATCATTTAAGGCCTGGAGATTAACTGTAATGGGAAATAACAAAGAAGAAAAAGTTCCAGAAATAGTGGAAATCTTAGTAGCTACGCTACCCGGCACGCTGTAATAAGTTAAGGCGGCACTACCGTAAAACATAGGCACCAGCAGCTTATCAAAATGAACCAGCGAAGAACTGGCCAAGTTGTTGAAAGCCACCGGCAAAGCAAATTTATAATTTTTAATTAGTTCAATTTTGTCCCAGGCGTATTTTAATTTTAGAGAACTGAGAACCTTTTTGGCAATGAAAAAAAATGATAAACCACTAAACAGAGATAAAAAGAGCTGGACAGCTAAAATTGGTACCAACTTATAGCCCAAAGAAGCTAAAACCAGCATGCTAATATTGGATAACAGCAAAAATATGCTGCTAATCTTTAAATAAATATCATATCTTTGCATGGCAATTATTGAATTATTAAAATTCGCAAAGAAAGCGCCAACGAAACCAGTTAAACCAAGGATTAAAAAGAGAATGAAATAGTCAGTCTCCGTGCCTGGCTTAACAAAAAATTTCTGCATCACAAGGCCAATCGTTATACAGACGAATAGATAAACAAAGGCCATTATCAAATAAATCGAGTTCATTGAATACAATAACTTCTTAAGTCTATCAGTTTGATTAGTTGAGTAATATTCAATGACGTGTTTATTAGTGGCCGTGCCAATACCTAGATCCAGCAGACCTAAAAAGGTTAAGACCGTATTTAAGAAAATAAAAATACCATAATCTCTAACGCCCAATTTAGAAATAATAATCGGCGTAAAAATGACCAGGATTAAAATCGGCAGCAAAAAACCGATGAAGTTATAAATTGAATTCTTGATTGTGTTTTGAGCGGTGGTATTAATCACAAAGTTACTTTAAAGACTTATTATATAAATTTAGGTAGCTAGTATAAAAAATTTTCTTAGAATAATTATTTTCAATTAATTGACGCCCGGCTTGGCCCAGATTTCTTAGTTCATCTTCATTATGCAATAAATAAGTCATTGATTTGGCTAAATTTTCACTATTATTCTCGGTTAATAAGCCAACAGCCGGAGTAACCAGTTCTCTAACCACCGGTAAATCAAAACCGATAACCGGCACACCACAAGCGAGCGCCTCGGCGGCGGATAACAAAAAAGTTTCAGCGGCGGAAGCAAAACAATACAAATCACTTAAAGCATAAAGCTCGGCGAGTTTTTGTTTATCATAAATATAGCCTAGAGTTTTAATGTTATGAATATTATTTATTTCACCCGCCCCTAGACCCACAAATAAATAATTTTTATCTCTTAGGTTATGAGCTGCTTCAATTATATAATTAATACCTTTACTACTATCATTTAAATTGGAAGCGGAAAAAGTGATGATTTTTTTATCGAGCGGCAAAGTATATTTTGTTCTTAAACTATCCTTGTCTGGTGCTGGCTGAAAAATATCAGTATCAACGCCATTATAAATGATGTCAATCTTAAATTTGTTTAAGTATGACTTGGCTATTTGCTCTTTTAACCAAATCGAAGGACAAACAATCGACGTTTTTTCTAAACTAGAAAAAACCGCTTGCTTTTTAAGTAGCATGTATTTTGAAAATAAAGGTAAATAGTTTTTGGGGTATGAATAAGTATTAGAACACTGACCTTGCCCGGTTTTGCAGTGAGAACAACCCAGACTGTGCGCCGGTAACCAAGTAATCGGCCACTCATCGTGCAAGGAATAAATAATAGGGACATCCAACTTCTTAAGAAAATTAAGCAACTTGAAAAAATTTAGATAATAACCGTGTAAATTATGGAGATTGATTAAATCAAAGTTCCCTTTTTTAATAAATTTAATTAGTTTTCTGGTGGAAAAATAAGTGCCATAACCTTCTAAGCCTAAAAATCTGACTAAAAAGATGTGGATTAACATTTCCAGTTTATTGCCAAAATAAAAAGTTTTAGAATCAGCGTTTTTAGCGCCGCGACCGTAAGCAAAAAAAATCTCAAAATCAGAATTTAGATTTTCAAAAATATCATAAGCGACTCTAGCCGCTCCGCCCTTATTTAGAGTTGTATTTATTATCAGGATTTTCTTCATACTAAATATCCTTACCACCCTTTAGTTTTTTCAATAACTTTATTTTTCAAATCTAAATAAGCCGCAACCGCTTTTTTCTCAACCGTCGGCGAAACTAATTTTAAAATCTCAAGTCCCAAAATGCGGTATTGCTTCCCCACTTTATTAGCCTTAAGTAGCCCCTGTTTTAGCAGGCGCTTTAAAGTGCTATTACTAATCTTTAAGATTTTTTCCGTTTCACTGGTGGTGTAAACGGCGTTTGGTTTAATTTCTTCAGTCATACAATTATTATACCTTTTTATGGGTTTATAGGTCAATAAGGGTCATTAGAGGTCATTATGCCAAAAAAAAGAGGCTCAGCGTTTAATAGCTGAGCCTAAAATTCGAATTAGTCTAAAATTAAATTTTGAAAGACCTTGGTCGGAATACTCCCATCAATCCAGGAATACTGCGACCCTGAGAGTTTATTTTGAGGCACATATTCGTGACCACCGGTTTCTGGGTCATAAATAATTATCCCCTCTTTTTGATTATCCCAAGAGAAAAAATTAGTTTTGGTAACATCTATGATCCAAAAAACACGGCCGTTATCATCTTCCTGAAAAGAATTGACGGACAAAAAACGGTTAAAATAATCAAAATAAAGTTTCCGGCCCAAATTTTTATCAAACGAAGCACCGGGCGTATACCTTATCTTAAGACCATCAACTAAAACTGGATTAGCCAGCGGATCACCAGCTAAAATCTTATAATAGCCGGGGATTTCTAATTTTTCTTGCCAACTTCTGTCATCTTTAAATTCTAAAGGAACCAGATACCAATAAACGCCTTTATTTATCTGAAGAGTAATGTGAGTCTTATCAATCATAAAATATTTTTCCAGATCTGTATTACCCAAAGCTCTTTCGGCGTAAGTAATCGCTAGGTCTTGAGGAATAATTTTTTTAAGTTCAGGATCACAAGACCAATATTTTTTTACTTCACTCTCTAAATTAGCGTTAATTATAATTTTATTTTCGATGCCCAGTCCATAAACATCTGCAAAGAAAATAATCATCATAATAACCGCGTAAATAATTGGCGGCCACTCTTGATAATTCTTTAATTTATGAGGACCAGCTTCTTTAGGCAAAACTGATGAGACAAACCAGGTTAAAAGCCAGAAAATAAAAAGTGCAAAGCCAAATAAACCAAGCAGCGGACGACTTAGTGCCGGTAAGGCATAATAAAAGAAAATTGAAGCAAAAACAATATAAAAAACCCCCAAGACACCGAAAGTAATTATTTTATACCGAGCGGCGCTTAAAAAAATAGTGGCGGCCCCTAGCTCACCAATAACAACAGCCATCCAATAATACCAATGATTTTCCATAATACTACCCTCCTGTTTTTTTGATTGTTAAAGAATTTGCCTAATTTTTTAGGACTTTACATTTTGTCACCTAGCTGCTGGCTTGTCAAATTACTATTGACAGAAACCTGTTTTTGTAATATAGTTATTTGAAGTACATAAGTATCATTAAAAACCAAAAAAATCTAAAAATGAAGCAAGGAATGCATTTACTGCTAGTGATTCTCCTAATTACCAGCTACGTTCAAGCTAAGGAAACAGCCCCAAAAACAATTGAAGGGGTAGTCTCCCGAGTTGAACCACAGATTATTGGAGATACCATGATTTACTTTATGATTGAAGGCCGAAGGGAAATTTTTTCAATCGACCAACGGATGTGCTCTGAGGCCAATTTTATTAGCCCCTGGAATAAGGTCAGGATTTCCTTTCCGCCACCCCAGCGTGGCCAAAAAACCATCAGCTGTAAAACTTTTGAGATTCTGGAGATAATCCATCTCGAAAAATAAACAGACACAGAGAGTCAAAATGACTCTCTTTTTTTATCTAATTAATTTTTAGAACTGTTGTGCTATAATGTCTCTATGAATTTAGAATTTTTTACCAGCCATTTAGCTTGGTTGGGCCCCTGGTTATTCTTTATTGGAGCAACCATTGAGGCCTTGCCATTTATCGGTACTTTCTTGCCTGGAGCCACAATTGTCACCTTAGGCGGTTTTGCAGCCGCTCAAGGCTATTTTTCTTTAAGCTCGGTAATTATATTTTCTATTGCCGGAGCCATTACTGGTGACGCTATTAGTTACTATATCGGCACTCACGGCGGTAATTATATCCGCCGGAAAAAACTAATGAAAGATAGTTTACTACAAAAAGGTGAAGATTTTTTTACTAAATACGGCAACCAAAGTTTGCTTTGGGGACGCTTTATCGGACCCATTAGATCCGTTATGCCCTTTTTAGCCGGTCTAGCCAAACTAAAACAAAAAACCTTCTGGACCTGGAATGTTTTTAGCGGCATTGCTTGGGGAATTTTTTACGTGATGCTCGGACACTTTTCCGGGAACTTATTCTTAGTAATTATTAAACGCTGGAGCTACCGCTTAGCTTGGTTGGTAGTCCTTTTAACTGTTCTGCCGCTTTTAATCTGGCTCAACAAACATCATAAGGAATCTGTAAAACAATATTTCCGAACTCGTAGTGATATTTTTGCTAAAAGAGTCGAAAATTATCGACTCACCAAATATATTGAGAAACGTTATCCAGCTTTTAGTGAATTCTTCATCTGGAAATCATCTAAGCTAAAATTATATCTGGCTTCTTTCGGTTTCTTATTCTTAATTATTATCTCAATTATTGCCTTGATTTTTGATTGGATTTAGTTTCCAGCCATTCATTTAAATTAAGACCGGCGATTAAAGCGAGCAAGCCTACTAGATAGCCAGCCAAAACATCACTGATATAATGCACGCCTAGATATAGACGACTAAAGCCAATTAGTAAAACGATTAGCAAAGTACCCACCGAAACAGCCACTGGCTGTTTTTTGTTTTTTGCCAACTTACAGAGCATATAGGCCAGATAACCATAAAAAGTGACAGCAATCGTGGCGTGTCCACTGGGAAAAGAAAAATCCGTTTCATAAATCGCAGCGCTTAGTGGCCGCGAGCGTCCGACTAGTAATTTACCGATAAAAGTCACGGTTTCCGCGCTCGCAATGGTAAACAAAAAAGGCAAAATAAAAGTCTGCTGTTTTTTTCTCAGTAAAAAATAAATGACTAGTAAAATTAACAGCGCAACTAATTGCCAATTCCCTAACCAGGTTAAAACGGAAAAAATAGAGATCCATAAATCACTGCGCCAATTTAAAAAAATTAGCGACCAATATTTGTCAAAAGCCACTACACTCTCTAAGTTAACAACTTCCTCAGTTAATCCGATTAAGGTCGCGGCCGCTAAAAACCAAAGGGCTAGCGATGAGTACAGAAATATTTTTTTATTAATTATTTTCATAACGATATTTTAAGTACAAGAATAAATTAAGCAAAACTATCGGCCACATGATTATCAGTCCAACAAGAGCTAGTTGGCCCAATTCTAATTTTAAGGCCAAAATTAAAAATATCAGACCCAGGGCGCCGTAACCGATAACGGGAATCAGAAATATGGAATCAGGTAAAGTGCTCGTTTTTAAAGGTCGGAAGAATTCCCTAATTCTAAAAATACCGCTAGAAATTATTGAGACCAAGAACCAACCAAAAAAATTACCTAAAGGTATGCCAAAATAAGAACCGCGGCTCGTCCAAGTCCAATAGTTACTCGCCACCATAATCGGATCCATAAAAAGATCGATAGCAACTACAATTAAGCCGTCAATAATTATCAGTAAGACCAAAAGCCAGATTTTTTTATTTTGCGGTGACGGCTTATCAACCCTTAGCCAAATTAAAAAAGATGAGGTTATAAGGTAGCCGGTGTAAACAAAAAATGACCAAAAAAATGGAATCAGCAGCGGGACACCGCAAAAACTAGGACCGAGTAAACTGCAATTATAGAAATAATTACCACCAAAGATGACTCCAAAATTAACACCAATAATTTCAAAAATAAAACCAATAACAAATGGCGGAACTAAGAGCAAGGCGCTGCGCGAAGGACTAAAAAGTATCAAGGAGTGGGTCAGTAAAATAACTAGTGGGATAATAAATTTTAGGACAGCAACTAAAGGAATATTAATTCCAAAGGAAGTTAAGATAAAGTCGGCTATAGGAATAATTACCGTTAAAGAAAATAAGCCCCACAGAATTTTAACTTTATTTTGATTGCTGATCATAAACACTGAGATTTTTTAAAACTACAAAAGCCAGAACTCCACCGAGTAAAGCGGTTAGAAGTTGGGGCCAGCTAAGCATAATAGTGGCCACGCCGATAAGTGCCCCACCAAAGAGCAGCTTCACCGCTAAAGAGGACACTAGATAAAGAAAAACGAATTTTAAGGTCGCGGCTAAAGAGATGCGCCACCAAAAATTAGATTTTGAAAAAGCAGTAAAAGATAAAACTAACAAAATATTACTGAGCATGATAAACGGCAACAGTGGCGCTAAGGCTAAAGGCAGGGTGCCGGTTAATAGAGCAAATAAACTTGGCAAAAAACTAATTAAAACTGCAGCTCCAAGACCTAAGGTCGCGGCGGCGATAAATAAAGTGGCATTAACCAAAGAACCGGTCAAAATTTGGTTATGAACCAAGGGGGCTAAAATTGCGACCGAAAGCAGAGCCGTAAACCTCGCTAAGCTGGCGGTATCAATCTTAGGAAGAGCTAAAGTTTTTTCAAAGGTCATATAAGTTAGGGATTAATTATTTTTAAAATCTTGGCGGCGGTAACTTCTGGTGTTTCCAAAGAATTATCTAGAATAATTCCAAAGTCTGGCTTAGGAATACCAATGGAATAATGATATTTAATCCTTTCTTTTTCTGCCTCATCAAGATTTCTGGTGCCGCGATTACTAAGAGCAACTTCCAATTTAGGACTTAAAGTAAAAGCAAAAATACTCGACTGATAATCTTTTAGTTCTTGAAGAAAAAAATCATAGTTCGCTTGAGATAATGGATAAGGAACAATGACATCAATTTTATTTTTTAAAAAATTATTAATCACTGAGACGGCATTAATTAAATTAAGCGGAATTGCTTGTTTAATTGGAAGCCAGCTAATAAATTCTCGCAAGCTGTCGATTTCTAACAAGGCGGTATTACCCAAAGAGTCGGCCACTAACTTGGCGACTGTGCTTTTACCAGAATTAATCGAACCATTTATAAAAATAATCATAATACTAATAAAATACCGCGAAAATAGCTCCGAGTCAACAAAAAAAGAGTCCTCTTTTTTAGAGGACTCCTGTTAATACTAATTACTTAGGACGATAGGGGCAATTTCCAGAAAATAATTCCGGATCGTGGCACGGAAATTCTTTGAGAATTTTTTCGTGCAAACTTTTAATGGAATTAATTCGGACATTACCGATTATTTTTTCATTCCCGGGACAAGGTGATACGCGACCATCACCATAAATTTGTAATCTTTCCACACAAGGAGTGGTGGCAAAGTTATTCCAAATATGATGATCGAAGCCAAATTCCTCCTTATCAATCTGATAAATCAGTTGGCGCATTTTACGCAGCTGTTCGGCTGACGGCGTGAGTTTTTTGTCAAAACTTCCTTGGCCACTACGTCCGGCCGGCAAATAGGAAGCAAAAACTACCCAAATATTATGCTGCCGACAAAAACGTAAGGTTTCGGGGACCTCGGCAATATTACGAGTCGAAACCACCATATCAAAACCAAGTCGGGTATTGCCGTCGCTTAATTTCTCATTAAAGCCTTCCTTCATCAGAAGTCTTAGGGAATCGTTGCGCTGAGAAAAGTATTTATCGTGGCGGTCTCTGACCACCCAATTTTGATAATCTTCATTAAAAATACTATCACATTTTAGACAGATACTAACTCCATACGACTTTAAGCGTTTAACAAATTCTGGGTTTCTTAACCTGGTAGCGCCGTCGGTAAAAACAATTGGAGTTACTCCTAAAAGAGAGGCAAAAATAATAATCTCAAAAAAATTAGGATCAAGAGTTGGCTCGCCTTCACCTAAAAAATTAATTGAGCGACCCTTCATTTCGACTATTTCACTGATAACTCTTTTAATTTCGGAAATTTTAAGACTCTTAGCGGACTTATCGGTAAAACAATGGAAACAATTATGATAACAGATCGGAGCCATGGCTCTAAAATCAACGACTGATAAACGATTTTTATCTTTGAATTCTTCAGAAGTAAAATCCCACCCCTTAAGTACGGCGCCAATTCCTACTGGAACCGAGCCGAGACCAAAATACTCTTTGACTGATTTTTCCATTTTTCTTTTTTTTAAATTTTTCAAAGGACTATAAATAAGCAACCAAACAATACAACCATTTTTAATTTGAGTCAATAATATAATTTTAAACAACAAAAAATAAGGCTTTTAACCTTATTTTTTAAGAGCGCCCCTAAGTTCAAATTAGACTAAGTTGTGATAAGATTCTAAAACTTTAGAGATATCCACATTATTGGCCAAATCAATTTTTCCTGGCTGTGACAAGAAACGACCAGCGCTCACTTTATATTCTAAATAGCCAACTGGAGACAGTTCTTTGCGATTAGCTTCAATCTGCTCAGAGATAGCCTTATTCTTTAAGCTTTTACTACGTAAGCTAATTTCTTGACCAGGTTTTAACAAGTAAGATGGAATATCAACTTTTTCGTTATCAACTAAAATGTGACCATGATTAACTAGTTGTCGTGCTTGTTCCCTAGTTTTGCCAAAGCCCAAACGATAAACAACGTTATCTAATCTAGTTTCTAATTTCTGTAATAAATCAATTTGGGGATCATTTTTACTATTAAAAGCTTCTTTAGCATAACGCTTCATTTGCCGTTCAGCTACCCCATAAATAAATTTAAGTTTTTGTTTTTGCTCTAATCTTTCGCCATAAGCGGACTTTCTGGGTTTTATTTGATTGCGGCGGCGAATGCTTTCGCTTTCAGCGGCTAAGCCGAATCGCTGCCGATTCCTCAAGGTTGTTTTAGGATATCTAGCCATATAATTAAATAATTTTAATAATTTTTAAGAAAGGTTATTATAGCAAGCCTTTTAAGTTAATTCAAGAGCAAACAAAAAGCCGCCAGTTTAAAACTAGCGGCCTCTTGGTTTCTAAATTACTGATTAATTTTATGACCACCAAAAGCATTTCTCATTGCTGCGAGCAATTTGGTCGCAAAATTTATTTCCCCTTTTTGCGATTTCAAGCGAACCACAAAAGAAGCCTGAATCGAAGGCATTTCAATATTATGCTCTTCGGCCGCCTCAAGTGCCCAACGCGCTTCACCGGATTCCGCCACATAACCATCGATGCCGCTTAGCTCAGGATTTTCTTGTAAAGCGTCGCGGGATAATTCATTAAGCCAAGAAGTAATCACGCTGTGATGCTGCCAGACTTCGCCGGCCGCCGCTAAATCTAAATTTTTATAGGGTCCTTCTTTTAACAGATGATAACCTTCAGCCAAGCTTTCCATCATGCCATATTCAATAGCATTATGAACCATTTTAACATAATGACCGGAGCCAGATTCACCAAAAAATTTATAATCACCCTCCGGGCGGGCGAGAATCTTCAAAAACGGTTCCACAATTCTAAAAGCTTTTGATTCTCCGCCAACCATCATTGAAAAACCATTTTGATAACCCCAAACACCACCACTGGTGCCGATATCAAGCAAACTGGAACCCTGAGCGGCCACTAACTTGGCGTGCTCTTTAGTATTTCTAAAATCAGAATTGCCCCCATCAATAATAATACTATTTTGAGGTAATATCTTTAACCATTCACTTATTTCTGAGGCGACAATTTCTGCCGGAACCATCAGCCAAATAATTGGCGTTTCCGCTCCGAAAGCTTTAACTAGCGCCTCCCGAGAATAAGCCGGAATTGCTCCTAAGGCAGTGAGTTCTTTTATCGGCTCTAAGCTACGGTTGTGAGCAACGACGACTTCCCCACTCTCAATTAACTTACGAGCGATTTGTCCGCCCATGCGGCCTAAACCACTAATTGCTATTTTCATATATTTTTAATTTTGATAATCAGAAAAGATTGTTAATTTTTTAAGCGTTTTTAAAACTTGAGCCGGTTGCGTAGTTAGAGGTAGCTCTTGATTTAATTGTTTTAAAATCGGCCACTTAAATTCGCCTTGAGCAAAAACGATGGCTTCATTTAAATGGGCAATGGCTTTCGGCGTAATCGTGATGCGTTTAAAATTGCCAGCATCATAGGCACAAGTTAGCTCTGAAGCAGTAATAGCTGGGCTACCAGGTAAGATACCGGCCGTATGTCCGTCTGGGCCAATACCAAAGAAGCCGACGACATAATCATTATTTAAAAAGGCTCGCTCTAAATTAATCGCAAAATTTTGGGCACTCGTTAAAAAATCATCGTTAACTAGTACTGGGATTAGTTTAGCTTCTGGTAAGAAAAAACCAGCTTCTCGAAGCTGACGCCAATTAGAGTCTGGGTGATCTAAAGAGCCATATCTTTCATCGGTCAGAGTCACGGTTAATTTATGATGATCGTATTTTGCTATTTTCTCAGCGGCGAGAGCGGCGACACTAATTGATGAGCCGCCAGGCACTAACCACAAAACACGCTGGTTAAGTTTTAATTTATCAATCACTAAATCGGCAATAAAATCAGCCGCTAAAGTGATGTCGGAAGTATTTACAAAATTTATTTGATTAGTCATATATTTAAATATTATCCTTCATTATAGCAAAAATAACCGGAAATTAAAAGGCCGGCCGAAAAAAAGCTAATGAAAACCCAAATAATTTTAGCTTTCACCAAGAAGAGAAACTTAGCCACTAAAATATTACTACTGTGGCAATAGTATAAAACTTTATCTACTAACAACCAATAAATTATTTACAAGTTCTCTGGTCTTAACATAGAAAGCGCCCGTTTGATATTCCGGACTTAGACCATAATCTTTTTGGAACTTTATTAGCGCCGCTTTTGTTTTGACACCAAAATAGCTATTTGGACTTGCAATATCATAACCATAGTTAATAAGGAAATACTGGAGATAAAGAACTTCTTTATCTTTCAAACCAAATTTTAAATTTTTAGTAAAGCGGAAGGAAGCTGGAATCTTCGTTTTGCTGGTAACGACAGTTGAAGAACTAGAAGCAGAGGGGCTGATAATAGTTGGCTTTGCGGAAATATTTTTCTTGACCAATAAATTATTTACAAGTTCTCTGGTCTTAACATAGAAAGCGCCCGTTTGATATTCCGGACTTAGACCATAATCTTTTTGGAACTTTATTAGCGCCGCTTTTGTTTTGACACCAAAATAGCTATTTGGACTTGCAATATCATAACCATAGTTAATAAGGAAATACTGGAGATAAAGAACTTCTTTATCTTTCAAACCAAATTTTAAATTTTTAGTAAAGCGGAAGGAAGCTGGAATCTTCGTTTTGCTGGTAACGACAGTTGAAGAACTAGAAGCAGAGGGGCTGATAATGATATTTGGCAAAGAACCAGAAGAAGAATTACTGATAACGCTATCACTAGTGGTAGCCAAAATCCACTGGGAATAAAGTTTTATATTAGACTCAATTTTCAGAAGCGCACCGGGAGAGTACTTTGTTCCAGAGCCGTCAGCGGTCGTATTCCAACCACTAAAGACATATTTTGGTCTGGTTAGCGAACCTTTGTTATCGGCCAGGATAATGTTTGAACCAGAAATAACATAATTAACGGTCGGCACTGTACCAGAAATAGAGCCGTTACCATCATAAGTAATGGAACATAAAGAACTGCTCCCTCCCCCTAAACTACCGCCGCCTCCGCCGCCGGAATAAGTTACGGTGGCCCGCCCAAATAATCCAAATACAGAAAAATGATTAGTGCTACATGTTACTTTTTTTAAATTAGTGTCTACACTGCAGTTAGACAGCTCATTCCAATTTACTCCATCCCATCTATAGATTTTTAAACTTGTCTCATCTTTCCCTGAAACATCAGAGGGTGTGTAAGTCAGCGAAACAGTTAAAGGGTTATCAAAAGTTGACATAACAGTCCCACTGGAACTTAGGGCTTTCATTTCATAAACATAAGAGCCTATATTTAGATAGCCCACTGGAACAGAGGTTGACGCAACTGTAGTGCTTTCATTTAACTTTTTAATCTGAAAATTTGCATCAGTTACTCCAAAATTTATAGGAACAACTAAGTTAATTCCTTGGCCATTTGTTATAAGATTAATATTTCCGCCAGTAGCAACGGCGATATTATTCATTGAGCCCTCTATAATAGTTGCGCCACCAACACAGCCAGAGGTTGTAAAGTAATTGTCAGAGCTCTTAGTAAATAAATTCAAACTACTATTTGAATAAATACTATAGTGATAAGTAGTACACGGAACTAAACCTGAAAGCACGACGGTATGACTAACCACTCCCGCCGGCGAGACATCTGCTTCTGCCGTTAGAGACCCATAACTATCAGTAAGGCCATAATCAACCCGGCTAGAAGACAAAATATTAGTCAACCAAGTAATAGACTCCGAAGCAGTAGATATTGAGCTAGCAGAAATTAATGATACTACCGGCGCAGCATCATCAGGAGGTATCTCATTAGAGGTGTAAACGATATTTGCCGGATTGGTTAAACCGCCACTATTTGTCGGGGTGAGCGTAATAGTTCCACTGCTAGCCGGAGTAATAGTAAATGTTTGAGCGGCAGCACTTGAAAAATTTAGAACTATAGCTGATAAACCCGAGCTTCCTGATCCCGATGGAGTAACCGTAATTGTCCCAGCATAATAATTGTTTGGCGTGATGGTAAAAATAGTTGAAGTACTATTTACATTACCTGAAGTTGGGCCAGTGAATGTAAAGGCGTTGGCATTAATAGTAACTGTCAGTGAAGCACTCATCGAGGCGGAAATATTGCCAGCAGCATCTTTAGCCCAAGCATATAAAGTCTTTGGCCCTTGAGTTGAAAAAATATATGAAGTTGGGGCCGCAATCGACCAACCAGCATCACTAACTAGCGGAGTGGAGGATGATTCGGTTAGTAAGTAACCAGTGACGTAATAATCATCGCTAGCCGTAAATGAACCTATCGGAACAGTTAATGAAGAAGAAGTGGCAGACACATTAAATTGGGTAACGACCGGCGAGGTTGTATCTGTCACTGAAGTTATTGCTTTATCAAAATGAACGGCCCAATCATAAAGATTGCTTCCCGAAAGAGAAACCTCTGGATCTGTATCACGCAGATTACCACGGGGGGATCCGTCGGATTGCGCTCCGGCGGTAGCATTTGCTACCCCCGTATATGCATATCGTAATCGTTGATTTCCGCCTGTTGGAATATTGCTTAATGTTATTTTAACGGTATCCGAATTCATTATTGAAACGGAGCTAATTGTCGCCGAAGAAGCATTATCGTAATACTCAAAACCATAGTTAGTATTCTCCTTAACAATGTTTGTATCAAACGCAAGTACCCCCTCTGGTACGTGGAATTTTGCATATATTACATTCCCAATCAGTTGTGTTGAGTCGGGCGAAAGAGGTCTCCATAAGACTTTATCAAAAAAAACCTTCTTCATAACTTTTGCATAATATTCTCCGAGCATTCTGTAGCTGGTATCCGTTAAGTGTGGGCCAGTTGCGTAAGTTAAAAAATATTTAGGACCAACAAGCACTATCTTCCCAGGATAATCTTCTGATGCAGCTAATTGAGCCTCAGGAATAGAAGAAGTAGCATACCCGTAAGTAGTCCATGAATCCATCTGGTCTGTAAACATCGGTATAGTTCCAGACTGACCATTTATAGCTTTAATATCTGCCTCATAATCGCGTTGCCATTCAGCTAAGTAACCTTCATAGTAAGGAGAATTACCAGAAACATTATCAGTTTCTCCATGAACGGTGGTAATACCCATTACTTGGGAAGTTTTTCCAAGTAAAGTTGCCGCATTTCTAACATTTATCATCTGTTGTATACCATTTTCATATGGAGCGGTTCCCTTTTTGAGGCCTTGATAGGCCGTCCCCCCTACACCATGTCTTGTAACAACAGTTTGAACACCGTTTTGAAAAGTAATTCCGTTACCCATAGCAGAAGCTGGCGTCTCATTACTAGATTCTACTAGTGGTACAAGATTAGTTCCGGGATCGGTATCGGTCCCATCTAACATTTTATTATTATATGGTTGAGTAGTTGAAAGGACAGGAGAACCAGCATACCCCAGAGACAAACTCTGTCCAGTAGAAAGTATATGATAAATATAATTTGCCGCTGTAATCGGGCCGATGGCGTTGCTTAAAACTGGTGTTCCTGTAAATGGAGCAATAGTTGAAACTGGTGTTACTTCAAGCTTTAAATAGTTATTTAAATCTTCTGATCTAACAGTGTAGTTAGTGCTTGTGGCCCCAGAAATCGGTAAATATGTGCCCCCTAATGTATTTGAGCTAAGCCAACGAAAAGTAGTCGCCCCCTCAGGGTCAGCATTCGGATCAGAATAAATATATGATCCAAGCAAATACTCAGAAACGTGTGATTGTCCTGTAATATTAACCTCACTTGCAATCGGAGCGGTCGGAGTAGAATTGACCGTTGGTATTGTTACGATAGAAGAAAAAGTTCCTGATCCGTTACTATTTACAGCAGAAACCCTAAAATCATAACTTACTCCGTTTGTAAGGCCTGTAACTGAAATATTTGTAGTAGTAGAAACTCCATGTGCAAATGTGGTCCAGAAAGTAGGCTCTGAAGTTAATTTATATTCCACTAAATAATTAGTAATACTTTTTCCACCATTTGATACCGGAGCCTCCCAAGTTAGATCAATCTGATTACTAACCGCATTTCCTGCCGATAGATTCTGTGGAGCAGAAGGAGCGCTCTGTATTGGGGTGGCAGTTGCTGAATCCGAAGAAGGGCCTACTCCGTTTATATTCACCGCCGACACTTTAAAATCATAGCTTGAGCCACTTATAAGACCAGTAACGAAGTTAGTAGTTGAAGTAGAAACGTTATGAGAAAATGTTATCCAGGTAGTTGGCTCGGAAGAAAGTTTATACTGAACAAGATAATCAGTAATAGCATCTCCCCCATCGGCTGGCGTAATCCAAGATAACTCCACCTGATTATCTCTAGGGGTTGCCGTTAATCCTGTTGTTTTATCTGGAACTGTATAACCTGAATTTGATACAGTTAAATTATCAAAACTCGCACCCGAACTATTAGATTGTTGCAAAACTATAGGTTCATTATTCCAAGTATTTGGTGCTTGACCGGCAGTAAGGGAAAGGGCGGCGGTGCTGCTATTATTTAGATACACATCCATCCCTCCGGCCTGTCTTATAACTTCCTTTATGTGTGTAGGGACGCCACTTGTACATGAAATCTCAGAAGAAACAGCTGATGGCCAATAGAATAATTTAAAAAATCCGTTGGCATATTTAAAAAATAATGATCCATTTACCACAGTGCCATTTGTAACCCAATCTCCAAAGGAAATTGCACTATTTTCACCTATTTCCGAAGAACAATCATTGATTGTCCAATCGCCTTCTATAATAATATCTCCGGTGCTTCTATCAAAAGTTTTAACGGATTTTAAAGCATTGGTATTCCAGGCAAATGTTCCAACTATGTCTACGGCACCATTTTGTTGAACTTTGCCAGTCGTTCCACCGCTTCCTCCTGTTGCCGAATCATATTCCGTCCATTTGCTTGAATCTATTGTAGTTCCAGTAAAATCATCATAGAGTAAATAAGCTCCCGCCTTTTTAGTTGTGGTGTTTGAAGCTGGACCTGTGCCTACAGAATTTATGGCCGAAACTCGAAAATCATAGATCATATCACTTGTAAGTCCAACAACAGTAGCTGAAGTAGACGTAGATACACCATCTACAAAGGTAGTCCAGACAGTAGGCTCAGTAGATAATTTATATTCCACTAAATAATCAGTGATACTTGCCCCACCATTTGACAAGGGTGCGGTCCATGACAAATTAATATGATTATTAGAACCAAAACTAGAAACTAGATCATAAGGAGCTGAGGAAACGTAAAGATTTGGAGTTGATGAAATAGCGTCAGAAGGACTTCCTGTCCCCATGCCGTTTATACCCGATACTCGAAAATCATAAGATTCGCCATTTAAAAGGCCGCCTACTATGACCGAGGTTGAAGTTGACGCTGCATGACCATATGTTGTCCATACAGTAGGCTCGCTGGTAAGTTTATATTCGATTTGATAATCAGTGAGTGCTGAACCGACGCTACTTGGAGCCGTCCAGTTAAGAGTTACTTGACCAGAGGCGGGGGTAGCCGCTAGATTAGCAGGAATAGACGGGGAGTCACTAACTGATACCGTAATATTATCGAGACTAATAGTGGGGTTAGTTCCACCCGATTTTTGTTGCAAAGAGATAGGTTTATTTGTGTAAGTATTCGGGGCATCAGCGGCCGACATAGACCCATTAGGGGTGAGACTTCCGTTTAAATAAACATCTACACCGCCGGCTTGTTTAACGACAAATTTATAATGAACTGTTGTATTAGGAATACAAGCAACTTGAGTATCTAAAACGAATGTTCCAGATGTGTTGAATAAACGGAATGACCCACCATAATAAATTAGGGAAAGAGCCCCATCTTCTTGATTAAACCCACTTATCATATCGCCATAAATAACACCTAAAGAAGGGGCCGTATAATCTGAAGCACAAGAATTATTTAACTGCCAATCGCCTTCAATAATAATATCGCCCTTACTTCTATCGAAAGTTTGAACCGATTTTAAGCCATTATGATTCCAAGTGCCATCGCCTGTAATAGACAAGACATCATTTTGTTGAACGTTACCGGTAGTGCCGCCGATACCACCGGCGTCATACTCAGTCCATTTATTTGTATCGATCGTTGTTCCGGTAAAATTTTCAGTTAGCACCGTTGCCGCATTGGTCACAAAAGGAAAAAACAACAAAAAAGTAAAAAATATTAAGATATTTATACAATTTTTAAGTTTTTCTTTTTGCATAAAAAATAGATTACAAGCTTTTAACATAAAATAAAAATATAAAAAAACTAACAAATTTTAATATTTATAATATAAAATTATACCATAAAAATAAATTATTTTAAAAATAAATTATTTCCCCATAAAAATAATTAGAAAGCTAGTCTTAAATAATATTTGTAATTTGCCCCTGAATTCTAATCGGGGTTTTACCTGATTGACTCAAAAGTAGCCACCAAAAAAGCAGACACTTGCTGTCTGCTTTTTTTATAATTTGGTAAGAATTATTATTATCTAGCAGCGCCAGAATAAGCGATGGCGCGAACTACATTCCAAGATAGAGCGCTAACTGGTGCGTGACCATAAACCCATTTAAAGGTTTTAATCGCTGTCTTCTCGCTAATTAAATTGCGTTCTAAGGGTAGCAAACCATAAGCGATGACCATGATAGCATTTTCATCAATATTGCTGGTCATCACCGCACTACGAGCGTAAACGCGCTTAAATTCCACCTTAGCCTGGGCTTCAGCGGCCGCACTTCGTTCACTAGGCCAACGACCGCTGGCAATCTTTAACACATCAGACCATTCCGCTTCAGTATTTGGCATTTTATTATAGGCTTGATAATAAGAATTAATCACGCCAGCTCTTTCTCCGGCCCCTAAACGCTTGGTACTTAAAGTACCATAAACAATAAAATTATTTACGGTTAATTTTTCTTCATTGTTAAGAGCCTTATCTAAACCTAAAATAACTTTATATTTGCTTAGACCCCCCTGCTCAATAGCTGGATTAGCCACGCCACCTAAATGATTTAGTAAAACCTCAATTTTTTTGGTATCTAAAATTTGTGCTTCATCTAAAATATTATTTAGCAGATTGCCAGATGAAACTGTGGTCGAGGTTGCGCCTGAAATCTCGGGACTGGTCACCGGAGCCGTGGTAACAGTGCAAGTTCGTTGTCTGGCTAATTGTTGGTCAGTGGTTAAAGTACAATTATTAGGCGTCTGAGTTAAAACATTACGAAACTGAAAACCGCCAGCACAAGCACTTTGCCAATTGTCGAAGGTAACCGCGTTACAATAAGTAACTGAGCCGCCACCACCGCCACCACCGGAAGAGATGTTAATTGTATAAGTATGACTAATGACATTAGAGGCTGAGGTACTGCCATTATCTAAATAGCAGGAAATAGCTCTAATAGTTTGCGATGAAGTGATATAAATATCTGAAGAGTAAACGATGCCACTAGTACAACTTGGAGTTGAACCGTCAGTCGTGTAGCGAATACTACTGGCGCCACTAGCCGATAAAGACACGCTTTGACTAGAAGTGTAAGTTCCAGCTGCCGGGCTAGCCGCTGGCTCATAAGCGGTAGTTCCGCTATTGCTATTATTATTAATTCCGTTATCAATTGTCCAAGCCGAGGCGCCGGAAACGGCTAAAAATAAGCCTAGCACGCTAACTGATAGAATTCTGGATATTTTCATAGGCGTATAGATTAATTAATAAATTAGATTTAGCGGACGTCTCTAATAGCGCGAATGTCATAAGCTGCCGAGTAAGCACCGTCGATACTCCCGCTAGGAACAGCGGCTTCAACTGTGATTTGAATTTGACGACCCGGGTTAACTGTATCTAAATCTTTATTTAAACTAATCGAATTTGACCAAGCAGTTCCAGCACCAGCAGCGGTAATAACAGTTGGGGTTGAGGTTGAAGCTTCGTTTGAATAAAAACGAATATTGTTAGCTGCCTGGATTGTCCCTGCCCCGGTTAAATTATTAAAGCTCATACTCAAAGTGGTCGAATTGGTTGGTAAAGTAACGTCTAAAATCCATTTCCAACCATCGGCAAATTGACCATTCTTAGTGGCCACTCGCTTAACTAAGCTGGTCCTAGTCACAGAGACTTCAGTTGGCTCAGTGCAAGCATCTGTTCTAAAAGTAGCATCACTAGAAATAGACTCATTACCTGAGGCATCTTTTCCGTAAACTGCATAATGATAAGTGGTGCCACAAGTTAAGCCGCTTAAGACAATAGAATTATCGCCAGAGGCCATGGATAAATAACTCGTCATATTACCGTGGGTCGCCGTTAAACCATAACCGACTTTAGCTGTTCCAGCTTCACCAGAAGTAAAGTCCACTGAAGCCGTGCTTTGAGTGGGGGTAACTGAGATAGCGGAAATGACCGGTGCGACAACATCGGCGGTGTTAGAAACATTCAATCCAGATAATTCACCGACAATAGTGGCGTTATCGCCATCACGCACCGAAATTGAAACGTCATTCTGAGCGACCTTAAACAAAGCGCCACTGACGAAGGTCTTAGTTCCCTCGTCTCCAGAAACATAAGCGTAGGGCAAAGGTAAATTATAAGATTGAGAGGCGTTGGTACTGATATATGCTTTACCAGTGTAAGGAGTTACACCACTCGCCGCGCTAATTGTATTATCGTATCGGTCAACAGCCGTAATAGTTAAGTCAATCGGGGTGCCGGTATTTGGTGTTAAAGTTGAGGTTGTAACATTGAAGTGATGCAAAGGACCAGAAATAATAGAGCCAGAAGCATCGACATAGGTGATATCATAATCCTGACCGTCATTACCATCATTAATCACCGCGTTAGCAGCCGTAATCGTCTTGTCTAAACCAACATATTTATCAGAAAAAGTTTGAGTGCCAACACTAGTGTAAGTATCAGACTCTAAAAGAGCGTCACCAATTGGTAAAACTGATGATAAATTATTATTATTATATATCTTAGAATCAGTTTGGGCACTTACATTAATTGGTCTAGCTGTAATGTTTCCGGTTAAAGTTGGCTGAGTTAGAGAGTAATTGGAAATATCGTCACCAATAATTGTCATTGGTAAAGTGGTAACTGATTTATTATTGCCAGCATGTTCATTGTTAAAAGCACCGGCGGTATTGTTACTTAAAGTAACATCATCTTCGCCGATTACTCCTGATAAAGTAGCACCGGTAATAACCGCATTTCGGTTATTATCATAAACCTTACTAGTAACAGCAGCCCCAGTAACGGTTAATTCTTTAGCGCTAATAACACCGGTGGTGTCATCAACTAGGGTAACCGTATAGTTTCCGGTCATGTCAGCGTCAGAACTATCTTTAATAGAAGTCACACTTGGGGTTAAAGTTTTGCCAGTACCAACATTCTTATTGTTATAGGACTCTAAGTAGATACCATTATCACCAGCAATTAAGGCTCCTAAAGTAATTATTGGCGAGACATCCGAGGTGGCATCGCCATCATAAGTTTTGCTATCGTGTTGCGCCGTAACGGTAATCGCTACTGGAGTAATTTTCGCAAATGCCGTTGGCGCGCCCACTAAAGATACAACATAGTTAGCGGCCGCCGCTCCTGAAATAGCTGAAGTGGAAGTAATTGTTACTTCTTTTTCGTCGCCCACATTCTTATCGGAGAATTGAGCATAAGGTGTTAAGCCAAGGCCATCGCCTTCGATGGCGCCTTCAATTGGTAAACTAGAGCTATAATCAATCGTGGCATTCCTATTACCATTGTAAGCTCGATCATAAACAACTAAGGTGCCGCCAAGAGTAATAGTTCGAGCGGTAATAACGCCAGCGGAAGAAGTAATCGTGCCACTATTTGGTAATGAATAGTTATCTTTATCGGCGCCGGTTAAAACTATAGAACCGGTAACTGTCTTCCCTGTCCCCTTATTTACATTATCGAAGTTAAAAGCCCCCCAATCAAAACTAACAGCATCGCCAGAAATAATTCCGCTTAAACCAATATTATTACTATCTAAAGAAGCGGAAGTGGTTTTATCATAAGTTTTAGAAGCTGGAGTAAAACTACCGGTAATATATAATTGCTTGGCGGTGATATTAGCCGTGGCTGTCGGCGCGCCCACCAAAGAAAAAGTATAATTATCTTTATCAGCGCCACCCCAAGAACCATCAGTAATACTAACAGTCTTTTCATCGCCCACAGTGGCTGAAGCAAAAGTAGGTGCGGGAGAAAAAGTAAGATCATCACCGCTAATTAAACCAGTAAAAGTTAAACTATCACTAGCGACAGTAGCGGCTGTGCCACGATCATAAGTTTTATTATTAGCCGTAAATGATCCACCTAAAGTTATTTCAATTGCCGAAATATTAGCGGTGGCGGTGGCGGTGCCATCATAAGAATACTTAGCGGACTGAGCCCCACCCATTTCAATTCCGGTAGCGCTAACCGTTTTACCAGTATCAACGTTTTTATCTGAAAAAGTAGCGGTTCCTCCCGAAAGAGTTACCGTGTCACCGCTTTCTACGCCCACTGGATCTAAGCCATCTATTGTGGCCGAGTCGTTTCCGTCATAATTTTTATTATTAACAGACATGCTGGCGGTAATAGTTTTTGGTGTAACTTCAAAAGAACTGCTAGTTGCCAGAGTATAAGCACTACCTTGAGCCTCGAGAGTAAAAATGCCAACGTTATCAAACTTTAAATTATTAAAAGTAAGTGTACCATTCTGACCACTAGTACCGATATTACCGGTAACTGTTCCCGATAAAGTACCCGTTCCTGTTCCTTTAGCAATCGTGACCGTTTCTGAACCCACTAGACCATTAACGGAATTATTACCAAACTGATCCTGAGTTTTAACTACGCTAGTAATTGTTGATCCGTAAACAGTATCAACCGGTTCAGTGGTAAAAGCTAACTTAGTTACTGCGCCCGCAACGGTCGTTAAAGTACCAAAATTAGTTCCCCCATCGACACCCGTAATCGCCGCCCCAGCATGAGTTATATTGCCGGAAGAAACTCGGTTGCCGGTTGGTTTAACTTTAATATCAGAAAATGTTAGTTTGCCTGATGAAGTTAGTGAAGGGCCAAGAATTGTAAAAACTATTTGGGTAGGACTATTGTAATAAACCTCACCAAAAATCATACCAGTGCCACCAAGAACTGACACAGTTAGAGGCGTTTCAGTATCAAATACCCAACCCGATGGCAAATTTAAGTAATGAGTTCCGGTAGAAATTTCACCGACACCATTTTCCGTAATCTTAGGCAGAGTAAGCGACGTCCAAGTCGAAGCCCCACCGGTATACGAAGTAGTGTCAATGGAAACGCTGCCAGCACCGGTTGCCGGATCAATAGTTACGGCTGTGCCAGCTGAAGCGTTGTAAACAAAAACTCCACCAATCATCATTATTGCTAATGATAAACTCAGTAGAGTCCGTTTAAGCATCCTAGTTTTTAAAATTTTTTTCATACTTTTTAATTAGGGGTGAAAGATTTAAGAATCTTGGCTCAAACTCCGACTAAGCGAGCTCTTACCACCCAAATTTTATTTTATTATTTTATATGTAAATTAATTGCAAATAAAAACTAGAATAACAACAAAAAAACATCACAAAAGTCACCGACCACTTTTATGATGCTAATAATTTTTCCTTATAATAGACCTATTACTAAAACAATAAACGGATAACGGCAAGTGGTAGGGGTTCATCGCCGCTAATTACCTTTTATTTTAACTAGTTAGTCTATTTTTTTAACTAAACAAGATTTTCTCTCATTTTCACTATTTTTTATTGTCTACAACTCTATTTTTAATCTATCTCTATTATAAAACTTTTTAGTTGATGATGCAATTATTTAAGGCCTAGATATGACAAAAAAAATAATATTTTAATTAGTGACTACTTTAAGCCTAGATAAGCCATCATCGTTTTAAGCTCCAAAGACTTATCCCGACGATAAGAGAAATATTTGTCTAAGCAGCAATAAGTGCAATCTGGGCTAACTTTAACATTTACCACTCCTAAATCAAATAATTGATTTTTAATCACCTGTGCCAGATTAATGTATATTTTTTCGTCTCTTAACACCAAATCAGAAACTTTAAATTGACTGGCGACGTCGGCTTTAACCTCAAAATGACACTCTTTAATGTGAGGGCCGACAAAAACTTCAATATCGCCGGGTTTAGATTGATAATTGGTAATAAATTTATTAACGACTTCTTTGGCAATTTCAGAAATCACGCCTCGCCAACCGGCATGTGCCAGAGCTACTACTTTTTTATTTGAATCATAAAAATAAATTGGGACACAATCAGAAACCGTGACAGTTAATAAGTGTCGCGGGTTGTTAGTAATTAAAGCATCACAACCGGGAATAATTTGGCTTCCGAACACATCATCAACTGAAATCACTTTGTTTTGATGAACTAAGCCAGCTGAGACTATAATTTTAGTGTCTAAATTATTATTTTTGAAAAATAAAAGACGATTCTCTAAGGAATTTTTCATTGGCCCGTCTTTCTTGGTTGATAGCCCTAAATATAAATCTTGGTTGTCAGTAAAATTCATAGTTTTATTATATCATAATGACCTGATTTTAAAAAAACCACCGACTTTGACATCGGTGGGGTATTTTTTAAATTATGAGACTAACAATTTTTCCGGGAACATAAATAAACTTTTTGAGTTCGCTTCCGGCTAAATACTTCTTAACCGCGTCATCATTTAGAACTAGTCCCCTAATGGTTGCTTCGTCGGCATCTCTAGAGGCCATAATATTTGAGCGATGTTTACCATTAATTTGAATGGCTACAGTCACCTCGTTATCATTAATCATTTTAGCGTCAACTTTAGGCCAAGAAGAAAGATGAATAGAACCTTCGGCTTTTGACATCGACCAAATTTCTTCAGCCATATGCGGAGCAAAAGGTGCCAGTAAAGCCAGATAGGATTTAAAATCAGCGATACTAACAACACTCTTCTGAATTTCATTTAAGCAAATCATCATGCTAGAAACGGCGGTGTTGAATTTAAAAGTCTCAATGTCCTGTCCCACTTTTTGGATCGTCTTATTAATCGACGAGGCCGCCGCGGGGTCAGAGACTTCAGCCTTAGCTTCGATAACTGTTTCCGCCAAACGCCAAATCTTCTCCAGAAAACGCCTGCAACCGATAAGTCCATTATCACTCCAAGGAATTGGTTTTTCAAAGGGACCAATAAATGTTTCGTATAAACGGAAAGCGTCAGCCCCAACCTCTTTAACAATATCTTCGGGACTGCGGCTGTTACCTTTTCTCTTAGAAATCTTAGTGCCATCGGCAGCTAAAATGTAACCTAAAAACTCTAATCTCTCAAAAGGTTCTGGAAAATCAACCATACCAGCGTCTTGCATCATCTTGTGCCAAAAACGAGCGTAAATAAGATGAGCGACTGCGTGGTCAGCGCCGGCGTAAACATTTACGGGGCCCCAATACTTAGATGACTCTTTTGAAAAAGGAGCCGTCTCATTTGTGGGGTCCATATAACGCAACCAATACCAGGAAGACCCGGCCCATTGTGGCATCGTGTTAGTTTCTCTAAGCGCCGGGATCCAATTTTCACCACGCGATTCATTTGATACTTCACCAGTCTCAGTATTTATAAAAGTATTAACCCACTCGCTAATACCAGCTAGGGGTCCTTCCAAAGTGCCCGTGGCTTGATATGACTCCACTTGAGGTAAACGCATGGCACTTAAAAATTCTGGTAATACCGGAACGGCAAAATATTCGACTGCTTCATTAGAATAAGACACCGGTTCTTTCGGTAACCATTTTCCAACCGGACTCTTGGCAATTAATTCATAGTTATCTTGGCCTTCAACCCAAACAATAGGAAATGGTTCCCCCCAAAATCTCTGCCTAGAAAAAACCCAATCACGAATTTTAAATCTTTTTTGAGATGTGGCATTTATCATCTTTGAAACTTTTTGACGAGCTTCTAAAATAGTCTCACCACTAAGAGAACCAGCGTTAATCATTTTATCAGCCTCAACCACAGTCACTACTGGCAACTTTAAAACTTGAGCCATTTCAGCATCACGCTCATCGTGAGCCGGAACTGCCATAATAGCCCCCGTTCCATAAGAAGACAGGACATAATCAGCAATCACAATTGGTATTTGGGTGTTACTAAATGAATTAGTGGCGGTAACACCTTCAATAATTACTCCCGTTTTTTCATTGGACAACTGTTTATCTAAGTCGGTTTTTTGACCACTGATTTCAATGTAATTTTTAATTTCAGCTAAGTTAGCGGCTGAGGGAATAATCTTTTTAGTAATTTCACTGTCTGGAGCCAAGACTAAAAAAGTCGCGCCAGGAAGAGTCTCCAGTCGAGTAGTAAAGACTGGAACATTAATACCGGCAGTAGTCACAAATTCAAATTCATGCCCCTCACTGCGGCCAATCCAATTACGTTGAGCGGTTTTTATTTTTTCCGGCCAATGAGGTAGCAGTTCCAAGTCATCGACTAAGCGATCGGCATACTGAGTAATAGCCAAAATCCATTGGCGCATGGGTTGTTGATAAACCGGATAACCACCGCGTTCACTTTTACCATCAACGATGTCTTCGTTAGCCAAAACCGTACCTAATTCAGGACACCAGTTAACCGCCACCGTCTTATTCTGCGCCAAGCCTCTTTTGAAAAATTCTAAAAAGATTCTCTGTGTTTGAATATAGTATTTTGGATCAGTGGTATTTATCTCTCGAGACCAATCATAGCCCAAGCCCAACATAGTCAGCTGCAATTTAAATTTATCGATGTTGCGATTAACGGTCACCGTAGGATATTCCTTGTTTAAGATAGCCGTTTCTTCAGCTGGTAAGCCAAAAGCATCCCAACCCATCGGATGTAGAACATTAAATCCGCTCATCCTCTTAAAACGACTGTAAACATCGGTGGCCACATAACCCCGGGGATGACCGACGTGCATGGAGCTGCCAGACGGATACGGAAACATATCCACGACAAAACACCTAGGCGCGGTAGAATTATCATCGGCGCGATAAAGGTGCAAGCTCTCCCATTTTTCTTGCCACTTTTTCTCGAATTCTTCTGGTTTAAATTCCATATATATAGGCTTTATTTAAATTATTGAAGATACCTTTAATTTCATTAATTTAATCATAATTAGCAATTAAAGTCAAAATAAAAAAGGTGCTCATTAAATGGACACCTTCTTAGTTAAGAGTTTTTCAAACTACTTTTTACCGATTCACTAGTAGCTAAATAAATTTAGCTCTGTTCTAGCAAGCAGGATCTTTGTTTTTATCTTAGCGAGCCTCTTTCTGGGGTCAGTCCTTGATAGATTATCTATATAAGCTGGGAAAAAAAGAGTCTTTTCGGGGCATTCTGTTTCAAGATCATTTTTTTCTTTCTCCATTTCCTCCAACTCTCTCTTTATCTTGAAATAAATAGACGCAACATCCTGACCGTCAGCTGAACTAATTCTATTAATTATAACCAGCCTCGAAATAAGCTCTGACAAAAACTGACTTAAACCAATAGTCGCTAGTCCAGTGATAAATAAATTTACCACACTAAGTCCCGAGGTGGTCGTAATAATTGTAATCCCTAGAATTAAACATACGGGTAGCAGAAACCAGAAAATCCTTTTTACTAACTTGGCAACAAAGTAGCTTGTTACCATTTTGTCTTTTGCTTGGCACATCACATTTGTCATGACTTTAATTTTTAAGGTTCTAAATATAACAAAAAAGCATACTATATTAGTATGCTTTTGTCAATCAGTGGAGAACTAGAGGCTTTGTTTAAATTGGAACTTGTAAAAATGTAAATGAAATTAAAAATTAATTATCTGGCAAATTTTCATCGTCCTCCTTACTTGATTCATTACTAAATTCTTCCGCCAATTTTCTAAATGATCCTTTACCCAGAATATCTTCGACCATTCGCGCCAGAGGCAAATAATTACCGGAGAAATTAGCTCTTGCGAATTCATCAAAAACTTCCTCGCGATTTTTTAATTTTCCCCCAGAACCGGTTATTAGATTATCTAAAAGTTTATATAATTTTTCTCTTTCTCTTTGTCTTTCAACTATTTCAGCGTCCCCTTCTTCATAAGCATAGTCTATCATGCCGGCAGCATAAGCTTGCCGGCTTTCTTCGTTATCAGAGAATGCAAGAACATCCGCAACCTTATCTTGGGGGTTTACAATATATTTTATTTCGCTTCCAGATCCTATTGCTTCTTCGCTCGATATTCCATAATAAGCAGAATGCCAATCACGAAGTTTTACGACCGCTTTCATTTCTTCCCTAAACTCTTCATCTTTACTGATTTCGTCTACAATTTTTTTTGTGCATTCTGCGACAATAGCTTCTTCCAGATCATCAAAATAACGCTTCTCTTCACCCCCTTCTTCACTTTGGTTCTTGAGGTCAATCATGGAGAGTCCGCTACGATAAAGACGAATATCTTCATTAGATTGACCAAAACGGGCAGATTTATAAGATTTTAAATGAAATAACTCGTGAGCCAGAATACTTACAAATAACAATTTTGATTTTTGTTGTTCAACGCCAATTTTTAACACTAGTGGTTTAAAAATACCACCAGAAATTTTGCCATGGCTAATTTCTAAAACACTATCAGGCTTAAGAATATAAATATTATCAGCTGGAAGTGGTTTTGGATCGCCCCCGTATTTTAAAACAAATTTATCAACAAGAGATTCTGTTTTTTTAATAATCTCTAAGTCTTCCGGGCTCTTCTTAATTTCATACTCGGCCAACCTTGTATCCTGCTCTTCAAAGGCAGTTTGAAGCTCCCCAGAAGCTATTTCTTTATCTTCTGATGTGCCACCGATTATTTTTTCATAGTGCGTTCTTCCTTCCATATAATTTTATACTATTACAATTATTGAGGTCCTTTAAAAAAGGTAGCGACCTAGTTGCAGCTTTAATTATAAAAAATAATTATTTACCTAAATACCCAGACTAATTACACCACCATATTTTTTGCTAACTACTTCTCCACAAAATTTTGCCAAACTTGGCGCTATGACGTGTCTATCTTTCTCAGATGATGAAAAAAATATTTTAGTTGGAAAAGTTTTATCAATCAAACTGCTAGCAAACTTACACTTATCTAAATCGCCTGAAAAAATAACCAACTGCAAGTTTTTTAAGACATCAAATATTTTATGGCTATATACATCGATATTTTTTATTAAAACTAGACGTTCTTCTAGATCCGTAAGACCTTTAATCGCCTTTATCAAATCACTTTCTTCACCGGATTCAATAATTACCGCATTTTCAAATTCACCGCCTATCTGCTTTCTAAATTCCTCTTTTGCCATTGGATAAGCGGAAAGGAATAACACTTTATATCCATTTTTTAACAATTCAGCTAACAAACAAACACTGAAAAACGACGAGCCAGTCTTCTCGGTTCCAGAGATTAACATTGGAAAGTCATTGGAATTAAAATTGATTTTTTGGTTGTTTAATAAAACATTCATATACAAAAAATAGCACATTTAATGCTATTTTGACAATCTGCGTGGAGAATGGGACGTAGTTGGAATAGTTAATGGTTATAGTTTAAAATGTTATTAAGCTATAAAAAAACCTTTCTGAAAGAAAGGTTTTAATTTAATCTAAAATGCATTTAATTGCGTAATCCAAGGCATTATTATCTTTATCTTGGTCGCCCTTTTTATTTTCTAACGCATTGACAATTGCATCCTTATTAGAAGGAACTTTAGTGTTTACTAGAAGTTCAAGCAAAATTGCAAGATTGTCTTTAGGACATCGATTAATAACATCCACAACGGTTTCATGAAATGGTCTTTTTGAAGTCATCTTTGGGTCCCCCATTTTTTAATTAATATTTAGTTTTAAAGTAACAATAAAGTATACTATATTAGCATGCTCTTGTCAATACACAGGGAGAGCGGGACGTAGTTGGAGCAGTTATTCAATAAAAATTTAAATATCTTTAATTTACCTTTTAAGATTGCCGATTTTGCTAAATCATAAATTAATCTTCGTTTTGGTTTGTTACATTAGGTTAACTGGAACTGTTCTTCTAAATAAAAAAGCAGGAAAGATTCCTGCTTTAAGTTGCTGACTTTTTAGTCACATTAGTCGAACTCGCCTGCTTTAACGGCTGTTTTGAAAACATCAAACTCCTGAGTTGTAAAATACAACGTTTCCTTATCAGGATCTTTCGAGTCACGCACGGCCACGCCAAGTTCTGTTTTAGCGACCAAAACGCAAATGTCTCCTCCGCCGCCGCCATTTGATTTCATCGATCCGCTAGCTTTTATAAACTGCGAATCATCCACTGGAAATTCAAACTTTTTCATCTTAACCTCCTTTAAAATTAAATTAAACACTTAAAATAACGCGAAACAATTATAATCTAAATCGTATCAATCTGTCAAATAAGGGGTTATTAATTGCGAGTACATAATCGAACTACCAAATCTATATTTATTAACCTCTTCAACACTAAAATTAACACCATACTTATCTCTCAATTTATCAAATTGTTTTTGCATCATGAAATAAGTAGTCTCTTCACGAGACTGAATATATATAGGCAGGGGGTTTCCTTTATCTGTATATTCTGCCAGATATTTTTCAATGAAGCGGTTAATTATTCTGCCAGCAGCAATTTTATTTTTAGGGTCAACTGCCAGGTTCTCTATATAAACAATTTTAACACCTTGACGCACTCCTTGATAAGAAATAAAATACCCCGCCATCTTGCCTTCAGCATCGATATATTTTAACGATAAGTTGGGAAAATTATTAATTTTGTTATTTATAGCACTCGCAAAAATATAATTCTGAAGTTCGGCCATGCCCTCATGCATATCATCAGGATATGCCATTTTTTCTATTACCGGTATAGCTGATATATCAGTGCCCAGTAAAGATTGAACCCCGCCGCCTTTCTCTGAACTTTTTTTGAAATTAAAAATATCCTGGCTAACCTTATACTCGGATATACTTTTATTTTCACTAACTTTGATTAAATCTAGCACGTAGATAAATGATTTTTGCCTTCTTGAGCAACTAATCAACGAAATAGGTAAATAAGTATTGCTTCGTTTTTCTCCAAAATGAATATTGGCAAGAATAGAACCAATAATCAGATTAGAACTATTAAGTACTATTTCTGTTGAATTCTTGTTTTGAAATGCAATATATTTATTAAAAAAGTCTTTGTACATTGTTTCGACTAAATTAATTTTGTTTCTCATTACAGGCAAAACATTAATACTAACGCAGAACAAAAATTTTTCCGCCTTCTGATAAGTATCTTTAGTTGATAAAATATTTTCGATTGTTTCTTCATTTTTAATCAGTTTCGCAACGTTGATATGTAAATCCTGATTAATCGTCAAAATACTTTCGACCACGACACTCCACCCCGTGCTACTTTTTTCTTCTATAGTGAAAAAAGCGCAATTGGGATTAGCGATGTAAATATTTTTCTTTTCAGATTCCAAAAAAATAGACCCCTTTGTTGTAGACTGTAATATTCTAGGATCATTTTTATAATTAACCCTGACTTTATACTTTTGAGATGAGCCCTTAACGCTATAAATAATTTCCATAGCATTTAATACCTGTAAATCATTTAAAGTACCGCTAGCTACTGCTGCCTGAAAATCCTGAAGTGAAAAATTCATTAACTGCAATTTTTCATAATTCAAAGGATTAATTTTAGTAAGATTATCATCTAATTCATTGGCCTTTTTCATGACGACGCCTCCTGTATTATATTTATACTAATATTTAATTTTTAAAGTTCTTTCGCAACAAGGAATAATACTATATTAATACACTTACGTCAATCTATAGTGCCTACATTCTGGTCCCAAGCTTAATTTAATACAAAAGACACCTAAGTTCAGGTAAAATAATTATGTCTAGTAATAATTAACCCAAAACAAAGATGCCTTACGCTAATTTTAAATTATTTCTAAAATTTTACTTTATCTAAATTTTCTAACTGTTTTTCTGATAACTCAATATCAACGACTTTACCAATGCCAACTTTTATCCCAGCCGCATTCAACAATCTCGATACAGCTAATTGATTAATTAGTTGGTTACGTAAAGATTCGTCCTGATTTAAAGTGTCCGGATTCCCCCTTAGAGAATCTAGGGCGGTTTCCATTCCTTGTTTTGTTTCTTGCTTAATTACACTACCTAGTTTAAAAGACCAATTACCATCTTTTTGATAAAATAAAACATTTTCCTCGCCAACTAAATCAATGAAGTGCCCAGATGCTTCAAAGTAATCTTTGAATCTAACTAAGAATTCTCTCATACTGTCAGCAAATTTTTGGTCAGTATCTACAAGCTCAAAAATTGGCTTCAATTTTTCATTAAATAACAAAACATCTTCTTCACTAAAATCAGCACTACCGAAAAGAGCCCTATTCATATCATCATAAACATCCTTATTTTCTTTAAACAGTTCACCTTTTTCAACGTACCCTATACTAAAATCTTTTTTTGTAGGATTTTTAAAAACATCACTTGTTTCCTGGATTGAAATCACACCGTTAATATTTTGTGATTCATTGTTATGTTCTATATTTATTTTTGCCATCATCACCTTTTCACTTAAACAATTTTCTACGCCAAAAAATTTATATAGTTGCTTATTTTTATCATTCTCCCCTTCTACATATTCATTAACTTTTTTCTGTGTTTCGTCTGACCAATCCGACTGGCTTAAACTACTAGCTTTTTCTAGGGCATTTCTATTTAATTTGATTACAAAATTTGGATTATTTGGATCAATAAAAACATCATGAGTGCCCCCGCTACCAATTTTTTGTAATTTACTAAAATCTATATAATCTTTATTTTTTGGCAATGCATCAATATACATCTGAATCTGAATATCTTTATCTATTTCTAAGCCTAAATCTTCTCTTACCTGAGAAAGTTTATTCTTATCATCAATTTTCATTTTTACTATTTCGATTATTTCTTCACCACTTGCAACTTCTTCTTTAAAAACATTAAGATTAGAAAAATTTTTATCCAATTTTTCAGGATTACCCTCGCTTTCTGGGACAAATGGTTGCTTAAACTCTGTTGGAATATTTTTCATACAAAATATTTAACCTTAATTTATACTAATAATATATCACAATAAAAGTTCAAAAGAAACCTATTTTTAATCAGGTTCGAACTAACAAATTTTATCTAAAAATAGATATAAATAAGTCATTTTATCAAAAACCGTCACGCTCTCTCTAAAAATATCCAAACCGCTTTAGAACTCAAAATATTTACCAAAAATAAACAAAAAAAGTAGCCTATATAAGCTACTTTTTCCTATCTGCGGAGAGAATAGGATGTAGTTGGAACGATTATTTCTTAAGTCTCATCCCTGTTTCAAATAACTCGAAACCAAATTTTTTGTAAAAAGGTAATAAAAAGTCTTTATTTTTTGGCCAAGCGAATAAGCTAACTGAAATATAGTTTTTATCTTTAACAAAATCTAACAAATTATTCATTATCATTTTGCCTATTCCTTTGCCCTGATAATCCGAGTGAACCACAATATCATAAAACATACACATTGCCCCATCTTCTAAAATTCTGCCAAAACCGACCATTTTTTTTCCATCATAAATACTATAAACAAAAGACGATTTGCTTAAAATCTCCCGCCATTTTTTTTCTCCTTTATGATCAGTCCAGCCCACTGAATCCATGAGAGAATCTATTTGTTCTGTATTTAAATCCTTTTTTATTGATTCCGTTAATTTCATATGCAATAAATTATAGCATATCGTTCCAAAGCAATAAACTCTCCACCAAAAAAATAGCCATAAATATGGCTATTTACAAACTGCGGGGAAAGTGGGACGTAGTTGGAACGACTATACTGATTGAATCGTCTAAATATCTATAATTCTATATAAGCAGTGGTCTTATTTTTAATTGCCTCAATACAAAATGGTATTATATATTGATGCCTTTCATTAAGCAGATTTGTGGCTTCGGAGATATCAACAAATTTGAATTCGCTGTGCTCGTTTTTGTCCAAGGAAATCTTATTTATTTCATTTGCATCCAATTCCCCTCCATAAAAAATAAATTGCAGAGTCTCCGGTTTTATTCCTCTTTTTAAAGTATATTCAATACAAATCAGGGTTATATTTTCCAAATCCAAACTAATCTCTTCTTTAGTCTCTCTGATTGCCGCTGCCTCGGGAGACTCATCTGTATCTACACCACCACCTGGTATTGACCATCCTTCTTTATAATTAGGCTTTACTATTAAAAGCTGGTTACTTTTATTGAATATTAAAACGCCGGCCCCAATATGTTTTTTGGGGAGATTGCTAAAATATTCTTCATCTGATAATAATTTTTGCATATTTTTATTATTTATTTTAATATTAGCACCACTCGTTTCAAAGTTCAATTCTCCCTACAAAAAATAGCCCCTATTCCAGGGCTATTTACAATCTGCGGGGAGTAAGGAACGCTATTCACACTGAGATTTATGAAAATGCCAATGAAAATTAAAAAAGCTTACCCGTTACAGATAAGCTTAATTACTTTAGTAAATAGTTGTGAATGTTTTATTATTCCACAACACATCCACTCCGCCAAGTCCAGTAAAAAAATTAGTGAGCACTCTTATAATCCAATCATCATTCCAATAATCTTCAAATACAAATTCCATTGTTTTCAAGCTTATCTTAACCAATGTTGGAATCAAATCATTTTGCTGACAATAATTTATTGCTAAAGTATCAGCGTTCTCATTAAAAGTTTTTTTGACCTGAATTAATGTACATTCAATGTTTTTCATAACTTGCCTTTTTTGTTTGATCAGCAAGTTAACGATTTTCTATTCTTTCTTAGGTTACTTCCGTAACTGGAGTCGAATAAAAAATCGTTCGCCTTATAGAAAAAAGATGAGCAATCCATCAAATTTCTGGCCTTATCAGTCTACCGTGTTAAATAAAATTCTCTTTGTATAGGTTTATACAACCCAACTGTACTCCGTAAGCTATATACAAATGTGCTTTTGATTGCTAAAAACGCGAATTAAATTTACAAATAGACTATATCACATATTTTATTTATTGTCAATTAAATTTTAGGGAGTTAGGGATTTCGAACCAAGCTATTTTGTGTAAAGTAAGCTAATTAATAATGGAATAATGATAAAAATAGACAATTTTAAGAAAAAGTTCGAACTACTTTGGAACTCAATATTTAGGCTTATATATGACAAAAAAGCAGCTAATTAAAACTGCTTTTTCGTATCTGCGGAGAGCAAGGGATTCGAACCCTTGATACCTTGCGGTATACACGCTTTCCAAGCGTGCGCACTCGACCACTATGCGAGCTCTCCAATAGAGGCCGAGGCCTCATCTTATTTTATTTGTCTAGTAACTAAACTTTTTAGACCTTCAACTTTAGCTCCGAACTCATCTAAATAATCTTCATAGGGTCTAGCACCAACCACTAATTCGTTATTAACAAAGATAGTCGGCGCCCCGTAGACGGAAAACTGCTTCGCATCCGTGGCTACCTGTAACATTATTCCTTGTTTTTCGACATCGGTCAAGCACTTGCCAAAAATGGCTTGATCAAGACCAATGGCCGTAGCGTCCGCCTTAATTTGATCGCTGTTTAAGCTGCTATTTTTAACATCCTTTAAAATAGCTTCGCGCATCTGAGACCACTTCTCTTGGTCAGCCGCACATTCCACGGCCATAGCTGCTTCAATTGAGGCCGGCTTCTCTCGTGTGGCATAGGGTCTAAAAGCGATTACTAATTTATCGCCAAAATCGGTTTCTAATTTTTTAATCGAATCTGCCGCATCCGCAGAAAAAGAATTGGAATAGTCCTCGTAAACCAAAACTTTTATCGGAGCTGAAATGGAACCGATAATCTTTTCATCAGCCGAAATAGTCGGCGAATTGGTGGGCGCAAAACTTTCGGCTTTAACCGCATTACCCAAATCTGTATTAGCCTTATCCGGATTTTTTTGCCAGCTAGCTTTAATAATAAATAACCCGGCAATTACGATTAGCAGAAAAATCGCCCCGCCCCAAATGTATGATGACTTTTTCATATTTTTTATTATATAAAATTATTTTTATCAATCTTAATTTTATTCTCCCAAACGCTAGCCGCTGAAAATAATTTATTTTCAAAACCGCGAGGAGCAATTAATTGCCCGGCAATTGGTAAAGATTTTCCATCTCGATTTACTAGTCCCGAAGGAATGGAAATAGCCGGTAGCCCCGCCAGACTGGCACCGGTAACATAAATATCTTCTAAATACATAGCCAGTGGGTCATTACTAATTTCGCCAATTTTAAAAGCGGGATGGGGCGAGGTCGGAGTTAGCAGTAAATCAAATTCAGAAAAAGCTTTAGAAAAATCCTGACAAATTAAAGTTCGAACTGCCTGAGCCTTTTTATAGTAAGCCTCAAAATAACCAGCGGACAAAGCAAAAGTGCCCAACATAATGCGTCGTTTAGCTTCTGGCCCAAAACCTTGACCCCGACTCTTTTTATAAAATTCTTGCAGGCCACCGGCTTCCTCAGCTTTAAAACCCCAAGCAACACCATCGAATCTGGCTAAATTGGAACTAACTTCTGAAGGCGTAATAATGTAGTAAACCGGGATACCATATTCTGTATAAGGCAAACTAACTTCACCAAAAGTGGCGCCGGCAGCTGTTAACTCATCTTTTACCCGCTCAATCGAGGCTTTGATTTCCGGATCCAAACCATCAACAAAATATTCTTTAGGCAAGCCAATTTTTAAACCCTTAATCTCTGATTTAAATTCCACTAAACGCGGGCCGGGATAAGTAGTGGCGTCGAGTTCATCGAGTCCGGAAATTTCATTATAAACTAGCGCCGCATCGGCGACGGTTTTAGTAATTGGACCAATAACATCGGTAGATGAGGTCATAGATAACAAACCAGAACGAGAAACGGCGCCATAGGCTGATTTATAACCGACCACACCACAAAAAGCCGCTGGATAGCGGATAGAACCACCAGTATCAGAACCGATGGCAAAAATACATAAATCAGCGGCCACGCCTGCCGCACTGCCGCCCGATGACCCGCCGGGAACACGGCTTAAATCCCAAGGATTCTTAGTCGGCCCATAAGCGGAATTCTCAGTTGAAGCTCCGTGAGCAAATTCATCTAAATTGGTTTTACCCAGTAAAATTGCGCCCGCTGCTTTTAATTTACGAATAACTGTAGCATCGTAAGGGGCAATATAATTTTCTAAAATTTTAGAGGCCGCGGTCGTCCTAATCCCTTTGGTCATGATATTATCCTTACATAAATAAGGAATACCGAGCAGCGGCTGTCGCTCACCATTTTTAAGGCGCTTATCCGCCTCGTCAGCTTCCTGGCGCGCGGTTTCTGTACACAAAGTTAGCACGGCATTTAAGCGCTCACTGGTAGCCGCGATTTGTTCCAGACAAGCTTCAGTTAACTCGCGGGCGCTTATTTCCCCGCTATCTAATTTGGCTCGCGCTTCTTGAATATTTAAACGATTAAGTTCCATAATAATTTTATTTTAAAGCACTCTTTTAACTTTTACCTGCCCACCACTTGTTTCCCCTTGAGCTAAGGCCAGGGCCACCTCATCTTTGTCCCAAGGCTTAACCCGGTCTTCGCGCCAAGAATTAACTAAGCCGCCAATTTGTGAGGTAATCAAAACCTTATCTGTATTGACCTGACTTAACTTGTCGATATAGTTTAAAATATTAGATAACTCCTGACTATATTTTAATTCCTCCGCTTCCGATAACTCTAAACGAGCTAAAGTCGCGATGTGTTTTATTTGTTCTTTAGATAACATATATTTATTTTAAACCTGGCATTTTGTCGCCACCTAAATAGGCGAGCATGGCTCCGCCGGCAGTAGAGACAAAATCAACGTAAGCTTCCATTTTAGTTTGCTTTAAAGCTTCCACCGTTTCCCCGCCACCAACTAAACCAAAGGCTTTACCGGTTGAACGCGCCGCTACCGAAGTTGCAATCGCTAGTGTCCCGTGTTTATAAGAATTTTCTTCAAATTTACCTAAGGGGCCATTCCAGATAATAGTTTGGGCAGTCTTAATGTAATTAGAAAATAAAGCGATGGTCTCGGGACCGATATCAAAAATTGAATCGGTTTTTAAAACTTCAGCTAATTTTTTTATTTTGGGTAATTTGTTGCGTCCACAAACCACCACGTCAATTGGTAAAATAATTTTGGCGGCCAGCTTTTGGCCTTTAAAAAATGGTTTGATAAAAACTTCACTATCACTATCGGCTAAAGATTTGCCGATTTCCAGTTTCTGGTGTTTAAAAAAATTATTCGCCAAACCACCGCCTAACAAAATTTCATCCGCCTTGTCATACATCCGCGAAATAATCGGTGCTTTAGTACTAATCTTTGCACCACCCATAATAACAATTAAAGGTTTAACTGGTTTTAAAACCCGATCCAGATTCTTAACTTCACTGACTAGTTGTAAACCATAATAAGTTGGCAAGATTTTTCTAATGGCGCTAACTGAGGCTTGTTTACGGTGACACACAGAAAAAGCTTCATTAACATAGACATCGGCGTGGCCAGCTAAACGCTTAGCAAATTTAAAATCATCTTTTAATTCCCCGTCATTAAAACGTAGATTTTCTAAAAATAGAATCTCCCCAGCCAACATTTTTTTAACTTCTTCATCAGCCCGGTAACCGACAGTTTCGGAGACGAAATGCACCGGCTTTTTAAGAATCTGTGCCAATCTTTTAGCGACCGGTTTTAAAGACAGTTCTGGCACTACTTTGGCTCCTGGATCACCTAAATGAGCCATTAAAATTACCTTAGCTCCCGCCTCGGTTAAATAATTTATAGTTGGCACGGCCGAGACAATTCGATAATCATCTTTTATTTTGCCATTTTCCAGCGGCACATTAAAATCAACGCGCACTAAAACTTTCTTATTTTTTAAACCTTTAATTTTTTTAATTGAATTTAGCGTCATATAAATTTTATTTTATTTGGCTTCGCCTAAAATAATTTCTTTCTCTAAACTCACACCCGCACGATCGTAAGTAATATTAATTGTCTCTCCACTTAGATAAGAGGAGATGGTTTCTCCTAAGTCATTGTTCTGATCCAGTTCTTGATTATTGATTCGTGTAATAATATCACCTTCTTGTAAGCCAGCTTTTTCAGCTATACCACCCGGAATTATAGCGGGATGAGTAGCGTCAAGGCTCTTTAACCAAGCACCTTTATCAATTTTAAGAGCCGGAGCTTTAATAACCGATAAGTCTAAGTAGTTAACCCCTAGAGATGGAAAAGATAATTTCTGCTTAGCAATAAACGTGCGCCAAGCCGGCAAAAAAGTATAGTTAGGCCGAGCTTCTTTATTACTATCTATCCAACCGACAAAATCACCGCCGAGATTAAAAATTAAAGCATTTTTAAATTCATCGCTAATTGGATTAGCTAATTCTAAACGGACATCCGGACGATCACTGGTTAAACTAATAGCGGGTCTTTTTTTGGACACCAGAGAACTTAGCAGTGTTTTGCCATCAGAAGACAAAAGAATCACCGAAGTGCCTGGCTTTAAATTATAAGAACCAAGCATCTGCCGTACTGGTAAATTTAAGGCGCCTTTTAAATGAGCTAAAATTATATTACCGTCACCGTTTATTTTTAAAGTATAGGCGCTGTCTAGTTGGTAAACTTTCTTATCAGCTGAAACAACCGAGTAATTCTTAACGATCTCCTGAGGATTAGTTTCCTTAAAACCATTAAATAAAACCCAACCGTCATTAGACAAAATTAAACCAAAGGCATCAGCATTTTCTAAAACATAATAATTATTACTATTTTTAAAAGCGGAGACCAGAACCGGTTGCAATGAATTGGCGGTTTCTTCAATTTTAACATCCTGACTAACCACCACCTTTTTAGCATCACGAATTACTAAATTGGCGCGATCGTAGACTGAATTGGCTAAGTCGAGTTCTTTAGCTCCGATTAAATCAGTTAAACTTTTACCTAAGTAAGAACTGGTAACCACTGAAGCTAAGGCGCCGGCTAAAGCTCCAAAAAATAAAGCGGCTAAAATCAGAATAAATAAATTTGTAGGTTTTTTCATATTAACTGAGCCAGTTAGCGGTGAAAAGCAAAATCGCTAAACCGACGTAACTTATAATAAGATATAATTTAATTTTTTTAGGCGTTAAAGCTTTTTGTAAGTATAAGCGGGAGATATTAATTAAGGCATAATAGACGATACCGATCGATAAAGCCGAGACATTATAATTTAAGGGTAAAAAAACAAAAACCCAAGACATTTCCGCTAGCAACCAAGTAGCTAAGACCGAAAACTGCCAGGTAGTTTTTTTATCAATTCCCTCCAAATTAAGATTAAGATAAGAGACGGCGAGCAAGAAAGCGGTAAACATTAAAAACATCGGCCAAACGGTCAAACTGAGCAGCGATTGCAGGCCATATAAATCAGCGGCGGCAAAAAATATTACCAAGAAACTGCCATAGGCGCGGATGATTCCGGAATTTTCTTCTTGATATAAATCAGGACGACTCCAAAAATAATATAAATTTTTAAAATAGTTAAACAGAAAAGTTACCAAGGCAAAAAATAGCAGTTGAATAAATAAACCATTAGCTTGCAAAGAAATATAAACACTAATTACCACTAAAAAACTTAAAGGTAACATCGCCGTTACCGGCCAGGGGGTGTTTCGTTCTGGGGTTTTAACAAAGAAGGCAAAGAAAACGGTTAAAGCAGCTGATAAGCCTAAAGAAATATAAAAAAACTCCGGCCAAACAAAATAAGCCTGGGACAAAAGCCAGATAATTAGAGGAAAGACAATAACTGCTAAGCGTGAAAGTTTCATAAGATATTTTAATTAGACAGTGTCGAAGAAGAACTAGTATCCGTTCCTGAACTAATAGCCGCTTCAGTGCTAGTTGGCACGGGGACGACTAAGTCTGGTGACGTGCCCGAAGCCGAGTCGGTAGCAATGGCTGGATTTAACCCTAGACCAGCCTCAGGAGTGAGTAAAGGCGCTTCTACTGGTGGTACTTCAAAATCTTTATTCAAATTCGGTAATAAGTCAATCATCTTCAGCGGTGAGAGGTCGCTGGCCGCCTGGCTTAAATCATTAATTCTCAAGAATTTATTAGACAAAGTAAACAGCGAGTCGCCATTATAAAGACTACGTTTAACGGAATTATCAAAATAATTAAAGCCTTCCCAAGAATCGGCATGAGTATAATTGCCGCCATCACTGTGATCAATTCGACCGCGTAATTTAATTTTATTATCAGTGATACTAAAGGCTAAGGCGCCGCTAAATTCCACCCGAGAACCAGAATCACCGCCTCGAAGTGTGGCCGGAAAGACCACTAAATTCTTATCGCTAGCTACCAAAAGAGCCTTGTGATCCGATAAGGCAATCGAACTACTATATTCATCGCCTGTAATAAAACTATCTAATTCCAGAGGTGCTCCTGGAATAGTAAAATCAAACAAACTGAGTTTTAAACCCTTATTTTTAATTGATCCGGAAGCGCTAGTTTCGGTGTCCCGACCGAAGCCGAGCCACAAATTTCCAGCGTAAGGTTCAAAATAAGTTAAATAACCTGGAGTCTTAAGAGCGCCTAAAATCTGAGGGGCCTTAGGATCCTTTAAATCAACCGCAAACAAGGGTTCATTAGGTTTAAAAGTAATTAAATAAGCGCGATCACCGGTAAAACGGGCTGAATAAATTTGTTCACCGGGGGCGACATTTTCCAAGGTGCCCACGGTTTTTAATTTATCATCTAAAATGTAGACATTATTAGTGTTAGTAGCGCTCACCAATTTCGACCAAGACTGACTCATTGAAGTTGCAATTCTAAAATAACCATTATTTTCGTCCATCGATGAGGGGCTTAAAATGCGACCCGGCACCACCCCGCCCGCTAGATACTCTAATTTAGGACCACTAAAAGCAATTTTATGGATCACGGTCTTCTCGATTTCTTTAGCCTTAGTTTCCAGAGTTTGTTTTAAAGCGGCATCAACATTAAGCTGTAAGACCTTTTTTTCTTCGTTGCTTAGTTTGGCAATATAATCTTTAACCAGAGCGTATATTTTATCTTTTTTCTCTGTCTCTGACAGAATAAAATTATCAACTGCCTGAATCTTGGTAACCCGGTCTTGATCGGCGGCGGATAACTTCGTTTGAATTAAATTAGTGGTCACATCCCGCTCCACCTCAGCTTCATCCAAATAATCTGTATAAGTAATATAAATATTATTTGGAGACACGTATAAACTTTGATTATCGGTTAACAGGTAAACACTATCAGAGATTGGTTCACTAGGATTTTTAAGGTTAATAGCGCTAACTGAGTTAAAACTATAAGACTGATAAGGCACATTAAAATAAAAAATGTCGGCGTTTAAGCATTTACTCGACAAAGAGCATTTTTCAGACAAAACTTGGCCGTTATCTAAAATCCGCGGCAAGAGCGGTTCGCTCTCTAAATAATTTTGATAATTGCTGGTTATAAAATAAAGGTAATCGCCGACTAAACGAGAGTTTACATAATTGCCTTCAAAATTAAGATCGCGAATTTGTTTGGGATTCTTTGGATCACTGACATCAAAAACTTTTACATAAGTAAAAGCGCTCTGGCGTTTAAAACTTTGGTAAGTCGCGTTGTTATAAATTTGATCATCATAGCCAAAAATAACTAAACGGTCGCCACTGACATAAAATTCTTTAGGCCGAGATTTAAAGGTTATTTTAGTAATCACCCCAGCATCACTAGCCGGAGCGGTTTTGTAAATATAGAGATCGCTATAATCTAAAAAATAAACATAAGTGCCATCAGTCTTCATAATATCGGCACCGCCAGCATCCGGAATTTTAACATCCGTTAATGGGACCTGAGGGTTTACCGGTGAACTTGTTTTAGTTGAAACTGGGCCGCTTGATTGATTATTTAGATTAGGATTTTGAATCAAAAAAGCTTGCAAATCATCCAAACTTTTAAATTTCTTAATATCACCCACTAAACCATCACTAGTTGTAGTAACTGTCGAACTAGCATTATTATAATTTATAGTTACCGGTGCGACTTTCTTTTTTTGCCACGGAAAAGTACAGCCGGTCAAGGTAAATAGCGTTATTATTGACAGAAATATCATTATATAACTTTTTTTAGACATAAAAGTCAAAGAATTAAAGGTTAGAATGTTTTTATTATATCACTTAAAACCCCAGCTAACAATTAGTATATTTTAACGCTGACCCCAGGTGCGACGCGATCAAAAACATAAGCCGCGTCTTTTAGACCTAAGCGAATACAACCATGAGAGACTGGCGTGCCTAAATGATTTTCGCCTTCGCGATAACCATTGGGCCAGATTGGTAGTTCGTGAATACCAACTCCGCCACCGATGCCCAGCCAGTAAGGCATCCACAAACCGTGAGACCGAGACCAAGCTTTTTTAATTTTGTCTTTAATTTTAAAATCACCCTTAGGGGTGGGGGTGCTTTTCTTGCCCGTTGAAACTACAAATTCTTTTAATTTTACGCCGCCAACAAAATAGGCTAAACGCTGGCTCTTTAAATTTATCTCAATCTTTTGGGCGAGCTTGCTAGTTGATTTAGCTAGAGGGTTATAGCCCCAATCAACTTCTTCTCCATCTTTAAAACCATCGCCATCGGTATCGGGGTTATGGGGGTCGGTATGAAATTGTAATTCTAAATTATCGCCTAAACCATCATTGTCACTATCTACTGGCGTAACGGCCCGAGATGGCGAGGCTAAAAATAATAAAGACCCAATTAGCAGTAATAAAATTAAACTTTTATGTCTCATGTTTTATCTTTTAGTAAATTCACAGCCACAAAACTTCTGACGATAAAAGCCGGAAGACTTGGCCAGTTCTTGGGATTTTTTATAAAGATCGTTCGCTTGAAAATCACGGTCTAAAAAGTTAATTTGATAAGTCTTAGCTAATTCTTTAGAGATTCTAAGTAGACTGTCAGTATCTTTATACGGAGATACCAGTAAACTAGTGGAAAAAAAGTCGAAGCTCTGGGCTTTAGCTAATTGAGCAGTTTTAACTAAACGATCTCGGTAGCAAATTAGGCAACGAGCGCCTCGCTCCGGATCACTTTCACGTCCGCTTATCAAACTAGTCCAAGCCTCATGATTATAAGGCTCGACAATCAAAGGAATTTTATTTTGAGTCGCTACTTCTTTAACCCATTTAAGACGCGCCTCATACTCCGATTCCGAATCCAGATTAGAGTTATAAAAATATAAAGTGACAGCAAATTCTGGATTTAAAATTTCTTTAACTAAATAAGCGCTACAAGGCGCGCAGCAAACATGTAGCAATAGTTTGGGCTTTTTAGTTGGTGGTTTTAAATAGGAAAATAAAATGACTAAAGCTAACATGACTAAAACTATTAGCCCAAGAGCTAAAAGTTTGCCCTGGCTTTGTAAAAATAAACCAGCGCCGCCAAAAAAAGCGGCTAGACCATAAAAAACTAAAACGGTTTGCTTTTGATTTAAACCTAGGGCCAGAAGACGATGATGTAAATGTTTTTTGTCCGCTGATTTGAAAGGATTATGACCAGAAAATAAACGGCGCAGAATTGTCCAAACCACATCTAGAATCGGGATACCCATAATAAGTAAAGCAATGGCAATTTTACCGCCGGAAATAATAGCCAGAACCCCCAAAGCAAAACCTAAAAAAAGTGAACCGCCCTCGCCTAAGAAAATCGAAGCGGGATTAAAATTATAAATCAAAAAACCTAGAATAGCCCCGGCTAAAATAAGCGAAGCAAAAGCGATATCTGGTTGATAATATTTAGTAGTCAAGGTAAACAAAAAAATTACTAAAGACCCAATCGCAGTGACGCCCCCCACTAGTCCATCAACTCCGTCGAGCAACTTAGTGGTGTACATCATGCCAAGTAACCAGACTGAAATAAAAATTGGTGAAAGCCAAGCCCAAGAGGCTAAACTAAAATAACCACCGAAAGGATTAGACAGTTTAAGAATTTCCACGCCACCGAGCAAAATAGCGGCAATGGCCAGCAGAGGAAAAATAATTTGCTGCTTCGGACTAAAATTATATTTGTCATCTAGTAAACCACCACTAATTAAAATCAAGCCGCCCGCAAAAAAACCTAACCAATGGCGTAAGTTTAAATTGCCAACTAGAAGCTGATGGTAAAACAAAAAAATAACCGCAAAAAAAACGATAAAAATAACCGTCCCCCCTAAAAGTGGTATCGGTTTTGAGTGAATCTTGCGTGTAAAATCCGGCTGGTCCACGATTTGCCAGTGAATGGCTAATTTACTCGCTAGCGGTGTTAGCAAGGCGGATAAACCAAGAGCTAAAATGAAGGCTAAAATAAAAATCATAACTTTTAATAAATTCGGAAATACTCTTTATAATTCACGGGCTTTTTCAACACCAATTTTACCGCGATTATCGATAAAAACCGTGTCGCGCCTTTTTAGCTTAGCAGCTAAGAATAAATTAGCAACCTCATCTTCAACTCGCTCCTGAAGTAAACGCCGCAGCGGCCTGGCACCAAATTTAGGGTCGTAGCCCGCTTTAGCTAAAATCTGAACCCCGGTTTTATCGGCCTTAAAATTAACCCCCTTCTCCGCTAAATTTTTCTTAATCTTCTTAAGCATCAAAGTTGCAATGGTAAAAATATCTTCTTCGGTTAGCGGCCTAAAGACGACAATACTGTCAAAACGATTAATTAGTTCGGGGCGCATATACTTATTCAACTGGTTATCAACTAAATCCTGTTTGATCAAATTAGTCTCGACGCCCAATTTAATTTCCTCTTGAATAAATACTGAACCAATATTGGAAGTTGCAATAATAATTGACTGCGCAAAACTAATAGTTCGTCCTTGGCCATCGGTTAAGCGACCATCATCGAGTAGTTGTAAAAATAAATTTAAAATATCTGGGTTAGCTTTTTCGATTTCGTCTAAAAGGATTAAAGAAAAGGGCTTTTTACGCACCGCTTCCGTTAAGTAACCTAAGGTTCCGTTAGGCGCGCCAATCATTTTACTGACACTGCTAGCTTCTTGATATTCACTCATATCCAAGCGAATCATGTAATCTTCGCTACCAAAATAAACTTCCGACACGGTTTTAGCCAGCTCAGTTTTCCCCACCCCAGTCGGACCTAAAAATAAAAAACTAGCGATTGGTCGAGCGGTATCTTTAAGTTCGGCGCGCGCACGACGTAGTGAAGCAGAAACCGCTTTTACCGCCTCTTCTTGGCCAATCATCCGTTCATGGATATCAGTTTCTAAATTAAGTAATTTTTGCCCCTCGTCTTCAGAGACTTTGCTCGCCGGAATACCGGTTAAATCTTCAATCGCCGCCGCCACCGCCTCCCCGTCGCAAATTACCTTCTGAGGATTATTACGCGCGACTTTGCTAGCAATAAGCGCCGCTTTTTGTAACAGATTAATCGCTTTAAGCGGACTGCTAGCGTCGTGTAAATACTTATTAGATAAACTGACGGTTTTCTCTAAAGCACTATAAGTTAAATAAATACCGTAACGAGCTTCCAGGTTACTAGCTTTACTTTCTAAAATCTGAATTATCTGATTAAAATTGGGTTCTAAAACCCCGACAGTAGTTAGTTCTTCGCCCAGAGACTTACCCTCGATAAATTTAGTATAATTTTCCGGAGTGGTCGTCGCTAAGCAAAATAAAGCTTGCTTGTTTATCGCCTCGGCTAAAACTTCTGAGAGTTCAAAACTCTCTTCAGCACCTGAGCTGATACCGATTAAATTTTCAACGTTAGGAATATATAAAATAATATTACCGGCTTGATTTACTTCTGTTAGACAATTAAGCAGTCTTTCTTGAGCGCCACTTGGCGTAGCGCCGGAAATAAGCGCTGCTAAATCAAGCTCGATTAATCTTTTGTCCTGCAAGAATTTAGGCACACTTTCTTTAACCATTAGCCTGGCCAAACCTTCAACGATAGTTCTTTTGCCAACTCCAGTGGTTCCAACTAGCAAAACACCGGCGTGTCCGCCAGCGTAAGCTTCAAAAATAGAAGTTATCTCTTTATTCCGCTCAATACATAAATCTAGGTTTCCAGAAATCGCTTCTAGAGTTAGGTCGCTGGAAAAATGATCTAAGGTCGGCGTAGCGACCGCTGTATAAGAGCGGTTCATATTCGTCGTGGGCTTTAAAAGTGAAGCCTGATGATAGGAGCGGTAATTCTGAGTCAGTTCATCATTAACTCGAAACCAAGCAATCACATTTTTTATTTTGTTTTCGTCAACCTCTAAATCATACAAAATTTCCGCCAAAATCGAATCGTGGGCGTAACAAGGTCCAGCCAAATCTAAAACGGTGGTCGCTATTTGCTGACGTGAAAAAGCTTCCAATCCCGATAAGATAATTATTTCTTTTAACTCATTGCTAAGAACCGTGTTTTTAGAGGCCAAGGAGTCATCAGCTAAATGCTTATCTAATTTTTCAATCAGTAGATTAGCGTCAACTCCCAGGCGAATAAACATCGCTTGAATTTTTTTCGTTTTAAGCAGGGCTCGAAAGAGATGACGAGGATTTACTTCCGCCTGTTTAAGGCTCGCAGCCAACAAATAAGCCTCATCAATAACACTCTTGGCCTCGTCGTCTAAAGTTTTAGCTAAATTCCAATTAACTTTTTTCTTAAATTGTCCGTTCTTATTATCAATTTGAAATTTCTGATAATTAATTTTTTGTTTGGCCGACAAAGTAACACTCGTGCGATAATATAGAAATAAATCAAAAATTAAAGACAGCCAGAAAACCAGCATCAGGGGGTGCTGATAATTTTCCGGACGCAAAATCTGTAATGGACTGGTAAATAGCCAAAATCTTTTATCGTAAAAATACCAAACCAAAGCTATCCAGCCTAAGGCCGCCAAACAGAAAGCAATAAAATTTACCAAACGACGGACTCGAATTAAAGTTTTGTCCAAGATGATAAGGGACCGCTTAAGATTTAAGCGACAAAAAATAAAAGAGCCTAAAAACCATAAGCCAAAACTCTTTAACTTCTCATTATATTCAAATTTAGGAACTTCTTCATTCATAAAATTAAAAAAGCTGTTTATAAACAGCTAGCAGAATAAGCGGGGGCAGAATTAAATAAAAGATGAAAAAAACCAAGCCTAAAAAAATAACTACTAACATCACTAGGCCGCGATAAATCACCTGGACTAAACGGACAAAAAAAGAAACTAAGCGACCAGCTAAATCTCTTTGTCCATACATCGGTACCAGAATATTTTTTAACCAAACTAAAAAACCTAAAGCCGCTTCTTGATTCTTATAAAAATTGAGAACGCCCCGAGCCGTTTTAACTAAGCCGGCGCTATACCACCAGAGCGGAAAATATAAAAAATCCCAAAGAATAATCGTCAAAATTTTTCCAGTGTAAGTAACTGAATTATGTTTCATATTTTTTAATTATACCACAAATAAAATTAGGATAAAAATAAAAATTATTAAAGCCAGGCCGAAATATCGGGATAAATTATTTGTTTATCTTTGTCTGACAAATCCAGCCAAATGGCCCGCCCCTCATCCTGAGAATCTAGAATTGAAAAATGATCACGGAGATAATCTTTAGGGTCTAAAAATTTGGCCTCATAAATAAAATTCAGTTCATGCCCCGGGAGTCCGTTAAAAGAAAAAATGTTCTCAGCCACTTTAAGTAGATGGCAGTCTGTCAGTTCAACGTTTAACTCTTCCTTAAATTCGCGACATAAGGCTTCAAGTGAGGATTCCCCAAATTCAATGCCACCGCCCAGCAAGCGATAAAAAGATTCCCCTTTTTTCTCATCGTAACCCGGAGAAACGAGAATTTGATTTTTATGATTTCGAATAATCGCTAAAGATAGCGGTCTAATGGCTTCACTGTTATAAGGCATAAATTTATAGTTAGTTCTATTATAGCAGAAACTAAGCTAAGACCACCACTAAAATAAGGGGTCGATTTAGCTTATTAAGTAGCATTGACAGCGGGCGGAAGCTAGGGTATTATTAGCTTAGCACTCATAATGCTTGACTGCTAATTAACTAAAAAAAATACATATATGTTCAATAAATTCACAGATAAATCCCAAGAAGCAATTATTGGTGCGCAAATGATTGCGGCGGCTAACGGACAGGCAAATATTGAAGCCGTGCACATCTTACTCGCCTTATTACAACAAAACGAGGGACTGATAAAACCCTTACTAGAAAAAATAAAAATTGATCCAGACTTAATTGAAAATTACGTCGTAACCGAGATTAATAAATTACCCAAGATTAAGGTTAAGCCGCAAGACGGTCCGATTCAGGCTGTTTCTGGGACCAGTGAAACGGCGATTATTTTAGAACGGGCCCAAAAAGAAGCCGACGGGATGGGTGACGAATTTATTTCGACGGAACATATTTTTTTAGCTTTGATCGGCGTGCCTTCCCCGGCGCAAAATATTTTATTAAATTTCAAAGCCGAATATCAAATCGTCAAAAATATTCTTAAAGACTTACGCGGCGACTCCCATATCACTGACCCCTACCCCGAAACTAAATTTAAAGTCTTGGAAAAATATACCACCAACTTAACGGAGCTAGCCCGCAACGAAAAACTTGACCCCGTGGTCGGTCGCGACACTGAAATCCGTCGCATCATGCAGATACTGTTGCGTCGCACCAAGAATAATCCAGTTTTGATCGGTGAACCTGGAACCGGAAAAACCGCCATCGTCGAAGGCCTAGCCCAACGAATTGTTTCTGGTGATGTCCCAGAAAATTTAAAGAATAAAGAAGTGGTGACCTTAGATTTAGGGGCGTTAATCGCCGGGGCTAAATTTCGCGGTGAATTTGAAGATCGATTAAAAGCCGTGCTTCGCGAAGTAAAATCACAAAATGGCCGCATTATCCTATTCATCGATGAATTACATACTCTTGTTGGTGCTGGACAAAGCGAAGGCTCAATGGATGCTTCTAATATGTTAAAGCCGGCTTTAGCTCGCGGTGAGTTGCGCACAATCGGCGCCACGACTACTAAAGAATACCAAAAATATATTGAAAAAGACGCGGCTCTAGAACGTCGTTTTCAGCCGATTTTAGTTAACGAACCCAGCGTTGAAGATACTATCAGTATGTTGCGTGGCCTCAAAGAAAAATATGAGGTTCACCACGGCGTTAGAATTACTGACGATGCTTTAATTGCCGCTGCCAAATTATCCGACCGTTATATTAGTGATCGTTTCTTACCTGACAAGGCCGTTGATTTAATTGACGAGGCGACCTCATCGCTCCGGATGGAAATTGATTCTATGCCCGAAGAGCTCGACCAACTTAAACGAAACATTAAACAATTAGAGATAAATAAAGCCGCGATTGTGGCCACTGATAAAAAATCTAGCAAGCTACGAACCATAAATCAGGAACTAGCTAAACTAAAAGAACAATCTTCTCAATTAGAGCTGCATTGGAATAATGAAAAAAATATCATCTCGGAAATTCGAAATTCCAAAAAAGAAATTGAAGAGTTAAAAACTAAAGCGGAAATTATCCAGCGTCAAGGATCTGACTTAACCGAAGTGGCTAAGATAAAATACGGCTTGATTCCCACCCTCGAAAATAATATTAAAAAATTTCAAGACGAACTGACCAAGATTCAAAAGAAAGGCCAGAGAATCTTAAAAGAGGAAGTTGACGAAGAAGATGTCGCTAAAGTTGTCGCTCGTTGGACCGGGATTCCCGTGCAAAAAATGTTAACTTCGGAAGCGAAAAAATTAGGTGAAGCGGAAAACGTTTTAACCCAAGAAGTAATTGGTCAAAATGAAGCCATTAAAGCAGTGGCCAACGCCATTCGTCGTTCTCGCGCCGGCATTAATGAAGAAAAACGACCCATTGGTTCCTTTTTGTTTGTTGGCCCCACCGGCGTTGGTAAAACGGAACTAGCCAAAGCGATGGCCCGATTCATTTTTGATGATGAGAATTCTTTAATTAGAATCGACATGAGTGAGTTTATGGAAAAACATTCCGTGGCTAAATTAATCGGTTCCCCACCAGGCTATATCGGACACGAAGAAGGCGGACAGTTAACTGATAAGGTGCGCCGTCATCCTTATTCCGTCGTCTTATTTGATGAGATTGAAAAAGCTCATCCCGATACCTTTAATATGCTGCTCCAGATTTTAGATGACGGCCGGCTCACTGATTCTAAAGGACGAACCATCAACTTCAAAAACACCATTATTATCATGACCTCTAATTTAGGCAATGAGATCATTAAACAATACACCATTGGTTTTAACGCTGGCGAACAAGAAGATAAAAATAATTGGCGCCAAGATGAGATGAAAGAAAAAATTGATAAGATTTTGCGCAATCATTTTAAACTGGAATTTCTAAACCGAATCGATGAAATTGTCTTGTTTAAAAGTCTGTCTAAAGAAGCCTTAGAAAATATTGTCGACTTAGAACTGGCTAAAGTGGAAAACCGTTTGCATAATAAAAACATTACTCTTAAAATCAGCGCCAAAGTTAAGAAGACGCTGGCTGAGAAAGGTTATGACCCAACTTATGGTGCCAGACCGCTCAAGCGCATTATCCAAACGATGTTACTCGATGAACTGGCTCTAGATATTATCGAAGGTAAGATTAAAGAAGGTGACAAAGTAAAAATTGAAATCGGTAAAACTGAAGAAATTGTTATCAGTGTTATCTAAATAGAAGCTCAAAAAAGACGGTCATCACTAGACCGTCTTTTTTGTATTGACAAAAGTAATAATAAATGATAGATTTAGGTCTCAGAAGGATCATTTAAAATTAAATATTAACCAAAAAAAAGAAGCAGAAATGAAAAATTTAATTATTTGCCACGGCGATGGCGATGGCGTTATTGCGGCCGCCGCGATTGCTAAAAGAATTGGTGGCTCGATCTCGTTTGCCATTACCCAACCTTTTCTCTTAAACGAGGTAAAGGTCGAGGAAGATGTCGATTTAATTTATGTAGTGGATATGGCGATTAACAACCGCGACGCCACCATGACCGCCCGATTTATCTCCAGAAATGATGAGCGAATTGCTCTTTGGGTAGATCACCATCAGGGCACGGAAATCCTGATTGATTTACTTGGTGAAAGATTACATTTTGATCTTGACGCCCCCTCGTGTCCGTCATTACTTTGCAGAATTAAGGGGTATTATAATATCCCCCAGGAATGGATCGATGCCGCTAACGCTTGCGACCGACCAACGGAATTTCCAGCCACTGAATTATCCGAACGATATAACCGGGCCTTTAAAGTGGCGCTAATTGATCTTCAATATGGTGATAAAGAGGCAATTTCTAAAATACAGCACGCTTTTATCGACGAACTCCTGACTCAACAAAAATCGGAAATGATCACCAACTTTGGGAGCCGTTACAGCGCCATTATGCGAGTTACCCATGCAGCCGCCGAATCGCTGGTGGAAGTTGCTCCCGGCATCGGTTTAATTACCTTAGGCAAAGCCAAAGTCGATAAAACCCTCTTATGTCTGGAGGGGTACAAGAGATTTCCGGTGGTCATCGCTCAATTTTTTTCATTGGAAAATGGCGAACCAATAACGATGTTAGCCACCAACCGCAAGGATTTAAATTTAGTCAAAAAACTAAACTTGCCAGGCGGCTCCGCCTTTCGGGTTAATCTGAATGGGGACCACGAAAGTCTGCTGAAAAAAATCTTAATTGATTTAAACTAAATAAAGGGCGCTCTTACAAAATGAGCGCCTTTTCTTATACTAAGACATTAGCCAAAGAATCCTATTTATATTATAATAGAATAGTTATCCTTGTAATAAAGCAACTATTTAATATATGTCAAATAAATTTTTTGGGATTTTAATGATTATTAGTTTAGTGCTCCCGATTTTACCAGTATCAGCTCAGGCGCTAGACCCCACTTTCAATCCTAATCACATTATTGATGACTCGGAAATGTTAGACACTCGAAGCTTAAGTGTGTCTGATATTCAGAATTTTTTAGCTAACAAAAATAGTTATTTGGCCACTTATAGCACTTTGAATTCTTATGGCACCCTTAAAAGCGCCGCTGAAATAATTTACGATGCCGCTAATAACAACTATGATTGCTCTAATATTGACCTAGGCGACAGCCCTACCGAAGCCACTCGTCAAGCTAAGTGTCGTAAAATTACTACAATTAATCCTAAATTTCTCATCGCTTTATTACAGAAAGAATCGAGTTTAATTGAAAGCTCGGCTCCAGCCCAGTCAAGACTTGATTGGGCCACCGGTTATGGCTGCCCCGATGGCAATGCCTGTAACCCCTATTACAAAGGACTAGGCAAACAAATAAATAGCGCCGCGCTCCAGTTTTTAGCTTATATGAACGAGCACGACCGTTATCCTTATAAGATGGGCCAAACTTATACTTTTAATAACCCTTATAATGCTTATTGTAGTGATTTAGTCACCACGGTCACACCGGACAATCTTGCCACCGCCGCCTTATATAATTACACCCCCCATGTTTATAACGGTAACTATAATTTTTTTGTTCTGTATAAAAAATATTTTCCTAAGGGCACCAAGAATTATCCCGATGGCACTTTGCTACAGATAAATGGTGAATCCGGTGTCTGGTTACTGCAAAACGGACAGAAACGACCCTTCGCTAGTTATAGCGCGCTTATTTCCCGCTTCGATCCTAAAAAAATTGTAATAACAGACGCTTCTGCCTTAGCTTCTTATACTAAGGGCGACCCCATTAAGTTCCCTAATTACTCATTAGTGCAAATCCCGACCGGTGGCATTTATTTATTAGTTAATAATGAAAAAAGACCGATAATCTCTAAAGATATTTTTAAAAAGATCGGTTTTAATGCTGAAGAGATTATTAAAGCAACCCCCGAAGAATTAAGCTCCTATACTACTGGTCAAATTATTACGGCCACCTCCACTTATCCGACCGGCAAGTTATTGCAAGACCCTAAATCAGGCGGTATTTTCTATATTGAAAGCGGTTATAAATATCCGATTACAGACAAAGTCTTGCTAAATACCAAATTTAAGGGTAAAAAGGTTACTAAAGGAACAACTTTAGAACTTAACAAATACACCAAAGGCAGCCCCGTTCTATTTGATGACGGCGAACTCTTAAGTTCCCCGAGCTCAGCTACTGTTTATCTTATTTCTGGCGGTCGCAAAAGACCCTTTGCTAGCGGTGATGTCTTTATAAATTTGGGCTACAAATTCAGTAACGTAATTAGTATTTCCCCACAACTCTTAGCTCAGTATCCGACTGGCGAACCGATTGTTATTGCCACTCCGGTTAATTAAAAAAATATGCCCCTACTTAATGCTGCTATTTGCTCCCACTCACCAATTTTAATTCCTGAAATTGGTAAGCTAAACTATAATATCCTCAAAAAAACTGCTGATAGTTACTCGGAAATTGCCAGAGAATTACAAGGCAATGATATTGAGACAATTATTATTATTTCCCCTCATGGTCAAATTCAAAGCGACCGTTTTACAATTAACGTCGGTCCAGAATTAGCCATCGACTTAAGTTCTTTCGGTTTTCTAGGTAACACGAGAAAATTTTTAAGTGATCTAGAATTTATTGATGAACTCAAAAAAACTGAAGGCCCGGAAATCCAGTTAATCAGCGAAGCCAAGTTAGATTACGGCGCTTCTGTGCCTTTACACCTTCTAACTAGCGCCATGCCTGATGTCAAAATAGTGGTTATTAGCTACGCCGGCGAACTAGATTTAGCGAACCATTTTAATCTGGGTTATCGAATTAGCCAAGTAATTTCTGGGTCGGCCAAAAGAATTGCTTTAATTGCTTCCGGCGATTTATCACACCGTCTTAAAAAAACTTCGCCTAACGGCTATTCGCCCAAAGGTTCTAAATTTGATAATAAATTAATTGAACTATTAAACAACCCCACCGATATCAAAAATAATATTTTAAGCCTAGACACTAAGCTAATAAAAGATGCTGGTGAATGTGGATTAAAATCTATAGTTACCCTACTGGGCGCGCTAGAGGATAAAGTCTATACTCCAGAAATCATGTCTTACCAAACTGACTTTGGCATTGGTTATTTAATGATGAATTTTAAATTATAACCTATGAAAAAATCCGAACCAACTTCTTTCGCGGATATTTTTAAAGCTCGAGAAACTAAAAAGCTAGTTAAGGCACCGGCTTACTCTTGGCAAGATTTAGCTCTGCGAATTATCAAAGAGCTTGAGGTCCCTGATGTAAAGCGTTCTTCGGTTTTTAAAATCTGCCGCGATAAACCAGCAACTGTAATCGAAAGAGCCATTAACGATACCAAAGAATTATGCAAGAGTGGTGAGAAATGGAAATACTTTTTTAAAATTATCGACGCCCCTTTAGGTGTCCCTTATACACCCAAAACTTATGCCAAAAATACTAGATATAATTAAATACCCCACCCCATCACTGCGCGATAAATCCGTCGAAATTCCGTTGTCTGATATTAAAAAATCGGAAATGAAGCAATTGCTACTGGATATGGAACACACCATGAAAGAGCTAGACGGCGCCGGCTTAGCCGCGCCGCAAATCGGTTTAAATATCCGACTAGTAGTGATGCATGACGAAAAAGCGAACCGAACGATTTTCATGATTAATCCCAAAATCACTAAAAAATCCTGGGGGCAAGAAATCGACGAAGAAGGCTGCTTGTCAGTGCTCGACGATCAAGGAAAAATAATTTACGGCCGCGTCTCCCGCCATAAAAAAGTCACCTGCAATTACTACGACGAAAATGGTGATAAGAAAAAGATTCAAGCTGATCGAATGCTATCGCGAATTATCCAGCATGAAACTGATCATTTAGAAGGAATTTTGTTTATTGATTTGTTGGTTAAATAAATTTGCCAAATAAAAAAATCCCCCGTTTTTAACTGGGGATTTTATTTTATCTTATTTTATGAATTTTCATTCGAAAAGCACCTACTAAACCACGCAAAGTGGCAGGTAGATTTTCCAGATTTTTTCCATAAACAGACACGATATGACCATGATAACCTTCAGCGCGACTAATTTCTTTGTCAGAAACTGATTGCGTAATAACATGATGCAAAAAAGCGCGATACTGTTTTTGTTTTTTTTGAGACAAGGTAGTGGTAGTTATCAACCATTTTCTGGAAGATTTTTTAGCTTTAACATAACCACAGGGTTTTAATTTATCAATAACTATTAATTCTTTTTCCGTCGCCGGGCGTTGGGTTAATTTCATGCCTAAAATTGGACCAGAATTACAACGTAAGTCATAAACTTTGGTCTTTTTAGGATTAAGTTGAAAGACTCCGGTTTGGGCTACAACTTGCTCTATATTAGAAAGTAACTTTTCATCCGGCTTCTTGATGGAGGTAATGAAAAAATTATCTACATAAACCGCCAGCTTACTATTCCATTTATTACCAAAATTGGTCATTATTTTCTCGGGCAATTTCATTTCGGAAATGACTAAATTTAACAAAAAACCTGAGGTCGGCGCTCCTTGTGGCAAAGAATTATGAAAAGTGGTGAGTCTTACCAGATACTTAGTAAAATAATCAATAATTTCTGGAATCTGCGAAGCCTCTAATAGTCTTTCTTGACCACTAACCTCTCGGATTAAATTTCTAAATTCACGACAGGTTCTGGTTGAAAAAAGTGGGTAGTGCGGATAACTATCTTTGCTAATAAGAGGAACACGCCAAGATTCGCCAAGCGGACCATTTACGATCCAACTGTTATCCTGATATTGATGAATTTTACAAAACCCTAATTCTGTCAGTAATTTTTCAGCTTCGACATTCCATTTAAGTAAAGCTTCCTTCCAGGTTTTAAATTCTTCATCTTGATAATAGCGATAGCGAAAAGACACATTAATTGTCGGCGGTGGGCCAATTTTATCTTTCATAATCTCAGAAATTGCCATCAATTTTTGATAGAATAATTTTTGATGGGGCGGATAATAATAACTATTACACTCATCCAAGAAAATTGGGTAAAGGATGGCTTGTAGAAATTCAGCGCTCACTGAAGGAAAAGCATTTTTTAAGTCAATTTCAATCAGAAAATTAGAATGAACCTTTAAAGCCGCGGCGGTTGTAGAAATTGATTTATTTCTTTGAGCATGTAATCGCTTATCAATTGTATGTTCTAAAACTTTTTTATAAACCAATTGATCGTACGACCGGTTGTTATGCCGCCGTTTACTATTATAAAAATCAAAACGCTTCGACAATCTATTTAACCAAATTAAAAGGCGTTTCTGCACAAACTTTAATGTTTCCGGAGGTTCCGCGATTATGCGGAAACCTCCGGATGATTTGTGTTTTTTATGAATCTGATATGAATCAACTTCATCAAAAGCGCGACCGATAACAGTTATCGTGGTTCTGCAAATACGTGCCAGGAGTAAAACAGCGGCATCTTCAACGGTTGGCTGATTATTATCCATTTTTTTGTTTTTTAAGTTGTTAAAGAATTTTTTTAAAGGGTGGAGGGGGGCAAAGCCTCCCCTCGCTTAGGCTTCTCTCTTCACTCAGGGTAGTAATGTTAAATTACGACACCTTGATTAATAAAAATTCAACGATCCGATTCAGATCGCTGTCCATAACCTCTAAATAAATTAAAGGTCGGGAAAACGGTATTCTATGGTTTCCCATGGAATGTACAAGCCCGATCCACACCCCACTGCCACCAACGTTAACAGAAAATACTTAATTGGTCAATTACTAAAAACCGCCGCTAGAATCGTTCTAGTGGCGGTTTTTTTATGAGTTGTGATTACTTTTTAGGTTCAAACCATTTAAGTAGTTCAGCAATCTTCTTTAGTTGAGCGGGGGTAAATTTGCCCACCGGAATTTGATTAATCTGTTTATTGGAAATACCGATACCAAACTTATTAGTAATATAAGCAGCTTCGTTCGGTCGACCAAGATAATAACGGCGCTGAGTTTTAGGATCTATATACCAAGCTTCACCGTTAGTTTGGACTTGAATAAACATGCGGCCTAAAACGGTTTTGGTAAACTTCTTATCAACGGTCGTCTTCCCTTTACCTAAGGGATTGTAATCATTTTTAACTTCCACATAATCCGGGAAGCCGTCGCCATCGGTATCCACTTTGTTTAGATTGGTGCCAATAGCTTTTTCTAGGCGATCAGTTAGCCCGTCTTTATCAGTATCAATATCACCGCCTTCTAAGTTTTTATCCATTAAGCCAATGGGGATTTTTCTTAAATTTTGGTTATTAATACCAACCCCTAAGAGTCGCATTACCGCGTAAGCGCTTTCCGGGCGGCCTAAGTAATAGCGTTTCTTATCAACCGGATTAACATACCAAGTTTCACCTCTGCTTTCAACTTGAATTAGAATTTGACCATCAACTTTATTTAGTAAAGCAATATTAGTTTTGGTAAAATCGGCTCGGGCTTTAGCCATAATAACTGTGGCTTCAGCAATATAATTACTTGGGGCCGGAGTCGGTTCAGGAACAACGACAATCGGAGTACAGGTTTGCGAAGTGGCCGCTAATTGAGCAGCTGTAGGCTGACAAGAATTAGGTGTCTGAGACAAGAAATTACGAGACTGGAAGCCGCCCAGACAGGCGCTCCAAGGACCATAAACTACGGACGTACAAGTTGAGACAACCGTACCACCGCCACCACCTCCTCCTCCACCACCACCTCCTCCTCCACCACCACCCCCTCCTCCACCGCCAGAATTTATTACCCAAGTAAAGGTGGCTGTTGAAGTAGCGACATTACCAGCTATATCAGTCGCCGTTAACATAATTGAATAATTACCGGCGATATCGGCATAAACACTAGGATTTAAAATATTAGCGCTGCTCGAAAAATTAACATTACCGGGACCAGAAACTTTAGACCAGAGATAAGTACTAGAAGCTGTGTCGGAGGTGGCACTCATTAAAGTAACCGCCGATATTGATCCTAGATTAGGGGTGGTAATTACCGGAGCAGTAGTATCCCAAATCAAATTAAAGGAACCGGAGTTACTATTAAGAGCTGCATCAGTCGACGTTAATTTAATTACATAAGTACCGTCAGTGTCAGCGGAAATAGTGGTATCTTCGGTGTTAGGTGTGCCAAAGGTAATAGTGCCCGGGCCAGAAACTTTAGACCAAGACCAAGTACTAGCTCCAGTGGTCGTAGCATTTTTATTAATCTGAGTATTAGTTATAACATCAGATCCGACATTAACTGCGGGGCCAACGGTGTTGCGAATGAAAATCATCTCTCTATATGAAGAATTACCAGCCGCATCAGTCGCGGTTAATCTGATTATATAAGTGCCGTCAGTATCGGCGGAAATAGTTGTGTCTTCAGCCGTTGGTGTACCAAAAGTAATCGTACCTGGACCAGATCGCTGCGTCCATAGCCAAGAGATAGCACCGGTAGTTGTAGCATCGACCGAGTAAGTAGAAGAGGCGGTGACGTCAGGTAAAACAGTAATTATTGGTGGCGCTGTATCCCAAACTAAAGTGAAGGTACCTTCGCTCTTATTAAAGGCAATATCATAGGCTGCCAATTTAATCACATAAGTACCATCGGTATCAGCAGCGATAGTAGTGTCTTCGGTGTTAGAGGTGCCAAAAGTAATAGTGCCCGGGCCAGAAACTTCAGTCCAAGACCAAGAAGTGGCTCCAGTAGTGGTCGCGTTTCTAGTAAACTGGGCATTAGTGGTAATATCCGGACCAACGTCAACGATTGGACCGACCGTCGTTCTGGTAAAGTTCATTTCACTGTAAGAAGAATTACCAGCCGCATCAGTCGCGGTTAATCTGATAACGTAAAGACCATCGGTATCAGCACTAATTAGAGTGTCTTCAGTAGTCGGCGAACTAAAAGTAATCGTACCTGGACCAGATTGTTTAGTCCATGACCAAGCAGTAGCACCGGTGGTGCTAGCATCTTCAGAATAAGTAGCGTTAGTTGTCACATTGGTCAGTGGAGTAATTATTGGGGCAACAGTATCAGAAGTATAAGATAAAGTATTAGAAACTAAATTATTATTAGCGAAGACATCAGCAGCGACATCAGCGGGGACATTAATAGTCACTGCGACACTGTCACCAGGAGTAGGGCTGACATCAAAAATATAAGTTTGACCATCAAGAGCGGTGAAATTTTGTACTGTGCCACCACTGACATTTATATCGCCAGCGACAAAACCAGTAACATCTGAACTGAAAATAGCCGAAACCGCAATTAAACTATTAGTCGGATCGGGAGTCGCTGAATTTAGAACGACCGTAGGGTTAGTGTTATCATAATCTCGAGTCAGTTGCGTCGCGGCGGTATTATTATTACCGGCTGCGTCGTTAGCCTTGCCAGCCGCCAAATCGACAGTTACTGTTCCAGTAGCGCTTGGTGTCACTATAAAAGTATAAGTCGTACTCGTGCCGGCAAAAGTCCCTGCCACTCCATTACCGACTGTGATATCGCCGACTACAAAATTAAAGACTGGTTCGCTAAATGTAGCCGTGACAGCAATATTGGAATTAGTCGGATCAGGATTAGTTGAAGATAAAACAACCGTTGGCGCAACCGTATCAGAAGTATAGGATAAGGTGTTAGAAATTGCATTATCATTACTTGAATCATCTTGAGCGACACCAGCTGGAACACTAATTGTTACTGCGACGTTGGCCCCGCTGGTTGGATTAACGTTAAAGGTATAAGTTTTACCATCAACAATGCTAAAGTTTTGAACCGTGCCATTTGTTACCAAAATATCACCATCAGCGAAACCAGTGACGTTAGTACTGAAGGTGGCTGCAACCGCAATCAAACCATTTGTCGGATCAGGAGTAAGCGAAGATAAAGTCACTGACGGATTAGTATTGTTATAATTTCGAGTTAAGGCAGTGGCCACAATATTTCCATTACCAGCGGCATCGCTAGCCACATCACCAGCGATGTTTACCGTCACCAATCCGGAGGCAGTTGGAGTCACGGTAAAATCATAAGTTGTTCCGGATCCAGAAAATGAACCAGCCGTTCCGTTACCAACAGAAATATCGCCGACGACAAAATTAGAAACCGCTTCACTGAAAGTGGCGGTCACAGCAATAGCCGTGTTAGTCGGGTCAGGATTAACTGAAGACAAAACCACTGTTGGGGCCACTGTATCAGAAGTATAAGACAAAGTATTAGATAAATTATTAGGGTTACTAGAGATATCTTGAGCGACACCAGCTGGAATACTAATATCCACACTCACATTAGCACCGTCATTAGGGTTGACGTTAAAAGTGTAGGTGTCACCACTAACCGCGCTAAAGTTTTCGATGGTCGCATTTGTGGCCGTAATATCCCCGGCTACAAAGCCGGTGACATTAGCGCTAAACTCAGCGGTTACCGCAATTAAACCTTTAGTTGGATTTGGGGTTAGTGAAGACAAAGTAACCGTTGGGTTAATATTATTATAAGTTCTAGTTAGTTGAGTCGCCGCGGTATTATTATTACCGGCCGCATCATTAGCTTTACCGGCAGCAATATCAACGGTGACTGTTCCAGCGGCAGTTGGCGTAACCACGAAAGTATAAACAGTACTAGAACCAGAGAAAGAACCAGCGGTCCCGTTACCAACCGTGATATCGCCGACCACAAAATTAAAGACTGGTTCGCTAAATGTAGCCGTGACAGCAATATTGGAATTAGTCGGATCAGGATTAGTTGAAGATAAAACGACGGTCGGCGCACTAGTATCCCAAGTAAAGTTAATTTGATCCTGGGCACTGTTAACGCCATCACTAACACTTAATTGAAGAACATAATCACCATTAGTATCGGCGCTGATAGTAGTATCTTCAGCGTTAGGCGTGCCAAAGGTAATTGTTCCCGGTCCCGATATTTTAGTCCAAGACCAAATCGTGGCACTGGTGGTGGTAGCATTTTGTAAGACCGAAACATTAGTTACAACATCTGGACCAGCATTAACGGTCGGCATTAAGGTATCCCAAGTAAAATTCATTTCATCAAAAGAGGAATTACCAGCATCATCAGTGGCGGTTAATCGCAAGACATAGACACCGTCAACGCTAGCACTGATAGTTGTATCCTCGGCATTAGACGTGCCAAAGGTAATTGTTCCCGGTCCCGATATTTTAGTCCAAGACCAAATCGTG
>JBAXLJ010000001.1:0-314016 GCA_037134915.1 Candidatus Falkowiibacteriota bacterium | reverse complement strand
CATTTCCTAAACCAACATTATAAGTTCCAGCGGTTGAACTAGCCCACAGTGAAGCTCCGGTGGCTGACAAGGCGGAATCAACATAACCCTTTGATGTGGCATCATCAACGGCTAAAGGCGTGCCCACGCCATGAATAATGTTGCTGTTAAAATTACCAGCCCCAACAACATCTAATTTATATAATGGGGTGGAGGTGGCGATACCGACATTACCGTTATATAAATTCAAAATATTAGTATCAACACTTGCAGCACGAAGTCCTAAACTTAACAAACCAGTATTTGTACTTTTTAGATATGCACCCGCTGTTACTGCATCAATAGAGTGAGATGTTAATCCAACAAAAATCTGTCCACTTGAATGTAATCTGAGAACTTCATTTGTATTAGCAGATGTATCAGCAACTCCAAATGATAAATTTCCATTATTAGTTTGCTCATAACTTCTCCAATAACTTGTCCAATTTGTTCCATCAAAAGTGAATTTTAAACCTCCACTTCCAGTTCCTTTATTAAGATTTATTAAATCTCCAGCGCCACCTGGACTAGCAATTTCCAATTGACTATGCGGTGCAGTCGTCCCAATCCCAACATTTCCTTTAAAATAAGCGCTACCGTCGGCTAAACTGATATAAGCTTGTAACGCAGATGAACCACCTCCGATAAAGCCAATTGAGTTTCCCGGTAATCCGGAAACGACACTATCAATTTGCCTATGATATATACCCCAATTACTGCCAGTGTCAGCACTGTCCAAATATAACCAAGAATCACGATCGTTTGGTTGACTATAAAGGAAAACGTTAGATGCCGGATTAATGGTTGCGTATGTATTCAAAACTAAACTGTTGATACCCCTATATCTTTCAGCTCTCATTTGTCCACTAACATCTAGCTTATACCCAGGATTAGTCGTCCCAATACCCACATTTCCTGTTAAACCAACATTGTAAATACCCGCCGTTGAACTGGCCCAAAGTGAAGCACCGGTCGCCGATAAAGCGGAGTCAACGTAACTCTTGGGGGCGGCATCGGCGGCGACAAGAGGAGTACCCACGCCATGAATAATATTACTATTAAAATTACCAGCACCGACAACGTCTAGTTTGTATAACGGAGTGGTGGTGGCAATACCGATATTACCAGTAGTAGATATTGTTTGCACTATGTTATTATTTGAGACAACATGAAACGGATGGTTACTGACTGTTCCAATTACGCCCGCCCCCAAACTAGTATTAGGATTAAAAGCTATCTCGACTGCTCCATTTATAACATCTAGTTTATAATTGGGATTTGTCGTTCCAATTCCCAAATTACCATAAAAATAGGAACTGCTTGTGGCATATGATTGTAATTTTCCCCCCAATACAAGGTCACCAGCGCCTCTATCTCCCGGAACGAAGGAAGTCGCATAATTTTTATATTCAACTTGTTCGGCATAGAGATCAACCGAAGTGTTAACGTCTAATTGAACATCAAAAAAATGATAAGTAGTATCATAAACAGCCTTAGACGCTGTCCCATAAAGACGACCGCTAGTTGAACCGGCGCTAGTCGCCCTAACAACGCCAGTTGTTGCGCTATCATTCCAATCAATTGTTATTCCACCTGTACTTAAATTTTCATAATTAACACCAACCGCATAAGTTTCACCATTTATTAAATCCGATAAATTTGTAAAAAATCTAATGAGGGTTGTAGCTGAGCCATTATTTACAAACCTCCATTTACCATTTCCTAAATATGTTTTTGTACAATTTGAGTAAACTGATAAATTTGATAGATTTGTTGCCCCTGGTTTAAAAAGTAAATTACTAGTTGAATCTTCAGTAGCTACGCTATCCTGATTAACACTTAACGAAGCGCCAGAAGAATAAATTCTTCCCGCAATATTTAATTTGTAATTATTTGGGTTAGTAGTTCCAATCCCGACATTTCCCAAACCAACATTATAAGTACCCAAAGTGGAACTAGCCCAAAAAGTATTAGCCGCTCCAGTCATCGCCGAATCAACATAATTCTTAGTAGCGGCGTGAGTACCAATAGTTGGCGTGCCCACAATCACTGGTTGGTTGAAGGAGCCGGTGCCGTTGACGTCTAATTTATATAATGGAGTGGTGGTGGCGATGCCAACGTTGCCCGCTGATGTAAGGCGCATTCTTTCAGTTATGCCGGTTAAAAAACTTGTATCTCCGCTAGAGTAGTGCTCAATTACATTACCCGTTAACCGAATAGCATAAGCTGTTGTAGCATCGCCCGCAGTAAAAAGATTATTAGAGTATCCAACTGAACCATTTCCTCCAATTTGTAATTTATTTAAAGGAGTTGTTGTTCCAATTCCGACATTTCCGTTATTTAAAATAGTCACTCGTTCTGTTCCGCCGAAAGTTGTTCCATTTGCCGCCGTAATGAAATGTAGTCCAGTTGCTGCATATTGTGAGCCGCCCGGAGTTCCACCAAAGTAAACATCGTTTAGGTCCGTCCCATTAACATCACCGGAAAACAACATCACATTTGTTGCGCCTGCATCAAAAGATGGCATTGTTATTCTTGCTAATTTCCTGACACCAGCAGTTAGAGTTCCTGCATTTACATCTGCTCCAAGTTTAAGAGACCCAGCGCCAGACCCTGATTGCAATCCCATACCAGTTCCACTCGAAGAAGCAACAATATGCAACGGGTAACTCGGTGCCGTCGTCCCAACACCCACATTTCCTAAACCTACGTTATAAGTCCCAGCCGTTGAACTAGCCCAAAAAGTACTAGCCGCTCCAGTCATCGCCGAATCAACGTAATTCTTAGTGGCAGCATTAGTGCCAGAGATTGGTGTACCCACAATCACTGGTTGATTGAAGGAACCGGTGCCGTTAACATCTAGTTTGTATAACGGGGTGGTGGCGATTCCAATATTACCATTAGTAGTGATATTTCCGCCTCTTAGCATGGCCAAATTTCCTGAAGCATCTAAGGCCATGCCCGCTTGAAAACCGTTAGTTAAAAATACTAATGATTGAACATAAGATGCTCCAAACTGAGGATCAGCGTTAGTATAAACAAAACCACCATTAGCTCGCGTTGAACCTGAAAATATAAAACCCGACCTATTTGCTTCGGGAGTGATAAAGTTTACATACCCAACGGCATTATTTTCAACCGTCATTATATCAAAGGCAGAAGCAGGAACTGAACCACCTGCGCCATTTTTAACATGAAGTCTTGAACCAGGTAAAGATGTCCCGATTCCAATATTTCCATTATTTAAAGTTAATCCATTTTGCACCGAGCTACCATTATAATATTGTAAGGCCGATCCTGTGTATCCATATAAATTGGCGTAACCAGAAGCTGAACTGAAACTCGCACTTGTGCCAGTAATTCCAAAACCAGTAGCCGATACACCACCATTAACATCTAACTTAGCCCCTGGAGTAGAAGTTCCAATCCCAACATTACCACCATTAGAATTATTAATATTAGCTCCATTCATTGCCCAATAACCAACAGTGGAACCAGAGCCACCACTTAAAGCTGAATCAACATAATTCTTAGTAGCGGCGTGAGTGCCAATAGTTGGTGTACCAACAATGACTGGTTGATTGAAGGAACCTGTGCCGTTAACATCTAATTTATATAATGGAGTGGTGGTGGCGATGCCGACGTTGCCATAGTTATTGATAAGCATTCTCAGAGCACCTGCGTCACCATCGGCGGTAACCCCACTATCGTTAGTATAAAAACTAATAGTACTGTTTCTTGCGACACCAGTATTGATTTTATCAAACCTAATATATGCTTGCTGGCGGTTATTACCTGCCGTATTCGTAACTAAACCTATCCTTGCTGACCCTATAGCACTATCAGGCACAACGAGTTGTATTCCATTGGCTTTATTATCGGTCCCATCTAATGCGACTCCTAATTTTTGTTCTGGCCCCGTTGTCCCGATTCCCACATTGCCGTTTGTGTCTATTCTCATTTTCTCAGATGTGGAAGGAGAAAATACTATATTTGAACTTGAATATATATTAAGCCCGGCTGCTTCCACATTCAAAGCCGCTGCCCTAGTTCCATCACCAAAAGTTAAACCGTTACTAGCACCATACCCAGTTGCACCAACTGAACCTATCTGCAATTTAGCTTGAGGATTGCTTATTCCTATCCCCACATTGCCTAACCCAACATTATAAGTACCAGCCGTTGAACTAGCCCATAGTGAAGCGCCACTACCAGAAACAGCCGAGTCAACATAACTTTTAGTGGCCGCATTAGTGCCAAAAATTGGTGTACCCACAATCACTGGTTGATTAAAGGAACCTGTTCCATTGACATCTAATTTATATACCGGGGTATTGGTGCCGATGCCGATATTACCTCCAAAAGGATTTAAGCCAATACTATAAGTTGTTACACCGTCAACACCAACACCTTGCAATTGCATTATGCCTGAGCCTCTTGTAACTGTTAACTGTTCAGTTCCAGCGTTGCTCGCTCTAAGTTTTAAAACTGCTCTGTTATTAGCATCGCCAATATTAACGGCATAAGCAGCGTCATTTCTATAAACATCTAAATTAGAAGATGGGCTTATACCAATACCCACATTTCCCTGTGAATCAAATCTAACTTTCTCGGAAACAACTCCACTTGTATTTTTTGTAAAAAAAGTAAAGGCATTTGCACCTGTTCCAGCACTGGTGTTTACTAAACTAATTTTGGCTCCTGGACTACCAGCCGATTCTCCAGACCATGTCGAAAACAGAATATCAGCAGAATTTCCAAGTGTGGAAGCGGCGGTGTTGTCTAAATACAATGAAGGCCCCACTCCTCCGACCACGCTTTTATTTAAATGTAAAATACTTTCCGGATTAGTAGTTCCAATTCCGACATTACCGGCCACTGGATTTAATACCAGGTTACCTTGACTAGTCCCTCCATTAACTAACTGACGGATGACTCCATAAGTATTTCCACTAGAAGCACCTTGACCAAATAATAATACTGAACCAGATGAACTATCAACGTATGTCTGAGTAGTTAAGCCAATAGTATTCTGACTATTTCCACTTCCTCCATTTACATTCAACGGTATTCCGGGTGCCGTCGTTCCAATGCCCACATTACCAAACCCCACATTAAAAATACCCGCGGTTGAGCTGGCCCAAAGTGAAGCCCCGGTCGCCGATAAAGCTGAATCGATATACCCCTTAGAAGCCGCGTCACTAGCAATCAGGGGCGTGCCCACGCCATGAATAATATTATTATTAAAACTGGCCGCACCCGCCACATCCAAAGTATAAAGTGGCGACGAAGTGCCAATACCAACACGTTTATTTTGAATACCACCGACACCGTCAGCTTCCGAATAAATTGATAAAATATTTGAACCATCAACTTTAAAAATATAACTTTCCGGCGTTCCGATGGTGGCAGCTGCCGAAACCGGCATATCCGCAAAAGTAACCAGTCCCGAATCTTCACTAAATTCAAAACTGCCGATGTTAAGTGGAGCACCGACTTCAATCTGATTATTAGCGTTAACCTTAAACATATTAACTACGCCATTACCTGCTCCGTTAATCGCTGAAATCCAATTATTATTAGTGATCTGCAAAAGAGTGCTGGGATTAGTTAAACCAATACCAACATTACCACTAGTACCATTAACCGAAAAATACGGCTGATTAACATTAGTCGCATTAAAAATGGTGAAATTCTTCGCCAATACAGAAGACCAAGCTGAAAATAAGCCCAGTCCGATAAGCAATATTATTTTTTGCCCCTTATATTTCATAACACTTTTTACACCTCTTTATCATATCACAAAAATTAAAATTATTTATCTTTTTTAACCTCATCTTCCCCGCTCATAAAGTGACTTAATTTCAGTAGCTGAAAGTGGGCGATTATAAACTTTTAAACCAGAGAGCGAGCCATCAGTCGTCCAACCATATAAGCCACCTAAAGTCATGCCAATTGGATTACTTATCGAACCTGTGACCGAACTAACATCTACTTCATCGGTTTGTTTAACACCGTTTACATAAGCAGTGATTTTATTCAAACTGCGATCAACTACATAAGTTATGTGCGCCCATTTATTTAATAAATCCGGTGGCCTGCTGCCGGCATTTAAAATCAAAGTCCGGCGAATCGTGTGGGTACCATCAGCTAAACAAACGTCGACACCGGAAGCGCTATAAGTGTGGCCAAAATCCCAACCAATGCCGCCAGCCGCATAACAATTCGGTGATGATTTTTTGATTGCCCCAAAAGTTTTAGGATAAGTGTAGTCGTGATAATAAGCCCAAAAAGAAATGGTAAAAGAATTTAAATTCAAACTAGTGGTATTAGAAAAGCCAACGTAATTACCACTACTTAAGCCTATTGAATCGCTAGCCACTATACCGCCGTAATTCTGTCCATCATTAGAATAGGGTGTTTTATCGGTCATTATTTCTGAACCAGCGGTATTGCTTTTAGTGCCGCTGGAAGTTAAAGGCATATCTAAAACCAAACCTTTCTGCAGCGCCCCAGAAATAACTTTAGGTTTGTAAGCGCCATAGAGAGAATTAATTTCATCAACTGATAAAGTTCGATTATAAATACGGATATCAGAAATTGAACCATTAAATTGTCTAGCCATTGATTCTGCCCCAAAATAAACAATGTTAGCTAAACTTCCTGGAGCACTAGCAACAGCCACTGTATTTTTTAAGACCCCATTAACATATAAATTAACACTGCTGTCGCTCCAAACGGCAGCCACATAAGACCAGGTATTTAGAGGAATAGTGCCGGCCCCTGATGAATGATAACCGGCCGGATTTCGACCATACCAATAAGTTTGCAAAGAGCCATTATTATTTAAACTCAAATAATAAGAAGGCCCCCCACCTAAAATTATAGTTGCCATCTCTGAGGGATATTGGGTTGGATAAATCCATGCGGACATAGATAAGTTGTGGCTAATAACAGGAATTGGCGCCGATATATAAATCCTACTAGCTGAAGTAAAAAAGCTCATCGCCCCATTACTCTGTCCCATTCTATCAGTTGTTAAAGTGGCGCCATAATTTGTGCCGTGATTTTCATAAGGCGTCTTATCGCCCACGCGACTGATTGAAGGGTTATAACTCTCGCCATCCATTGGCCAATAAGCAACTAAACCCTTTTGAGTGGAACCAACAGAAGCCTTAGGTTTTGAAGAGCTAAAAAGAATCTGAACTTCAGTCGCCGACAAGGCGCGTTTATAAACTTTAACATTAGAAATTGACCCATTAAAATAACGCTCGGATGGCAAATCACTAAAACCGCGACCGATATTAAATCTAGGAAAATCGGTTGGCCAAGATACGTTAGCCACGTCTAATTTTTTAACCCCATTTACGTAGGCGTACAATTTATTTGAACTCGAGTCACCGACAATTACTAAATAATACCAAGTGTTAGGCGCCAAACCAGTCATAATGGTATTTGATCGCCAAACATTATCGACTGAGACACCAAGGTACAAATTTCCATTGGTGTATTGTTCAACTCTAACCCCCTGATTACTGGAACCGGAGACCGGAAAATGAGTGTGAAACAAATTTTTATAATTAGCGACCGAACCGCTATAAAACCAAATGCCAATCGTCCAGTTAGAAACATTGCCCAAATTTCCCACGTTTACATAGTCACTCGCGCCGTTACTAAAAACCATCGCCCCATTATTTTTATTATTATTATCAATGCTAAAGTTCACTGCATTAGCCGAAACACCATTGTTCCCGGCTCCACTCTTGTCAAAAAAGGTTTTAGTAGCTGCCGTATAACTGTCTTTAGCTAAATCCATATCTAACACTAAACCATTATTATTACCATTAAAAACGCCCGCCGCGTAAGCGCCATAAGAAGCGCCCGCCGCCAGTAAAATCATCCCGATGATAATAATTTTTTTATTCATCATATACCAATTGAGATATTGCCGTTAGCATCTAAAATAATAGCACTCGAACTAGCACTCGCTTTAAAAGTGCCACTTACTTCAATATTGTAAAGTGGGTTAGTTGTTCCAATACCAACGTTTCCAACATTGGAATTATTAATACTAGTGCCGTTCATCGTCCAATAACCAACCGTTGAGCCAGAACCTCCGCCGATAATTGAATCAACATAGTTTTTGGTAGCGGCGTGATTAGCGGCCGTTGGCGAACCAACAATAATTGGCTGATTAAAGGAACCTGTGCCGTTAACGTCTAGTTTGTATTGAGGGGTAGTGGTGCCGATGCCGATGTTGCCAGTGCCTGTTATTCTCATCTGTTCAGTAAAGGCATTTGTTGAGGCATTAATAGTTCCAAAAGTTAACCCCTTTGAAGCAGCACTATCGGCGAACATTCTAATTTCTCCTGGTTGTGTACCAAAACCATATTTATAACTCGTGCCAGAATCAGAAAGCAATAATTGAGTAGCGTTTGTCCCGCTTCCAAAATCTAAAGGAGCTGCTGGATTCGTCGTCCCAATCCCGACGTTGCCAGTTGTTCCATCAATATAAAATCTATCCACCGCAGAACCAGGTGTAGCATTACCTCTATCAGAATATGCTTTGGAACGAATCTTAAAGCCACCTTCATTAGAAAAATCTATAATAGAATTTGTAGCGCCTGCAAATATATCAAACGCTCTCGTCCCTGAATCAAATATTGATTGAACTCCACCTGACCTAAAAACGTGTAGTGGAGTAGTTGGCCCTGTTGTCCCAATTCCAACATTGCCTAATCCAACATTATAAGTTCCAGCGGTGGAACTGGCCCACAGTGAAGCACCGCTGCCAATAACAGCTGAGTCCACATAATTTTTAGTAGCCGCATTAGTGCCAATAGTTGGCGTGCCAACAATGACTGGTTGCGTAAATGAACCAGTACCAAAAACATCTAATTTATACAGAGGAGAAGTTGTTCCAATTCCGACGTTACCGCCATCTTTATTCAATACTAATGTACTGTAACCGCCACCTACAAAAGATTGAATACTGCCATAACTTCCAGAATGTAGCATTCGAAGGACATTACTACTGTCTACTGATGCGTCAATTGTATTAGAGGCGCCTAAAGAACGAATATTACCAGATACTTCCAATTTGTATCCCGGATTAGTAGTTCCAATCCCAACGTTACCGCCCATTGGTTGCAAAGCCAGAGGTCGATTACTCCAATTAGCACTTGATTGAAAAGATTGAATAGCTGAATAAGTCGCCAAAGTGCCAAATGAAAGCTGAGTCGGTGTGCCGGGATCATTTTGTCTAATACTTAAACCAAAACTCCCCTCACTCAAGCTATTTGTATTTTTATTAATTGTGATAGCGTCAGCCGGATTGGTTGTTCCAATGCCTATTTTACCGGTTAAACCAACATTATAAATACCAGCCGTTGAACTGGCCCAAAGTGAAGCACCGGTAGCGGAAATAGCGGAATCGACATAGCTTTTTGGCGCAGCATCATCAACTGCTAAAGGCGTGCCCACACCATGGATAATATTATTGTTAAAATTACCAGCGCCAACAACGTCTAATTTATAAATTGGAGAAGTAGTAGCTATACCGACGTTACCGGTTGCGTCAATCGTCATTCGCTCATTTGCAGCAGTATTTGTATAAAAGTGTAAACCTCTACCAGAATCAGCTACTATTCCGATATCAGTACTGATTCCACTAGATGTTATGGCTCGAACGGTCCCGACTCCGCCATAATAACCTGTACTATCAGCGTTCCAAAAACTAAGCTTACCTAAAGTTGAGGCATTACTAATCCTCATTTCACCAGCTACATTTAGAGATGCTGCTGGTGCGGTCATCCCAATACCAACATTTCCTGAGCTTATATAAGAAACACCTGTTCCCCCGCCAGACAATTTAACGTTCGGGGTGAAAGTTCCAGAATCAAACCCAACCTGGAAAGACCCTGTCCCACTTGTACCTACGGCATTTATAATACTATTCGAGCCACTATCCCATTTTCCAATATACCAGTCAGTTGCAACTGCTTTTCTCCTCGGATATATTGCAGATGCTGCTGCAAAACTTATGTCACCATTAACATCGAGTAAGCCAACCGGATTCGTTACACCGATTCCGACGTTACCAGAATCAGTAATTCTTAATCTTTCATTTGATAAATTAATGCCGGAGTAATCCATCGAATTACTTGTAGCAAAAATTAAGTTACCACGTGCGAAACCAGCAGCGTTCGAAGCAAAAAGAATGCCTGCTTTAGGAGTTTCACCAGAAAAAACAATTCCCGTATAATTATTATTCACATTACCATTAGGGAAACTTATCTTTAGTGGAGTGCTGCTAGCCGCTCCGAGTATTTCAAGTTTTGATCCCGGATTAGTTGTTCCAATTCCGACACTTCCCAAGCCAACGTTATAAGTTCCAGCGGTTGAACTAGCCCACAGTGAAGCGCCGCTACCAGAAACAGCCGAGTCAACATAACTCTTTGGCGCAGCATCATCAACTGCTAAAGGTGTGCCAACACCATGAATAATATTACTGTTAAAATTACCAGCACCAACGACGTCTAATTTATAAATAGGGGTAGAAGTAGAAATACCGACGTTGCCAGCATTTAGAACCGTGAGTCTGTCCAATGTATTTCCTGAATCCCTAATTGAAACTCCTCCGTTGCCAGGAACCAATCGAAGAAAATTACCAACGTTGTCATAAGTAATTCCTTGATTTCCACCTGCCCCATTTAATTTAACCCAAGAGCCTGGACTAATGGCAATGTTACCACCAGACACTTCTAATTTGTTAGTCGGATTAGTTACCCCAATCCCAACATTACCTTTAATATAAACCTGAGAGCCATCTCCGTTTACCTCAAATAAACTTGAGCTGGCTGAGTTTCTTATCATGAAACCTTGGTTAGCTGCATTATAGACCTGACTAACTAATGCTCCTGCGGTTACTATTTGTGCACCATTTACTGTTAATAATTCTTCACCTAATGACCACTCCGTGCCAGGCCTGAAAAAAATTTTCTGACCATAAGAAATTCTCATGTCGCCGTTAACTTCTAATTTTGCCCCGGGATTAGTCGTGCCAATGCCCACATTCCCTGAACCAACATTATAAGTTCCAGCGGTGGAACTAGCCCACAGTGAAGCGCCGCTGCCGATAACTGCTGAATCCACATAATTTTTAGTAGCCGCATTAGTGCCAATAGTTGGCGTGCCAACAATGACCGGTTGTGTAAATGAACCAGCGCCAGCTACATCTAATTTGTACTGTGGGTTAGTTGTACCAATACCTTGATTACCAGAATTATCTAAATAGGTGTAAATAGAGGGGGTATTAATAGCGCTGATGTCTGATTCATCAGTCACAAAAGACATTGACCAGCCACTTCCCCAACCAGTTTGACCAGCGTGAGTGGCCAAGAAATCAGAAACTTCCGCTTTGCCATAAAACCAGGAAGTGTTAACGTCGCCTAATAAAATAACCACGTTGGTTCCGTTGTAGCCAAGACGAACCTTAGAAAACGGCGCTCTACCTTTTATTTCAGCAGAGGTGTTAACCCAGTATGCACCAGAAAAATTATAACCACCAACCACAACTTCCCAAGCACCAACTCCGCTGTAATTATAACCTCTAATAGTTGTGACCCCCATGGTGTTAGTCCAACCAACAGGCATAATAATTTTCAAAGTTCCCGTTGCTACACCACTGGTTTCAATTCCGGCTAAATTACGATAATGATATAAACCATTGGTATTGAGAGACGAGCCATTTACTTGCAATTTAGCTAGTGGACCAGCCACACCAACGCCAACGTTGCCGTTAGAAAAATTAGTATTACCGGCACTAGAAAAAGTCATTAAATCAGCCGTATGATCATATTTAATATAGGCACGATTATTTGAATTAGCAGGATTACCAAAAGAAACAAAACCCGAATTAGCATAAGGGGATAAAATAGACAAACGAGTGTCGCCATTATTTTCGATTGCCATCGTTGTGCCAACTGGCGGATTAGCGCCAGAAACGGCTAGAGTGACTTTAAATCTGGAATCTGGAGCTGTTGTTCCAACCCCGACATTTCCCAAACCAACATTATAAGTACCCAAAGTGGAACTAGCCCAAAAAGTATTAGCCGCTCCAGTCATCGCCGAATCAACGTAATTCTTAGTAGCCGCATGGTTAGCGATGATTGGTGTGCCCACAATCACTGGTTGATTGAAGGAACCAGTGCCGTTAACATCTAATTTATATAATGGAGTGGTAGTACTGATACCGACGTTGCCAGTCGGTGATATCGTTAAATGATCGGATGATGAATTTCCTGCTCTAAACCCTAGAGAATAACTTCCGCTATTAGCTTTTAAATAAGTTGTTGCTGGAGAAACATCAAAACCTAAAACGCCAACTTGTGTTACTCCTCCTCCAAAAGCAATTGCATCACCAGACGCAACTCTTACATCTAATTTGTCAGCTGGACTCGTTGTTCCAATACCGACATTGCCATTATCCAATAAGGTCATTATATTCTTATCGGCGATTAAATTATTATCTCCAGCGGATTTTAAATCTATATCTAAACGTGTAGCCGGATTCGTCCCACTGTTACTGTATGTACCTAATTTAAAAGCGGCCAGTTGCACATTAGAAACACCCGGACTAACCAAGCGAGTTAAATGAAATTCATCCTCAGTTCCGACTATTCTCGTGGCAATGCTGCCTGTAACATCAAATTTAACCCCTGGATTAGTCGTTCCAATTCCGACGTTATTTTGAACAACAAGATTACCAAGAGGTATGGCATTAGCATAACCATTATAAGAATTACCACCCACGCCAACACCGCCAGAACTAGAAATACCCATGGCGTTAGTATTGTTAGTATAAAAAATTAACGGATGGTTTGTGTATGTACCCCATTGAGCAGTTGCAGAATCGAGATAGAATTTAGCACTAACTGTACCATTTCCCATGCTATACAAATAGTTATTGCCAGCTTTATATAAATCTAATAATGACCCCGGATTTGTTGTACCAATGCCAACGTTCCCTGCATTAGAATTATTAATATTAGTTCCATTCATCGCCCAATAACCAACGGTTGAACCAGAGCCACCGCTTAAAGCTGAATCAACGTAATTTTTGGTAGCTGCATGACTAGCGATAGTTGGTGTACCAACAATAACTGGTTGATTAAAGGAACCGGTACCGTTGACATCTAATTTATACTGAGGAGAGGTAGTGCTAATACCGACGTTACCCGCACCCGTGATCCGCATTTTTTCAGCTACAACGGCCAAAGCCCTTGTAGAAAATGACAAAGCGCCATATGCACTATCAACGTTGTTTTCATTCACACCAGAAATTTGCCCAGCTGAATAGAATTGCAAACCAGTTGTATAATATGACCCCAAAGAAATTGTCGATACTACTGAATTAGCAGAATAAGAAGAAAGCGTTGACCCAGCGGCTATAATAGGAGCGGTAGCATTAGCCGAGCGCACATCTAATAATTGTAATGGATTAGTCGTTCCAACCCCAATATTACCGTTTCCCAAAATTGTCATCGAATCATTAAAAGTGCCAGATGCAGGCGAAGTAGCAAATCTTAAATATGTATTCGCCCATCCGCCAGAGCCACCATAACCACTATATATCTTTGAGGTAGCTGAAGTGGCATCAGCCGCACTTGATGAAAGGTATATTGCGGCATTATTAGCATCTCTAATATCTAACTTTCCATTCGGCAAGGTCGTCCCAATCCCGACGTTACCGGTTGGGGTTATAGTCATGACCTCAACTTCTGTTGTGTAATCACCCGTAGGATGTTGAATAAATCCTAAATTACCAGCCCCATAAGAACCAGTGCTTGTTTTTTGAATTGAAGGACCTGTAATCAAGCCATTATCTCCGTATGCGAAAAATGATAATTTTGGACTTTTTTTAGCATAATCAAAAGTAGATTGACTTAATATCACTCGACTATTTTCTGTGCCAGTAACTTGCAGCACCCCTCCAGGATTTGTTGTTCCAATGCCCACATTTCCTGCATTAGAATTATTAATATTAGTTCCATTCATCACCCAATAACCAACAGTGGAACCAGAACCACCACTTAAAGCTGAATCAACATAATTTTTAGTGGCCGCGTGGCTAGCGATGGTTGGTGTGCCTACAATCACTGGTTGGTTGAAGGAGCCGGTGCCATTAACGTCTAGTTTATACAATGGGGAGGTAGTACCGATACCAACATTGCCACCACCATCTATTGTGGCTCTTACTAAATTATTTGTTTGAAGATTAAGTGGTATGTTTGTATACGAACCCATGTATAATTGAGAACCGTTAGAATAAAATAAACCGGATGGGCCAGCAGACGGACCAAAGAAAAAGCCACCACCACTAGGGCCTCGCACATCTATAGTTCCATAATTAGTTCCTATTGATTGTGGCGTAGCGATTCCTACACCTATTTGTCCTCCAGAAGATACAACCAACGCATTAGTAGAAGAAGCGTTTGAAACATGAAGAGTTCCTAAAGGATTTGTAATTCCAATCCCCAACCTATTTCTGAAACTCATATACTCCTGTGTTCCGGCCGAAACTGGAGTGGCGGCGACAGCCGAAAGACTGACATCGTCAATATTTCCCGACATAGTGCCAGTAACACGAACAAAAGCTTGAATTTGATTGCCACCGCCAGCACCAATATATTTAATAGGAATTCTTAGTAAATTATTGGCATCAGCTTCGGGTGTCCCAATCTGATATCTGTCTCCAGTCTGACCAACATCTTTAATAACCCGTGAATCATAGACATTTACTATCCCAGGACTAGCAGCCGTCATTCTAATCGTATAAGACTTTTGATAGCTACCTATATTACCAGTGCTAAATAACCAAGGAACAAGCTCAACTTCTACGTTTATATGAGTAAAGCCATCTTGAAAAGTTCCAATATTAACATAGGCCGTATTATTAGTACTATCAAGAGTGTTACTTAAATAAACACTGCCGTAATATTCATATGGAGATTTTTTTAAAACTGTTCCCGAGTTGTAGATATCAGTAAATCTGGCATTACCATTAACATCTAACTTAAAACCAGGAGTCGTAGTCCCGACTCCAACGTTTCCAGCATTAGAATTATTAATATTAGTTCCATTCATTGCCCAATAACCAACCGTTGAACCAGAGCCACCGCCGATAGCCGAGTCAACATAATTTTTAGTCGCCGCGTGACTAGCGATAGTTGGCGTACCAACAACAACTGGTTGATTAAAGGAACCGGTACCGTTTACATCTAATTTGAAAAGTGGGCTCGTTGTTCCAATACCGACGTTGCCATTTACATCAAATCTAATTTTTTCGCCTCCATTAACTTTAAAAATCAAATCTGGATTTGTATTATTATATACAGATCCTAAACTCCAATATGTCGCCCCAGTAGCATCCCTGTTTATTCTAATAGCCTCATAATTACCGCTACTCGGGGTTACAATTGCTAATGGAGCCAAAGGATTAGTCGTCCCAATCCCGACATTTCCATTAGCCTGAATATTAAATAAATTACCTTGAGTGCCGCCATTGCTAGTGATGTTTACTAAATTACCAGTCTGACCGCTATAACCTAAAACCGAAAACGGAATATGACCGGCCGATGATGACCTAACATCTAAAACAGAATTACCACTATAACCACCACCAGCACTGATCATAAAACCATGACTAGCATTTAATTGCCCCCAATCATCAACAGTGATCATTGAAGCACCATCACTGGCTCTTTGGATTTCCAGAGCATTACTTCCGGAAGCCCCCCTGATTGATAATTTGCTTCCTGGCGCCGAGACACCAATTCCCACGTTTCCAACTGTTGGCTGTAGAGCCAAGGTTCCAGCGTTATTTTGCACTACTTGAAATCCCCAAACATAAACCGAGCCAACTACCTGCGGTGTTCCCGTTAAAGCCGTTTCTTGATTAGCTCCGATATGGATATTGGCAGTCGTTTTTCCAACTGGCTCTGTAAAAGTATAAGAAATTTGTTTCCAAGCTGAAGTGCTTAAACCATCAGCTGCCGTAAATACTCGACCGCCAATCGTATTCCAAGCTGCCGCGTTGTTTACGACTAAAGAAAAGTTAGTTGAAGTTCCTAATTTCACATAAAGCGACACCGTGTAAGAAGCGCCCGGAGTCAAGCCAGACATAGCATTGTATAAATCCCAGTGACTACCATTACCAGCTGTAAAATTAAGAGTCGCCGCCGTGGTGGTAAAATCCGGAGCGACCACATTATTGTTAGTATAAGAAGCCGGCGCTGTCACATTCCAAGTAATAGCGTTATTAGGTCCGTAGAAATTAGAGATACTTAATCCATTAATTGTTGGCACCGTCAGTGTTCCGGAAATAGCCGCATTGCCCACGACATCAAGTTTACTAGCTGGCGAAGCTGTTCCAATCCCCACATTACCCGCATTAGAATTATTTATATTTATACCGTTCATCGTCCAATAACCAACCGTTGAACCAGAGCCGCCACCAATAATCGAGTCGACATAATTTTTAGTCGCCGCGTGATTAGAGGCCGTTGGCGTCCCCACAATTAAAGGTTGGTTAAAAGAACCAGTGCCGTTGACATCCAAAGAATACAAAGGATTAGTTGTTCCAATTCCCAAAGGACCAACCATTGAATCCGACTTCCAAGTATTTACAAAATCATTAATTAAATTATTCCACTCCACCGCCGTTAGGGTGCTAGTGGCGATTTTATTATAGTCATTATTAGCGGCCCGAGAATTAGCCCCAAACAAAAAAGAACCAGCTAAGAGTAAAACAAAAAGACAGACCTTAGTCAGGCGTCTGATTGTTTTTTTCTTGTTGTTTTCTTTAAGCATAGGCTCTTCTAATCCGCCTCTTACAACTAAGTAAATTATACCAATTTTTAGGCGGTCGCGCAAAGGTTTTAGAAGTGATTTTCAGCCTTATTTTAAAAGGTCTTGAAGTAGTTAGTAAATTATTTAAATTTTACTCGCCAACAATTATTTATAGCCATCTAATAATTAATTTTATTACTGAAAAAATAAATACCGACCACCTTGAAAATACCGACTAAATATGTTAAAATAAAGCTATGCTAGAACGACAAAAAATCATAAATTTTATCAAAAAACGCCCCCATTTAATTTGGTGGGTTAAAAACTATCAGCGTTTATCCGACGAGGCTATTGTTGAAGCGACTCTTAATTACGGCGATTGGGATGACGTTTTGCTTTTACTCAAAATCTTGGGAACACAAAAGACAGCGCTTATTTTCAAAAAGCAAATTAAACAAAAAAGAAACAATTACCGCGATAAAACTAAAAATTATTTTACTCTCTATTTTAAACAGTATGCATAAAGAAATTTTAAGTGCCGAACAAACCAGACTTCTTCCGCTGGTCAATAAATTTTCTAAAGATTTCTTCTTGGTCGGCGGTACAGCTATCGCTCTTTATTTAGGACATCGTGAATCGATTGATTTTGATTTATTTACTTCTAAAAAATTTAGCAACGCTAAGATAAAAAAAATAATTAACGAAGCGGGCGAAAAAATAAGCAAGGTTGCTCTTGATGAAGCTGGACAATTTACTTTTTACATTAAAGGAGTGCAATTTACCTTTTTAGAATACCCTTTTAAAATAAAAGTATCGTCCGAGTTGATAAAAATGCCAGATTTACTAACCTTAGCGGCGATGAAAGCTTATGCCTTAAGCCGTCGCAATAAATGGAAAGATTATGTTGATTTATATTTTATAATTTCTAAACACTACTCCGTTAAAAAAATAGCCGCCAAAGCAAAACAAATATTCGGCGAAGAATTCAATGTCAGGGCCTTTAGAGAGGCTTTAGCCTATTTCAAAGATATCGATTATAGCGAAGAAGTCGTTTATCTCCCAGGGAACATAACCCCTGAAAAAGAAATCAAAGACGGACTTAAAAAGTTTTCAATAATCTAATTAGTTCTAAAAGACTATCCTCTGGATAGTCTTTTAAAAAAAGATATCAGAACCATTAGTTTACATTTACAAAATGTGTATAATGAGTCTGAACTTAACGAAAATCAAACTATCCAGGATTACTGGATAGTTCAAAAAGAGGGCAACAAAGAGGTAAACTGAAAAAAGTTATTTTCAAGAATTAGAATCAAGAAAAAGAAAAATTTTAAATAGTGCCGGCGCCATCACTCGACAAAAAATGGAAGAAAAAGTGAGAAGCGAGCTCACAAAATATCACCAGAGACTCTTAAATTAAAAACTTATCTCCACCCCTCGCTGAGTCGTGCCATAAGTCCCAGTGGAAGTTAAAACGATCGGCGTCCAAGATTTATAATCAATCTTAAACGAGGACGGATAAGAATCAGGCATTGCTTTCGATGATCCGCCTAAAAATCCTAAAATAATATCTAACAAATCCTGAATTGAGAAATCTCTAATATCAAAATCGGCCATTTTCCGAACTCGCATTAAAGAGTACTCGGCCCCGCTTTCGGCGGTATAATAAGCCCGTGAAGAATCATATTGCAGACCGCCTGATCTGAGTCCAGAGACAATAATATAAGAACCAGCAAAAGCGACAATCATAATCCCGGACACTAAAAATAAAGTTAGCAGTAAAGCGCTGCCCCTTTGTAAAATATTTTTATTATTTTTCTTGGAGATCATAAATTAATTTAATAAATAATATCTGGAAGTTAAAGTCGTTTGAATCCTGATTTCTGATTTAGCGCTGTACAAACCTAAGGCGTGTGCCACTAGTTCCATCGTCACCGTGGGCTGATTATTATTGGTTCCACCCTCAGGGCGTAACACAAAATTTAGTTCATCCAAATTAATTTTGGCTGGGGTAATAAAATCAGTTAAACCATCCCTGGTAATTGTAAAACGGCTGATTCCCTGAAAAGAACTCAAAGAATAAGTCACACACTGATCATGATAATTGCGAAAAGTTAAAGTATTATCAACGGAATAATAAATATCGGTACTGCTAGGACCGCTGCACAAACCGTTATTACGTTTGGCCATTCTAATTTCCTTGCCAGTAACCTCTAAAAAATATTTCAAACTCTCCTCCACATTCTGGGTGGCAATCGCACTTCTTTGACTGTCAATCACCATTTTAAAAACACCCAAAGAGGCGGTGACAATTATCACAAACAGCGAAGTGGCCACTAGCACCTCAATCAAAGAAAAACCAGTTTTATTTTTCAATCCATTCATATTTTTTAGCGCCAATCAAAAAGTAAAGTTCTTAGTTCATAATTATACGGATGCTTACGGTCTGTCCAAGAAATCAGCACCCTGACTTGCAGTGGCGCCCCTAAATAACCACTGGGTTTATTTAAAAAAACTTGTCGGTAAAAAATAGTCGGTGTCAGGCCGGTTTCACCGCCACTATTATTTACATAAAAACCATTTTTCAAATAAATTTGCGCTTCCGACAGCGTGCTAACCGGCGTCGGCGCGTCTTGACGATAATCAATGCGATAAGAACCGGTCCCTAAATTAGTGCCATATGCCACTCCGGCCCGCCAATTGGAGTCCCTGGTTTGCCGAATCAGTTCGACTCCTTCCTGAGCCAGACTGGAAGCAATTAAATTATTACGGTTGATGCTTTGAACTTGAATATTTTGATTAATGAGCGACAAAATACCTAAAAGCGAAGTAGACACTACAAACAAAACGGCTAAAATTTCAATTAGCGAAAAGCCGGCTTTAGTTTGTAGTTTCTTAAATAATTTCATACTAATCAATGACTTCAACTAAACCCAAAAAATTAACGCGCACCGTTTTAATTGCGTTAGTTTTGTTATCTTTGAGAATAATATTTAGCTGCGAACTGGTCGCTGATGAACCGGTAATGGTAGTAACTGGATCGGGTGGCAAAAAAGTTATATCCGCCTTATTCCCCGTTGACAGTGAACTAATACTAATGTTGTTAGGTAAAGTTGTCACTTGCGCCCCCTTAGAAACCAGATCCTCGCCACTATCATAAATTTTATCACCATCATCATCAGCAAAAATTACATACTTATTAACGCCATAATTTTGCAAATCGAAGTGAAGCCCCCAGCCACCAAAAGGAACATTAGTCGAACCACTAGTACCGTAGCGAGTTAAGCCTAAGGCATAATTTTGAGCCGTTCGAATATCAGTCACCATTTTCTGTGCTGTCATGGTTAAATCCGAACGGCGATTAGCCGAGCTATAATTTGCCAAAAAAATTCCCGTTACTAAAGCAATAATAGTGACCGAAACAATGAGTTCAATTAACGTAAAGCCGGATTTTTTCATAAAAAATTATTGAGCTTTAACCTCTTTCCAAGTTGGTAGTAAGAAATTAACATTTAACATCGTCGAGGTGGAACAAGTATAAATATCATCATCCGTTGAAGATAAAGTCACCACCGTATTAGTCGCTCGAGTAAACATAATGGAAGTTGATGGTGAGGTTGGGTTACTAACGACCGCCCCTGCGTCGCTCACCGACCAAAGATAAGAACAGACTGAACCGCTACTACAAGTTTGCATAACATTGGCGTCGGTGTAATAGGAAGAGTTACTGATAAAACTATTACTAGTAGTGGCCACCACAATTTCGATGGGATTCCAAGTGAACTGCGGCAGTGGAAATTCGTGTTTATAACTAGTAAAAGTGGCCGAATTACCTCGCTGTAAATTACGGTTATAATTATCGGTGATCCAATCTTTGGTACCACTGGTGTTAAATTGCCGCCAAGGAGTAACGGTATCGGTGATGTCCCACAATCTTAAAAACCAATAATAAGCCGTATCAGTTGTTGGCGGCGTAAAAGAGTATTGCGTCGCACTGTTACTAACTTTACCAGTATCAACCACCACGCCACTGCTGGTGCTATTAGCCGTACTCACAATCAACTGATAAGCCGTTTGCGTACCACTGCGCCGACTCCACTTTAGAAAGGCGTGAGCGGCCCCATTAGCACAAGCTGAAACGCTATCCCAATTCGGAGCGGTCATCTGCCTAATTTCTGTGGGGCCGATTTCCACGCTGTAATTATTGGTAGCACAAGAACCATCATTAGTGCAGTTAAAACTAATAGCGCCAAAACTCGAACTGGCATAACCAGAAAAAATACCCGGCGCCGGATCGTTATAATTAGTAATCCCCGCTGTCGGCGTTATCGAAGAATCATTTAAGTTAATCCAATCGCCAGTTGAAACTACCCGCATATAACCATAAATTTTACGGTCAAGTTCCCGATAGCAAGCTGTGCTAGTGGCCACACTATTTTCACAGTTGGCTCTAAAAGCACCGCCGTCAGGCGGCGTCGAAGTGCTAGTAAAAGTAATTAGTCCTAAAAAAGTATTCCAAGCGTCGCCGGAGAAATTATTGTCAGCACTTAAATTAACGCCGTGATTATTATTGGCGCACGCAATGATGTTAAAAGTAAAGGGAAAAGTGAACGGAAAACGACCAGAAAAATCATCATCCAAGCAATTAAAACTAATATAACCATATAAACTATTATAAGCTAAGCCTCGGATATTATCCGCGGTTGAGGCCTGAGCGGGCTTTACTGGTTGTAATAAAAAAACCGTAGCCACTAAGGAAAATAGGATTATTATTTTTAAAAAAGATTTAACCATAATTAAATTATACCATGTTTGTCCAAAAAATCGCGACCGATTTGCAGCATTTGCAAACGATCTTCTTCAGTTTCATCGTTATAACCGATTAGATGCAAGAGTCCGTGAATCAAAATAAAATAAAATAAATAAGTCTCCGCTGATTTAAGCTTAACTGGCGGATATTTTAATCCAACAAATTCCAAAATCTCGCGATATTTATGTAAGCGCTTTATTTCTCGGGGATTAATAATCAGTTCGCCAAGCAGATTCCCTTCCCACTCCGCTCCCGCAAAAGACAAGACGTCTGTTGTGGTGTTGTGTCCGCGATATTTATCATTAAGCCTTTTAATCTGTAAGTCGCCGACAATAGCGATTGAAACATCCACGCGGCTTTTTTTAAAAGTCTGCAAAAAGGCTTCACTCAAATTAGTCAGCTGTTTTTTATTTATTTTAAGTTTGGTGGTGTTGGTAATTTCAATCATAAAAAACGTTTAACTTTTTTAAGCAGGTTATATAAATAATATTTTATTGGATTTAAAATTAAATCGTAGGTGCCCGCATAGGAAACCGAAAAACCAGAAAAGCCTAATTTAAAACGAGTCACTCCCGGCCATTTAAGTCCGTCCACGCCGTAGAAATCATAGTACTTATAATGACTCGCCCGCGCCATTTTAATTAAAGTCCACTGCAGAAGATAGGGCGCCATTAATTGCCGATTTTGATATGAAGAGGCGCCGTGTAAATAAGTTACTTTATTACCATAGAAAGCAAACAAACCAGCGGCTACCGTCTGATGATTAACTTGGGCCAAAAGTAATTTAATAAATTCCGGTTTAGCGGTCGCCAGTTTTAAATAATGATTTTTGTTATGGATTTTAAAAGCATCGCGACGACCCGTCTCACCCATCAAAGACCAAAAGTCTTCAAAATCGGTAGCATTTACCCCCTCACGAATAACCACGCCTTTCTTGTCAGCTAATTTAATGTTGTAGCGTGTTTTTGGATGAAAACTATTTAACAACTCCGTCTCACTAACTTCTAAATTCAGCATTAAAGTTTTTTGAGGCTGTAAATTTTTAACTTTTTTAAAGCTTAAACCTGGGGGTAAAATTTCCCGAGGCTCAACCCGCCAAAAAATTATCTTTTTATTTCTTAAATAAGTGATTAAAAATTGTAGGATTTCCACTTGCTCGCCTTGGGATAAACCCCGATTAAAAACCGGACCGCGTGGCGAATAAACCACGGATAGACGCTGGTAAATTAAATTAAAAACGGCCACTAGTTCTTGATTGTCATTATAAACGCCTAGAGTTTCGACTTTGGCCCCTTCAGTTTTTAAAATTTCCGCCCACTCAAGAGACGCCAAAAACTCCGCCCCCGAATTAGGTGCGGCTTTGACTAAAAAATCCTGAACAACTTTTGTATTCAGTAAAGGCAAAATTTTCATACTTTCATTATACCGATTTTTCTGGCAAAAGAAAATCCCGGCTCGCAGGATTACGAGTCGGGATTAAGGCCAAAAATTTGAAAATTCTAATCAATACCAGCTGGTGTCGCCGTGCCGACGCCAGGCAAAATCGTTCCGGTGGTGAAACCTAAACAATAAGAAATCGTGTAAGAACGGCCGGAATCAGTTTGACCGTAAGTATAAGCCGTCGGGTTAGCCGGACAAAGCGCGCCGCCATCAGCTGGCAGTGGTGGCACTGGAACCCGATTCATATAAACTGTGCTGGTGACACTAATGACGCCACCGGGGGTCACGCTACTTGGATAAGAGGCGTTATCATTAAAATAAAGCTCCAAAGCCGTTTGCATCTGCTTCACATCGGCTACTCGTTTAGCGTCGCGCGATCGAGCTCGGGCATTGTTTAGGGCCACGATCGATAGGGTCGCCAGTAAGCCGATAATGGCCACCACGACTAGTAATTCAATCAAGGTAAAACCTTTTTTTCTCATATTTTTTAAATAAAAAGTAATTATAAATAAAACTATACAACTTTTTTCTCTTAGTGGCAACAAAAAATCAAGCGTTTTTAGGCGCTTGATTTTTAAACTAAACAATTTTTTATTTAATACCGGCCGGAGTCGCTGTTCCTAAACCAGCCGCAACGCCACCAGTGGCATTACCGAGACAGTAAGTCAAAGTGTAAGTTTGTGAAGCTCCGCCAGTAACCGCATAAGTATAAAGATTGTTAGCGGCAGTACAATTAGCTGTTCCACTGTTATCAAATGGAGTTGGAGCGTTTGGTACCTGATTCATATAGACAGTACCGCTAGCAATTGCACTTCCTGAGCTTATAGAGCCAGGGTAAGTTGCCCAATCATTGTAATAAAGCTCTAAAGCGGTTTGAATCTGCTTGATATCAGCGATTCTTTTAGCGTCACGAGCCCGAGCACGAGCATTATTTAAGGCCACAATTGATAAAGTGGCTAGCAAGCCGATGATAGCGACTACCACCAGCAATTCAATTAAGGTAAAACCTTTTTTCTTGTTCATATTGAGATAAATTAGATTAAAACAAATATTTTAAATGTTTTAAAGTTTTTAAATAAATTATTTTATGCCAGCTGGGGTAGCCGTCGACACCACGTTACCCGCAATTCCGCCGGTGGTATTTCCTAAACAATAAGCGATAGTGTAAGATCTGCCCGAATCAGTTTGACCGTAAGTATAGGCCGTCGGATTCGCGGGGCAAGAAGTGCCATCAACGGGCAGCGGCGGCACAGGCACCTTATTCATATAAACAACCGTGCCGCTAGCAATGGTCGTTCCGGAAGTAGGCACCGCTGAAGGATAAGTTCCCTGATCATTAAAATAAAGTTCGAGAGCAGTTTGCATTTGTTTGACATCAGCCACTCTTTTAGCGTCACGCGATCGAGCTCGGGCATTATTTAACGCTACCATAGACAGTGTAGCTAGAAGCCCGATAATAGCCACGACCACTAACAACTCGATCAAGGTGAAACCTTTCTTGTGCATACTGTTTTACTAAAAAAATATTACGCTAAAAGTATACAACTTTTTATAATCTATAGCAAATAAATATCACCAAAATAAAAAAATCAAGTATCTTTTTTAGAAATACTTGATTCTTATAATAAAGCTAGATATTTATCTGATACCCGCTGGAGTGGCGGTGCCGTAACCGGCGACAATGCCACCAGTGGCGTTACCTAAACAGTAAGTTAAAGTGTAAGTCTGAGAGGTGCCGGCATAAACATAAGAGTTGTTAGCGGCGGTGCAACCACCATCAAATGGAGTTGGGGCAACAGGAATCTGATTCATGTAAACTGTTGTTCCGCTAGCAATCATTACTCCGGAGGTTGGAATTGAGGTTGGGTAAGAACCTTGATCGTTATAATAAAGCTCTAGAGCGGTTTGAACTTGTTTAACATCGGCCACCCGCTTAGCATCACGAGCCCGGGCACGAGCGTTATTTAAAGCCACGATTGATAGGGTCGCCAGCAATCCGATAATGGCCACAACGACGAGTAATTCAATCAAGGTAAAACCTTTCTTCTTCATAAAATTTTTTTTAAACTATTTATTTTAGTATATAAATTATAATACCTTAATATTATATCATAATCAATAAACACTACAAGAGTTAGAACTGGCTAGCCATGTTATACATCGGCATAATAACCGCCGCCACCATAATTCCGACGCCGATACCCATTACGGTCATAATCACTGGCTCCATCAAGGTACTTAAATTAGCCAGCATTTTATCCGCTTCCCGACTATAAAATTCGGTAATTTTATCCAGAACCACATCAATCTTACCGGTACGTTCACCAACCGCTAACATTTGTGGCACCATTTTCGGAATTGTTGGTTCGTTTTCCATAACCGTAGATAATGGATTACCATCATTGATCGATTCTAAAGTAGCTAAAATAATTTCCTTATAAATAACGTTACTGACCACATCAGCCACAATCTCTAAACTCTTAGTAATAGTCACGCCACCTTTAAGTAAGGTAGAGAGCGAACGGGTAAAACGCATCAGATAAATATATTTAAAGAGTGTGCCAAAAATTGGCATCCGCAACTTAACAATATCTAAATTACGCTGACCGTTATAAGTCTTAAGATATAAACGGGCCAAGAAAGCTAAACCAACACAGGCCAAAAATAACAATAATAAATATTTAGTTAAAAAATTAGAAGTGCCAATAACCACGCGAGTGGCAAAGGGTAATTCGGCGCCCGACTCTGTCAGCACCGAAGTCAAATTAGGAATTACATAAACCATCAAAACAATCGCCACGCCAATTAGTCCGACTAAGATAAAAATTGGATAAATCATCGCCCCCTTAACCTTCGAGGCCATATCATAACTTTTCTCCATTTCATCGGCTAAATAATTAAGCACTTCATCTAATTTACCAGAAATTTGCCCAGCTGAATAGAATTGCAAACCAGTTGTATAATATGACCCCAAAGAAATTGTCGATACTACTGAATTAGCAGAATAAGAAGAAAGCGTTGACCCAGCGGCTATAATAGGAGCGGTAGCATTAGCCGAGCGCACATCTAATAATTGTAATGGATTAGTCGTTCCAACCCCAATATTACCGTTTCCCAAAATTGTCATCGAATCATTAAAAGTGCCAGATGCAGGCGAAGTAGCAAATCTTAAATATGTATTCGCCCATCCGCCAGAGCCACCATAACCACTATATATCTTTGAGGTAGCTGAAGTGGCATCAGCCGCACTTGATGAAAGGTATATTGCGGCATTATTAGCATCTCTAATATCTAACTTTCCATTCGGCAAGGTCGTCCCAATCCCGACGTTACCGGTTGGGGTTATAGTCATGACCTCAACTTCTGTTGTGTAATCACCCGTAGGATGTTGAATAAATCCTAAATTACCAGCCCCATAAGAACCAGTGCTTGTTTTTTGAATTGAAGGACCTGTAATCAAGCCATTATCTCCGTATGCGAAAAATGATAATTTTGGACTTTTTTTAGCATAATCAAAAGTAGATTGACTTAATATCACTCGACTATTTTCTGTGCCAGTAACTTGCAGCACCCCTCCAGGATTTGTTGTTCCAATGCCCACATTTCCTGCATTAGAATTATTAATATTAGTTCCATTCATCACCCAATAACCAACAGTGGAACCAGAACCACCACTTAAAGCTGAATCAACATAATTTTTAGTGGCCGCGTGGCTAGCGATGGTTGGTGTGCCTACAATCACTGGTTGGTTGAAGGAGCCGGTGCCATTAACGTCTAGTTTATACAATGGGGAGGTAGTACCGATACCAACATTGCCACCACCATCTATTGTGGCTCTTACTAAATTATTTGTTTGAAGATTAAGTGGTATGTTTGTATACGAACCCATGTATAATTGAGAACCGTTAGAATAAAATAAACCGGATGGGCCAGCAGACGGACCAAAGAAAAAGCCACCACCACTAGGGCCTCGCACATCTATAGTTCCATAATTAGTTCCTATTGATTGTGGCGTAGCGATTCCTACACCTATTTGTCCTCCAGAAGATACAACCAACGCATTAGTAGAAGAAGCGTTTGAAACATGAAGAGTTCCTAAAGGATTTGTAATTCCAATCCCCAACCTATTTCTGAAACTCATATACTCCTGTGTTCCGGCCGAAACTGGAGTGGCGGCGACAGCCGAAAGACTGACATCGTCAATATTTCCCGACATAGTGCCAGTAACACGAACAAAAGCTTGAATTTGATTGCCACCGCCAGCACCAATATATTTAATAGGAATTCTTAGTAAATTATTGGCATCAGCTTCGGGTGTCCCAATCTGATATCTGTCTCCAGTCTGACCAACATCTTTAATAACCCGTGAATCATAGACATTTACTATCCCAGGACTAGCAGCCGTCATTCTAATCGTATAAGACTTTTGATAGCTACCTATATTACCAGTGCTAAATAACCAAGGAACAAGCTCAACTTCTACGTTTATATGAGTAAAGCCATCTTGAAAAGTTCCAATATTAACATAGGCCGTATTATTAGTACTATCAAGAGTGTTACTTAAATAAACACTGCCGTAATATTCATATGGAGATTTTTTTAAAACTGTTCCCGAGTTGTAGATATCAGTAAATCTGGCATTACCATTAACATCTAACTTAAAACCAGGAGTCGTAGTCCCGACTCCAACGTTTCCAGCATTAGAATTATTAATATTAGTTCCATTCATTGCCCAATAACCAACCGTTGAACCAGAGCCACCGCCGATAGCCGAGTCAACATAATTTTTAGTCGCCGCGTGACTAGCGATAGTTGGCGTACCAACAACAACTGGTTGATTAAAGGAACCGGTACCGTTTACATCTAATTTGAAAAGTGGGCTCGTTGTTCCAATACCGACGTTGCCATTTACATCAAATCTAATTTTTTCGCCTCCATTAACTTTAAAAATCAAATCTGGATTTGTATTATTATATACAGATCCTAAACTCCAATATGTCGCCCCAGTAGCATCCCTGTTTATTCTAATAGCCTCATAATTACCGCTACTCGGGGTTACAATTGCTAATGGAGCCAAAGGATTAGTCGTCCCAATCCCGACATTTCCATTAGCCTGAATATTAAATAAATTACCTTGAGTGCCGCCATTGCTAGTGATGTTTACTAAATTACCAGTCTGACCGCTATAACCTAAAACCGAAAACGGAATATGACCGGCCGATGATGACCTAACATCTAAAACAGAATTACCACTATAACCACCACCAGCACTGATCATAAAACCATGACTAGCATTTAATTGCCCCCAATCATCAACAGTGATCATTGAAGCACCATCACTGGCTCTTTGGATTTCCAGAGCATTACTTCCGGAAGCCCCCCTGATTGATAATTTGCTTCCTGGCGCCGAGACACCAATTCCCACGTTTCCAACTGTTGGCTGTAGAGCCAAGGTTCCAGCGTTATTTTGCACTACTTGAAATCCCCAAACATAAACCGAGCCAACTACCTGCGGTGTTCCCGTTAAAGCCGTTTCTTGATTAGCTCCGATATGGATATTGGCAGTCGTTTTTCCAACTGGCTCTGTAAAAGTATAAGAAATTTGTTTCCAAGCTGAAGTGCTTAAACCATCAGCTGCCGTAAATACTCGACCGCCAATCGTATTCCAAGCTGCCGCGTTGTTTACGACTAAAGAAAAGTTAGTTGAAGTTCCTAATTTCACATAAAGCGACACCGTGTAAGAAGCGCCCGGAGTCAAGCCAGACATAGCATTGTATAAATCCCAGTGACTACCATTACCAGCTGTAAAATTAAGAGTCGCCGCCGTGGTGGTAAAATCCGGAGCGACCACATTATTGTTAGTATAAGAAGCCGGCGCTGTCACATTCCAAGTAATAGCGTTATTAGGTCCGTAGAAATTAGAGATACTTAATCCATTAATTGTTGGCACCGTCAGTGTTCCGGAAATAGCCGCATTGCCCACGACATCAAGTTTACTAGCTGGCGAAGCTGTTCCAATCCCCACATTACCCGCATTAGAATTATTTATATTTATACCGTTCATCGTCCAATAACCAACCGTTGAACCAGAGCCGCCACCAATAATCGAGTCGACATAATTTTTAGTCGCCGCGTGATTAGAGGCCGTTGGCGTCCCCACAATTAAAGGTTGGTTAAAAGAACCAGTGCCGTTGACATCCAAAGAATACAAAGGATTAGTTGTTCCAATTCCCAAAGGACCAACCATTGAATCCGACTTCCAAGTATTTACAAAATCATTAATTAAATTATTCCACTCCACCGCCGTTAGGGTGCTAGTGGCGATTTTATTATAGTCATTATTAGCGGCCCGAGAATTAGCCCCAAACAAAAAAGAACCAGCTAAGAGTAAAACAAAAAGACAGACCTTAGTCAGGCGTCTGATTGTTTTTTTCTTGTTGTTTTCTTTAAGCATAGGCTCTTCTAATCCGCCTCTTACAACTAAGTAAATTATACCAATTTTTAGGCGGTCGCGCAAAGGTTTTAGAAGTGATTTTCAGCCTTATTTTAAAAGGTCTTGAAGTAGTTAGTAAATTATTTAAATTTTACTCGCCAACAATTATTTATAGCCATCTAATAATTAATTTTATTACTGAAAAAATAAATACCGACCACCTTGAAAATACCGACTAAATATGTTAAAATAAAGCTATGCTAGAACGACAAAAAATCATAAATTTTATCAAAAAACGCCCCCATTTAATTTGGTGGGTTAAAAACTATCAGCGTTTATCCGACGAGGCTATTGTTGAAGCGACTCTTAATTACGGCGATTGGGATGACGTTTTGCTTTTACTCAAAATCTTGGGAACACAAAAGACAGCGCTTATTTTCAAAAAGCAAATTAAACAAAAAAGAAACAATTACCGCGATAAAACTAAAAATTATTTTACTCTCTATTTTAAACAGTATGCATAAAGAAATTTTAAGTGCCGAACAAACCAGACTTCTTCCGCTGGTCAATAAATTTTCTAAAGATTTCTTCTTGGTCGGCGGTACAGCTATCGCTCTTTATTTAGGACATCGTGAATCGATTGATTTTGATTTATTTACTTCTAAAAAATTTAGCAACGCTAAGATAAAAAAAATAATTAACGAAGCGGGCGAAAAAATAAGCAAGGTTGCTCTTGATGAAGCTGGACAATTTACTTTTTACATTAAAGGAGTGCAATTTACCTTTTTAGAATACCCTTTTAAAATAAAAGTATCGTCCGAGTTGATAAAAATGCCAGATTTACTAACCTTAGCGGCGATGAAAGCTTATGCCTTAAGCCGTCGCAATAAATGGAAAGATTATGTTGATTTATATTTTATAATTTCTAAACACTACTCCGTTAAAAAAATAGCCGCCAAAGCAAAACAAATATTCGGCGAAGAATTCAATGTCAGGGCCTTTAGAGAGGCTTTAGCCTATTTCAAAGATATCGATTATAGCGAAGAAGTCGTTTATCTCCCAGGGAACATAACCCCTGAAAAAGAAATCAAAGACGGACTTAAAAAGTTTTCAATAATCTAATTAGTTCTAAAAGACTATCCTCTGGATAGTCTTTTAAAAAAAGATATCAGAACCATTAGTTTACATTTACAAAATGTGTATAATGAGTCTGAACTTAACGAAAATCAAACTATCCAGGATTACTGGATAGTTCAAAAAGAGGGCAACAAAGAGGTAAACTGAAAAAAGTTATTTTCAAGAATTAGAATCAAGAAAAAGAAAAATTTTAAATAGTGCCGGCGCCATCACTCGACAAAAAATGGAAGAAAAAGTGAGAAGCGAGCTCACAAAATATCACCAGAGACTCTTAAATTAAAAACTTATCTCCACCCCTCGCTGAGTCGTGCCATAAGTCCCAGTGGAAGTTAAAACGATCGGCGTCCAAGATTTATAATCAATCTTAAACGAGGACGGATAAGAATCAGGCATTGCTTTCGATGATCCGCCTAAAAATCCTAAAATAATATCTAACAAATCCTGAATTGAGAAATCTCTAATATCAAAATCGGCCATTTTCCGAACTCGCATTAAAGAGTACTCGGCCCCGCTTTCGGCGGTATAATAAGCCCGTGAAGAATCATATTGCAGACCGCCTGATCTGAGTCCAGAGACAATAATATAAGAACCAGCAAAAGCGACAATCATAATCCCGGACACTAAAAATAAAGTTAGCAGTAAAGCGCTGCCCCTTTGTAAAATATTTTTATTATTTTTCTTGGAGATCATAAATTAATTTAATAAATAATATCTGGAAGTTAAAGTCGTTTGAATCCTGATTTCTGATTTAGCGCTGTACAAACCTAAGGCGTGTGCCACTAGTTCCATCGTCACCGTGGGCTGATTATTATTGGTTCCACCCTCAGGGCGTAACACAAAATTTAGTTCATCCAAATTAATTTTGGCTGGGGTAATAAAATCAGTTAAACCATCCCTGGTAATTGTAAAACGGCTGATTCCCTGAAAAGAACTCAAAGAATAAGTCACACACTGATCATGATAATTGCGAAAAGTTAAAGTATTATCAACGGAATAATAAATATCGGTACTGCTAGGACCGCTGCACAAACCGTTATTACGTTTGGCCATTCTAATTTCCTTGCCAGTAACCTCTAAAAAATATTTCAAACTCTCCTCCACATTCTGGGTGGCAATCGCACTTCTTTGACTGTCAATCACCATTTTAAAAACACCCAAAGAGGCGGTGACAATTATCACAAACAGCGAAGTGGCCACTAGCACCTCAATCAAAGAAAAACCAGTTTTATTTTTCAATCCATTCATATTTTTTAGCGCCAATCAAAAAGTAAAGTTCTTAGTTCATAATTATACGGATGCTTACGGTCTGTCCAAGAAATCAGCACCCTGACTTGCAGTGGCGCCCCTAAATAACCACTGGGTTTATTTAAAAAAACTTGTCGGTAAAAAATAGTCGGTGTCAGGCCGGTTTCACCGCCACTATTATTTACATAAAAACCATTTTTCAAATAAATTTGCGCTTCCGACAGCGTGCTAACCGGCGTCGGCGCGTCTTGACGATAATCAATGCGATAAGAACCGGTCCCTAAATTAGTGCCATATGCCACTCCGGCCCGCCAATTGGAGTCCCTGGTTTGCCGAATCAGTTCGACTCCTTCCTGAGCCAGACTGGAAGCAATTAAATTATTACGGTTGATGCTTTGAACTTGAATATTTTGATTAATGAGCGACAAAATACCTAAAAGCGAAGTAGACACTACAAACAAAACGGCTAAAATTTCAATTAGCGAAAAGCCGGCTTTAGTTTGTAGTTTCTTAAATAATTTCATACTAATCAATGACTTCAACTAAACCCAAAAAATTAACGCGCACCGTTTTAATTGCGTTAGTTTTGTTATCTTTGAGAATAATATTTAGCTGCGAACTGGTCGCTGATGAACCGGTAATGGTAGTAACTGGATCGGGTGGCAAAAAAGTTATATCCGCCTTATTCCCCGTTGACAGTGAACTAATACTAATGTTGTTAGGTAAAGTTGTCACTTGCGCCCCCTTAGAAACCAGATCCTCGCCACTATCATAAATTTTATCACCATCATCATCAGCAAAAATTACATACTTATTAACGCCATAATTTTGCAAATCGAAGTGAAGCCCCCAGCCACCAAAAGGAACATTAGTCGAACCACTAGTACCGTAGCGAGTTAAGCCTAAGGCATAATTTTGAGCCGTTCGAATATCAGTCACCATTTTCTGTGCTGTCATGGTTAAATCCGAACGGCGATTAGCCGAGCTATAATTTGCCAAAAAAATTCCCGTTACTAAAGCAATAATAGTGACCGAAACAATGAGTTCAATTAACGTAAAGCCGGATTTTTTCATAAAAAATTATTGAGCTTTAACCTCTTTCCAAGTTGGTAGTAAGAAATTAACATTTAACATCGTCGAGGTGGAACAAGTATAAATATCATCATCCGTTGAAGATAAAGTCACCACCGTATTAGTCGCTCGAGTAAACATAATGGAAGTTGATGGTGAGGTTGGGTTACTAACGACCGCCCCTGCGTCGCTCACCGACCAAAGATAAGAACAGACTGAACCGCTACTACAAGTTTGCATAACATTGGCGTCGGTGTAATAGGAAGAGTTACTGATAAAACTATTACTAGTAGTGGCCACCACAATTTCGATGGGATTCCAAGTGAACTGCGGCAGTGGAAATTCGTGTTTATAACTAGTAAAAGTGGCCGAATTACCTCGCTGTAAATTACGGTTATAATTATCGGTGATCCAATCTTTGGTACCACTGGTGTTAAATTGCCGCCAAGGAGTAACGGTATCGGTGATGTCCCACAATCTTAAAAACCAATAATAAGCCGTATCAGTTGTTGGCGGCGTAAAAGAGTATTGCGTCGCACTGTTACTAACTTTACCAGTATCAACCACCACGCCACTGCTGGTGCTATTAGCCGTACTCACAATCAACTGATAAGCCGTTTGCGTACCACTGCGCCGACTCCACTTTAGAAAGGCGTGAGCGGCCCCATTAGCACAAGCTGAAACGCTATCCCAATTCGGAGCGGTCATCTGCCTAATTTCTGTGGGGCCGATTTCCACGCTGTAATTATTGGTAGCACAAGAACCATCATTAGTGCAGTTAAAACTAATAGCGCCAAAACTCGAACTGGCATAACCAGAAAAAATACCCGGCGCCGGATCGTTATAATTAGTAATCCCCGCTGTCGGCGTTATCGAAGAATCATTTAAGTTAATCCAATCGCCAGTTGAAACTACCCGCATATAACCATAAATTTTACGGTCAAGTTCCCGATAGCAAGCTGTGCTAGTGGCCACACTATTTTCACAGTTGGCTCTAAAAGCACCGCCGTCAGGCGGCGTCGAAGTGCTAGTAAAAGTAATTAGTCCTAAAAAAGTATTCCAAGCGTCGCCGGAGAAATTATTGTCAGCACTTAAATTAACGCCGTGATTATTATTGGCGCACGCAATGATGTTAAAAGTAAAGGGAAAAGTGAACGGAAAACGACCAGAAAAATCATCATCCAAGCAATTAAAACTAATATAACCATATAAACTATTATAAGCTAAGCCTCGGATATTATCCGCGGTTGAGGCCTGAGCGGGCTTTACTGGTTGTAATAAAAAAACCGTAGCCACTAAGGAAAATAGGATTATTATTTTTAAAAAAGATTTAACCATAATTAAATTATACCATGTTTGTCCAAAAAATCGCGACCGATTTGCAGCATTTGCAAACGATCTTCTTCAGTTTCATCGTTATAACCGATTAGATGCAAGAGTCCGTGAATCAAAATAAAATAAAATAAATAAGTCTCCGCTGATTTAAGCTTAACTGGCGGATATTTTAATCCAACAAATTCCAAAATCTCGCGATATTTATGTAAGCGCTTTATTTCTCGGGGATTAATAATCAGTTCGCCAAGCAGATTCCCTTCCCACTCCGCTCCCGCAAAAGACAAGACGTCTGTTGTGGTGTTGTGTCCGCGATATTTATCATTAAGCCTTTTAATCTGTAAGTCGCCGACAATAGCGATTGAAACATCCACGCGGCTTTTTTTAAAAGTCTGCAAAAAGGCTTCACTCAAATTAGTCAGCTGTTTTTTATTTATTTTAAGTTTGGTGGTGTTGGTAATTTCAATCATAAAAAACGTTTAACTTTTTTAAGCAGGTTATATAAATAATATTTTATTGGATTTAAAATTAAATCGTAGGTGCCCGCATAGGAAACCGAAAAACCAGAAAAGCCTAATTTAAAACGAGTCACTCCCGGCCATTTAAGTCCGTCCACGCCGTAGAAATCATAGTACTTATAATGACTCGCCCGCGCCATTTTAATTAAAGTCCACTGCAGAAGATAGGGCGCCATTAATTGCCGATTTTGATATGAAGAGGCGCCGTGTAAATAAGTTACTTTATTACCATAGAAAGCAAACAAACCAGCGGCTACCGTCTGATGATTAACTTGGGCCAAAAGTAATTTAATAAATTCCGGTTTAGCGGTCGCCAGTTTTAAATAATGATTTTTGTTATGGATTTTAAAAGCATCGCGACGACCCGTCTCACCCATCAAAGACCAAAAGTCTTCAAAATCGGTAGCATTTACCCCCTCACGAATAACCACGCCTTTCTTGTCAGCTAATTTAATGTTGTAGCGTGTTTTTGGATGAAAACTATTTAACAACTCCGTCTCACTAACTTCTAAATTCAGCATTAAAGTTTTTTGAGGCTGTAAATTTTTAACTTTTTTAAAGCTTAAACCTGGGGGTAAAATTTCCCGAGGCTCAACCCGCCAAAAAATTATCTTTTTATTTCTTAAATAAGTGATTAAAAATTGTAGGATTTCCACTTGCTCGCCTTGGGATAAACCCCGATTAAAAACCGGACCGCGTGGCGAATAAACCACGGATAGACGCTGGTAAATTAAATTAAAAACGGCCACTAGTTCTTGATTGTCATTATAAACGCCTAGAGTTTCGACTTTGGCCCCTTCAGTTTTTAAAATTTCCGCCCACTCAAGAGACGCCAAAAACTCCGCCCCCGAATTAGGTGCGGCTTTGACTAAAAAATCCTGAACAACTTTTGTATTCAGTAAAGGCAAAATTTTCATACTTTCATTATACCGATTTTTCTGGCAAAAGAAAATCCCGGCTCGCAGGATTACGAGTCGGGATTAAGGCCAAAAATTTGAAAATTCTAATCAATACCAGCTGGTGTCGCCGTGCCGACGCCAGGCAAAATCGTTCCGGTGGTGAAACCTAAACAATAAGAAATCGTGTAAGAACGGCCGGAATCAGTTTGACCGTAAGTATAAGCCGTCGGGTTAGCCGGACAAAGCGCGCCGCCATCAGCTGGCAGTGGTGGCACTGGAACCCGATTCATATAAACTGTGCTGGTGACACTAATGACGCCACCGGGGGTCACGCTACTTGGATAAGAGGCGTTATCATTAAAATAAAGCTCCAAAGCCGTTTGCATCTGCTTCACATCGGCTACTCGTTTAGCGTCGCGCGATCGAGCTCGGGCATTGTTTAGGGCCACGATCGATAGGGTCGCCAGTAAGCCGATAATGGCCACCACGACTAGTAATTCAATCAAGGTAAAACCTTTTTTTCTCATATTTTTTAAATAAAAAGTAATTATAAATAAAACTATACAACTTTTTTCTCTTAGTGGCAACAAAAAATCAAGCGTTTTTAGGCGCTTGATTTTTAAACTAAACAATTTTTTATTTAATACCGGCCGGAGTCGCTGTTCCTAAACCAGCCGCAACGCCACCAGTGGCATTACCGAGACAGTAAGTCAAAGTGTAAGTTTGTGAAGCTCCGCCAGTAACCGCATAAGTATAAAGATTGTTAGCGGCAGTACAATTAGCTGTTCCACTGTTATCAAATGGAGTTGGAGCGTTTGGTACCTGATTCATATAGACAGTACCGCTAGCAATTGCACTTCCTGAGCTTATAGAGCCAGGGTAAGTTGCCCAATCATTGTAATAAAGCTCTAAAGCGGTTTGAATCTGCTTGATATCAGCGATTCTTTTAGCGTCACGAGCCCGAGCACGAGCATTATTTAAGGCCACAATTGATAAAGTGGCTAGCAAGCCGATGATAGCGACTACCACCAGCAATTCAATTAAGGTAAAACCTTTTTTCTTGTTCATATTGAGATAAATTAGATTAAAACAAATATTTTAAATGTTTTAAAGTTTTTAAATAAATTATTTTATGCCAGCTGGGGTAGCCGTCGACACCACGTTACCCGCAATTCCGCCGGTGGTATTTCCTAAACAATAAGCGATAGTGTAAGATCTGCCCGAATCAGTTTGACCGTAAGTATAGGCCGTCGGATTCGCGGGGCAAGAAGTGCCATCAACGGGCAGCGGCGGCACAGGCACCTTATTCATATAAACAACCGTGCCGCTAGCAATGGTCGTTCCGGAAGTAGGCACCGCTGAAGGATAAGTTCCCTGATCATTAAAATAAAGTTCGAGAGCAGTTTGCATTTGTTTGACATCAGCCACTCTTTTAGCGTCACGCGATCGAGCTCGGGCATTATTTAACGCTACCATAGACAGTGTAGCTAGAAGCCCGATAATAGCCACGACCACTAACAACTCGATCAAGGTGAAACCTTTCTTGTGCATACTGTTTTACTAAAAAAATATTACGCTAAAAGTATACAACTTTTTATAATCTATAGCAAATAAATATCACCAAAATAAAAAAATCAAGTATCTTTTTTAGAAATACTTGATTCTTATAATAAAGCTAGATATTTATCTGATACCCGCTGGAGTGGCGGTGCCGTAACCGGCGACAATGCCACCAGTGGCGTTACCTAAACAGTAAGTTAAAGTGTAAGTCTGAGAGGTGCCGGCATAAACATAAGAGTTGTTAGCGGCGGTGCAACCACCATCAAATGGAGTTGGGGCAACAGGAATCTGATTCATGTAAACTGTTGTTCCGCTAGCAATCATTACTCCGGAGGTTGGAATTGAGGTTGGGTAAGAACCTTGATCGTTATAATAAAGCTCTAGAGCGGTTTGAACTTGTTTAACATCGGCCACCCGCTTAGCATCACGAGCCCGGGCACGAGCGTTATTTAAAGCCACGATTGATAGGGTCGCCAGCAATCCGATAATGGCCACAACGACGAGTAATTCAATCAAGGTAAAACCTTTCTTCTTCATAAAATTTTTTTTAAACTATTTATTTTAGTATATAAATTATAATACCTTAATATTATATCATAATCAATAAACACTACAAGAGTTAGAACTGGCTAGCCATGTTATACATCGGCATAATAACCGCCGCCACCATAATTCCGACGCCGATACCCATTACGGTCATAATCACTGGCTCCATCAAGGTACTTAAATTAGCCAGCATTTTATCCGCTTCCCGACTATAAAATTCGGTAATTTTATCCAGAACCACATCAATCTTACCGGTACGTTCACCAACCGCTAACATTTGTGGCACCATTTTCGGAATTGTTGGTTCGTTTTCCATAACCGTAGATAATGGATTACCATCATTGATCGATTCTAAAGTAGCTAAAATAATTTCCTTATAAATAACGTTACTGACCACATCAGCCACAATCTCTAAACTCTTAGTAATAGTCACGCCACCTTTAAGTAAGGTAGAGAGCGAACGGGTAAAACGCATCAGATAAATATATTTAAAGAGTGTGCCAAAAATTGGCATCCGCAACTTAACAATATCTAAATTACGCTGACCGTTATAAGTCTTAAGATATAAACGGGCCAAGAAAGCTAAACCAACACAGGCCAAAAATAACAATAATAAATATTTAGTTAAAAAATTAGAAGTGCCAATAACCACGCGAGTGGCAAAGGGTAATTCGGCGCCCGACTCTGTCAGCACCGAAGTCAAATTAGGAATTACATAAACCATCAAAACAATCGCCACGCCAATTAGTCCGACTAAGATAAAAATTGGATAAATCATCGCCCCCTTAACCTTCGAGGCCATATCATAACTTTTCTCCATTTCATCGGCTAAATAATTAAGCACTTCATCTAATTTACCAGAAGTTTCCCCAGACCGAATAATGTTGACGAAAAAATTAGAAAAGACCTCTGGTCTTTTTTCAAAAGAATCGGAGAGCAGCGAACCAGCATCGACTTCAAATGCAATATCGGCAATCATGTTCTTGAGTGAAAAATTTTCGGTTTGCTCAATTAAAATAAGAAGGGACTCCACTACCGGCACATTAGCCGAAATCATCACTGAGAATTGGCGCGAAAAAATTACTAAATCTTTAGTGTTAGAACGCTCGACAAATAATTTTATTTTGGTTTCTAAATCATCTTCAGCAGGCACCAAAGAAAAAATTTCCAGCTCTTTGCGCCGAAAACGAGCGACTAAATCAGCTTCATTTAAGCCGATATCAATTCCGGATTTAACCTTACCTTTTTTGGTGTGAGCTTTATAGCGAAAAATTGGCATAAATAAATTTAAATTAACTTTCAATAACTCTTAAAATTTCTTCAACTGTAGTTACTCCTTTAGCGGCTTTTAAGAAACCGTCTTGTTTAATTGAAATAAAATCTTGGCTTTTCTTAATGGCTTCTAAAGTTAAATCTTTGCTCCCATTATTAATACTCTCTCGTAAAGCATCATTAATTTCGATTGCCTCAGAAACTGAAGTTCGGCTTAGATAACCGGTGCTTTCGCAATGCGAACAGCCCACGGCTTTATAAAAAACCATATTTTTCAAAAAATCATCTACAGTAGTAAAATTGGCCACTTCCATCTTTAAAATTGCCTCAGGAATCAGTCTGAGCTCCCGAGTAATTTCCACCAATTCTTCCGCTGATAATTCCATTGGCTGTTTGCAATTATTACAGAGCTGCCGGGCTAAACGCTGAGCGACCACAGTTTTTAAAGTTGAGGCTAGTAAGAAAAATTCCACCTTCATATCAAGCAAACGGAAGATGGTGCCTAAGGCATCATTAGTATGCAAGGTAGACAACACTAAGTGACCGGTTAAAGCGGCGTTAATAGCCAGTTCAGCCGTTTCCTCATCACGAATTTCTCCCACCATGATAATATTAGGATCTTGACGCAGCAATGAACGCAAACCAGTCGCAAAAGTAAAACCGACATTAGGTCTGATTTGGGCCTGATTAACCCCTTTAATTTCATATTCAACCGGATCTTCCAGAGTGGAGATGTTAACATTCTCTTGATTTAAAACCGTCAGAACCGAATAAAGCGTGGTAGTTTTTCCTGACCCAGTCGGACCGGTAACCAGCAAGATACCACTAGTTTTTTTCATACCGCGCCGAATACAAGCCGAAGTGTTAGCGTTAAAACCTAAAGACTCCAGCGTTGGCGTCCCGCGATTACTGTCCAAGATTCTCATTACCACTTTTTCCATTGAAGCCAGTGGCAAAGTGGAGACACGAAAATCGATCTCGCGACCGTTAATAATTAAACGGATACGACCATCTTGAGGCACCCGAGTCTCATCTAATTTAAGTTTAGCTAGCACTTTAATACGAGCGATAATCGCCGCGTGAATACTTTTAGGTAAAGTCAGTGAAGTATGCAAAATACCGTCAATACGATATCTAACTCGACTCTCTTTAGCAAAAGGCTCAATATGAATATCTGAGGCCCTGGCTTCAACCGCGTGACGGATAATAACGGACACAATTTTAGAAACCGGCGCGCTGTTTATATCTTCATCATTGACGCCTTCATCTGAATCGGTTTTAACTTGAACTAACTCTTCGCCTTCTTCTTTCGCTTTAACCTCCAGAGCACTGGAAATTTCTTCTTCAATTTTTTGATATTGTTTAATCCCTTTTTGCCAGCTGCTCTCAGAAATTAAATAGAAGACCGGACGCAAATGATCTTCAGCCGCCAAAAAGTTGACCGCTTCCATAGCTCTTAAATCTGGTTCCACTAAACCAATATTTACGGCCTTCTCTTCTCGGCTAAAACAAATTATCTTATAAGTCCTGGCAATCTCTTCTGATAAAAAATTTAAAACGCCTTCAGCCAGTTCCTCGTCTTGAATATTATAATAAGGTAACCCGGCCAGCTCCGCTCTTACTTTAGCCAGCTCTTCTTCATCAACTAAGCCGGCGTGTATAATTAAAGAAGCTAAGTCACCCTTGGCGTCATCACCACGTTTTTTCAAATCATCTAATTGTTCAGCCGATATTAAACCCTTATCAATCAAGGTTTGAAGCAGTTTTTCATTTTTTTCCATAGATTACTTAACTACTTTATTAACAATAAACGGGTTGGGATTCCCCACCCTAACTCTAACAAAATTACTAGGGCTATAAACAGCCGAGCTCGAAGCTTCGCTGGGGTTACTGATAATTACTTCTTGTTGAGCTTTAAGAGCCGCTTCTAAAGCATCCTGACTTTTATTTAAATCCTCATAGCTAAAAACCCCCACATAATTTTTAAGCTCTTTAACCCGACTATCGCGTAAAATATTTAAGTTAAAAGAACCCGCCGTCGGCTTGACCGGCAAAACATTATTACTATCACCTGGGTTTAAAAAACGCCCAGCCAAATTATCTTTAAAAATAAACAAACTTAAACCGGCTAGAAGCATTAGCAGAATAAATAAATATAAGATTGTCGACTTACTTTGTCTCATTTTTTGTAGTAATAAGTAGAAATTTCCAAGCTACCCGAATGCCCACCGTCTAAACTAAGTTTTTTAACATCTAGCAGTCTTAAATTGCTCTCCAGAATAGTTAAAAGATTTTTTAGACCAGCATAATCAACCGAAGCAATGTTTAATGAAATATTAATCACACCAATTTTGCTACTATCTTTAGCCTCACCCTTATCGTCGCCAGCGGACGCATTAGCTGCTCCGGCACTGGTCTCACCTTCCTTAGCCAAGGTAATTGATAACGGTGTAAAACCATTTTTAGTAATAAGTTCTTCAATTTCTCCATAAAGCAATTCTTTATCATAGTCATTAGGCAAGATGTGGTTGATGCGATCTAAATCAACGGTATCAATATTGTCATAATTACTAATAGCCTCTTTTAGGTTGGCCAATTTAATTTTTTCCGCTTGCAATAATTTTTGATGAGAGCTGATGTTTTCCGAAATCGCCGCCGCAGTGCTGCTAACTTTAGGTTGCAGAATTAATAAATAGGCAATGAATAATAAAAAAGACACAAAAACAACCACAAACAAATTAAAATATTTGTTTAAAAAAGTATTAAGGCTGTTTTTCTTGGCTAAATTATTATAAATCATAATTACTGAGCTTGACGATAAAATATATCCGGCTTAACTTTCAAATCTAAAGAAAAATTAACATCTGTGCTCGTGGCCTTAGTTATACTCTTATCATCGCGGCCGGCAGCCGAACCAGAATCAACACGCACGTAATCAACAAACTTATTATCGCGAAAAGCTTTAACCTGCCAACTGATATCACTAAAAGTTTTAGCCGTAGCGTTTAAAGAATACTTACCGCTAGTATCGCCAGCGAATCCGCCATAAGCAACTGAATTAAGGGTGTTCTGTTCTAGCCAATTAAAAAAATCGGTCCAATAAATATGGCTATCGGCCATGTTTTTAGTCAGCGCTAATTTATCTCTAAAAGCAGTAAAATCTTTAGCATTAAGATTAATATTTTTAACTTGGCGGCTAACATCTTCATATTCCGCATTAATCACTAAAGTTTTTTGCTCTTCTTGTTTTTGCCACCAATCCAGTCCGTAATAAATTTCCGCCACCAGCAAAGAGGCCACTAACAACGTTAAAAATAAGGATAATAAATGTTTACTAACATTAAATTCAACCCCCATCTCATCTTTAATCAAATTGACTTCCAAAATTTTAGGATTAATCAAGTTATCCTTTTGATAAGTCGCCCCCGTATTTATTTTTTGATTAAAAAGTTTCATTTTTAAAATTAATTTTCAATATCCCGTAGAGCAAGACCAGCGGCCACCGCCAGTCTTGGTCCGACTTCCCTGATTATCGGCTTAAGCTCTTCAGGGTACAAAATCCGGTTAAACGGATCCCCAACAATCACTTGCAAATTTAGTTTATCGCTTAAATATTTAGACAAACTAAAAAGCAGCGAGGAGCCGCCAGACAAAATAATTTTTTCCACCTGCCCCTGATTAGCCATGTTATAAAAATCTAGCATATACTTAATTTCACCAATAATCGGGGTGATAGTTTTGATAATAATCGCAGGAATTTCCGTGGCTACTTTTTCTGATAAGGATAAATCAATCTTAAATTGTTCGGCTTGAGCAAAACTAATCCCCAACTTTTCCGCTAAAGCGGTCGTAATCGTAGTCCCGCAAATTTCCAGACTCCGATTTAAAACGGGAATACTTTCGCGAACCACTGAGATATCGGTACTATTAGCCCCGATTTCTACCATCATGATGGTTGATTTATCATTGCCAATTAAAGACCTGACTAGAGAAAAAGTTTCGGTTTCAAGATACGATAATTCTAAATTAGCCTGATTAAAAACCTCGATATATTTACGGACAATTTTTCGAGGTGAACAAGTTAAAAAAACTCTGACGTTAGATTTAACAACATTTTTACTCGCCGCTGGTTCCGGAATCACCCTAAAATCAATCTTCATCTCTTCTAGTGGCAGCGGAATAACTTTCTTGGCTTCTTCTAAAACAGCGCTAGTTAAATTACTTTTGTCGACTCCAGTTAAAGTAATAATTGAAGAAAAGACGGCAAAGGTTGGCAGTGAGGCAGTTACCCGTTTAGCTTTTATCTTAGCCTCATCGCGAACCTTATTAATAGCTTTGGCTAAATAAGCGCTATCATCGATCTTAGTGAATTTAACATCATTAACGTTTTCGGAAAATGCATAATTAGTCAAATATATTTTTTTGCCCTTTTTTTTAAGTTCAACCATCTTTAAAGACGAATCACCGATATCTACACCTAAAAAAGAGTTGTCTGATTTCGAAAACAAACCCATAAATTTTTAAATTAAGTCCATAAATAAAACTGACAAATGCAGACTTATTAGTTTGATATGTATCAGTTTATATTATATAATAATTACAGACAAAAGCAAAGAGTTAAACGGCTTATAAAAATAATCGGCAAAATAAAAATCCCCCTATGAATCTATTTATAAAATATAAAAAACTTTTTTTGGTTTTTGGTTTTATAGCCATTACAATTTTCCTGGGCTGGATTCTCTATAAGACTTTTTTCCAAACTAATTTGGCGATTTCTCCAGAAATATCCACGAGCACCCCGAATCGCGGCGGATTGCCTTCTTCAGACAACGGCGGTAGCCAAATAGTTACCAGCACTGCCCCCGGAACAATTCCGGGTAACGCCGATAATAGCACCAGTAACCCAAATAATCCTTTAGTGAGCAATCAACCAGATAATAATGCCCCTTCTAATCTAGCTTTAGGCGGCTTAACTAAAGTGGAAACACTAACTACTTCTCCGGGTATCGGTTCAACTTTATCTGCTGCCGGCGGCGTTCAATATTACAACAAAGATGATGGTTATTTTTACAAAATTGATACCAGCGGACAAGTAACTAAAATGAGTGATCGAGTTTTTCATGATGTCAGCAATATTGTTTGGGCTCCAAGTAAAAATAAAGCGATTCTAGAATATCCTGACGGTTCAAAAATTCTCTATAATTTTGACACCAAAAAACAAGTTACTTACCCAAAATATTGGGAAAATTTTTCTTTCTCGCCACAAAGCGATCAGGTTGTGGCTAAAAGCATTGGACTTGATCCCAGTAATCGCTTCTTAACCGTTTCCTCTGAAGATGGATCAAGAGCGGTAAATGTTACCCCTATTGGCACTAATGAAACCGTGCAAGCTTCCTGGTCACCTAATAATCAAATCGTCGCCACTTACAGCAAGGGTTTGGATTTTGATCGGCAAGAAGTTTTCTTTGTTGGCTTAAATGGTGAAAATTTTAAATCTACCATCGTTGAAGGACGCGGCCTAAATTACACCTGGTCAACCACTGGCGACCGCCTGCTCTATAGTGTCTATAACGCTAACAGCGATATGAAACCGAAACTCTGGATCGTTGACGCTCAGGGTAACACCATTAATGAAAACCGTCACAGCTTGGAAATAAATACTTGGGCAGATAAATGCACCTTCGCCTCCAACACCGAAATTTATTGTGCCGTACCAGTTGATTTACCATCAGGCGCCGGACTGGTTCGAGAAATTGCCGATAAAAGTAATGACGAACTTTATAAAATAAACTTAGAAACCGGAGTAAAACAACTAGTAGCGGTGCCGAATGGTAATTTTAATGTCAGTAATCTGATGGTCAACAGCGCTCAAAATCAATTAGTTTTTTCCGACAAAAATACCGGCCTACTTTACAAAGTCAAACTTAAATAAAATTTAATTTAGACGCGCTTAAAAACACCCCTCGGTTCTAAGCGAGTGGCGTTTTTTTATGTCTTTAAAAAATTTCTTGCTTGATTGTTTTTTTCCAAAACAATGTTACGGCTGCGGCGCCCCCAATATCTGGCTATGTAAAGAATGCTTTGAGTCGCTCTCAGATTATCAAGGCGAAGTGCCGCGAGCATTGCTAAATACCAAAAATTTAGTAATTGCTGGTGAATATAAAGATCCTCTTTTAAATAATCTAATTAAAGCTTTTAAATTTAATTTTAACCAAGAACTCAGCTTACCTCTTTTTATTTTTTTAAAAAAAGCGCTCGATAAGAAAATTTTGCTTAATAATTTAAGCGGTAAGAACTGGCAAAATATTTTAGTAGTCCCCATCCCTTTACATAAAGCCCGAAAAAAATGGCGCGGCTTCAACCAGAGCGAATTACTAGCTCAAGAAATTAGTAATTATTACGGCTGGCCGCTAAGTTTAGCTCTAGCTAAAAATAAAAAGAGCGCCATCCAAGCCGACCTTAAGGAAGAAGCGCGACCGCTTAATCAAACTGGTGTTTTCTCGTGGCACGGATTCGATTTAACGGGCCACGATATTATTCTAGTCGATGATATTATAACTAGCGGCGCGACTATAAATGAGGCGGCTAAAGTACTAAAAGTGGCGGGCGCCGGTCAAGTTGTCAAACTAGCCCTAGCTAAAGGCTAGCTTGAATTATCTATTAATTCTGTTATACTAAGAGCAACTCAATTGATTAGCCCACCAAGCTAATTAGCTAAAAAGCTAGAGTTTAAAAAACTCCTAAGAGTCAAAACAATCTACAAAAGAGTTTTCTCACGTCTTAAGGCGCCAGAAAAAAATCGGGTGGAACCGCGAGATAATAAATCCCGTCCCGGTCACTGCATAAATTAGTGTTTGTGCTGTTACCGAGGCGGGTTTTTAATTTTCCCCTGGTAACACTTAAATAAATAATTTATACGGTTAACTCTAAAAATATGTCACACGAACACGAACACGAACTAAACGGCCTAGAAGTAAAACGCCATTCTTTGGCCCACCTGCTAGCCACCGCTATTACCGAAAAATACCCGGAAGCCAAATTAGCCATTGGACCGTCAATTGCTAATGGTTTCTACTACGACGTTGATTTTGGTGAAGAAAAAATTACCGAAAGTGTCCTGCGGGATTTTGAAAAACGCATGGCCCACTTAGTAAAACAAAATTTAAAATTTGAACGAAGTGAAAAGAATATCGATGAGGCTTTAGAAGAAGCCCAAAAAAATCACGACACCTATAAAGCCGAACTGATTGCTGATTTAAAAACTAAGGGTGAAACCGTGGTTAGTTTTTATAATGTTGGTGCTTTCACTGATTTGTGCCGCGGACCGCACGTGGAAAATACCAGCAAAATAAAACCCGGGAGTTTTAAATTAGACAAGCTAGCGGGCGCTTATTGGCGCGGTGATGAGAAAAATAAAATGTTAACCCGTATCTACGGTTTAGCTTATGACACCAAAGAGGAATTAGACGCTTATTTAAATATGATGGCCGAAGCTGAAAAAAGAGATCACCGAAAATTAGGCAAAGAATTGGATATCTTCATGAATCATGAATTTGCCCCTGGCATGCCTTTCTTTTTACCTAAAGGAATGATTATTTTACAGGAGCTGACCAAATTTGTGCGTGCCCATTCATATGGCGAAGGCTACCAAGAAGTAAGAACCCCGCAGCTACTTAACGCTGATCTTTGGAAAATGTCAGGACACTGGGATCATTATCAAGAGGATATGTTCTGCCTGCATCACAACGAAGATAACATCGATATGGGACTTAAACCCATGAACTGCCCGGCTCATATGTTAGTCTTTAAAAATAGCATCCGGTCATATCGAGATCTGCCGCTGAGAATTGCTGAAGTAACTACTCTGTATCGTAATGAAAAATCAGGCACACTACACGGCCTTACTCGCGTTAGATCATTATCTCAAGATGATACTCATATTTTTATCAGCCCTGATCAGATTTTTAGTGAAATCTCGGCATTACTCTCTAAGATAAAAAAGATTTATAAAATCTTTAACTTGGAGATTGATGAAATCCATTTATCGACTCGACCGGAACATTTTCTTGGTGAAAAAGCGACCTGGGATGAAGCCGAAGCTAATTTGAAACGAGCCTTAGAATCAGCCGAGCTATCTTACAAAGTAAATGAAGGTGACGGCGCTTTTTATGGACCAAAAATTGATGTCAAAGTTAAAGACGCCATTGGCCGCCAATGGCAGCTAGCCACGATTCAGTTAGATTATCAATTACCGCAGCGCTTCGATCTTAAATATACTGATAGCGACGGCCAAGGTAAAACTCCAATTGCGATTCATCGAGCCCTGCTTGGTTCAATGGAAAGATTCTTGGGCGTGATTATCGAGCACTACGCCGGGGCCTTTCCCGTTTGGCTTTCCCCGGTTCAAGTAAAATTGGTGTCTGTTTCCGAAAACCATTTACCCTACTGCCAGACTTTAGCCGCTGAATTTAAAGCGGCCGGAATTCGCGTCGAAATTGACGAAGATAACGAAACCGTCGGTAACAAAATCCGCAAAGCCGTTAACGAAAAAGTGCCTTATATGCTGGTTATTGGCGACAAAGAAGTGGGGGCCCCAGTTTTATCGGTCCGCGATCGCGGCTCTAGAGATGCCCGGGAAATAAGCAAACCCGATTTCTTTAAAGAAATCCAAGAGACTATTAAAAATTACTTATAACCTTAAAAGGCCGCATCTAATAACTATTTCCGATGCGGCCTTTTTATGATATTATAGCTTATGTTACTTACCTAAGCTTCAAAACACTATGAACAAAGCGGCTAAAATTTCTATAATAGCCATCGCCATCTTAATGATTGCTGGTTTAACTTATGCTTTTATTAAAAAGCAGCCCACCCAAATTTTATTTTATAGCGACACTTGTCCTCACTGCAAAATTGTGGAACAATATATTAGCGATAATAATGTGAAAAATTATCTAGTCTTCCGCCAATTAGAGGTTTCGACTAATCCTGGTAACGCTCAACTGCTAGCAAAAAAAGCAGCCAGCTGCGGACTACCGACCGATAATTTAAGTGTTCCCTTTTTCTTTGACGGTAAAAATTGTTTAATCGGCGACCAAGATATTATAAATTATTTTTCAAACAAAAAATAAAATGAAAAAAATAATTGTCCCTACTCTAGCTTTAACCGCTACTTTAATGGCTTGGCCCGCTCAGGCCGTTTGTCCGGTCTGCATTATTGCAGTTGGCGCCGGCCTCGGATTGTCTCGTTATCTAGGAATCGATGATACCATTACCGGACTATGGATTGGTGGACTAACCGTTTCGATGATTATGTGGACTATTAACTGGGCTAAGCCTCACATCAAAAAAGAAAAAACTGTTATCTGGTGGAATACTCTAATTATCCTCGCTTACTACGCCATGGTCGCTTGGCCACTAACCACTCAAAATTTTATCGGCCACCCACTAAATAAGATGTGGGGCATTGATAAAATAATTCTAGGTATTACTTTAGGCAGCTTAGTCTTCTTAGCCACAAGTGAATTTTATTTATGGCTTAAGAAGAATAATAACGGCCACGCTTATTTCCCGTTTCAAAAAGTGGTAATGCCTTTTGTGGCTTTAGCTTTCTTTAGTCTAATCTTTTATTTACTCACTCGCTAAAAATATGACTGAAAAATTAATGGGACTCGATGAAATGATTAAGAAGTTTGATGATCTTAAAAAAGATAATAAACTGGATTTATCCAGCGACCAAGATCTTTCAATTGCCATCATGAATCTAGTCTCAATTGAAGAACATTTTTTCTTTACTGGCGCTAAAACCGGTAAACCGGAATATTATGACTTATTAAACGAGGTTCGGGAAATGCGCAAAGAGCTGCTTAAAAAAATAATTAAAGACTACGAAGGCGAAGTCTGGTGCATCTCCAAACATTTACTAGCCGCTTCCTACCGTTTAATGGAAGTTGGCACCAAAGCCCAAGGGCGAAACAACAAAGAAGAAGCAAAAGACATGTTCCAAAAATCTTACGATTTATATTCCCTATTTTGGGGCTTAAATATGAAGCTCATTGGCGTGGGTGAGATTAAAAAGATTGATGACAACGCCTTAGATAATAAAGACACCGAAAAACAAGGTTTCGCCGGTAAGCTCGGCGGTTTAGTTAAAAAAGTAGTTAATTGCTGCTTGGAATAAATATTTAAAATTAAAATATTATAAAAATAAGTCCGACGGAATCCGGACTTATTTTTTTATAAAAAAAGAGGTTTGCCAGCTGGCAAACCTCCACAAATTTTTAATTGTAGTTTTCTGAAAAAGCTAAGACGGCTTCTTCGGACATAAAAGCGTGCTCCAAAATTTTGGGCAAGCGATGATCCACAAATTCCGTCTCTTTTTTAGTGAACCGCAAACTCTTCATCAGGGATTTAATGCCCTGACTCAGAATTTCTTTGATTTTTTCCTTTTGTTTGACCCCCAGAATGAGGTCGTTTAAATCAACCATTAAAATTTCCCCTGCCCCCAGCTTTTCAATCGCCACGGTAATCGGAAAGTGAAAATAGAAAGTATATAAACCTTTCTTCTTTTTAATGCCAACCGAAGCCTCAAGAGTATAAAACCAGATTTTTACTTGGTCGCCAGGATTGACGCTTAGTAAACCAGCGCAAAGTGATTCATTAACTCTCACCAAAGAAAAATCTTGGCAAGGATTTTTTTCAAGATCTTTTACAAAGGCAATTTCTTGCTTCTGATTTTCTTCCAGGCAAAGATACATTAGATTGACGGTGATAAACTGACCCACCGGCTGGCCTTTTTTTATTTTTCTGACACTTATCTCTTCACCCTTTATTGAAAAAGGATAAATTTGTACTTTGTCCCCAGATTTCAAATTAGGAACATTAACACGCCCGATAACTTGCGTCGAAAAATTCTTACAAAAATTTAACTGATGTCCTTCCATTTTTTTCCCCTCCTTAAAAAAAATTTAATTATTAAACAACATAAAAGTATTCTAGTTCTTAGAATATTTTTTGTCTATACGGTGTTTATTATTTAATATTAGATAATTATTAGTGGTTGTGTTGTGGCGCTTTAAAAATTTCTGCCTCTTTAGGGTTAATATCAGGGGCTAGCAGCACTAATTCTGAATTACCAAAATGAAAGCTCAGTAAGACTTCGCGCCAATCTAAATTATAATAAGCGGCGTAAACCATTTTACCAAAATCACCGTGGCCGACCAGCAAAATATCACCATCCGTGTACCGAGCCTGAATTTCAGTCAACAATTTTTTAGCTCGAATAATTAAATCAGGAAAAGTCTCCGCCCCTTCCGGATTTAAAAAATAAGTAATAACGTCTGCTTGGATAATATCTGGGGCACACATTTTAGCAATATCAGAAATTGGCTGTCCAGTCATAACACCAAAATCTCTTTCGATTAATTCCGGAATAAGTTCCGGATCAGGTAAATCTAAGGCTTGAGAAACGCAGCGAGCCGTTTCATAAGCCCGCTGAAGCGGCGAGCTATAAATTTTAGTAAATTTTAAATCATGGCTTACAACGTAAGCTGCCAGTTCTTGAGCCTGAGCGCGTCCCAGTTCAGTCAGAGGCTGATTGCGATGACCATTTAAAATTCCGGCCCGATTATCTTCATCTTGACCGTGTCTTGCTAGATATATTTTTAACATAACCTTATAAATTAAGGACCTGAGAAATATCACTACCCGACTGATAATAAATCAAATCATCAGCGGACATCTCCCAGGCAGTTTGAATTACATTTAAGATTCTCCAGGTTTCCAAAACTTCCGCACTGGAAGTAAATAAACTATGATCAGAATTAATCGCGTTAAACAAAACCTGTTCATAGGCCTCGGGCAGTTTAAGATAATGCTCCGCAAAGTTAAACCGTAAAGATTTTTTAATCACTTCATATTCATAACCAGGACTCTTGGTCCACAATCCCAGCTCAACGCCTTCATCCGGCTGTAATTTCAGAATTAATTCATTGGCTTCATTATCTTTGTCTTTTTTATAAGAAATTTTAATACCAGTAAATTTTTCAGCCAGAGCCTTACCGGTGCTAAGAACAATCGGTACCCCGGCCCAATTTGGATCTTTGGAGCTTAAAGTAACTGAAACAAAAGTTTCGACCGCACTACCGGAATTTTTAACTTCATCTTGGTAACCGACATATTGGCCGCGCTTTACATAATCTGTCAGCGGCTTATCAGTCGGTAAATAAAGATTTTTTAGAGCTTTAAGCCGACAAGCCGGGACGTCACCTAAGCAATTATCCGAGCAGGAATCCATTAAAGTTAAAGCGGCTAGCTGCAATAAATGGCTTTGCACTAAATCACGTAGCGCCCCGGTTTGTTCATAAAAATCCGCCCGACCCTCAATCCCCAGCGACTCACTAGCAATAATCTCGATCCGCGAAATAAATTTCTGATTCCAGGTTTGTTTAAACAGTGAGTTGTCAGCACGAAAAACCAAAAGATTTTGCACTGTTTCCTTGGCTAAGTAGTGATCAATGCGATAAACTTGATCAGCCTTAAAATACTTATCGATATGGCTGGCGAGTTCCGTGGCACTATCTAGATCAACGCCAAAAGGTTTTTCCAGCAACAACTTAAGATCCGCTTTTTTAGCCAGGCTAGATTTACCAATAGATTCAATAATTGGCCGCGACACTTGCGGCGGAATTGAGAGATAAAATAAATATTGAGCCGGAGCAGAAAAGTTTTTTTCCGTTTCTTGAAGTTTTAAAGCTAATTTTTCATAATCCTCTAAAAGCAATAGATCCATGGAAAATAAGTCCAGATTAGCTTCAAGATATTTTGAATCTTCAGCAAAGGCAAATAAGCCAGGAATGTCTATATCAGTTTGCCGTGTAATTCCTAAAATTTTAAAATCAGTCGGCAAAACTCCAGCAATAGACATTTGTGAAATAGCTGGTAGTAATTTACGTTTAGCTAAATCACCAGAAATACCAACGATAACTAAGATTGTGGGTTTAATAATCTTCATACATTTAAATTTATTCTACTATGATTTGATCAATTATTTCCGGCACTCCAGTTCCAGTCTTAGATGAATAGAAAATAATTTCGTGATAACCGATTAAATCTTTAATTTTTTGGCACTTTCTAAAGTAGTCTATTTTTTTTATCTTATCAATTTTATTAGCAATCACTAAGATATTTTTATTCTGCGCCTCTAACTCACGTAAGAGCTCTAAATCATCTTTGGTCGGGCCAACATTAGCATCAATAATTAAAACGATTTTTTTCTGAACAAATTTCTGATTAAATAAATACCAATTAATCAGTTCATGCAGCCAAGCTCGATCGGTTTTAGATAGTTTAGCAAAACCATAGCCCGGTAAGTCCACTAGATAGAATTTTTCATTAATCAGAAAGACGTTAACGCCTTGAGTGCGGCCCGGTAAAGCACTAACAATCGCCAGTCCTTTTTGCTTAACCAAGGCATTAATCGTACTGGATTTACCCACGTTAGAGCGACCGATAAAAGCAATTTGAGGCACACCATCTTCTAAGATTCTGTCCTCGCCGACAACCGTTTTTATAAATTTAGCCGAAATTATTTTCATTTATTTTAAAATTAGATTAAATAAATATCCGGTTAAAATTATTCCGGAACCAACAATAGATGCAAAGATTATAATTAATTTGGTCTTCATGACTTTTTTTAAAATTAAAAATTCCGGCAGAGACAGCGCGGTGACCGCCATCATAAAAGCCAAAGTCGTACCCAGCGCTAAGCCTTTTTCAGTTAGAGCTTGAATTAGAGGCACAATTCCCGCGGCGTTAGAATATAGAGGAATGCCAATTAAAGTTGCAAGTGGCACGGCATACCAATTACCCGCTCCGGCATAGCGTACTAAAAAATCAGCTGGCACATAACCATGAATCCAGGCCCCTAAACCAACGCCGATGATAATAAAAAACCAAACTCGGTTAATTATATCTAGGGTGTAATTTAAAGAATACTTGATGCGTGCTTGCCAGGTCATTTTTACTTCAGCCCCAGACGCCTCCTGGATTTTATGTTGCCAGACAAAATCCGCCACTAAATTTTCAATTTTTAGACGGCCGATAATCAAACCGGAAACTATGGCGATTATCAGTCCGCTCAAAATATAAAGGCCGGCAATTTTCCAACCGAATAAACCAAAAAGCAAAACTACAGCCACTTCATTGATCATTGGCGAAGCAATTAAAAAAGAAAAGGTGACTCCTAAGGGTACCCCCGCTTCCACTAAACCTAAGAATAGTGGTACGGCCGAGCAAGAACAAAAAGGCGTCACAATACCCAATAAAGAAGCTAGCAAGTGGCCAACTAATTTATTTTTTTTAGCCAGAAACGCGCGCACTTTTTGAGGCGGCAGATAAGTGCGGATAAAGGAAATGACAAAAATTATCACCAGCAGCAAAATAAATATTTTTAAGACATCGGCCACAAAAAAATTAACCGAACTAGCGAGCAGTGTTTGAGGACTGATGCGTAAAACCGAATAAGTTAACCAGCTAGCGACCAATTCTAAAGGATAAAACATCTAATTAATGATTATTTTTTATTTAAATACCTCTTTTATTTTTTGATGTTCACTAGCACCTAAGACGCGTCCAGCCGGGCTGACGTCCGAGACTAAATGATTACTGTTTTTAACATAGTTTGGTCGACTAAAAGGATTGCAGCCTAAACTAGCACGATTAGGTAAACAAACTAAATCTAGTTCATCTTTTTTTTCGTCCGAAAAATTTTCATCGACTGAAGTAATAGCTAAACGGACATCGGTAAAACCTAAATACTTAAAAAAATCTTTTATTTTTAAAATAGTGGCGCCGCTATGAATACAAACATCGTACAAAAGAATCGGTTCGGCTAAATTAATATTTTTATATTTCTTAAAAAATTCTTTTTCTAAATCCGGAAAATCCGATTCATCGAGAATCGCTTTCGGATTAATAAAATAAATATGGGGTTCCGGCGATTCCCGCTGTTCTTTTTTCCAAACTTCTTTGAGACCAACGTAAGCTTGCCGCGCACTATTATCTAAGAACATAACACTAGGAATCTTTTCTGTTTGCAAATAATCAGCCAGATTATGACTAGCTTGATAAATATCTTCACGAACATCTTCGCGGTCAAGGGATTTAAGAAAAATACTAGGATCTTTAGGTTTATTATCTACCCCTGATCGAGGAATCATATTCAGATAAGGATTCTGTTCCATAAAAAATTATTTAAATATTTAAGCGCCTATCAAGCTCATTATAGCCATAAAAAAGAGAAAAAGCCACCCGTTACAGATGACTTTTTTTAATCTTTTGACCATTTTAGGTAATTATTGGGACCTCTAAATGGCTAAAATGTCTTTTGGCCCAATCTTTGGGCATTAGTTCGCCAAGTTTTGGTCCATTGTTAGCCTCAATTAGCATGTGGTCCACCAGATCCTCCTTTAAAAAGGCTATTTTCGCACCTTTTTCCCAAAGAAAGAACTCTTCACCCTCGTTACTAACAACAAAGCTTGTCTTCACCTTGCCGGTAATATCAATCAACATTTTACCGTCTTTTAAGACCGGCTTACCCAAAATAAATTTAAGCCCTTTTTGGCTTGATAACTCTATCACCCTACTTACTAGCAGGTGATATAACCCCTCCTTCTGCGTCATACTATTTATTTTTTGGTTCAACAAAATTAGAATATTACTCTAAGACCTAAAAGTCAAGACTCAAAAAAAAGCCCCGGATTGCCTTTTAGACAATTCGGGGTTTAAGATTAGTTTAACAGAACTAAAGCACATCTCTTACAAAAAATTGAAGATAGAGCCATAAAGCTCCACTCCCAGGACACATTATCCCAAAACAAATAGCGCACAAATAATTCGCCCTTAATATTTTGGTAAACAGTTGCCCCGAAAATGAGTTTATACTCTTCCCACTCTTTGTAAATAGTACTTTTATGAGCCACTAAGTGATCTAGAAAATTGGCGTTAGCCAAAAACTCCTGCCTATTTTCCTCCAAAACCTGTTTTACAGTTTTAGTTTCCTCCGGAAAATAAAGAGCCACTTCTTCGATTTCTTTTAAACCGCCCTTAACGTGTTCCTTAACTGTGCAACCCTTAGGTAGCAGCGGATCGGCATCCAAATCAACAAAATTAAAAAATGATTTTAAGACCTCTAACAACTTCGCATCTTCTGACTTCATAAATATTCCCTCCAATATTTAAGTTATTAATGTTCATATTAATCATTTCTTTATATCAAAAAACTAGATATATGTCAATATTACCAGCGCTTATTTTTTAGTGGCCTTTTCCTGACGAAACAAAAGATAGGAATAGATAGTAAGCCAGGAAATTATAACAACTAGGCCGCCTAAAAGAATAACTAGGGCGAAAGTGGCCTCTAACCAGGGGGCTAAAATTAGTAAAAAACCCCAGATAATAAATAAGCGACCGCCTAAACGATGAGTTTTATTCCAAACATTGTCCGATGACAGCGTCCAAGGAGTACGGATACCGACAAAAAAATTACGTTTTAACTTCCCAAAATTATTGCCAAGAATAATCATCAATAGTCCAATAACACCCGCTACCGTCGTGCCAATATTAATGGCATAACCTAAATTAGCCAAAGTGGCGGCACCAAAAACAACCGCCAAAACTAACAAAATCGCATTGCGCATCAGCAGATAAACACTAGCAAATTCTAAATAACGCTCGCCGCGGGGATCAAATTTAGGCATCAAGCTAAACAAAGCATAAATAGCCATAAGTAGCGCCGGAAAGAAAATCGCCTGAAATTCCCGACTACTCCAACCATTGGGTTGGCCATAAAAATTCCAATGGGTTACCACTTGAGCTGGCAGCTGCGGATAAGACCAAAGACTTAAGATAACCGTGGTGAGCAAAATAATTAAAGGCCAAATTTCGGTCTTTAAAGAATACTGGATAGGATTTTTCATAAATTTTTTAAAAAATTATTTACTTTTCTTAAACATTTTAGTAAGGGCGGCAATCATTTCGTCGGCCACGCTTAAATTAAGTTCGTAAAAAATCTGACGGCCTTCACGGCGTGAACTAACTAAACCGGCGCGGCGCAAAATATCCAAATGATGCGACAGAGTGGCTAAAGTAATATTTAAATTTTTAGCAATGGCGCTAACTGGCAATTCTGACTTTTGAAGAGCCGCCAAAATTTTTTGGCGATTAGGGTCAGCTAAAGCGGCTAAAGTCTGACTAATGGACATAGATTTTTATAATTCGATAATTAGATATATATCTAATTATATTTTAAAAATCAGAGATTGTCAAGATTAATTTTAAACAAAAAAAGACCCGATAAATTTGCTTACCGGGTCCCTGGTTTTTCACCAGTTATTTTTTTAAATCTACATAACGCTTGGTAAAGAGCGGGGTTAACATTGATTCGCGCAAGTCATAACCGAAGGCTCGGCGCGATAACTTATTAATCGGCGGGCACTGAATTCTTTTAAAATAAGAATTCATAAAACGGCGGTAATTTAACTCCAAGTCAGCCGTAAAATCAGCAGCCGTCTTAAAGAGTTTTTTCAAAGTTCCTGGTTCCAACCCAAATTCTTTTTCCAAAGTTTGGTTTAAGTATTTTTCCAAGACCCAATCTGGATTAAGACGGAACTCAATAAAAGCTCGCACCAGTTCATCATGATAACCGCGACGCTCCAAATTCCCGTAATGAAACGGGTCTTTTTGCTTGTCTTTAAGCTCAGCCGAGGGCGCTAATTTAAAGCATTCTCGAGGAATCACTTCCTTTTGGTAGACGACCCGATTAAGATAATCAGCCATTTGATAGACTTCATATTTTAACAAGTCGCCTAGAGGAGCGATAAAGCCAGCAATGTCTCCATACAAAGTGCCATAACCGAAAGCCATTTCAATCTTATTCGAATTGCAGATAAAAACAGCCCCCAAATCCTGACTCCGGGCCGCTAAAATTTCCTGGCGCGCCCTGGCTTGAACATTTTCATAACTTAAGCTGTCAACTTCCGTACCAGTCGCTTCACAGATGGCACCGACAATTTTATTAATCGGCCGCACCTCATAATGAATACCTAAGTTATCCGCCAACTGTTTGGCTAAATTTTTAGTCACCTCACTATTGTATTGCGACGGCATATTAATTGCGTAAACATTTTCCGGCCCCAAAATTTTAGCCATCAGAACAGCATCAACGGCGGAATCAATTCCGCCACTTAAACCAATAACCGCTTTACGAGCTGAAGGTGGTAACAGATTAAAAGCCTGCCTAACACCATATTCCCAGCCGACATAAAGTTCGTCGGCGTCACGTCTAATCTGCTCAGCCAAGCTAAGAAGTGGTAAATCATTTGGTAAAACCAAATCACCGGCCGGCCTGGCGAAAGTAAAATCATAAGCGCCTTCGTGATATGGCGGCACCGCAAACATAATTTCACCAAAACTATCATAAACCGTTGAACTGCCATCGAAGACAATAATATTCTTGCCATTGTTCTGCATGCCTGTATTATTAACATAAATAAAGGGCACTGATGACTTCTTAAGCAAGTCTCGAACGATTTGGTGGCGTTTACGATTTTTATGCCAGCTCCAAGGTGAAGCGGATAAGTTGAAAATTAATTCCGCCCCCCGATTTACTAAAACTTCAGTTGGATTATGAGGATAGTTTTCGTGCCACATATCCTCGCATAGAATTACTCCGATTGAAAACGAACCAATTTGGGTTTTAATTCTAACCGGTTTTAAATAATCAGAGGCATCAAACCCAGAAGACTCGGCTAGTTTACGATTGCTATAGAAATGGCGATCGTCATCGAAAATTGAATAATTTGGCTGTAGAGTCTTAATAATAAAATACTGTGCCAAACCATTGCCGGCCACGACCGCACAATTAGATTTGCGTATTCGGTCATCTTCATTTTTATGATGACTGCTAAAAGCCAAAGTACCAAAAATTACAATTAAATTTTCTGGGACCGCTTCAATAATTAAATCATTGCAGCGATCGACCTCGCGTACGAAACTATCATCCTCAAACAGATCCCCAATCAAATATCCAGAAACGCATAATTCCGGAAAGACTAAAATATCAATTTTATTTTTAGCCGCCCGGTCGATGCTTCTTAAGATATATTCCGTATTAAGATCCGGGCGACCCGGAATAACAGGCATTTGATCCAGTGACACTTTCAGTCCTTTCAAATTTTTCATTTTCTTTTCTTTTTGGTTCTACTAAAACTAAATACTGTTTATTTCTTTCATAATTATCGGGGCCAGAGAAATTAATTTAAAAGTTCCTGGTGCCGGGCTATAAGCCACGTGAGTCGTAATATCATTAACCGTTTTCGGACAAGAATCAGATAAATATAAATCAATACCTGAATCAAAAAAACTGTTCCAGTTCTTTTTGGGGAAAACGCCATGAGTTGCATAGGTGCTGATAAACGTAGCCCCCTCTTTAACTAATAATTTGGCGCATTCTAACAAAGTGTTGCCGGAAAGAATAATGTCATCAACAATTAAAATTTCCTTGCCTTTAACCGTGCCTTCTTTAATGGTAATGAAACGACCGCCGCCAATTTGACGCCTTTTTTCACAAACGATTTGATCATACTCTTTAAAATATTGACCAAATCTTTTATAAGCGCCTTCATCGGGAAAAGCGACCGCAAAAGAATCTTTGGTTTTGCCTTCCAGTCTAAGTTGATGCAACAACAGACTAATCGCACTAATGTGACGCACCCGCACCTGATCAGAAAAATAAAATTGTTCCTGTAAGGCGTGAATATCAAAAATGATAATCTGAGCGGGATGAGCCGCCGGCGGAATAATCGAGAGCATCCGGGCTAAAGTTTTAGCCGTTACTACTTGACCTTCCTCCATAATACGATCCATAGTACCGGTTGAGAAAAAAGGTAGAAACACTTTGAGCGAATTAATACTGTGCGCTGCCAGCGAGTAAAGCACGGCTAATTGCCTAAAAATTTCTTCAGCGTTGTAAAAATCCGCTAAAAAAATAACATCCGCATCATTTAGCTCCAAAACATTTAAAACCTTTAAATTCGGGAAGCCGTCATCAAATTTACCCCAATCAATCCGGCCAAGAATAATTTCTGGATTCATAATCGAGAGATCCTTCGCCAGAATTTCATGACTCGGACAAGCAAACAAAACTTTTTTTCTCTTTTTCATTTCCTATTTATTTTTAAGTTGTTAAGCTACAAAACCTTCTTTAGAAATCCTTATCAATAAAAATAAGGATTTCTAGAAAAGGGGCAATGACTAATTTGTATCAGTCATTGCCCAGGTTTTTAATAAATTTTATCTACAGAAAATGGTGCTCGGACTCAGTGAGAGTTTTTATCAGGTCATCATACATTTTTTGATGATGACTGATGCCAAATTCCAGTTTTGGTTTATCATTGAGACAAATCACTACCAAATCTGAAGCATCGTCGCCCGCTATCAGCCAATTATTAATGCCGGCTTCATCCAAGTCTGTACTGGAAGCATCCAGCAAAAGAGCAAAAGCAGTCGAATGGTAAACTCTTTTTAAGCCAGTGGTTGGTAGACACTCATCTTCACCAGTAGGAATAATGCCCAAGGGAATTAATTCTCCGTCTAACGCCTCGCCATCAAAATCAATTTTCACCAGCGTTTTAGCGGGTTCATATTTATCCAGATTGGCTTGATTAACCACTTTAATTGTTAAACCAATTTCCTCTTCTGCTTCGTGAATAATAGTTTGTAGCGGCGTATCCAGATGATAACCGTTAACATCAATAAATCCTCCAGGAAAAGCCAGTTTTCCTTGGCCAGGATTATTTTTGCGTTTAATGCCAATAAAGTAATTGCCCGTTTTAACTCGAACAATCATCATCAAATCAACCGCTAAATTAGCTTTAATAACAGATAAGCGGCCGATATAACTTAAGGAGCAGTAATCAACGCCTCCTAAACAAATTACTTTAAAGGCAATAATATCCCCCAAATAGCCGAAACGTCCCCAAGCCTGATAAATCGGCTGCAGATAATTTTTTAACTGTTCAAAGGGGGACAAATCTGGATTAATAACCAGAGCCTCTTCTTCAAACAAATCTGCATCCAGTTCAATTACGGGCCTCCTAAAAGGTGGCTCAATTAGATGTTTGATTTCGCCATCGCGTCCGAATAAAAATAGTTGTTTCGTAATCATCTTCTTTAGTATTTACAGGTTTCAGAAAAATTATTTTTATAACCAAAAATCTTTTTGAATCTTTCGACATCTTCTGACCGGCCAATAGCTTTACTCAGATTGTCCGATAATTTAACGGTACCATAGCCGTTGGCCTCGACGAGCTTAATTACTAAATACAAGGGTTTTAAACACAAATCGTTAGTTAAGTCCGTGCCCCAGCCAAAGGTCGTCATGATATCTTTGTGAAAGTAGCGGTAAATATCAATCATCTTCTGAGCCCACAAACCATCACTGAAAATCAGCATTTTTTCTTTCGGATTGATACCTTCTTTGATGTAAAATTCTAAGGCCTTTAAACCGAATTCCATGGGATCACCAGAATCTTGGCGCAAACCTTTATCAAAGACCGCTTCCTCATGAGTAAATTCTTTAAAAAAGAAGTCGCTGCCATAAGTATCAGTTAAATCAATTGATAAGCCCCAACCATACATCTCGCGCCAATCATGCAAAAATCTTTTATGAGAGCCATAAATTTCTTCATCGCTACTATGATAGATTCCGCTATAGCCCATATCCATTTCGTGGGCCGCGGTACCAGTAGGCATGAGTCCCAGATCCATCGCCAATTTGGTGTTTGAGGTTCCCTTAAGCTGATGCGGTAGTTCATCCATCATGATTTCGACAACATACTTTTGCCACGACCGACTAAAGCGCCGCCGCGTTCCAAAATCAGTAAAAGTTAGCCCCGGACATTTGCGAAGTAGCCTGACTTTATCCAAAAGATTTTTGACACCGGTAGCAAAAATTGCATCCTGCGCCAATCGGCTTTTTTGTAGCATCAAATTGCGATAGTAGAGTTCGTTGATAATTGACAGGCAGATTGTCTCCCAATAAGTCGCTTCTGACCATGAACCGAGGATTTCCAAAATTAAATCGTCGCCCTCATACTCCAACTGATACTGTGGAACTTGCATGTTTTTTAAGAACTGTAAATAATCTTCCTGAAACATTCGCTCCTGGTATTCATTGGTGCCGCGTAAATAATGAAGTTCACTATTGTTAAAGCGCAGCGTCCGAACGTGATCCAGTTGCTCTTTAAGTTGCTCAAGGGGAATCATTTTTGACAAAGACACAGAGCTGGTGCGGTTAGTTAATTTAAAACGCACCGGAACATCTTTATGCTTCTTAAAAATCAGCTGTCCCATCGTGAATTTGTAGAAATCAATATCCAGCAGTGACTGGATAATTGGTTCATCCTGAATTTTCATCATTTTTTACCTCCTTTTAAGTTTTGAACAATAATCGCACCGGCTGATTCCATTTCAGTTATAGCCTCATCAGTATTAACACCGGTAATATCCCGGCAAGCGGCCAGGTTTACAAAGACCTGAAAATATCCGGAAGTGCATAATTGAACCACGGTGTTTTTAACACAGAAACTGGTTGCTAAACCACCGACAATGACATTTTTGATATGATTCATAATCAAAAATTCAATTAGCCCAGTTGATTCGGTATTGGCCAAATCATGATAGCAGGCGCCATAGGGGTGCTTGTTAGGTTCGATTCCCTTGTAAGCTACAAAGGCGTAAGCCTCTGAGTCTAGTCCGGGCAAAAATTCAAACCCATTAGTTCCGGGAACACAATGGCGATTCCAGTGAAGATCCAAATCCTTAAACCCCGAAATTTTGGTTAACTGCGGTTTCTTTTCCGTGGCCACCCAAGGAGCGTCATAAGGATGAGCATCTTTAGAGGCAATCCTTATGCCAGCAATCTCCGATTGACGGTTAAGCTCTGGAACAATTTCCAAGGCTCCGGGAACCGGTAATTCTTGCGGACACAGTTCTGAAAAACCACATTGCGGATCGACATCAAGCGAGGCCGTTTCATAACAATAAACAGTCCGGCCACCCAAAACAACAGTTTTCTTAGCTTTTTCCTTTTTCATGATAAAATTTATTAAATTTACAAAGAACATTAATATTTTAGCTAGTTAAAGCTTAAAAAAATAGTTAATCCCAAAAATGAGACTAACTATAAAATATATCACATATTTTTATAAATGTCAATATATTAAAGCCCCAGAATCACTCCTAACTGACAGCTTCAAATTAATTAATAGCTACTAGCCAAAAATTATTTTTTAGCCTGCAAATATTTAAAGATGCCGTCAATGGCAATCGCCCCTTCGGAGCAAGCCGTAATTATTTGCTGAAAATAATTAGAGTTAGTGGTGATATCGCCAGCGGCCCAGACACCGGCTTGGCTAGTAGACTGATCCGCTTTAGTAATTATAAAATTGCCGGCGGCCGTTTCCAGAGATAACTCCTCAATTAAAGTGGTCTCTGGCTCAGAACCGATTTCCACAAAAACACCATCGACTTCGATTTCTTTTTCACCGCCACCCTGCTGACTTAACTTCAAACCAGTAACTTTCTTGTCGCCAATTATTTCTGTAACTTGCGCACCATAAATAACTTCAATTTTAGAATTATCTTTAATCTGATCGATCCAGACCACTTCACCGCGTAATTTATCGCCGCGATAAATTTGATAAACATGTTTAGCGATCTGTGCTAAATGCAAAGCGGCTGTATTAGCGCTATCACTACCCCCGATAACCGCCACAACTTTATCAGCAAAAAACATCGCATCGCACGTGGCGCAATAAGAAACGCCGCGACCGGTTAAAGCTTTTTCGTTTTCTAAATTCAAATGGCGATGCTTAGTGCCGGTGGCGAGTAAAATAGTTTTGGCTTTAATAATTTCACCATCAGATAAAATTAAATTATATAAGTCGCCAGTTTTCTTAATCGAATCAACTCGGGCAAATTTTTGCGGCACTTCAAGGGCCGTTACTTGATCAAACATTTTCTTGGTCAAATCCGATCCAGAGATTTCTAGCTCGGAAGGAAAATTACAAATCTTATGTGATGAAGTCATGAGCCCGCCCGGTAAATCACCAACTAGTATTTGATTTATTTTATAGCGAGTGCCATAAACAGCGGCTGTGAGTCCGGCCGGACCGTTACCAATAATACACAAATCATAAAAATCGGTCGTAAACTCCGCCTGATTGCTGCCAAATCCTTTTGTCCCCGTCATCTTTTCTAGAACCGCGGTAAACTCTGCTTCTTCAATATAGCCAGAAAGACGAGCTTCTAATAAAAGATTATCTTTAAAAAATAAAAGGGTCGGCGAGCCGCTAACGCCCAGTGACTCGGCTAAAACCCGATGTTCTTGGCGAAATATTTTTACAAATTTAACCTCAGGAAAAGACTGGGCCATTTTTTCATAGAGCGGCGCTAATCTTTCACAAGGCGGACAATCCTGAGAATAAAAATCCAAAACCAAAAAAGAATTAGTTTTCTTTAATTCCTCAAATTCATCAGTCGATTTTAAATAGCTTATGTTCATAAATAGTGCTATTACTTTAATATACCCCCTAGGGGTATCTAGATATTATCTTGTATCTATTTGTAAGTCAAGTGGGTACAAAAAAAGACCCGTTACTATTACAGTAACGGGCCCCAAATTTTTTATAAATACCCCTGAACTTCAATACTTTTAAAAGCGCCGGTGTTTAAAATTATCTTAATGTAATACCCGACAATTCCTTTTTTATTGGGCTTAAATTCATTATAAGGCTGACCTATAAAATTGGCTGTTTCTTTATTCTGAATAAATGACCAATCATTACTAGCTGTAATGTAGCTTTTTTTATCCCGAGTCACATTACGAGCCTCATAATTCCTTTTTAAAAAATCTTTCTGGTTAGAAATAGCGGCTATTTCGTTTTTCGTTAAAAGCTCCGTGCAGGTAATCTGAAAGGTGGCATTAGTATTAGTAGAAGCAATCCACATAAATTTTGTGCCGTCTTTTTTAAGACCAGAGCCCCAAGCCCACATATCGTAGTAGGCAGTGTGATTTTTCTGATAAAAACTCTTACTGGAGAAATGGGTTTTAATAGATTCTGACTGAGCAAACCCAAACATAAAAAACCCAAACAGAAGCAACGATAAAGCGACGATCTTTTTCATGGTTTTATTTTTTTGTTGTTTAGGAACTTAAGTTAACTGTATCTAAAGCCTAATATATATAAATATTTTAGTCAATAATTAGCTCTTTTTAGACAAATTCCACTTTTGATACTCCTCTGAACTCATAATCTTGCGCATATCAGTGATTTTTTCCGTAAATTCAATGCCATCTAAATGATCATATTCATGCAAAATGACGCGGCTTAGCATGCCATCAGCTTTAAGTGTAAATGTCTGACCATTTTCGTCTAAAGCCTCAATCATTATTTTTTCCGGTCGGCTAACCGGAGCGAATAATTTGGCATAAGCCACGCTACCACAACCTTCGTAGATTATTACTTTTCTTTTTGACGACCAAATAATTTTGGGATTAATATAAACTCTTAGCTTATCGGTCTTAAGCTCTCGATATTTAGTACTTCTAACCTCGGTCACAAAGATTCTTAATTTTTCACCAATCTGTGAAGCGGCCATGCCGATTAGTCCGTGATAGCGAACCGAGTCAGTTAAATTTTTGATTACTTTTTTAGTTTCTTTAGATTTTATATCCTTAACTAGCTCCGACTTACGACTTAAAATAGGATTGCCAATTTGGACTATATTTTTGATTATCATATATTTTTCTTTTTAAAACCAATAATAAACGGCAAGATAAAAGTTAAAAAATAATAGATATAGACATCCAGCTTATAATAACCACCACTGGGTTTAAATACTAAAACCAAGAATAAATAATCACAAATAATAGCCGTTAGCGCCCAAATAAACGCCAGTGCAATATAATTTTTAAATGATTCCGGTTTTATTTTTTTAAGCAGCACCCAAAGAGTAATAACCAAACCAATTGGCATAATAATCCACCCAATCGCCGAAGGTGGCGCCACAAAAAACAATAATATACCAAGCAGATAACCAATTAACCAAAGAATAAAACCCCAACCAAAAGCATCTTTGTAAAATTGCTTTGTCATATTTTTATATTTTATCCACTAGTGAATCTAAATATTTTTTCTTAAAATCCAAATCATTATCTAGAAAGTTATCCAAATAATCTTTAACTGACTCCTCAACAATGGAGCTGGATTTTATTTTAATAGGGTTTTGAATAAATGCTTTGATCCACTGCCCCGCCTGACCAAAATCTTCTACCACAGCGTCACTTAGTGACTCCACAAAAGGGTGGACCCAATTCGGATTTTCAACACCACTGTGAAAAACCATGCTTCTTTTATAATGACTACCGGTTGGACAGACTGAAATTACCGGAATTCCCTTTTCTTTAGCGAGCATCATTTCCGCGCCGACACCTAAACCTCTTTTTTCCCTCAAATCAATAACCAAAAAGTTACTGGAAGTTACTTGCAAACAATCCTGACCGAATCGATTGCTTTTTCCGTTACCAAAAATCTTACTCTCATTGGGATCAAAAATTACCACCTCAAAGTTGTCGATATCTTTAGTGAGTTCGCTTTTAATATCGTCAGAGGCAAAAATAGCATTACCGTCACCAGCATCTTTTTTAACGCTACCGGCGATATAAATAGAGATTTTTTTCATATACTTAAATTATAACATATCATTTTGAAGCGAGATACTTAGATTAAACGATGACTGTGCCAAACTCGTTCTCTGCTAAACCAGCGGCATTAGCCTCGTCGATGTCGACGTGAAAGTTCCAAACAAAGTCTTGGTCGACACGAACAATAACGTTGGCAAAAATAACCTTTCTTTTTTGTCCACATTCAACTGAAACAATTTGCTTGTCATGGAGTTTATATTTTTTAGCATCCTCGTTAGAAGCGTGGATATGCCTTTGCGGGATAACAGCACAGTCTCTAGTAAGAGAATTATTAGGGCCAATAATCGTGACTGAATTATTAACCGCTAATTTAAGGCCCAATTTTCTAGAATCAGAAGCCGCTAATTCCACAACTGTAGACTGGCGAACGGGGCCGATAATTCTCACATTCTTTATTTCACTATTACCGTTTTTAAGCGTCACTGTTTCTTGCGCCGCATATTGGCCAGTTTGTGAAATATTTTTTAGCGGCGCTAACTTATAATCTAAATCAAACAAGACATCTAAATCTTCTTGGCTTAAGTGAACATGTCTAGAAGATATTTCAATGGGAACTATAATCATATAATTAAGTATAATTTTATTAATAAGAGTGGCTTATCATAATATAATAACTTCTGTTTTTTATCAATTTGATAAAAAAAATAAGGCTTAACCTTATTTTTGTCTTAATTCGGGGAGGGCGGGATGTATTTGAAATAAAAATTTTAATTATCTAAATGGCGTTGAGACACGTTTATCTTAAAAACGAAACATCAGATATTTTATCATCTTAATATGAAACAAGCGGTAAATATAATTAATGGTTACAAATAACGTGTTTCATAAAACATCGTTACGACATGTGAGTTCAAATTCTTTCTTGTTTAAGAAGTTTATAAATATAGGCAATTCTTTTGTGAACATTTTTAAATCCCAATCATTTTCTTTTATTTTTATTATTTTTTTCATAATAAACTGACATTCCTTATCGGCACTATTTAGAGTATCGTTATATGAGAAAGTACAACTAGCCCCCTGGATGAAATAACAAAATCTAGCCAAAGCTTTAAGAAAATATTTATAATCAGTATACGGATAAGTCCTTGCCGGCAAGTGCAATTTACTAATTTCCTTAAGTTTTAATATAGCAACTTCATTATTTGTTATTTTTTTTAAAGAGAAATCTTTTTCACTATACTTTTGACCAACAACATGGTGCCAAAATTTTAAATCAAATAACAATATTTTATAATTAATATACTTTGTGGTGAATCCTTTTGACGGACCGCCATTTAATTCACTAATATAAAGAAATCTTATTTTCAGATCAATTCCTTTATTTTGTATTTTAATATAGTCATTTAACTCTTTTTCTACCGCAAAATCGAGACTATCCTTTACAATGGCAATGGAATCGATGTCGCTAGATATTTGATTAAAATCCTTAGAAGACAAAACTGACCCCCATAAATATATTGCTTCAATACCACGGTCATGATATTTCTTAAAAATATCAGCTAAAATATTTGTAGCTTCTGTAATAATTTTTTGCCTACTTAGGGGTAACATATATTAAAACTAAATTTATTAATAATTTTATTATTTTAGTGCAAAATCTAGAATATATTCTTGACAACAAAAAATATAACATATTAGTATAATTTTGTCAATCGGCGTGGAGATCGGCGCTATATTGGGAAAACAGTTAGTAATAAAAATGATCTTTAAAAAGAAAAAAGGAAGACTATTGCTAGACTTCCTTGCAAAATTTTGGCTATCAATAATATTTTAGATAGTTTAACAAAACTACTTTGGCCTCATTTTTAAATTTGGCCTCGTACTTTTTTTCTTCTTTTAGGTTAACTTCTACAATTTCAACACCAGGACTGGAATGATTTGTTTCAGAGAAACAATCACCATTAGGAAAAATAAAAATCTTTGTTTTCCCAAAATTAGCAGATAGGGTAAGCCTTGAGCCGTGACATTGCTTGTTGCTACATGGACAATCATGCTTTTTTTCGTAAACTAAATTGGTTACAGAAAAAGTGTCCACACGAAATACCCTGAATTCTACGGTATCCCGGCCTTCAGATGAAATTTTTGTGACAACTTTTTTGTAAATTTTTTGAATTTCCCCTTTGGCTGGTGTCTGAGCCTTAATACCGAAAGAAATCAATAAACAGAATAATAAAACAAGCATTTTTTTCATGACATTTTATTTTTGAAGTTATTACTAATTTGATTAATTACTAAACCCGCCTAAATTTGAGACGAACTCGGCAATTAACCAAATTTAACCTTATTTTTTAAAGTTCTGATCAACAAAAAAGCATACCATCTTGGCATACTTTTGTCAATAAGCGGAGAGGGAGGGGGGTGTAACTGGAACAGTGATATATAAAAGTGTTAATTAAAAAGAAAAAAGGAGATCTATTTTTAAGACCTCCTTTTATGAACCAAGGTTCAATTAAAGAAATTTATTAACTAAATAAGCAGCGCCAAAGTGCCCTACTAAAGCGCCAATTAAAGCAGCCCACCATGGAGCTAAAATAAAGGCTGCTAAAATAGCACCACCAGGTAATTTACTAGCTTTTTTCTTTCCTAGGAATAAAGCAGTGGCCCCAAATACAACCGCACCATACAAAAACGAAAGAAGAACTGTTTGAATCATGACTTATGGTTTTTTTATGTTAATGTTAAATATCTTTCTTAACAAGAAGTATACCACATTAGTATACTTTTGTCAATGTGCGGAAAGAGTGGGACGTAGTTAGAACGGTTTTAACAAATAAAAAAGGTGTTCATTACTGAACACCCCCCCCCTAATTAATAGTTTTTTCAAACTTCCGGTTTTACAAAAAATATTTTGTGAAAACCCTGTCTGTAAAACTCGTTTAAATCTATGCCTAGATTTTCCGATTCAATAGAACCAGGCCAAAAACCAGTCCATCTAGCAAAAGCTTTATCGTGCCCCTCGCATCCACACTGTATATGTTGTTTTCCACAAACACTACAACGTTCGATATCGCAACCATCTTTATGGGGTTGACCTGGAGCTGCGCCACAATCCTGACATTTTTTTAATTTACTCATTATTAGTTTATTTTAAGGATTAAATAGTTTTTATACTAATTATTAAAATAACAAAAAAGCATACCATCTTGGTATACTTTTGTCAATTGGCGGGGTGTTAGGGACGCTATTCGAACTAATTTGATAAATTATTTGTATGATTAGCTAAATATGTAGTTTGGTTTTTATTAAAAATGCTTGAAGGCAAGACAGATAGTTGAAACGTTTTTATAATAAAGCTATAAAACTAAATTTTATCCCAATCTTCTTTTTTTACGACTAATAGTAATTTCTGTTATTTCTATTTGTTTTGGCAATTTGAGTAAATACAAAATTATATCAGCTACATCGAGTGGGTTCATCCATTCTTCTGGATTATCTATTTTCAATCCATAATCCTTTTCGTGCATTTTGGTATTCATACCACCGCAGTGAACATATATCATTCTACTTTTTGTTTTTGCTAATTCTAATCCAATATTATACGATCCGCCTCTTAGGCCATATTTAGTTGAGGTATATGCTAATTGATCATTGAATCCAGCTTTTAAATCTGCTGTCGTGCCAATATTTAATATATCGGCTTCATTTTTTACAATGTTATCAAATAGTAGAGATAATAAATACAATGGAGCGATAGTATTAATTTTAAATGCTCTTTCAAATTTAGAATATGTAATTTCATTAATTTTCTCCATAGCTACAATAGCAACACAATTGATAATAGCATCAAAATTATTATACTTTTCTTTTATTAAATTACTCGTATTATTGATATCTTCTTCTATAGATAAATCGCAAGTAAGATTAACAACGCCTGGTAAGTCGCAAGCTGTCCTACTTACATTAATCACTTCTATTTTTTCTTTTAGGCATAAACTAGCGATTGCCTTACCGAGCCCATCACTAGCACCTAATATAATAATTTTTTTCATATATACATATTATATCATACCGCTACAAAGTATTAAAACTTCTCCGAATTTAGCATATTTTTATAAACAAGGTTTTAAGTTAGAACTAAATAATTTTCCCTAATATTAAATTTAATAATACCTTTTTAACGATATCCATTCCTACTACTCTAAGTCAATTCGAACCACTTTGGAACTCAATATTTAAGCTTATACATAACAAAAAAACAGCTAATTAAAGCTGCTTTTTCCTGTCTGCGGGGAGTGAGGGACTTTGTTCGAACTGGAATTTGCGAAAATACCAATTAAACACTATTTTTACACTGTATTAGTTATTTTTTAATTTTTCATTATTTTGATGCCTATCGGAATCTCGTTTCGTTTTTTTATCAAGATTTTTTTGCAGAGCTTCAGTTAAATCAACCCCTGTTTGATTAGCAAGACAGATAACAACAAACAAAACATCAGCTAATTCATCCCCTAGATTATGGCCTTCATCTGATTTTTTAAAACTTTGATCTCCATATGTTCGAGTTATAATACGGGCGACCTCGCCAACTTCCTCGGTCAATTGACCCAGATTAGTTAACTCTGAAAAATAACGAACGCCAATTGTTTTAATCCAATCATCTACTCTTGTTTGTGCTTCTTTTATTGTAATTTCTTGCATAAAATTTAATAAACTTAAATTAATTTGATTTATATATTTTACCACAAACAAAATAAAACAAATAATATGAATCAATAAATTTTTTGTATTCGAACCAGAGAATTTTACCTTAAAATGGCTAAAAAATAAGCATTTTACCAAAAACAGTCCCGCACTCCCTGTGCCAGGTTCGAACTGAAAAACTTAAAAAAGGCACCAAAAAACAAGGTTTTAGCCTTGTTCAATGTGATTGCGGAGAGGGAGGGATTCGAACCCTCGGTACCCTTTCAGGTACGACAGTTTTCAAGACTGTTCCATTCGACCGCTCTGGCACCTCTCCTGGTCGAATATAGATTAGCATAAGATTATTAGCTAATCAACACTTTTAATCACTATAAAACAAAACCCCACCTTTCAAAGCTTAATTGCTTGAAAGATGGGGTAACGCTTATTAGTTATCCTCGATGCCGAGAAAATATGTTTTTAGTAGTGGTAAATCATCCCTTAATCCTAGGGAAATGTTTACCGAATTTTTGCCATACACACAGATCGTCGGAACTAGTTCCAACGGACCGTGTTTAGACTCCTCTCTGAGTGAGGAAATATAAAATTTAGTTTCCGGTAAATCCGGTAAAACCGAAGCAAAATGGACAATTTCGTGAACCCCGGCCTGACTAATGCCCGCTTTTTCCATAGCCATTTTAGCGGTTTTATGACAGACCTCCGGTCCAAGATCAATTAGAACGACGACGACTGGTTTTTCACCAGTTTCTTCAATCTTTACCTTGTAAAGGCCGCGATTAACATCTCGCACTTTTTTTGGTAAAGCAATCTCACTTACTGGCTGGTCATAGTTGATAATCAGCTCAGTTTTCATTACAATTTTAAAGACATTTTTTTTCACTTCGGTCACTTGTCCCTCCATAGCTTCCTCTCCTATTTTTTAGTTTATTGTTAATTTACGATAAGAATAATTTTACCCTTTTAAATGCAATATGTCAAGGTTTAACCAAACAAAAACGAGCGGTTACCGCTCGTTTTTATGGAAAAATAATTAATTTTTACCAGCGAAATTATCGAAAAATTTTCTAATCAGACCCCGGTTACTCCTTTGAACTTTGTTATCGGGCAGAGTTTTTAAGTTCTCAGTTTGCTTAATATATTGGCGCTGATCGTACATCTTTCTAGCTTGAGGAATAAACTGCATATTAACGCCGCGTCTTAAAGGTTTATCTTGTTGCCCCTCTTCATTTATCAACGAATCATCTAGCTTGCCTTCTTTAACAACGGGACCATCACCCACAACCGCCGTTATACTTTCAGTGTCATGATCAATATGAAAAGATTCTAGATTACCAACATCTTTTGGACCACGATGCTGGTAATCGTAATTTTTAATATCACCGCGAACCTCGTGCAAAGCTTTTTCAGTATCATAATAATCTTCTTCATCATCTTCCCGACTCGGTTCTATTTCATTTTCTTCATCATCTTCGGTGCTGATTTCAACCTCATTTTCTTCATCGTCTTCAGTATTTGGCACTTTATCGGCGGTCAAAAATTTCCGCTTCGGATCGTTAGCGTGGACAAACTCTTCGTTATCTAAATCATCTGGTTCATCAAATTGCGGACTCCTATCAATCGGCAGATATTTCTCTTCGTCCCTAGGCGTGCTTTTATCAATGGGCAAATATTTCTCAGAGACTCTTAACATACATTTTTAAAATTTAATGATTAATTAAAAAAAACAAATTAAGCTCTAACTGGATATTCATTAACTTCGCCGCGCAGATACGCCGCTAAATTAGATAAGTAATCGCTATCTTCTAATTTGGCATCATGAGAGGAAATATATCCAGGATATTTATCATAAATAATTTCTTCATGGTCCGATGATTTAATCGGCCGCCAATCAGGATTATCCGTGCCATGCATCGGGAATAATTTAGCGTGCAAATAATTAACACCAAAACCTTCAAAAACTAAAGCAACCCGGCCGACATCCGGTAGTTTTTCGTCTAAGAGTTTGGCGACGGTTTTGGCCGCCAAAATTAAAGCGCTAAGAGCGGCGTCGGGTGCGTCCGCAAAATAACTTGGCTCATAATTTTTAGGAATCACCACGGTGACGCCAACGGTATTAGGGAAAATCGACAAAAAGGCTAAATGATCAGTATCCTCCCAAACTTTATAACAAGGTACTTCGCCGCTAATAATTTTATGAAAAATTGTGACTTCAGCCATATATTTTTACTAATTACTTATACTTATATTATACAATATTTAACAGTTTTTGCGAGGGGGCTTGCGCATTCGGTTTTGTTTCGGTATAATATAAAAGTAATAAACATTTAACCCCTATGCCAACACTAACCAAAAAACAAAAAGAGGTTTATGACTATGTAGCCAGCTGTATTAGCGAGAATGGTTATGCCCCATCTCTACCCGAGATCCGCGACCATTTTCAAATATCAGCTGTTTCCACAGTTCATGAACATCTAAAAACTTTAATCTCCAAAGGCGTTCTCAAAAGAGCGAAGAATGTTTCTCGGAGTTTGGAGTTAGTGGGAAAAAGAATGACCGACATGATGGCGGTGCCGCTAGTGGGAATTATTACCGCTGGCAAACCGATTGAAGCCATTGAGATTCCCGATGAAGTTATTGAAATCGCCAAAGACCGGCGCTTTCAAGACGGCGAACTTTACGCTCTAAAAGTTCACGGTAACTCAATGATTGGTGATGGTATTTTTGATGGCGACTTTGCCATCATTAAAAAACAAAATTATGCTGACAACGGCGACACCGTCGTGGCGGTAATAGACGATAACGAGGCAACCTTAAAACGATTCTATCGGGAGAAGGATCAAATAAGGCTGCAACCGGCTAATCCGACCTTTTCTCCAATCTTCCGCAAAGAAGTGGAAGTTAGAGGAATTGTTGTTAAAATAATTAGAGAATTCCACCGAGCCGCTGTTTAAGACGTTTTAAATGAAGGCTTGGCTTAAAAAAGCTGATAATTAATTATCAGCTTTTTTATATCTAATACTAAAGGCTTGACAAAGTTTGGCGCTTACTATATAATGGAGAATAGTTATTAATTGATATTAATTATCATCTAAATAAATATGACTATCAGTCAGCAAGAAATAACCCAGCGCTTAGATAATTTTCGGCAAGCTGTTCGTAATCAGGGTCTACCCTTAACGCCACAGAAGCTAGAAATCTTCCGAATTGTCGCTTCTTCTTGCAGTCATCCCCAAGCTCAGGATATTTACGAACAAGTGAAAAACAAATTTACAAATATTTCCCTGGCTACTGTCTATAAAAATCTGATTCAATTTCAGAAACTCGGTTTGATAATCGAAATCCCCCTCGCAGGAGCTCCTAATCGCTATGACGCTAAGTTAGAAACTCATTGCCATGTCGTTGATACGAAACAAGGCAAAGTCTATGATTTAGGAGGAAACCAAAAACTGAAATTACCCACTAAAATAATGGGCCAGAAAATTAAAAAAACTGATATCATCTATTATTTATAAACCCCTAACGATATGTTAAACACTAATACCAAGGCCCCAGATTTTACTAAAATAAAATCCTATCATCAAGGCGAATTCAAAGACCTCAGCTTAGCGGATTATTCCGGAAAATGGCTAGTGCTCTTTTTTTACCCTCGCGACTTTACTTTCGTCTGCCCGACGGAGCTCCGAGGATTTGCTAAACATGAAGCTGATTTTAAAGATTTAAATTGTGAAATTTTGGCCGCTTCCACCGATTCAGAGTGGTCACACAAGAATTGGTTAGAAAAAGATCTGCCGGAAATAAAATATCCCGTCCTCGCTGACACGACCCAAGCTTTAGCTAAAGCTTATGGAGTTCTTAATGAAAACGATGGTTCAGCCGAAAGAGGTTTATTTATTATTGACCCCGAAGGTCTGATCAAATATATTGTCGTGTCGACTGGTTCAGTTGGACGTTCTGTCACTGAAACCCTACGCGTCTTAAAAGCTATTCAAAGCGGCGATTTATGCCCTTTAGACTGGCAGGAAGGCGAAAAAACTTTAGGTCACGCCTAAAAATAACAAAAAATACTAAGTATTATAAAAAGTCTCTCCGCCTTTTGGCGAATAAAGAGGCTTTTTTTGTTTAAAAAGATTTTTAATTTCATATTGCTTTTTAGCTACCCCCTATATATAATATATAATAATGTAAGCTAATTTAATCAATTAAACTCTTATGATATTCGAAGATTTCTCACAAAAACGTTGGAAAAGAGCCAAATGGGTCTTCATTGGCATTCCCCTCATCCTAGCCATCCTTTTAGGAGGTATGATTGCCAGTTTAATGGTTAATCCGCCCCTAGCTAGTGTTCAAGAAAGGCAAGATAATATCAAAAGAGCCTCACACATTAAAGCTAATATTATTGCTCAGGAAAAAAAATTAGCCCCAAAAACAAAAAAGGTAACTAAGACTAATTTGGCCACTTCGACTCCGCTGACTGTTATTAATAATCAAAATCTAGCCAGTTCAACTAACTTCTTATCAAGTGCTTTTTTAATTCAAGACGATCCGTCTAGTCTGCAATCATTTGAAAGACACGCTAGCGACACGGATATTGTTTTTCCTGATTGGTATTTTTTAAATAGTGCCAGTTGTTCCGTTTTAGAAAAAGAAGATTCAAATATTACCAAGGCTATCAGCTCATCTAGCAAGGCGGCGATTATTCCCCGATTTACTAATGGTTATTTAGGCCGCTGGTATGGTCCCGAAACTAGCATTATTTTGCACAACTCCGAAACTAGCTCTTGCTTAGCCGGAGCCTTAGCTGACTTAGTTATAAAGTCAAAGGCGGCCGGCATTAATGTCGACTTAGAAGATTTAAAACCTGAAGATAGAGACGCTTATCTGGAATTTCTTAAAACTCTAACCGAAATCCTGCATAAAAATAATAAACTTGTAACCGTTGATGTGACCGCTAACGATCCGGCTTACGACTTTGAGTATATCGGACAAATAGTTGATTACGTCGTGCTCATGGCTTATGACGAGCACTACCCTGGCGGTGACCCCGGGCCGATTGCCAGTACTGACTGGTTCAAAGATGTGGTTGATCAAGGCATTAACTCAGTACCCAAAAGTAAACTAATTATTTCTCTAGGAGCTTACGGTTATGACTGGACTATTGGCACCACTACGTCAGCCGAATCTTTAAAATTTAACGAAGTCATGTCTTTGGCCAGTGAAGCGGGAGCCGAACCAGAAATGAATTCTGATTCCGGTTTTAATATGTACTTTAGCTACAAAGATGACAGCGACAACGAACACCAAGTTTGGTTTTTAAACGGGACTACAGCCTGGAATGAAGTTTTAATTGCCAAAAAAAGTCAGGTAGCCGGCGTTGCCCTGTGGCGTTTAGGCAATGAAGATGAATCCTATTGGCAGGTATTTAACAAACAGGCCACTGGTCAAAGTTTTACCGATTCCCCCAAGTTAAATTCCATTACTTTTGAAAATCAAAGTGAATTATTTAAATTAGAACGTGATCGAGCCAATGGTCACCTCCAAATTACCACTGATTCCGACGGCAGTATTGATTACGCTCTCTACGATAAGATTCCCGCGGGTTACGATTTAGGCGCTGTCGGTCAAGTTTTTCCTGACAAACAAATAATTTTAACTTTTGATGATGGCCCTGATGAAATTTGGACGCCGCAAATTACCAAAGTTTTAAAAGATAATAATATTCCAGCCACCTTCTTCTTAGTCGGTGATCAGGCTCAAAGAAATCCTAATGTGGTTAGTCAAATGGCTAAAGACGGATTTATGTTTGGTAATCACACGTATCTGCATCCCGACATTTCCACTATCTCCCGCGGTCGTTTAGATTTAGAGTTAAACCAAACCCAAAGAGTAATTGAATCGGAAACTAATAAACGAACCATTCTTTTTAGACCGCCTTACGACACCGACTCAACTCCAAGTACCCCCGAGCAGCTAAAAGCCATCTCTTCGGTTAATAAGCTTGGTTATATAATTGCCGGTGCTAATATTGACTCTGAAGATTGGCAAAAACCAGGCGTCGATAAAATTATCAGTAACGTTTTAGATCAAGTATCTGACTCCCAAAACCACGTCATTGTAATGCACGATGCCGGCGGAGACCGCTCCCAAACCGTGGCTGCTCTAAAAATTCTAATTCCTAAATTAAAAGCTGAAGGTTATACTTTTGTAAATTTTGATACCGCTGCCGGTTTAAGTCGGGACCAAATCAACCCCCCACTTTCTGGAGGTGAATTATTTTTTGTGGAAATAACTTCTATTTGGAATTTCAGTTTGCGTTGGGGCTGGATAATTATTTCGTGGTTATTTATTTTAACAACTGTTATTGCCATCTTGCGGATCTTATTTCTAGGTGCGATGGTAATTAGATCGGCTAAGCACTACCGCAAGCGTCAAGAAAAAGATTTTACTGAACCAGTCACCGTTATCGTTCCTTGTTATAACGAAGAAAAAACCGTTGCCTACACTTTAGTCGCCCTTCAAAAAAGTACCAAGAAAAACTTAGAGATTTTAGTCATTGACGATGGCTCAACTGACAACACTAGCGCTGAAGTTGAAAAATTCATGAAGCAAGATGAGCGCATTAGATTAATTAAAAAACCTAATGGCGGTAAATCATCAGCTTTAAACTTAGGTTTTACGGAAGCAAAATATGATTTAATTATCACAATTGATGGTGATACCATTCTTTTACCAGAAACCATCAACGAACTGACTAAACCTTTTGCCGATGCCAAAGTTGATGCCGTTTGCGGTAATGTAGAGGTGGGTAATGTGCGTAATTTAATCACCGGTTTCCAGGCCTTGGAATATATTACCACCCAAAATTTTGATCGCCGAGCTTTTGATGAACTTAATTGCATTAGTGTAGTTCCGGGTGCGACCGGCGCTTGGCGACGTGATAAAGTTTTAGCAGTAGGCGGTTACGGCACCGATACTTTAACTGAAGACGCTGACTTAACTTTAAGACTGCTAGCTAACGGCGGCGTGATTGTTTACGCCCCTGAAGCCAGAAGCCGAACGGAAGCCCCGGAAACTATTAGTGGCCTAGCCAAACAACGCTTCCGTTGGAGTTATGGCACTTATCAATGTCTATATAAAAATCGTAAATTATTCTTTAAAGGTAACTTAGGCTGGGTCGCTCTGCCTAATATGCTATTTTTCCAAATCATCTTCCCCGTCTTATCCCCTATCGGCGATTTAGTCTTTTTGCTATCAATTATTCGTGGTGACTTCGGTGCCATCTTCGTCGGTTATCTTATGTTTACCGTCATGGATATCTGCGGCTCCCTCTTGGCTTTTACCCTAGAGAAAAAACCTAAAAAATTAATGTGGTTAATTCTGATTCAGAGATTTTTCTATCGTCAGTTTATGTATGTAATCACCTATAAATCAATTTTAGCTATCATAAAAGGCCGGCACTACGGCTGGAATAAATTAAAGAGGACTGGAAATAATAAATAGAGAGAATTAATTATTTACTTTTTTCAAAGTATTTAATAATTGTCGGGATACCAGCGGCAATCGGCAAAGCCAAGAAAGCGCCGGCGACACCAAAAATAATTGAACCGACAATAACGGCGATAAAACTTAGGAATGGTAATAAGTTTAAAACCTTATTATAAATATTAGGCGCCAAGATATCGTTTTCAATCGCCTGATAAGTGCCAAACAAAACAATAGTCAGCAACCCGGTCAGTGGCGAAATTGTAAAACCAAGAATGACTGCCGGAATAGCGCCGATGGTACTCCCAATAAGCGGTAACAAATCCAAGACTCCAGCAAAAATAGCCAGAGGTAAAGCATAAGGAATATTTAAAAGTAGTAAACCGGCAAGAGTTACTAAAGTACAAATTAAGGAAATCAGTAAGTTGCCTCTAATATATTGACCACTAATTCGGCCGAGTTCGGCTGATATTTTTTCTACTTGTTTACGTTTACCGCTAGAGATTGATAAAGCGACTAAACGGTGCAAATCTTTGCCGTCGATTAGTAAATAAAAAACTAAAAAAATAAAAGTGATGGCTTGAAAAAAGAAATCACCAATCATTTTAGTTGATTCTAAAATATAAGAACTGCCATTTTGAAAATATTGAGAAAAATCTAATTGACGCAAAAATGGCGGTAAGAAACTAGCAGCACTTAAAGTGCCAGTGATTCTTTCAGAGATGGCCGGAAATTGGCTGATAAAATCAGGGATCACCGCGCCCACGACATAAATTAAAGGCAGAATAAGGCCGATAACTACTAAAGCGGCCGATAAAGTCAAAGATAGCTTTTTGTTTAACCATTTAACTGCCGGATCTAAAGCGGAGGCCACCATGATGGCGGTAATTAGTAGAATAAAAATGTCCGATAATTTCCAGATAAAAAAAATTCCCAACGCTACTAAAAGAATCGTTCTGATGGTTTGTGGACTAAGAGAAACTTCTATTTTTTTGTTCATAAACAAAAGATAAATTATTATTACTTTCAGTATAACAAATTACTTTAGATAAAGCATTTCTACCAAGCGATTTTTTCCTGGCCGCAAGCCGCTAAATAATCGTTGCTTTTAGAAAAATGACGGCAGCCAAAAAATCCTGAGTAAGCCGATAAAGGCGAGGGGTGCGGCGCTTCTAAAATCAAATGCTTATGGCCATCAATTAAATTTTTCTTACTGCGAGCATAATTGCCCCATAAAATAAAAACTACGTGCTCCTTTTTATCCGAGATGGTTTTAATAACTGCATCGGTAAATTTTTCCCAACCCTTATTCTGATGGGAAGCGGGATTATGGGCAACAACTGTTAAGATGGCATTTAAAAGAAAAACTCCTTGACTAGCCCAAGCTTCTAAATTACCCGATTTAAAATCTTTATTTATGCCTAAATCACTTTCAATTTCTTTATAAATATTTTTTAAAGATGGCGGCACCGGCAGGCCACTAGGCACAGAAAAACATAAACCGTGAGCTTGACCATCACCATGATAAGGATCCTGACCTAAAATAACCACCTTAACTTTAGAAAATGGGGTAAGCCAAAAGGCAGTAAAAACATGTTCCGGTTTGGGAAAAATTTTATTACTTAAATACTCACCCCGAACAAAATCAGCCAGCTGTTTAAACTGTTCGGTTTTAAAAACTTCGCTTAAAACCGCCGCCCATTCTGGTTCAATTTTCACATTTTTTTCCATATTTTTATATTATAACACAAGTTTCTTGGGGGATATAATAATTAAAAGGTCTTGTCTTTTACTTAAAATGTGCTAAAATAATCCCATGTTTAAATTATCGAACAAAATCAACCAAAATAATAATATGAATTGCTGGATGAATATCCGGTTTGGTTTTGTTGATAAAAAAGAAGCCCGCTAAAAGGCGGCCAGCAAATTATCAATCAATTCAAATCGGAATATTATCCGATTTTTTGTTTTTTAACAACTTTATCATCAAATAGCGTTTAATGTTTAATTTTAAAAATTAGGTGTCATGGAAAAGAAAAATCTATTTAAAAACTCTAATGAAATATTAGAGTTGGACAGGTCTTATGAAAATCAGGCTAAGGAATTGTTAATCAATCTGCAACCAGAAAAAAAGCAAAATTTTTTGGCCGAAATTGACTGCGCCCCTAATGGACAGTTAAATTTAATTAGTTATGGTAATGGTTTAAAATCGGCGGAAATAATTTTTGATTTAGCTGGCTCACTCTTGGGTGCAGAAAAACACTGGTTAAAAAATAAAATTGAACTGTCAAGAGACTCTAACTTTAAAATCGATTACCCTCTTGGAGAAAAGCTTGGCCTATGGCGAAGAGTCCGTGCCAACGACTACGAGACATTACTTGATTTCAGTCAGCCGTTTTGTATAAAAAATGATAAAAACTTAACTAAAATTTGGTATCCTGAATGGAGAATCTTCAGCAATCATAAAGGCTTTGCCACCAGAGGTTCAATCATCAAGTCCATCCACGAAGAAACCACCTATTTACAGAAATTTCACATGCCGCTAGCTTCTATTGGAGCGTCTTATTGGCGGATGACTTATCGCTTGGTATTTTTTTGTTCTGCTTCACAAGAAGCGCCGGAATTTATCGGCGGTCTCTGGATTAGTCGCCCGGGATTTAAAATTTATCCGGATAAGCATTCAGTCGTAGGTCTAATCGCTCCCCAAAAATAAAAAACACGCCCGGTTTAAAAACTGGGCGTTTTTATTTTAATAAATTTTAAAGGGAGAGTTTATTCAAAAATAAATACTTCATCAATTGAAGACTTGAGGGCTTTAGAAACTTCGTAAGCTAAATTTAAGGAGGGGTTATATTTACCCTGTTCCAGAAAGACAATAGTTTCTCTTCTGACTCCGGCTTTCTGAGCCAACTCTTCTTGAGTTAAATTTAAACTGGTCCTGAGTTCGCGGATGTTATTTTTCATAATTATTTACATTCAGTGCTGGGCGCTGGGAATGAAGGTTGCCCATGTTTTTGCCAAGCGCCATTTCGACACACCCAATTATCCTCACCCGAGAATAAACGAATAGAGAAAACAGCTAAGACTAAGAAAAGAATAAAAATCAAAAAGGAATAAATGGTTTTTTTATCAGAAAATTTAAAATTATCAAAATATCTAAAAATAACCGCATATAGAAGCATTAAAATACAGGTTGAAAAAGCGAGCGTCATCGCAATCGGTTCGTAACTAGGATTTGCATCACGCAAAGCATAAAGGATAAACATAGAAATTGAGGCTATCCAAGCATAGACCTGAATAGTTAAAAGAGCTGATTTGCCTCCGGTTGCATAATCCCTTTCGTCAGCCACCACCCCCTTAACACGACGGCGAAGCCACATCAGAATCAAGGAACTAACAATCATAAGCGCGATGGGAATAAGGTAATTCTTGTAATAGATTGTCTGGCTAAAAATAAGTGCCAGAAAAAAAACAAAAACGAGTTTAATTTTTTGATAATTTTTTAGAGTCATAAATTTGTTAGAATTAATTAACATATACTATATGTTATATTATTCTAACAATTATGTCAACACCCAAACTAACATAAACAAAAAAGACTTCTTTTTCGAAGTCTTTTAGATGATTCTGGCCTTTTATTTTAGTAATAATAAAACTGTAAAAGTTAGAAGCATAAAAATGAATATACTGGCGCCGGTAAAAAATAATAATTTTACTCCTTCTTTTTTTTGACCATCCAGATAGAGCATAATTGGTTTTCCTAAAACTAGTCCACCAGTTACTAAAGACGAAAAGACAAAGAGCATTAAAGCGGCCATAGGACTAACTATGCTGTGATCAGCTTTGCCAAAAAAATCGTTGGCTTTACTAAAAAAGGTGGCCAAGAGAAAGATGTAAGCCAACACCCCAAGAGCGTGAGTGGCGCCCCATTTAACTAAGGTTGAATTTTTCATATTATTATAAATTATTAAAAGCGGCCATCAATATTTAGAGCCGAAGCAAAGTATAATGGCTGCCGGCTTACATATATTGCTTCCGACCCCATTTCCTCTTTGATTTCTCTAGCCAAACAATCCTGCGGCGTTTCGCCATAATCCAAACCACCTCCAGGCATCTCCCACAAGCCATTATTCTCCTGAATAAATAATAGTCAATGTTTGTTATCGAAAATAATTGCTTTAATACTGGTCCTATAAAAATTATCAGGAATTTCACTTATCTTATTGGTATTGATATTTTAAATTATAGCACGCCACTCTAAAGCGATAAACTCTCCATCAAAAAATAGCCACAAAATTGGGCTATTTAAATCTGCGGGGAGAGCGGGACTTAAGTTGGAACGGTTTTATATAAATAAAAGGGAGACTATTACTAGCTCCCTATACTTTTACACGAATATTTTTAAGATCATAAACCCTGAGTCATTTTTTTTATAAAGTTTTCGAAACCAAGAAAGCAAATCCATGAAGACTGTTCCACTTAATAAATGATTTATCAGTGGCTGTTTCCAATAATGGACCAAGGTCGCCATGAGAAGAACAAAGAAGGTTGCCGCGACAAGAAGAAGGAAAATTATAATCAGAAGAAATTTTTATTGGTTCATGCATTACTATTATCCAAAGCAACCCCATCGCCTCCAAGTCTTCGTTTAAAAATTTTTCTCTAATAAGACACGCTACTTCTGCGTCAGAATTAAAAAATTTGTGACGTAGAGCTTCTTGGCGAATTCTTTCGATAAAGCGATAATTATCACTGAAAATTCCACCCTTTATAACAGCTATATTGTAAACATAACCATTAGTAGGCTTAAAATTTTCAGAATGCAGGATCTCTTTGGCGTCATTGGTTACTCTAACTCCTTTTATTTTTAAATCATTAGTCCATTGGCCGCCAGTAGCGCCATTGGAAGTAACAGAAAAATATATAATACCATCTTTTTCCGTCCATTTTTTTTCACTATTTGTTTCCATTTTTATATATAAAGATTAAAATAATAAAAAAAATTAATTACTTAGGCGATTCTTTGGGAATACCAAGAGCGAATAAGCTAGACGTAAACATTTCGGCAAAAAGGGCTGTATTTAGATAGCGCTTATTATTACAAACATGCAAAGCGGGTAAACAGTAATAACCATCATGGTCTTCCCAACGTGACCCAAAAGCTATAATTGTAATTACTCTTTGAAGCTCGGGACGGGCTGCACCAAAAGCAAGAATTTCCATTAAATTAGCGGGGCGGTAATCGACTTGGTCCATCTCTCGGATAACGCGCTGCGAAATGAGTGGTTCATCAAAATTAAATAATCTTGATTTTACTTTTACGGTCTTTCCTATTAATTCCGGATCAACGGGGAAATTATTAGCGTTAATATCACTCTCTTTAATATCATAATTCCCTTCAGAAATAGCTTGCTCGACACTTTTGCTATAATCGACAATTAATTCAATGTCGATTGAAGTTACGTCAATCACTTTATTTCTTTTTTTAATCAGCTCCAATACCTGACTAACTGATATGTCATTTTTACTAATCACCATAGCTAATTGCTGCAATTCGGCATTTGATATAATTCTCATGGCTTTTTATTTTTAAGGTTTATTACTAATTTGATTAATTACTAAATACACCTTTTTCAGATGAACTTGGCAATTAACCAAATATAATCCTATTTTTTAAAGTTCTGATCAACAAAAAAGCATACTATATTAGTATACTCCTGTCAATCTGCGGAGAGGGGGGGCATAATTGGAATGGTCTTAAGAAAATAAAAAAGACCCTAATTTACATAATATTGAATTATATAAATTAAGGTCCAAAGAAAAAAGAGAATTAAAAAATTACCATTAACCTAAATCGCATTAAAATGATGGCATTTCTAATTCTACATTGTAAACACCAGACATAATTTCTCCGTGCAGTTTAACGAACTCTTTCCACGACAATTTGCTTGTCTCTTGGTGCTGCTCAATAACATGATCAAGTTTTTTTATATTATTTTGAACTTGACCAAGTAAAACTGAATCGTCTAAATAAATTTCCATGATCTCAACAGTTCCATTAATGAAAAACTTCACAAATAAATGTGCGTTCATGTCATCTAATTTGCAAATATTGAAATTCACACAAAAGAGTACTTCTTCTTTCAGAAAATCTGGCGATTCAATATAACTCGACTCTGAATAACAAACTATTTCTGAGCGACCCAACGGTTTAGTTAGTTGCTCAAAATATTCCACTATTTCCTGAAAAGAGGTAAAGGCGTCATACCCCTGTCTTCCTAACCATTTAAACCATGGCTCCAAACTTTTGGTTTTTATCTTGCCAATTGGCAAAACTAAATAATTACTTTCCATTTTTAACAATTTTAAGAATTAAACAATTTGATTAATTGCTAAAATAACCTATTTATAGATTATCTTGGCAATTAACCAAATTTAATCTTATTTTTTAAAGTTCTGATCAACAAAAAAGCATACTACATTAGTATGCTCTTGTCAATCTGCGGGGAGAGTGGGATGTAGTTGGAACGAGTATACACAAACATACTAAATAAAAAAGCCTGAATTATTGATTTATTCAATATTCCAGGCTTTTAATAGGTTATTTAAAATTCTACTTTAATTCTTTGGTTTTATAAAGCTGTTTCAAAGCTTCATTAGCCAAAGACAGTTTTCTTTTTTCATCTTTAAGGTTATTTTTCGCATAACGGACTTCTTTTTTGGCTTCTGCAATTTCTTCTTTAAGTGAAGCTTCTTTATTTAAAAAGATAGTTTCAATAGCCTGATTGATTTCATTTTTTTCAACATTCACCCAGTAAGGAAAATAATGAGCAATACATGAAAAAATACCAAAGCATAACATACCGGCGACACAGAATTGAGATGCAACGTTATACGTTACATAACCACTACAATAAAATTGTCCAAACATTAACACATAGGCTACAAAGAAAAACAGTAAAACTAAGTCGACATAATTTGCTATTTTTAACCGTCGAGGTTTTTTGGCTAATTGATTAGCCTGAAACATTAAATAAGAATCAGAAAAGATAATTGTTTCCATTTTTATATTTTTTAAAGATTAATAATAATTTGATTAATTACTAAATACACCATTTTTAGATGAACTTGGTAATTAATCAAATCTAATCTTATTTATGAATGTTCTATTTTAATGATTAAATACTAAAATATTTTATTAAATATGTCAATTAGTAGATAAAATATCTTACTTTGGAACAGCTACTATTTATATAAATATTAGCTAAAATATACTGATATTTGGCAATATTTTTGCTTACTCTATCCAACAAAAAATAAGCTATTACTAGCTTATTTTTGTTAATGCGGGGAGTAAGGGACTTTGTTCGAACTGGAGTTTTGGAAAACGCCAATGAAAATTAACAAATTACTAGTTTATCTGATTTAAAATATAAGTCCATCCTGGTTGCCATTTCCAGGGAGCAGTTACGGCATCTTTTACCGATACATTTTTAATATGATGCTCTAAGCCGTACTGAGTAGCCCTGCTACCAATAACCATAACTTTTTTACCATCGTAGTCTTTCAATAGATCGTTTAAAAAATTGCCCATTCTCTTAGCTGTATCTTCATAACTTTCGCCATTTGGAAATGGTTCGGAAATTCGCCTTGGTTTCTCTAAATCTACTTCAGCACTTGGGTGTTGAGTTAAATCTCCATAATTACATTCTCTGAGCCGGGCATCTTTAATAATCTTAAAATCTCTATCTGCGAAGGCGATTTCAGCGGTATTATAAGAACGTTTTAAATCAGAACAAAAAATCGCATCAAATTTTTCATCTTGGTAGCGCTCTCCGAGTTCAACTGATTGTCTATTCCCCAATTCCGAAAGCTCGATATCATTCCAGCCGGAAGATAAATGATTTTCGTTATCAATTGTCGTGCTGTGTGATTCAAAAATAATTGTTACCATAAATTTTAACCGATAAAAAAATTTAACACCGGTATATTTGATTTAATAATTTCTTCTTCAATCTGTTTTTGCATGTTTTTAGCATCCTCAAAATTTGCACCTCTTAACTCCGTACGTTGTTTCAAGAGTTCATCGCTAATTTGCAAATATACAATTAAATCACTTTCTAAAACTATTGTGCCAAAAACTGGATTTCCTGGCCCAATTTTAACCTTCTCTTTTGTTAGGCTAATCATTTTACTCCCAATTTCCGGAGTCCAAGGATGGGAACAAACATAATCATGCTCTTCTTTGGTTAATTGAGGAAAAACCAGTTCATCCATATCGTGAGCATTTTCGATATTTTTTAAAAAAGTGGTTTTCCCCGTACACGTAGTCCCCACAACAACGACACGTTTATCTATATTCTCATTCAAAATCTGACTTAATTTAGAAATCAATTCAAATTTTTTATCTAATTTTTCTAAATTTATATTTTCCATACTCAAATTATAATAGAGATAGTTATAAAAATCAACATCGAAAAAATAGGTTCGAACTGGATAATTTTGACTAAAAATAAATATAAACAAGCATTTTTATTAAAACTCGTCCCGCACTCCCTACACCAAGTTCGAACTGAAAAACTTAAAAAAGGCACCAAAAAACAAGGTTTTAACCTTGTTTAATGTGATTGCGGAGAGCTTGGTACCATATTGGAAGGAAGTTCATTAATAATTAATATAACTGAGATTTATCTGTATCCTTTGTTGGCTCGTAATTTTGTTGTTAATTTTTGAACATTTCTATACCAGTGTTCCACAAGGAAGTTGTGTCAGAAGTGTGGTCTATTTTTGATTTTTCATCACGAACCATTGATATAAAATTTCCTTTCTCTCCAATACTATCTAGGCTACTACCAACCGCATAAAGAAAGTTTTCATCGATAATTATAAAACGATCATGCAGGTCATCATGTTGTCTGCACTCAATCTTTACTAAAGGATATTGCTTTGAGAAATCCGGGAGATCCGCAATAAAACCATCAAATTTGGACTTATTTTTATTTCCTATCAGAAACTTGAGCGTAAACTTCTGTCTATTTTCCATAATACCAGCAAGAATTGATAATATATTTTTCTGTAAATAGTTATCAACTATAAAAATTTCTTTCTGCGCAGTTTCAAATACATTTTCTAGTTGTTTTCTTCCATCAAAAGGACGACCGGCAGAAATATATGCTTCAGTTCTAAAGTCTTTTCCAATTAAACGTTTTACTGACTGATCTATAAAATCAATGATGTATCTTAAGAAACTTTCAGCTTCGCCAATATTTGTAAAGCCAGGTTTAGGGTCATTTTTAAACCCAGAGGTAATTTTTTTAAAATGTCTTTGAGTTTCATCATCATATTTATCAATAAAACTTCTTATCTCAATTTCAATTTTATCCCTAAATTCATAAAGCTCTTTTCTTTCAAGTAGCCCCTTCCTATCGAGATCTATTAATTTATCTATTTGGTGTTGAATATCAATTAATTTTTGCGCCAAGCCATCTGTGTCAGATTTACCACTTTCTTTACGATTAAGAACTCTAAATTCCAATTCTAATTTCGCTTTATTATAAATTGAAGATGGAACATAAGAATTATCAATGCTGTTACGCATTATTTCCATCAACTCCTCGTTCGATTTATATTTTAAGTCTTCCATAAATTTAGTCTAAAAAAATATTATTTACCCCACTATTTAAGATTGAAAAATTGGCATGACATTATTTTTTAATTAACTTTTCTAAATATTTATTAGCTACATCGGATTTAAAATTATTTAGAGATTGCAAACCCTCAATAGCAACATCTCTTAAAACCTCATGTCTTTCCGCTAATTTACCAATAGCTGCAATAGCTGCGTCTTGTTCCGCGGCTCCAACTGGGATAGTTAAAACTGATATAGCTGAAATCTTTTTATTTAATATAGTAAAATCCTCTATTTTACTTTTATCAGCGACACTACCTTCTCCAAACAACCCGCAATCAAATGCTTTTTCAATTGTTTTCTCAGAAGAATAATATCCGCCTCGTCCATGAGCAGTGCCCATTATTTTAGTAAATAAACTCATTAGTTTTATATCTATTTCTGCTTTTTCTGATTTTGTTTTTAAACTATGAGCCTCTAGTGAAAGCCAAATACCAAATGCAATAGACGACATTGAAAAGGCTGCCGCTATACGTAAAACCGAATCAGACCCCAAGAATAACTGAATTAAACAAAACGTAATAATAATACTTAATAAAATTATAAAATTTTTCATATATTTAAATTATTTATTTATTTTTCTGTTTTCTCACAAACATTCATTTTGTATTCCTGCCTATACGTACAATTATAACCGCACTCATAGTCATAATTCTGGTTATCTTTAGCAACACTATCAACCCAATCTCTACAATAATCTATAGTTTCAAAACCCGGTTGAATAACCCAAGTATTTTCATTTCCTATGTTGTCTTTGTCTGGATAATAATAACCAGTCCAAGTTTTTTCGCCTGAACAAGCTGATAATGAGATAACTACAAACAGCAAAACAAAATATTTAACAGCAATTTTTTTCATAATTTTACTAATATTACTTATGACTTAATATTACCTCTAAAACATTTTCTAAGCAATAATAAAAAACTCCAATATTAAGTAAATTTTCGCATTAAAAACCAACAAAACTTACTGATTTAAAGAGTTAAGAAAAACGGCCAATAACTTTTCTTAATTCCCCTTTGTTATGTTGATTGCAGATGGACCGGCCGCCGTTGTTTTTCTTTTTTTGGCGGATCCCTGCGGGGAGCCGAAAAAAGAAAATGGCCGGTAAATGAGATTTTAGACAAGACGTCCCCTCTATATATATTAACTTGACTATACGCACACACCGGGACGTTTTAATCACACAACAATTTAAACTAATTAATAAATTTAGCTAAAATAATATGAAATACATTCTTTATGCTCGTAAGTCTAGCGAAGACAAAAGTAAACAAATTCTCTCACTTGAGAGCCAAGTCGGTGAGATGAAAAAGCTGGCCACCAGTTTAGGACTAGATATTGAAATGGTCTATACCGAAAGCAAGTCGGCCAAGCTGCCAAACAATCGCCCATTGTTTTTAGAGATGATGAGGCTTTTAGAAGATACGAATTTAGACTACGGAATATTGTGCTGGAAAATAGATAGATTAAGTCGCAACCCGATTGATAGCGGCAAGATTCAATGGTTACTTCAGCAAGGCAAGATAAAAGCGATTCAAACATCTGATAGACAATATTTGCCAAGTGATAATGTGCTGCTCTTAAATATTGAGGGCTCAATGGCTAATCAATATATTTTAGATCTAAGTAAGAACGTAAAACGTGGAATACAGACTAAGATTGAAAAAGGTTTATGGCCGAACTTCGCTCCGATTGGTTATTTAAATGACGGCAAAGGCGGAATAGCCGTCGATAAAGTAAGAGCTCGATATATTAAAAAGTTATTTCAATTATATTCAACCGGTAACTATACAATGAAAGAGCTAGCTAATTTGATGTATGAGGAGGGGTTTAGAAGTCGAGGCGGCGTTAAATATCATAAGAGTAAAGTCTATAAATTACTTAAAGATTCTTTTTATTGCGGCATTATGCAATTTCACGAAAAAGAATATGTGGGTACTCACGAAAAATTAATTACCCAAAAACTATTTAAAGATTGTCAGGAAGTAATGATTAATAAACAACACCCTAAACAGAAACAGCCCTATTTTCCTTTTAGAGGGCTGATGTCGTGTGAAAAATGTGGTTGCTTGTTAACAGCCTCTCGAAAAAAGAAGAAGTATGTTTATTATTACTGCACTAATAGTCGCGGCGGATGTAGTGAGCATAATCATTATTTAAAAGAGGAAGAAGTGATAAATGTTTTAGCCGGTGTCTTTGATCGACTAGTTGTTTCGGAAGATTTAGTTGAAGAAATGTATGATAATACTAAAGAGCTTTTAATTCATAATAACCCGGACGCTCGTGAGTATCTAGAAGCCAAGTCTAACCTGCTAAACGACCTCAAGAGATTTGAAAACAGAAAAGACGAACTCTTTAACCTACTCCTTGATAAATCTATCTCTAAAGAAGAATTTGAAACTAAAGAATTAGTGATTAAAAATGAAATTATAAACTATAAAAAGGCAATTGAAAATTTAGAAAATGAGCAAGAAGTTACCCTGACAGAAAAAGACTTGGAACTTACCAAAGAGTTCTTTTTAAGCCCTAAAAAGATGAAAAAATCATTTTTTCAAGTTAGTTTAGATGACAAAAGAAAAATGCTCTCTAAGATACTTTGGAACTCAACCATAGACAACAAAAAATTAGCTAAGGTTAGTTTCAAAGAACCCTTTGAAACCCTAGCTAATTGTTGCGTCAACAGTGATATTGACAATCTGCGGGCTAACTAGGTTAAGTACCACCATTAGCGAGGTTTATAAGGGCTTTTTAGAGTCTTTTCTTGAACTTAAAATAAGTAAGTGGGTCGGGTAAATGAGACAAATGAGACACTATAGAGCTTTTAGCGGGTTACAAGGGTTTATTGAATATTTTGGCTAATAATTGACAAATATTATGATAATCACTCTAGGAATGTGGCTTATGTTCAGTTAATAGCTCATGCTCTTCATGTATGACGTCTTTTGTTTCATGGTTACTCACTACATGGTGGTATTCATTAGCTTCTCTGTTTGCATCCATATAAACATCTACTCCTTTTTTTAATTTTAGATCGCCGCTAGGCTTCCATCCCTGAACGGTTTTTCTAAGCCAGCCAAATCCAAATCTTTTTGTTTTAGTTTTTATTAATTCACTAATCATTAATGTCTCGTTAAACGTAAACCCTTTCCAGCTATGACCACAGAGATAATTGAAACAAAAATTATTATCATTTAACTCCATTGAATAAACTTCTATTGGATTATTGCATACAGGGCATATCCCGCTTATAACAGAACGCAAAAAAGATTCGTAATCTGGTGCGATATTCCCATTTGGTTGCAATGACTTGTCTAGATTTTTCTGAGCAAGTGCTATTAATTTTTCTTTATTTACCTTCATCTCTTCAACTTTTTCTTTATCAACATTCTCAACCAACCCCTTTAAAGTTAAAACTTTATATTTTGGGTCAAGAGGCTTTCTCAATTCTCTATAATGTCCAAAATATTGTGCCATGAGTTTGTTGTTAACAAGAACCATAAAATCATTAAAATAACTTCCAATTTCAGAAGAAGCATCTCGAATATTCTCGGCTCTCTTAATAAGATCCTCTTTGTCCCATGTTCTCCAATCATGCCCCTTTTCTATAGAATACATTTGGAAAAAATCCGCTTGATTATCAATATCTTTCTTCAGTCTATTTATTTCGGCAAACAAAATATTTCTAACTTGAATTAACTCGGATAAAGCTGATTCCCAATTTTCAAAAATACCCATTAGTTTTATATATTCTCCTATAAATTCTGAAGCTGATTTTTTTATCTCACTTACATAACTGTTCCATTTTTGTTCTCCATCAATTAAACACTCTGATTCAGTGTAGTCAACCCAGATATCTTTATACTGTTTTTTTAACTTATGTGTAAATGGGATCATGCTTGAGTCCATTAAAATAAACGGGGTAACGACACTTGTGCCAAGCCTATTGAGGGGCTCCTGTATATCACTTTTTGCCTGAACTAATTGTTTATAGATATCATATTTAATTTGAATTTTATGTTGATCTTTAAGATTTTTTCTTTGTAAAACAATGGCAACTATCCATCCAATTACTGCGACGGCTATTGTTGCTAATAAAGTGTAATTTGTAATGGTTTCAGCAGTCATAGATTTAATTATATGGTCTATTTACTAATAACTAATTTATCAATAACTCTTTTTTTACTATCTAATATGTAATCGTCTAGAGAAAATTTCTCTAACGGTACTAACCCTCTCCCTGAATACTCAAGTGTTCTATATAAGTATCCAATAAATGAACCAGCGTAACGGAAGCGTCTAGTGCAAGCGCTAATATGACTATCTACAAGATCATTATACCCTTTCCAATTAAAAAAGCTTTTATCAAATTCGACCCAATAGTCCGCTAAATATCTTAATAGTACCAATACCTTATCTCTAGCTAATATATTACCTTTCTGCGACAGTCTAACAAGTTTAATACTTATCCGATCACAAATTATTTTATCATCTTTATTTTCTCTAGATATAAAAGTATAGAACTTTTCTTGATACCTATTTAGAACTACATCTAATTCTTCTTTGTCTTCATATAAAACCACCGGGGTTCTTGTTCTATTATTATTTTTTAACCACAATCTCTGGTTGTATCTTTGAAGTTGAGAAATGACCAAATCCCAATCCGTTTGATTAAATTCATCTTTTATATTATCAACAATATACTTATAGGAGACTTTACATCGATATTTTATCCAATTAGGGTGGAATGATTGGGGATTTCTTTTAATTATAGATCTATCTATGTTCTTTATTGCTTGATTTAGATCCATCCTTTTTTATAATTTTATAATTCTTTTGAAGATATACTAGTTCTTCAACTTTCTCATTTAAAATTTGATTCCTATTTTTATTATCAATAACTCCTTGGTTCAACAAACTAAGAATAGCAGCTATAGTACCAAAATAATCATCGGATTTAATATGAAATTCTAAAGTTTTTTTATTAAACATTTTATCTTAAGCTATTTGGTTTTAAATATTTTTCGATATGCCAATATTAACATCCATATAAGCCAGCCCAACATCGCAACAATTGCTAAAATAATATTTATTTTTTCTAGTATTGAAAATATAATTACAGCTGACACAAAGATTAACAGTACTGAAAAAATCATTAAATAAACACCAGCTAAAAAACGTAGGATTCGCATTGGTCTAAAGGAATTAAAAAAGTAATCTGTAAATCTTTTCCAAAAACTAATATTCATTTTAAACTCATTCTCATAATCATAAACAAAAAAACTAATAAAACCCCAAGTTGCTAAAAGAATAAAAAACCAAATAAATATGTGGTTCCAATCCACTTCATTCGGTTTTACTATTTTTGTTATAACAACATCATAATACAAATTTGAAAACAGGGTTAAAAGGACTCCAAGAGTGGAGGCTAGTATAATGCCAAAGATAATATCAGAACGACGTTTTTTCTCTTTAATGTTTTTCATAGTTTATATTACGCTTTACATTTGGCAATAAAATCATCTAACAATTTAACCTCTGCATCAACTTTACTGCTCGTAGGAATAGTGGGGTTAAGGCCGGCCGCCATGTCATGAAGCCAGTTTGACGACTCAGACATACCTACTTTAATTTCTTTTTTTAATTCTGGGGTTACCTCAACATCATCAAGCATTTGCGTATGAACCGCTCTATCAAATCTTTGCACAACTTTCTTAAACAAGCGCTCCTCTACTGCTCTTTCCCATGCTTCTCTTAAAAGTTCATATATAAGTTTCACCTTATCACGATATTCATCCTGATCGCCAGATTCGGCTTTTTTTAAAATTGGCAGTTTGTTTTTTATATAGCCAACCTTTTTCTTAACATCAAGGGCAATCCAAGGAAGGTCTGGGTTGATTATTCCTATCTTATCTACATTTCTGCGCATGGACTTAGAGACGCAATCTACCGACTCAATGTCAGCATAATTTTGTAAATCAAGAAGAAAAACAATGTCATGTGTAAAAATAATAACTTGACGATCTTTTGCCTCTTTGACGAGTCTCTTGGCTATAACACTTCTTCTTCCATGATCTAAAGATGTAACAGGGTCATCAAAAATAATTCCGAAATTATTCTTATTCAATCTAGACTCGGTTAAAAAATCTGCCAGCGCGCTAACCGTCTGTTCTCCTTCGCTTAAAATTTCACCTGGACTGTATTTATCGGCAAAGTCCAATTTAAGTCCTTTTACTGTAGACGCTTCCCGACCATGCGTTTTTACCCGTAACCCAAATTTACAATCCAATTCTTTAGTCTCTTCGATAAAAATTTCCACATATCTGGAAACGACCAAACGTTCCATGATCTCTTTTTGCTTACGCGTTGTAGCCGCTTTAAAGGCTGGCAAATTAATACTTCCTGACGATTTCTGCCAACGCAGCCATACTACATATTCTTTTATTTTATCAATAATCCCAAAAACCTGCCTTTTATTCTCAAGTTGTAATATATCTCTGTTAATGGCTTCGATCTCTGGCGCGGGATCTGTTAAGTCTGCTGCTATTTTACTTTTCGTATCTATCAATGTGCTTATTTGTTCTAAATCAATTGTGACGCTAGTATATTTTACCTCACCCCCTTTATCTCCTTGTGCAATCCAATTTGATAGCTGGATATGTAATTGTTTAAATACTTCTCTAATCTTTTGCAATTCCTCTGGCATATCTCGCTCAAGAATTTTCACTGCGCTTTCTGTGCTTGATAATTTTGGCCAAGAAACATTATCATTCCTCAATTTTTCAATTATTTGGCTCAAGTTTATTCTTGCTAATTTTAACTCTTCCTCAGCCGTACTACCCAAGAAATCCCAATAACGTTGAAAAAGGCTTTCTTCTTTGCTGCTAAGAGGTTGCTGACATAACAAACAGAATGCAGGCTTTTCCCCTCCATTAAAAATCGTCTCTTTATCATATAACTTTTGTGCAGCTAGAATTAATGACTTCCACTCATGGCTTCCAATATTTTTAAATGATTCAAACTTAAAACTCGCGGCGCTCAGCTTATCTGCTATTTCTTTCTTATTTCTAATTTCCTCAACTAATTTATTTATAATGGAAGCCTTCTCTCCACTCAAGCACGAAACTACATCGCCTAGCGTGCTTTTATAAATGCGGAGTTCCGCAATTTCCCCCGCTAATTCTTCTTTCTGTTTGGCGACGTCCTTTTTTATTTTTTGTGCAAGATCTTTTTGTTTTTCAGCCAACAAATCACTATCTTCTGGAGTAAATTTTATGGCATCATCAATTTGATTGTCAGTTGTCTCGTACGACAGCGCTCCTAAAAAACCTGCAAGCGGAGATTGCCCCTGAAATAATCCTGCGACGGGGTTATCTTTTTTTCTATTTCTAATATCTTCCTGAAATTTCCCCTCAATCCTTAAAAGGTCCTTCAAAACTTCATCAAAAATTTTTAATTTTGAAGGAATAAATTCTATTTTATTTTCACCATCAAGATGTATAGGTGCACATTCGTGGTCAAAAATCGAAAAAGATTTAAGCTCTTCATGATTTTGCCCCAACTTATAATTAATAATTCTTGTGTCAGATGAATCTGAAATTTGAAAATCAGCAGATATCTCAGCAACTAAGGCCGAGGTATTTCTGGCATCCGGAAGAAGTTTTCGCTGCTTTCTTGATAAGCAGGCATTACTTAGCAACCGTCCTATTCCAGACTTACCTGAACCGTTATCTCCATAAACGATAGTTAAATTTTTCCCAAATTCTAACACGCAACTATTATCAATAGCATTTACGCCATTAAGATTATCTAGCTTATCAAGGCTTATTTTATCTTTAGCACTATCATCTCCGTCCAGATCAAAATCTTGTAAAACTATATCAGGACGGCCAGGTTCAGCATCTATAATTCCCGAGTCTTCCAATAAATATTTATAGCACTTATTTATATCTTCATCATTTACTTCCCGGCCTTCCATATGAAGCCACCACAAATACTTCAACCAATATGGCTGCTCAATTAACCAGAGATTAAAATCTTTAATTCCTGGTACGTCTAAATTTTCAGAGACTTCGTCGATCATATAATTTATATATTTTTATTTTAACCCTAAAATTTGTTATTATCAATTTTTATCTAAAATTAAGCAAACTTTTGCCCAACCATGTCACAGGCCATATTACATGGTTTGGCTAATAATAAACAAAAACTTGTACTATATTTTAATAAATGCTATTATTTAAATACAACTAGATATCTTAAACGAATCCGCACTATGCGTTACCAAAACCATTCGTTTGAAAGACAACTTAAAAATTTTAAATGAACCCGCACATATGCGTTAACAAAAACATTCATTTAAGGAGCTAACAAAATAAACACCGCATGAGCTATTAAACCTACCAGAAAAAACAGCAGAGACTTTTAGGATTAAATTCTAATAGACCTGAGCCTGTTTTTAATATGGAGGTTTTTTTATTTGGAAAAAACCTAAAACTAATAAATTTAATTTCAAAATTTATGGAAAATCTTCCAAAAAACAGGCTCAAAATTGAACACGTATTTATTGACTCCTTAAACAAGGCCGAGTACAACCCAAGAAAAATGACCGAGAAACAAGAATCAGATCTTACAGAAAGTATAAAAAGATTTGGTCTTATTGACCCGTTATTAGTGAATAACTACAAAGGACGAGAGAATATTGTTATCGGAGGTCATCAACGCTTAAAGATTGCCTCAAAACTTAAATTTACCGAAGTTCCTGTTGTTTACGTTTCACTTCCCCTAGACAAAGAGAAAGAATTAAACCTTCGATTAAATAAAAACTTGGGCGAATGGGACTATGAATTATTAAAAGAGTTTGATACTAGTCTGCTTCTAGAAATTGGCTTTGATGAGATTGATTTATCAAATATCTGGGACGAAAACCTCGAAACAGAAGATGATAACTTCAATACTGAGAAAGAAATAGAAAAAGCCAAAACTACTAATATAAAATCGGGTGACCTATTTTTAATCGGTAATCACCGTCTTATTTGTGGCGACTCTACTGACCCAGAAGTTATCAAGAAACTAATGGGCGAAGAAAAGGCAGACATGATCTACACGGATCCGCCATACAATATCGGAGTCGACTACTCAAAAGGAATAAGTAAAAACCAAAATTATGGTGGAGTAGTTGATGATAATAAAAGCGATGTTAATTACAAAGACTTCATTAAAAAGACTATCTCTGGTGGACTACTAGTTAGTAAAAACGATGTGCATGTTTTTTATTATCATGACCAAAAATATACTGGACTATTTCAGAACATATACAAAGAACTGGGAATAGATTTCAAAAGAACATGCCTATGGATTAAAAATAACAGCAACATGACTCCTAAGGTAGGATTTAATAAATGCTATGAACCAGTAATCTACGGGGTTAAAGGTAGGCCCTATCTATCCAATATAAAAAATCTTAACGAGATCCTTAACAAAGAAGTTGGAGTTGGCAATCGAGCGATTGATGATATTTTAGATATGTTAGACATCTGGCTAGTTAAAAGGTTGCCAAGCCAAGATTATCAGCATGCAACCGAAAAACCTATTACCCTCCACGAGAAAGCTCTGCGAAGATGCACCAGAATAAACGACGTGGTGCTGGATTTGTTTGGGGGTAGCGGATCCTTGGCTCTCTCATGTGAACAATTAAAACGTCGAAGTTACACATGCGAGCAAAGCCCAATCTTTTGCCAATTAATAATTAATAGATTTCAAAAATATGGAGACATCAAAATTAAACAAATCAATTAAACGAGGTGATATCATACAACTAGGTGTTCATCGCTTATTATTTGGCGATGCCCGTGATGTTGATAAAGTAAAAGAGTTAATTGGAGATAGTAAAATAAATTTAATCTTAACCGATCCGCCTTATGGTATCGATTACGTCGCTAGCAAGTCTGGCTTTAGTCAAAGTCTTGGAAAACCAAAGGATATAGCAAACGACCAACTTCAAAGTGAAGATGACTATATTAAATTTACTGAAGACTGGCTCGGGATTGTTTTGCCTTATCTAACTAAGAAAAATTCCATCTATATTTTTAACTCAGACAAGATGATTTTTGCTTTAAGGCAGGCAATGAAAAACACTGGTTTATATTTTTCCCAACTTTTAATTTGGGTAAAGAGTAATGCCGTGATTGGACGTTTGGATTATTTGCCAATGCATGAGTTAATCGCTTATAGCTGGTTTGGCACACACTCTTTTAAAAAGAGCAAGGATAAAAGTATTTTATTTTGTCCTAAACCAAATAAAAGTAAGTTTCATCCCACTACTAAACCAGTGTCATTACTTAGAAGATTAATATTAAATAGTACAGATATTAATGACGTGATATATGACCCATTTTGCGGATCTGGTAGTTTATTATTCGCCGCAGAAATGACTAATCGTCAGTGCCTAATGGTCGAGACTGACGAAGAATACTGCCAAACTATTATAAAAAGATATTACGAGCTCCCTGATAAACATAAACTTATATGACGCCTAAACTTGAGACCGTTGCTGATGTCTTAAAAAGAAGGGCTGAACAAAATCAAGACAACCAGAATACAAAGATAACTAAACGCAAATTTAGCACCATAGAAAAAAGACAAATAGAGCAAAAGAAGAAAATGATTGAAGAAATACGTAATGTCTACATCTCGTCAATCGCTTGTCAAAAAACTGGCATCTCTAGGGCGACGTTATACCGCTGGATGATAGATGATTATGAATTTGGAAGAGAGTTCAAAAAGAGTCAAATAGAAGGAAGAAACACTATTAATGATCTAGCCGAATCGAAGTTAATTGGCAGGGTTAAAAATGATGACCCAAGAGCAACAATATTTTGGCTAACTCATATGCATCCAAATTTCATTAATCCGCTCCTAGCTTTATCAGAGGACACGCGAGAAAGAAAATTACCACCTGAATATTTAGCTAAATTGGCTAAGAGATTAGCTCAATGGAAAAATAATAATCTTAAGTAGTAAAATAAAAACATCATGGTTTAATTGCCGTGATGTTTTTTATTATTTCTTTCTATTTTAATAATTAATAGTTTTTTGATTTGATCCGTTGACGCCGTCGAAGTAAATAACAAATCTGTTCATTCCCGAGTTTATATTTTTATTATATTGACCAACATAGTGTTTGTCATAGAAATCTTGATCACTCTTACTAAGATCCGCCTTCATCATCTTAGATCTTAGAGCCGAAAGTTTTTTATCGGTAAATACCCAGATAAAGTTATTGCGTTCATCTACAAAATCTGATTTTAGTTTTTCACCCAAAGCCACCATGTCCTTGTCGTTAACATAAGAAACAGGAATTAATATTTCTCTTCCAGTTCCGCCGTTAGCAATATCCCATGTTTTGATTATTTCATATTTAATGTTGCTGGTATCTACTGGGGTTTGAGTCTGCGTTTTTTGAGCTTGTTGTGAAGTCACCGATCTATTCTCTCCTAGTGCTGAAATAATAGTCGGTACTAATATTGCTAATAAAAATATCACTATTAACGGATGTCTAACAAAGAAATTTCTTAAATCAGACTGGCAATGAGGGCATTTCGTTGCTCCCCTGGCAACTGATTCCTTACAATGCTTACAAATGTTTTGTTTGGCTTCGGCCATATTTTTATAATTAATTATAAATGGTCGAAAACCCGTCTAAAAAACAAAAACGGACACCCGACCCGGTCGCTAAACCGCAATCAGTGTCCGTGAAGACGCCTACTTGCATATGGGTCGGTATGTCCGTTCCTGTATGCAAATAAGCCAAGGCTCCCAAAAATTGGGTGCGCACTTCACGATATTTGATTACGGTTTAGCACTTAAAATATAGCTTGAAAAAGCCAAAAAGTAAAGTATAGTTACCAACAACTTACCTACTTTAAAGGCCTAGACTTCCTATCTTTATTGCGTCATTACTTGGTTATAACAACTATAACCATATGAACCAAGTAACTACAGTTTTAGGCCCCAATGCGACCATACAGGGCCAAAATGGAGCTAATTTAGGGGTCTTCTCACAAGAAACCCTGAAGTATTGTCTTTATGCTCGGAAGTCAACTGAGTCCGAAGAAAGACAGGTATTATCAATTGATAGCCAAATCAAAGAAATGCTCGATTTGGCCACTCGAGAGAATCTCAATATTACAGAAATAAGACGAGAATCTCATAGTGCTAAAGAAGTTGGGCAAAGACAAATTTTTAATGAATTAGTGGCCGATATTAAACTAGGCAAATTTAATGCGATACTAACCTGGGCCCCAGATCGTATATCAAGAAATGCTGGCGACCTTGGGGCAATAGTCGATTTAATCGACCAAGGAATACTTAAAGAAATAAGAACTTTCAGTCAGAGATTCACTAATAATCCTAATGAGAAATTCTTACTAATGATTTTAGGGTCACAGGCTAAATTAGAAAACGACAACAGAGGTGTAAATGTAAAACGAGGACTCAGAACTAGATGCGAAATGGGCTTATGGGTAGGGCCTGCCCCGTTAGGGTATTTAAACCAAAATCGAATGGATAAAAAATGTCAGGTTATTGTAGATCCGCTTAGATCGCCAGCGATTAAACAAATGTTTGAAAAGGTTGCTTATGAAAAATATAGCGGACGAAAACTATATCATTGGCTAGTTCATGAACTTAATTTTTATACTCGAGGTAATAAACCATTAACACTTAGTGGTATATATAGAATATTAGATAATTCTTTTTACTACGGGGTATTTGAAAGACCAAAAGGTAGCGGTAATTGGTACCAAGGAAAACATAAGCCACTAATTACTCAAGAGTTATTTGAGAAAGCAAAGACCCAATTAAAAAGAGATAATATTGTTAGAGAGAATAAAGAATTCGCTTTTACTAAATTGATAACTTGCGGTTGTTGCGGTTCGGGAATATCAGCCGAAGACAAATATAAGCAACTTAAAGATGGCACAACGGCACATTACATTTATTATGGCTGTTCTAGGGCAAGAGACAGGTTTTGTAAAAATAAATATATCCGCGAAGAAGAATTAATAACTGAGTTATTAAAAATAATAGATAAGGTTGATATGAATGAACTCGGAATACTAACCAGAATGGAAATGGAAGTTGAGCGCTTAAATAAATTTCAAAACATGGTACTTGGAGAAAAACAACCCAACAAAAAACATAAACCCTCAGTTGATATGCGGGTTTATGCTAAGTATGTCCTTAAAGAAGGAAGTTCTATTGAGAAGCGAGAGTTACTTGCTAATTTAAAATCTAAAATAACATATAAAAATAAAACGCTAACACTTATAAAATAGTATAATTCATAAATAATTAAATATTTAATATTTGTCAATGCTTACTAGATATCTAACACTCTAAATGATATAATAAAAACATGCTAAATACTCTAAATAATCTAAATAAAGACTGCACTCTAGCACTTGGCGATTGTGTAAAAAAAATGAAAGAAATCAACGACGATGTTGTTGATTTAGTTCTTACTGACCCTCCATATAACCTAGGGTTATTTATGCAAAATAGGGATACAAATCTTGGCGCCTTACGATCGAATCATTTTGCCGCATCAAACTGGGATCATATTGAACAAAAAGATTGGGAAGTAAATATGAATGATTTTTTTAAAGAATCCAGCAGGGTTCTGAAAAAAAAGGGTGCTTTATTGATATTTGTCTCTCTAATAAAAGTTGAAACAATAATAAACCTTGCTCAGCAAAATGGATTTTATTACAAAACTACAGGTATATGGCATAAAACTAATCCAATGCCAAGAAATATGAATCTGCATTTTGTAAATTCAACAGAAGCTTGGATATATTTTATTAATGATGGTAAAACTGGAAAATTCAACAACAAGGGAAAACTTATTCATGATTTTTATGAATCCTCGATTATAAATGGAAAAGAAAAGAAATACGGTAAGCACCCAACACAAAAACCTATAGCATTAATGGAGCATTTCGTAGAACTTTTATCGAATAAAAATGATATGGTTCTAGATCCGTTTATGGGTAGTGGGTCAACTGGGGTGGCCGCTATGAATAAAAACAGATGCTTCTACGGCGTAGAACTTGATGAAGGTTACTACAAAATAGCAATGCATCGTATAGCTGATATTATTAATAATAAAGTTTTAAAATAATGAAAGTAATTGACCTTTTCGCTGGCGTAGGTGGTCTATCCTTGGGTTTTTCACAAGCAGGATTTACCATTGTTTACGCAAATGAATATAATAAATCAATAGCTGAGTCGTTTAAAAAAAATCACCCAAAAACTATAGTCGATTCAACCGACATCAGAGATATTGATTTCGAAAAAACTTTTCGTAAATTTGAAAATAAAGTTCAAATTGTGATGGGCGGCCCTCCGTGTCAGGGTTTCTCACAAAAAGGAAAAAGAATAGGGGTTGACGATGAAAGAAATTTTATGTTTCAACAATTTGTTAAGGTCGTTGAAATAGTTAAACCAGAATTTTTTTTGTTAGAAAATGTGCCGAATATACTATCTTCAGAAAATGGTTTTTTTAAGCAAGAAATAATCGATGTATTTTCGAAGCTCGGTTATGATATAAAAGCAAAAGTATTGAAGACGGAAAAATTTGGAGTACCCCAAACAAGAAGAAGGGCTGTTTTTTTAGGAAGAAAGGGGAAGTTAAATTTTGATCTACCAGATGGTAATGGAAAAATAACAACAGTTGATGAGGCTATTAACGACTTGCCTTCTTTAAAATCTGGAGAGGGCGTAAGTGAACAAAAATACGCAAAAAAAGCGCAAAATAATTTTCAAAAATTAATGAGACTTAATTCCTCCACTGTTAAAAACCATATAGCAACAAAACATAGTAAGATCGCTCTTGAGCGTCTCTCCTATATTTCTATCAATGGAACAAAAGAAGATTTGCCAGATCGTCATCGTACAAAATCAATCCATAGCGGTACTTGGACAAGACTAAAGCCAGATGGTTTTGCGCGGACTATTACAACAAGATTTGACACTCCATCTTCAGGCCAGTTCACATTACCATATCAGGATAGATGTATAACCGTAAGAGAAGCGGCCAGGCTGCAATCTTTTCCTGATGATTTTATATTTTACGGAACAAAAACAAATCAGATGTTGCAAGTTGGTAACGCAGTGCCACCTATGATGGCATATGAACTAGCAAAAACGATTAAAGAAAACTACTAGCTATAATTTTTCATGGTAAGAAATAATATCATCTTCTGAATATAGCATTTCTCTATACTCCGATGAATTATTTTTATCAAACATAATTAATTTTTCATCCTCTATTAACTTGTTGAATAAATTAACTCTCCCTTCTAATTCACTTAAAAATTCCTCTTTTAATAAAATAGAGCTTGTAGAGAAATTAAAATATTTTATATATTTTAATACCTTAAATAACCTTGAATCCATGGTAGATTTTTGTTTTAAAAATTTTTCAAGTTCATATTTTTCTTCGTATTCGCGATAAGCTACAATCCTGTCAACGCATTCACTAACATCATTGTGTGTACGTGAAAGTGCAATAAAGTGACTAATTTCAAAACTTGTTAATCTCAGTTCTTCATAACCTCTTTCTCTTAATCTTAGTAAGACTTGATATATGAAAAAAATTGGATAGACATGAAACAATTCGTCAACGTGTCTACGTTCGCCCGTTTCAGAATGTCTGTTTACTAAAGCCGATATATCATTAAAAAAATAAAATTTCTCTATTTGGTCAGAAACAATAGACCAAGCTTTTTCATCATCCTTATTTATATATTGCGATAAAGAATAATAAGCAGGAGATAATTCAAATGGACTTGTATTTATAACTAAACCAATTAACTTACTAAAAAATAAAGCTCGTATACCTTCCATGGTAGCGTTAGGAGAAACTCTTTCCGATTCCTTTTTTAATGCTTCAGAGAGTGCGTCGTTAGTAAGAAATTTATCTTTATTTTCACTTATAAAATTTAATGCCCATAAGTGCATACTTAAATTATTATTCTTTTTTCCTACACTCCAAAAAAGATTTGTTCCAGCTTTTGTGTTTAATTCAAGGTATTCACCATAAGCCTTCCATTCATCTGATATTAAACTCTCTCGAACCTTAGTGGATGACTTACTAAGCATAAACCTAAATATATCAACCACCTCAGATTGAAATTGTACACGTCTTCCTTCGTTTTCGTAATAATAAACACCCTTTTCCTTGTCCTCTATTAAATCACCGACCTTACCTATTCCTAGACCCTGAAGAATTTTTGGAGCCGTTTGATAATTTCCTATAAAATCAAGAACTAACACTTCATCTTTGTTTTCTGATATTCTAAGACCTCTTCCAATTTGCTGTGTTAATATGGCATTGGATTCTGTCGGACGTAACATTAATAAGCACTCCACGTCTGGAATATCGATACCCTCATTCAGCATATCAACCACAAAGGCCACCTGGTGCTTCCCATTCTCGAAAGCATCAATTATTTCTGATGCTGATTGATAGGCTCCGTCGGTATTTTTATCTTCTATTTTTGAATGAATTGAAATTGCATCTATTCCAGCTTTTCTGAACTGATCGGCGCTCCAATCAGCATGTTCTATTGATACACAAAAACCAATAGTTTTTTTGTCTCGAGCCAATTCCTTGAATTTATCAATAATAGCGTTATCACGACGAGCAATCATTAAATGTTTATTCAAATCTGTAATATCATAACGAAAGCCGTTGTAATAAATTTTTGAATAATCAACATCATCAATAAATCCCTGATAATTAAGACTTGCCAAGTAACCCTGTCTTATGGCTTCTGATTGTCCCATTTCAAATACGAGATTGTTTCCATAGAACTCCAGTATGTCTTTCTCGTCCATTCTATCTGGTGTAGCAGTTAGACCTAAAAAGAATTGGGGTTGAAAATATTCAGTCACTTTTTTATAACTAGGTGCTGCCGTGTGATGAGATTCGTCAACAATAATATAATCAAAATAATCTTTAGAGAATTGACTTAAATTATTTTCTTTATTAATAGTTTGAATTGTGGAAAAAACTATACTCTTACCTTCGTATGTTTTTTCTTTGCCAGTGAAGAAACCCATGTCTTTCGATCTTTCCGGCATAACCTTTTCAAAAGAATTTTTGGCTTGTTTAAGAATATGATCTACGTGGACAATAAACAAAATGTTTTTTGCCTTCATAGCTTTAGCATCAAAAATACTTAAATAGGTTTTTCCTAATCCAGTTGCTAATACTACCAACCCCTTAGTATTTCCCTGTTCTCTTGTTGCTTTAAGAGCGTCTAGCGCTTTAATCTGAACATCATGCGGCTCTATGGTTCCAGAATTCCAATTGAGGAACAAAGAATAAAGTTCCTTATCCGCATTAAATGTTCTTCTAAGTTCATAAATAGCGTCATCAGGGTTATTTGTAATCTGATCTCTTGAAAGACTAATTAATATAAAACCTTGTCTTATAACTTCATTGCGTTTAGCTTCAAGCTCATCAAACCTTTCACGGGACACCATCCCTGCGGCATGATAATTAAAACCATCACATTCTATGGCATATTTTCTATTCTTTGTAGTTACAACAAAATCTAGCCGCCATTTTCTATCAGTGCCATCATTTCTATCGATATTCACCTCTGGTTCAATAAAATCTAAACCCTTTTCGCCATAATCTGCATAATATATATTATTAAGAAAAAAGGTCTCCAAGTAGCCCATTTTTGTACCATGCAAAGAAAGATATTTTGACATCATCATATCGAAAAACGTTAAAACAAATTTAATTTATATTTAATTATATTATTATCAATTTATGGTAAGTATAATTATTCTAACCTTACCCCTATTTAGGCTAAAATTCAAGGGTCATTTGCATAATATAAAACAAAAGCACCTCTTTATAAGAGGTACTTGAGTCTATCCGATACTAAATTGTCTTGGCGGAGAGACAGGGATTCGAACCCTGGATAGGAGTTAGACTCCTATAACAGGTTAGCAACCTGCCGCCTTCAGCCACTCGGCCATCTCTCCAATTTTTTTATTTTATGTTATAATAACCATACAACTATATAAAAATAAAGGCGGCTTGTCAATTTATATTTTAAATTATCAACAAAAATATGGACGAAAACAATAAAGTTCAATATCTTTCCTGGCAGGTGCCGGAATATGAACCCAAAGAAAGAAATCGTCGCTGGTATCTAATTGCCCTAGTTTTTTTGATATTTACCTTGTTTTTCTGTTTTTTTGAAATTATCAATTGGAAAATCGTTTTTTTGGGAGTCAATTCTAACTTCATTTTCGCCTTAATTTTGATTTTATCGGCCATGATTATGATCATAAATGACGGTCAAGATCCGGCCATGGTTGATTTTAAAATCGGCCCCGAAGGCATAAATATTGGTAAAAGATTCTATGATTATGATGATTTGCGAAACTTTTCCATCATTTACAAGCCAAATATCGAAGTGAAGCACTTATATATTGAATTTAAGAACAGTTTCTTGCACCCACGCTTATCAGTTCACCTAGATGAGCAAGACCCGATTACGGTCAGAAACTATTTATTGCGTTATTTAGACGAAGATTTAGAAAGACTAGGCCCGCCAATTTCCGAGCAGTTGACTAAACTACTGAAACTATGATTTAATAAGGGGGATATTTTAAGGTCTCCGTAGTTTAATGGATAGAACATAAGCTTGCGGAGCTTGTAATCCAGGTCCGATTCCTGGCGGGGACACATAAATAAAAATAAGAACACTGCCTTAATAAGGCGGTGTTTTTTGTGTTATAATTAGATTATGCTTACTTTCAGCGCTCCACTTTCTAGTCTTAATCGGGTTGGCGATGTCACCGCCGCTCATTTTAAACGTCTCGGTTTAAATACCGCTGGTGATTTATTATTTTACCTGCCTTTTAGATATGATGACTTTTCAACTCACCGGCCAATTGCCGAGCTAAAAGACGGCGAGACAGTGAGCGTTATCGGGACCATCGATTTAATTCAAAATAAGCGCAGCGCCCACCATAAGATGCAAATTACTGAAGCTCTAGTTCGCGATGACTCCGGCTATTTAAAAGTGGTTTGGTTCAACCAAAGTTTTATCACGCGCAATTTAAAAGTAGGCGACGAGATTTCACTAGCCGGTCGAGTTAAAGATAATTATGGACAAATGCAGATGACCGCCCCTGATTACGAAAAAATTAATGCCAGCGGACTTATCCATACTAACGGCCTGATACCTAATTATCATAGTACTAATAAATTATCCCAAAAACAAATTAGATTCTTAATGAAGCAAGTGCTGCCTCTAGCCGATTATGTTGAAGACTGGCTGCCTAAAGATTTAAGATCCCGGCTTAATTTGATTGATTTAAAAATGGCTTTACGCCAAGTTCATTTTCCAATTTCTAGCCAAGAGATTAGAGATAGTCAAAAACGACTCGCCTTTACAGAACTATTTTTACGCCAAATAAAATCCCAAAGCATCAAACGGGAACTCCAAAATTTAAAAGCGACGCCGATTAAATTTGACGAAAAAATTATTCGTAGTTTTGTATCCGGCTTGCCTTTCTCTTTGACGGCTGATCAGAAAAAAGCCGCCTGGGAAATTTTAAAGGATTTACAAAAATCACAACCAATGTCTAGGCTGCTAGAAGGCGATGTTGGGAGCGGCAAAACCCTAGTGGCGATTATGGCCTTACTTAACGTGGCAATATCCGGTCGCCAAGGTGCTTTAATGGTGCCGACTGAAATTTTAGCCAAGCAACATTTTAAGACTCTCTCTCATTACTTAGCAATTTATAATATAAAAATTGTCTTGCTAACCTCGGGTCACGAAGAGGTTAACTTTGAATTAAATGGTGATAATATTTTAGAAGGCGCGGATATCTTAATCGGCACCCACGCCCTTATCCAGAAGAATATTACTATCCCCCGTCTTAGCTTAGCTGTGGTCGACGAGCAACATCGCTTTGGCGTTGATCAGCGCCACAAAATAATCGGTAACGAAAATAAATTGATTCCTCATTTTTTATCAATGACCGCCACGCCGATTCCGCGCTCGCTAGCGCTTTCCATTTATGGTGATTTAGATTTATCACTAATTAACCAATTGCCTTCTGGACGCCAACCAATTGTTACAAAAATTGTCACCGATAAAAAAAGAAGTTTGGCTTATGACTTTATAAGAAGTGAACTTAAAAATGGCCGCCAAGTTTTTGTGATTTGCCCACTCATTGATGAATCCGATAAACTTGGCGTTAAGTCAGCAAAATCGGCCGCGGAAAATTTACAAAGCGAAATCTTCCCCGAGTTTTCTGTCGGCTTATTACACGGCAAATTAAAGAATAAGGAAAAAGAACAAGTAATGAGTGACTTTTTAAATAAAAAAATTCAAATCCTGGTGGCGACTTCTGTAATCGAAGTCGGCGTCGACGTGCCTAATGCCACGATTATGATAATTGAGGGCGCCGAAAGATTCGGTTTAGCCCAGCTTCACCAATTTAGAGGTCGCGTCGGCCGCAGTAACCTAGCTTCCTATTGTTTTTTAATTCCGACCAAAGAAAATATTTCTAATCCTAAAACTTTAGAACGGTTAGAAGCTTTAACTAAGCACAACGATGGTTTGACGCTAGCTAAAATAGATTTAAAATTGCGCGGCGGCGGTGATTTATATGGCACCACGCAAAGCGGTTTCGATGAACTACAAATCGGCTCACTCTTTGATTATGAACTAATTAAGAAAGCGCGCGACGAAGCCGCCGCCCTAGTAGCGAAAGATCCGGAATTTAAAAAACACCCGGTCATAAAAATGAAGCTGGGCGAATGGGAGCGAAAAACTCATTTAGAGTAAGAAAAAAGGAGGCTGTCATTACGAGAGTCTCCTTTTTTATGTCCCTTGATTATTGTTTAATCTTGGAACATACTGTTTGAAAAGTTGTACACCCGCTCCTTAAGAAACGAGCGGTTTTTGTAAATATAGATGGCGGCGTAAGCGGCCATCGAAATTACAAGCGCCATCATCCAGGGTGACAAATTAAAGAACATAAAAGTTGACTCGGTCAACTGATCCTTTCCCAACTTAATCGGTCCGACGGCGGCTTTTAGAAAAATTACCAAAAAATATAATTCGGATACTGCCATCCAAGCAAAACAAATGATCCCCACAAAAGCAAAAAATCTTTTTATTAAATTTTTCATACTCTGCCCCCTCCTTGTTTTTAAGTAACGTTAGTTTTTTTGATACTTGTACTATACCATATTTATTAATTTGAGTCAATACTAATCTACTTTTTCGGCTAATATAAAGACTTTTTTATCATTATTATCAACCGTTAAAATCAGGACTGCAGTGCCGCCGTCTTTTAATTTGAGTCGGGCTCTTATTTCCTCGGGCGTCATTGGAAAATGTTTAGTCATAATTTCTGCACGACCAATGCCGCGATTTTTTAAAAATTCCTTAAACTTCTTTAAAGAGAAATCTTCACTGTGTAACACTTTAAATTTTCGAAAAATATTTAAACCATCAGTATCAACCAATTCATCGCTGGTTAACCAAGATAAATCAAAATTAATTTTGGCTAGAGAAAATTTAGCCGCTACTTCATTTATTAAGTGGGCTTTGCTGATGGCTTTATTGGGTTCGTACAAATATTTTTTTAACGGCGTAATGTCTATATTTTTTTCTGCGCCGCCAGTCATTGAAAAAAACTTTTCACCTTTAAAACCGGTGGCTCGTCTTTGAGCTGTTTTAAAAGCACCAAACCAGAGCATGGCGACTTTACAATTATTATTTTCGGAAATAATTTCTAGTTCCGGTTCTTCCGGTAGCAATTTTAATTCTTCATAATCAAAAGCGGGAGAAATTTTAACGGCCACATTATGTGTAATCGCAAATAATTTAGGTAAAATATCCAGCAGCGCCGGTTGTGAATTTAAAAACGATCGGGTTTTGGTGGCCCCTTCACGATCGCGCGCCGGGTCTAAGAAAAAAGCCGCCACATCTTCTTTAATATTTAAAAAGGCATCACCCACTACAAAATCTATTTTGTCTTGAACTTCATAAGCTGCGGCGTTTTCTTTCGCACAGTTTATTTTAGTTTCATCTAAATCGATAGCTAAAACATGCTTAACTTTCTGGGCTAGAAAAATGGCATTACCACCTAGACCGCAAGTTAAATCGGCCACCTTCCAAGCTGGCTGAAAACGCGCGGCGATGTGTTTGGCGATTATTTCTGAAGTGGCTTGCTCTAGACTCAAAGGAGTAAAAAACATCGACTCACTCCGGCTAAATTTACCAGCCGCCGCTTGGCGTAATTTAATCAGAGATACTAAGGCGCCAAATTCTGGCTGAGTGGCGTTATTTTTCAAAATTAGAAGTTCCAGTTTTTTAAGATCATAAAAACGATACCGCTGGTAAGCCGCCTGTCCTGCTTCTGATTTAAGATAATTAAATTCCTGAGCGTTCATATACTTAAAAAATTAGCACACAAGCGAAAACTCCACAAGATTTGCAATATTTAAGACCTGGTGATAGTATCAAAATATGAACCTTTAAAAATGAATACTATGTGTAAAACAAAATTGGAAGAAGTCAGTTGTCCAACTCTTCGGACCATGGAAGTAAAAGTCGACGATTTGGTCGTCAAAGTTAATTTTAATATTTTCGAGATTAATAAAAAGACCTTCCGCGTCGGCATTGCGCCTGACGGTCGTGAAAAGGTGATGTTTTCAAAAATTAGCCCCTTAAAGCCAGAGGATCAGTCTTATTTAGATTATGTTGAGAAACGATACAATCTGATTGCAACTGCACAAATTAAGGCCCAAAAAGATACCGAAAAAAAACTCGCCAAAAGACGAGCCTAAACCTCAAAAAAAGGCTGTTTGCAAAAACAGTCTTTTTTATATTCTGAGATTTATTTAATAAATTCTGCCAAATCAGCGATGTTTTTTAATTTCACAATTTTTATCTTTTTAGCCTTAACTTCAATTTCCGGAATAATTGCTTGAGTAAAACCTAATTTTTCGGCTTCGGCTAAGCGCTGTTCGATTTTAGAAACGGCTCTTATTTCCCCTCCCAGACCAACTTCGCCCAAAACAATGGTATGACGATCAAAGTTTTTATTAAAATAGGAAGACATAATCGCCGCACAAACGGCCAAATCCAAAGCGGGATCGTTAAGCCGCAAGCCACCGACCACATTTAAAATAATATCTTGGCTGGTTAAATTAACCGAGCTGCGTTTAGTTAAAACGGCTGAGAGCACCTGCAAACGATTGAGGTCAAAGCCGCTAGTTTTGCGCTGCGGGTAACCAAAGACCGTTTTCGAGACTAAAGACTGAATATCGACCAGAAACGGACGCGTACCTTCAACCACGCAGCCAATCACTGAGCCAGCTAAATCAACATGGGCTGAATCAATAAAGACTAGACTAGGATTTTGGACTTGTTTAAAACCCAGGCCTGTCATCTCCAAAATTCCCAGTTCATTTACCGAGCCAAAACGATTTTTACTGGCCCGCAGTAAACAATAATTATTATTAGTTTCAGCTTCTAAATATAAAACCGTATCAACGATATGCTCCAGAGCCTTAGGTCCGGCAATCTGACCATCTTTAGTAATGTGTCCGATTAAAATTACCGAAATATCATGCTCTTTGGCTAGTTCCAAAAATTTCACTGCCGCCGCCCGAATCTGGTTAATACCACCCGCTTCTGAAGGAATAAGTGAAGAATAAACGGTCTGAATGGAGTCGACAATAATTAAATCTGGTTCAGCTTTTAGAACTGAGGAAATTATTTTCTCAACGTTAGTTTCGCCGATAAACCTTAAGTTATCTAAAGAGCAGTTAAGACGCTCCAAACGCCCTTTGACTTGAGCCGCTGACTCTTCGCCACTAACATAGATTACTAAACGGTCTTTAGCTAAGGCGTCGGCAATTTGAGCCACCAGAGTTGATTTGCCAATTCCTGGTTCACCGCTTAAAAGAGTCAGAGACCCCGGCACTAAGCCGCCACCTAAAACCCGATCAACTTCACTAATACCGGTAACTAATCTTTTAAGGGTCAGAGCATCAACTTTTTTTAAATCAATTAAATCGGCCCCGTTTATTTTTTTTAAAGTATTTTGCTTATCGTCTTCCTTTTTATCAATTAGCTCTTCGCCGAGCGTCCCCCAAGAACCGCACTCTAAACAACGCCCACTCCACTTAGGAAATTGGGCGTCACAATTAGTACAAACGTAAACTGTTTTTAAATTAGCCATAAAAAATTAAGGGCTAAGGGGCGGCCCTATGTTTAACTATTTCTTTTCCCAAAAGGCCCCATCGACTAACCATTCATTATTAACCTTCACTAAATCTAAGGTCATTTTTTGTATGTAAGCGACACCTAAAATATCAGCTTGGCTTTCACGTCTTTCAGCTGAAACTTCAATTCTAGCCTTGCCCGTTTTATCATCATAACTTAAAACTTTAGTCGTGAGTGCTCTGGTGGTAATTCCATAATAAGACCCACTATATTTTTGAGCTCTCAAATCAGCTACGTATTTATCCGCCCAAGACTTCATGGTGGCAGTCATAAATATTTTTAAATCCGTAACATTGCCATAGTCAGACTGATTGGAAAACGAACCTAAGCGTTCCGCAAATAAAGATGAAAGTTTAGCGGCATCATTAGCATTTAATTTATGAGGAGCCTCTTTAGAAATATCATAAGACTGATAATTACGAGGGACATCACCCGGAGTCGAGGTGGGCGCTAATGGCAAATTATCCGAAGTCCCTAAGTTGCCGCCAAGTGTAGTCGTGGTGGCCGTCATTGAAGTGACCGGGGATTTAGTTTTTTGCAAAAAGATAATTATAATTATCGCCAAAATAAGAATCGCCGCAATGATAATCAGGATCCCAATTTTTTTTCGATTTTCCATCATATATTTAAAATTTATTTAGCGTTATTAGCACTCGTATTAGCCGCTTCACTTTCTGCTGCTTCGTCAAATTGTTTTTTAGCCTCAGCGATTTCAAGCAACTGACGAGGGTCAGAAGTAATTAGTTGATCTTCTGAATATGAGGCCACCACTTTCATGGCCACGTGTTTATTACCGGCAAAGAAAATGCCTTCGCCTAAACCACACTCTAACAATAAATATTTTTCACCTTCGGTCAGTAAGAAAGTCTTTTGAACCAAATCAATAGCCGCTGGAGATTGTTTAAGTAGAACCTGCAGTGAAGAGTTGTTCACAATGGCTTGCCCGTAAGGTGATGATAAAAAGTCATTTACATCTTGAGTGATTGTTGTTAAGCCTAAATAATATTTACGACAACGTTTTGCTAAGGCAAAAATAAACTTAGCCGAATCTTCGTGTTGCATCATCCACCAAGCCTCATCAATTACTAAAATTCTTTTCTTAGTCTCCGAGCGGACGATATTCCAAATATAATTAATAATGGTATAAATAGCAATTGGCCGGAGTTCATCTTCCAAGTCTCTCACCGAGAAAACTACTAATTGATTATTCATTTCCACATTAGTGGGGTTATTAAGCAAGCCAGAAAAAGTCCCTTCGGTATATTTCTTAAGACGCAAAGCTAAATCAGAACCGCCTTCCATGCCTTCTAAGACTTGCTCGAAATCAGTCATCACGGGTGGGTCAATATTGGAAAGATCCGAGTCGGGTGTAATATCTTTCTTGGCATAGGTTTCAAGAAGCGCCCGATCAATAATCGAATCTTCATCGTAATTTAAATTACCCAACATGAGCCGCATCAAACCTTTTAAGGTAATAACGGCGCTTCTAATAATATCTTTGGGTTTAGCTTCGCCACCAATAGAACGTGGCAAATCAAAAGGATTAATCTTGTTTTCAGAAGACAGAGAAATATTAATATAAGTTCCACCAACTGCTTCGGATAAATGTTTATATTCGTGTTCTGGATCAATCGCAATAACATCAGTTCCGAGCATTAAAGAACGCAAAACTTCTAATTTAATAGCATAACTTTTACCAGCACCGGAAGTGGCAAATACTACCGAATTGGCATTTTGCAAAGAAAAACGATCAAAGAGAATTAAACTGTTATTATGGCGATTAATACCATATAAAATACCGCGATCAGATGTTAATTCGCTAGAAATAAACGGAAAAGAAGAGGCGACGGGCGAGGAGTTCATGTTAAAAGTAATATATAATTCATCATTACCAGTCGGTAAGGTCGAATTAAAACCCTGCTCTGATTGAAAATAGACGCGGCGCGAATAAACTAAACGCGACCCCAAGATATCTTCCACTTGATCACTCATCCGGTCTAAGTCTTCAGCGTTTTCAGCGTATAAAGTCACATAGAGTGAGAATTGAAAAAATCTTTCAGTACCCTGAGTTAAAGCGTCTCGCAAATATTCGATATCATGTAAAGCGGTTTCTCGAAGCGGATCACGCGCCGCCCCTTTTTCAGCGTCAGCAATAATTTGAGCGCTAATAGAACCCACTTTATTTTGTAATTGTTTAAGAATGATCGCGCTTTTTACCGGATAGAAAAACATCGCGATATCAAAGGTGAGATTCAAATTAATAATCGGAGCAAACCAGCCGACACTGATGTAGCGCGGATAACTGATAACAAAAATAGTCCTTACATATTTGTTGCCTAAAAGTAAGTGTTTGGCTTCCGCCTTTAAACTAGCCGGGGAAATAAGATCTCGAACTGATAAGACGCCGCGACGAAAAGCTTTTTCCTCCTCGATGATATTCTTGGCTTCAAGAGGATCAGATTCAATGCTAGGCACTGCCTCTTCGCCAGGATTACGGCCTAAATCACTAAGCTTAGTATTGAAGCCGATTTTTCTTTTTTCTTCCTCTTTATTAAAATCTATCATAAATCAACACGTAATTTTTTTACATCAGCTAGGTTTTGATTTTTAGCTGTTTCCGGATTATAAGTCTTATAATAAAGTTCGATTAAACCCTGAGTATCTAATCTTTCAACCGCCACACCCATTGATTCTAGCCCCGAAACGACACTTTCCACGCGACGATCTAACATCTCTTGATATCTGGCAAAAATTTTCTCTTTTAAAATAATGGTTGAAGCCGGGCGAATGGCATCCTTAAAGGAACTAAAGAAACTTTTATGCTTATCTGTGGCCGGATCATAAGGCACAACGACATAAAAGCGCTTATTCATGATTTTGCCCAAAGAAGTCAGCTCTTTAATATACTCAATATACTCCCCTGTCTGCGATTTAAGCAGTTTATTAGTCTGTTCCTTTTCTTTGCCTTCTAGATATTCCAAGTAGTTATTAATATCGAGCTCTCTAGACTGAACAACAATCTGTAAAGTAAAACTTAAATTATTTAAAAATCTAACATAGGAATCAATAACGGCATTCTGTTCATCTTCACTTTTTAAAGCAAAGTTAATACTAGAAACTAGCAAGACACAACGCAAAGTCCCGTCTTTCATAATGACCGTGTTATCCTTAATCTCGGCAATATCTAAGTATTCTTGAGTTGAGGTTGATATTTTATTTTTGGCTAGTTTGTTTTCTGGCATAAACGCGAGCCCTAGTTAATTATTTCCAAGTTATTTTCGTCGTCAGCACCTCGATATTCCCCTTCAGTGTCCACCACCAAAGATAATTCCGCTAAGCGTGATTTTTCATAATATTCTTTAGCCGATTTAGTGGAATCAAATTTTAAAGTCGGAATCTTTTCGGTATCAACTACTTTAGCTAAACGATTATTCCAGACTCTGATGTTAGGACGGCGCCACGTTTGAATCAAATTAAGTAGAAAAAAATGAAAAGGGCGGCCGTTAACTTTTACAAAACCTAAGACTACTGCTAGCAGAAAGGTGGTGATGCCGACTGTTGAAAAAAGAGCCGAATCAAACAAACGATAAGAGATGCCAATAATGATGGCAGCAATTATAAAAATAATAAACTGCCGAGCGGTAATTGGGCCGATAATCTTATCCTCAACGTCGATAAATTGTGGGACGGTAAATTGTTGCATATATTAGAACATCAAACGGCTATTTAAGGCCATAATCGCTTCGACTTCCTCCCAAAGCAAAAAATTATTATTTACTCCAGAAGCTTGCCCCTCAGCGGCGTATTGCTTAAAAGTCAAACCTTTGATTAAAGCTTCCTGGCCCATTTTCAGATATAAGGAAACAACTGGACTTTCTCGCCAAGCAGAGACCCCACTTATCATCTTATCATATCCATCTTTTTCGAGTAGTTTTATCTTAGATTCAATCTTAGCCGTAACTTCTGTCGGCGAAGAACCAAATCTTCGAAAATTCACGACATCTAAATATCGCAGTTCCTCCAAGGGGCCCATGACTTTGGGGGTATTTTTCGAATCGGAATTCAAAGGTGAATTGGTTTCTTTTTTAAGAACTGGTTTAGTTTGGGAAATGGCCGCTTCGGCGCGTAAAGATGCCATGCCAACAGCGGGTGTAACTACTTTCTTAATTTCGGGAGTAATGACCGGCGCCGCATCTTTGGCGCTAAACATTTTATTAAAAATAGTTGCCTTTCTCTCTGGCGGTTTAACAATTTTAAACTGATCTAAGCGACTGTCTGCTAAAGGTTTAAGTACTTCAACTGAAGCGGCTACGGCGGCTACGGGTGGCACTGGAATCTTAGAAGTAGCCGGAATAACTGGTGGTACCGGTAAAATAATTTTTGGCTCCGCTTTCTTTACCAAATTAATCTGAGGCGCGACTACTGGTAAAGGATGGCCTTCAACTGGTTTGGCTAATAACTTTTCCTGGGATTCAGTCGGAATCGGCAAATTAAATGGCACTACTGGTTTTTTAACTTCACCTTTAATAATAGCAGCTTTTAAATCATAGGGAATATCGCGTGCGCCCCCTGGTTTTTCGTACAACTCTCTAATTTTTTCTAAACCTGGCTTAGCGACCGTTTCAGCAGCTGGCAAAGATAGGGTAACGCCGCTAGGCAACGTTTGACTGGCGCGAATCTCATCGCAAATTTTAAAAATCTTATCAATAGTTTTATGATCCAAGCCTAGGCCACCAGAAATAATCTCTTTATTAAGGGTCAAGCGTGCGTCCACCCGACTTCTAACGCCTTTTAAATAAGTATTTAAAATATTTTTAAAACGGAAGCTTAAATCAGCGCTAGCAAAGTTAATGCCCGACTCCTTAATTACTTTATCAGCAGCTAGAAATATCGGATTAGGGGCAGTGGCAATAACCGTCTTAGGTAAAACCGAAGAATAAGAGGCATTATAACCCAAATAATTAGCCACGGGAAAAAATAAACGCTCTTTTAAATCCGCCGTTAGCTTCTTGGCCAGTTCTTGATCCAAAGAAAAATCTGACACAAAATAAATTGACAAATCAGCTAAAGGGATAATTTTAACCATTACTTTCATGACCGTAGAAGCTAGATCTATCTTATACTTATTTTCTAGTTCCGAAATAACCGCCATCGCGGCCGGTGAAGACACGCTCGTGCGGAGATTTTGCGGCAGAGTATTAAATTTTTGCAAATAATCAAACATGGTAATTTATTTTCGACTAAGCCGATTAATTTCTTGATAAATGGCTTTATACTCTAAGCTAGAGGCGGGATATTTTGTTAAATTTTTTTGTAAATCAAAGATTATTTTTTGGCGCTCACTTATTTCTGGAGCTTTTCTAATAACTGGGGTTGGTTCGGAAATAGCTTTTTCTTCAGTAACTACTGGTTTAACTGGTGGCACGTCATCACTTAAGACATCGTTTATTGAATTTAGTTTAGTTCGGTCAACGGGAAAAATTTCCCATTTTTCTAAAGGCACGTTAGCCATGCTCTCCGGAAAAAAAACCAAATTATGATATAGCTTTAAAACTTTGCGCACTAATTCTCTTTCCTCTGGTTTAATCAACTTAATATTAGGCGACTGGCTTAAATATTCAGCCAAAACAACTTCATTGAACAAGCCGCTACCATACTTTTTAATAAAGTCCTTTAACCAATTAGCAATTGATGGTGAGGCTGGATGTCCATCTAAAATAATATGATGTTCGCTAAGTTTTTCTTGGTTGTTATAAAACAAAGTCTCCACCTTATCTTCTAAACCTTCTTCGGCATTAAAAGCTTGAAAAATAGCAATATTAAAGTCTTGAAGTTTATCTGGCTTGGCATAAAGTGCCGGCACAATTTCGCCGCTAAAGGTTTTAATGATTAAATCTTTTTTATCAGCTGCCGAAAGTCCAGTAATTAAACCCAATGATTTTTTATCTTGGGTGTCCTCTCCAACTTCAATTTTATCATCCAGTTCAGTATTATCAACAATAAAGTCTAGCACTGGTTCAAAGATTTCGTCCTCCAAACGGCCAGCAATTTCTTCACCTTTAGTTTTATCGAGACCAAATTTTAGATTTAGATATTCAGCTAAGTCATCAATAGTAAGTTCACCAACCGCCACCAAGATAGTAGCAAAACTTAAAGAAGTATCATAAGCATCTTCAAGTTTTTTTATCTTAAGACAAGCTGCCTCACCGCCAATTAATTCTTGAATCGGCTCCGGTAGTTCATGAAATTTTTCTAAACATTCTTCAAAGTAGCTATCTCTAATCATATAATTTTATTAACATCTATTTCGGCCGTATTTACTTCGTTCTTCTTTCTATCTTTAGCTGTAGCGGCCATGGCCTCCAAAGGCTTAACCATTTCCTTGTTCTGTTTTCTAATAAAGTTATTAGTAACTTCGGCGAAGATGACTTTGGTCGGATCAATTGACTCTTTAGGCTTGAGTTCTCTGATATTCTTATTAGTAGAAAGAGCTGATTTATTAATGGCGTCGACAATTTCTCTGGTATCAAAGACCACGTCCTTAACACTATCTCTTTCACCGCTTTCGGTTTCTAAGACTCTTTGAGCATTTGACGGTTTCCAAGAGTCAATTTGACTAGCAACTACTTGTCGGATTACCGCGGGGTCAGCCTTAACACTCTCCATACCAGCAATCATCTTACCAACCTCCTGATCATAACTTTGTCCATTAGAATTAGGTATTCTACCGATAAGACGGGCATCACCTAAAGCATCGGCACTCTCTTGAACCAAATCCTCATTCTTAGCGCCAGCGCTATGTATAATTTCATGTTGAGTGGCGTTATATCTAGCGGCTCTCTGCTCTGAATCAGTTCCTTGATAAACCACATCCGAATTATCCAAAGACAAACCGGACAAACTGCCACTACTTAAACGTTCTTTAGAAACAGTGGCCTGCCTAATTTTTTCAGCCGCAACTGCTCTTTCCGACGCACTAACACCAGGATTAGAGACTGTTGTGTTTAGGCGGCTAATTTCGTTATCCAGCATTTTAGAAACAACCTGAGAAATTTGATTTAATTTAGGGCCGCCGATTATTTGATGAGCCCCCTCGGCTTCATCTAAAACAGAGCCCATTCCCATTCTTTCAGCCTCAGCATTAATCTGACCAAAACTAGCGCCAATAATATCTTTTCGGGAATTACGGTCAATCGGATTCTTGAAAGAGTTGGCGGCGAAAGTATTGTAAGCCAAGGGTCCTTGACCAGTTCTAACTTCGGCCACATTAGGACCAAGTTTTTTATAAGCAGAAAATACTTGGCCGGTATAAGTTGCTGGATTATAATTTGGATTTCCTAAGCTTGATAAGGCTGATTTCAATTCACCAACCCCTCCAGGAATACTGGTGCCACCCTTCTTTTCGTAAGCCGCAATCAATTTAGCTAATTCCTCTAAAATGCCTGGTTTTAGACTGCCAGCACCCTGATTACTAATTTGACTGCTCAAGTTGACTGAAGCCAAAAGTGCTTCTGGGCTACCACCGTTTAATTCATCAAGTCGCTTATTCCAAACTTCCGTCATTCCCACGGCATCAGCATAGATACCGCCCTTACCAGCTCCTTTCAAAGATAAAGGATTTTTAGAAGCCATGCTAACCCAATCTTGCGCGCTTTTCTTCTTCTTAGTCATACTATCCATAGCAGAGATTGTTGTTTTGAAAATGGGATTTTTTTCTCGATTAGCTACCACTTGAGAATTTTTATTATAGCTTCTAATTCTCATTACGGCCTGCTCTTCAGCTGTGGTCATTTTAGCCTTATTGTTTATTTTTTTTCTAGCTTTAAAGCCCTCCGCAATAACAGCATCCTCATTCTTGCCTTCAGGACCAAGATTATTTTCATAATTAGTCTTATCTATTTTAGCTTTATTGTATTTATTTTTAGATTGAGCCCCAGCAAAATTTCCGATAACCCCGCCACTGATTGCTCCCATAACTCCACCAATAACAGCGCCTACTGGACCAGCGGCCAAAGTACCGGCCAAAGCTCCACCGCCAAATCCACCTAATCCAGAACCAGTAGCAATATTTTTAGCACTACGTAAAAATCCTTGAGTGCTTAGGTTATTAAGAACATCTTTAGCTTTCTCGGAAGTTTTCTCCCCAAAACCAATTTTCTTTAAGAATTTTTCACGACTATCATTTTTAGCTTTCTGTCTGGACCCTTTCATGTCATCACGCCACTGCAAAGCTATGTTACCAACCGCGCTACTTCTCTTACCAGTTATTGGATCTTTACTGCCCATATTGCCAATCGCCGTAAGAGCTAAATCCCCAGCTCCGGCAGCCGCTTTTTTACCGGCCCATTTAGCCGAGCCAGTAACGGCACCAACCGCATATCCGCCCAGAGCGCTTACTCCGCCAATTGCCATTGACTTTCCTTTGCTGATATAACCCATGCCCTTACCTAAAGCAGCGCCAGTTTCACCACCGACTTCTTGGGCGATTTTCATGCCGCCTAAAAGCATTCCGATGGCAATCACAAACTTAGCCATTTCCGAAACGGTTCCCGCCTCTGAACCAATTCCATTAGTAGTGGACGTGGCAGCATATTTATTAGTTAGTTGCTCGGCTTCTGGGTCAGCACTAGTAATAATCGGGCTACCACCCTGTAAAGCAGCAAAAGCTAACCAGATAAAAAAAGCTAAAACTGGTCCCACAATTAAATTGCTAGACCATTTGCTCCACCACTGGCTAGCATATTGTGCCCCTTTACCAGGAACCGCTTGCAAGAAAAAAGCTAGCGGTGACAAAACGACTAAAATCCAAATCATCACCACGCGCATAACTAACATGCCGAGCATTGAAGCGACTACTACAGTGGCGACTAAAACGTAAATCAAACCAAAGATATAAGCACTAACAATAGTGGCAAAAGTAATTGCCCCCGAGTTAGGATTAATTGAAGTTATTTTTGAAATCCCGAGTAAGTCCAGCATATTGCCGGAACCAATAGAACTAAAAGCATTAACAAAAGTTAACATGACAACACTAGCGATATCAATCATGAGCCCACAGAACATTTTTGAAAAATTAATCAGCACCGCCGCCATAATTAATTTAGGCAACATTTTTTTAGCGCCATATTCTTCCTGACCTAAAATAGTTGCAAAGGCGATGATTAACAAAATCACTACAAAGAACATATTGCAGACATCGCGCACAATAACCCAACCTTTAACAATCGCTCCGGCATGAATAAAATCACTATAAGCGGCCACATCCATTAGAACCCTAACTAAAAGCATTAGGATGCTAGCAATAGCGGTAATAAAAACGGCAATTATACCCCCGACAACATTTCCTGCCCAAGTGCCAAAACCATCCGCTAAGACTATTTTGCCAAATAAAAAAACGACCGCTAAAATGAGCAGAGAAATTGCCGCATTACGACCGCTGAAAATTTTTTTTAAATTTATTTTTTTCATTGAACAAAATAAAGAATTATTTTTTACTTACCGCCGGTAAGATAATGCCACAGGGTACCAAAAATTGCTTTAATAGGAATCAGCGGATCAGAAATTGCCGAGACAATCATTGCCACTAAAGACAAGGCGGCAATAATTATAAATAAACAACCGAGATTCAAACAGCCGCAGCCGGCACCTTCAACGATTCTAAGCATGGCCGCCGCTTCCTTGCTTTTTTCTTCATCAATCTTTTTAATACTGGCCGGAATCCATTCTTCACCCAATTCTCTAAAAGCCCAGGGACCCAAAGCTTTATTTAAAAAAGCATGAATATCTATCCAAAAAAGGGTTAAGCCCCAGCTGGGAATTAAATTTTCCCAAGCAGCCTTCAACAATCCATCAGTCGTTTCTAAAAATGGATTTAAGGAATTTTTAGTCAGCGCTTTTTCTAATAATTCTTTAGCGCTAGAAGCTTTATTCTGACGAACCGCTTCCCGAATATTATCCGCTTCTTGACGAGTATTTTCCGGGACCGCTTCTCGTTGTTTGGCCCGAAAATCGCCCGCCTTTTCCGCTTCCTTTTCCTTTGTATTCTGATTAAGCAATTGTTCGTCAATATCCATAAAAACTTTAAAATAATTCATTACCATTATAACATAATCCGCAAATTATTTTAACAGCTTTTACCCTATAATTTTACTATAAAAAAAAGATGTTGGCAAAACTTAAAACCAATAAAAAATCCATAGTTAACTATGGATTTTTTATAATTATTTTTTATTAGATCGAGCAGGCTGCCGGATCACAGACATCACCAATTTTACAACAGGTCCAAGCGTCCCAATTATCAATTACTTTGACTTCAATCTGATAAGAAGGGCCGGCGGCGTAATAATGATAGAACTTATGAGGTAGGCCGCCAACTGGTTTATTATCTTGATTGGTTATAATTTGAATATTACCATCACCCCACTTAATCACAATTTCTTTTAGCGGCTGCTGTTCCAAATCAACGCTGGAGTTAAATTCCAACTGATACATATTGCCATCAGTTACTTTGAAGCCGCCGGTAGCCGGTAAAATAGCCACCGGAACCGTTCCAAGCTTCATCGTGATATTAGAGATACTAGGGTAAACTTCACAATAAGAAGTTTCCGGTAAAATAGGCCGAATATTACCAGGACATTGCGGTGGTGTCACAAAAGAATCAACCACGCTAACTGGTGTATAGCCGCTACCTAAATATTTATAATCTGAATATTTCTTAATGAATATCTTATTTAGAATCTGAGCGCTGTCGGTAGCAAAAACCGGCACAATCGAATCCCATAAATGAATACAAGAACCATTACCACCAGCTGAACAGCCCGACTTATTAACCTCTTGATTAACTGCATCATAGACACAATAAACATTAGGATCAAGACTGCATTGGCCGATATACTTACAAGAAGCCCCCACGCAGCCATAGGGCCGACCAGCAAATAAAGTCTCGCTGGTTTTTTTAGAATATTGGTTTCTTAAACTAATTTGGTCACTAGTTAAGAGGTCGTAATTACTTGGCAAAACGGCGGAACCAAACGGAATATCTTCACGATTGCGACCGTATAAATAAATGGCGTGAGGATTAGGGGTGGTTGAAGCTGTATCTGGTCCCCAAGTACAGCCGGCGTCATAACAGTCGATGGCGTTACTTAGACCATTGCAAGAAACTAGGACAGCTCCTTGGCAAAGAGAAGTGTTTGGATCCCAAAAACAGCCTAAAGTTGTACAAAGACTCTGAGTTAACGTGCTGCCACTACATCTGATTGTCCCCGTACAGCTATTAGCGGTTGAGGTCGCTGAACTAGGCATGTAGCTATAAGCTAAAGCAGTATTGTAGAAGAAATCTGGAGTAGAAGTCGCAAACACCGAACCACGACTAGTTCGTCCCGACCAAGCCTGATTATTACCATCAGCATCAACTAAACCAGTAAAACGATTACAGGTAAAGTGATAAAAAGAAGCTGGATCGGCGGTCACCAAGAGCTTTAAATTATAGGCTGAAAAATTAGCCTTAGAATCATAAGTAAAGCCTAAGTCATTAACGTTTTCAAAGGTTTTCTGTTTAACACTAGGGGCGCCACCGTTATCTGAAGAATTAACTGTTCCTGTTAAAAAACTGCCGTTATAAGGTACCCAAGAATCTTGAAAACCACAACCCGACTGGCTATCATAAAGACTCTTATTAACCGAAGTATCTTCACCGGTGGTTCCCCAAATTAAATCTGAATTAGGGACGCAATAAATTCTCATATAATACTTATAGGGGGTGGCCGTGATGTTGATCATGATTTTGTAATCACTGCTACCACAACTAGGATAAACATTGCTACCATAATCACCCTGAGAGGCGACGCCAGTGTTAGCTTGAGTCTGGGTTGCTGAATAACAAATATTAGTCCCCTCGCATCTATGGCCCAAAAGGCCAATGCAGATATTTTGAATATTTGAATCTGATTGATACATTTCGTTCCAAGCACCACCAAAATCATGAGCCACCTCAAACACTTTAATTTTTTTAAGCAATTGGAAATTTCCATTTGCCTCAGAACAATAATATAGAGGGAATTTACCAGTGTAACCAGAATCTGAACGATTAAGCCTAGTAATTGGAGCAATCTGATCAATCGGATACCACATTAAACAAACTTTGGGGTTAAGCGGGTCATATTGTAAACAATAGCCAAACAAACCATCTTTAATAACATTATTGTTCGCTGACAAACAAGTCAGACTATCATCACCCGGATATAGTCGGCAATCTTTAGAAACGAAATTAGTCGGCCCAGTCTGTAGCACTGGTTCAATATTTATATCGTCATAATAAACATAACCAGTATTAATGTTGGTGGTATCGGAGGTTAAATAAATTTTAACCTTAACCTGCTTAACGTTAGTATCGATAATTCTCAGGCGCTGGACTTTTCGTTCCCAGCCATTTGGGGCAGTATCAATGAAACGAGCATAGGTAGTGGTAGCAGCCTCATTAGTAACCAGTAGTTTAGCCTTAGCACTCGACCCCTTAGTATTGACTAAATAATTAATATAATAGTCTTGATTAGTATACAACGAGAAGCTTGAGCCTTCGGCTTGCGGCGATATCTGATAATAATTTAGAACTTTAAGATAACCCTTGCCGTGAGCCGGATAATCAATTCCGGCTGGAGAGCCATTTGGTTCCAAGACCAAACTATCAGTGATATTTTTATCAAAACTACAAGACTGACCAACGCCAGCGCCATTAGCGTCGACATCACGACGACAAGATAAACCCACTAAATTATTTTCGAAATCAAAGTGAGCCGTGGTATTTTGACCAACCTCTTTCATTGCCCCTAAATAATAGTCGTTAAGAATAGCATAGCCGGTCGCATTTTTATTTTGATTATTTTGAATATTGCGAACGACGCCATCTAATGGTAAAAAATTGGCGCATTCATTCTTATTATTTAATAAATCACACTCCCCTAATCCATAACAGGTTCGCTCTTTGGTAATTGGATCTTCAATGTAAGTCCGGCAAGACAACCAGCGCGAACAAATTCTATCAGGAGTAACTTTAATCACGGAATTAGCGATACAATTAGTATTACCATCGCAAGCTAAAGGCGCGCTGCCCTCGGGGGTGGCGGCAAAAGTTAATTTATTTAAGCCACTAGCACCCATTTGAGTTCTAGAGTTAAACAAGACGCAACCATTATCAGTATTAACCACGCCATTACAAGTTTGGGTATCTAAGTTAGAGCTTAATTGATAATTAATAATAGCCTCTCGAAGGTAGACACTCGTCTTATCAACGGTGGTGCTAGTAGTTGTGCCGTAGCGAGAAACATTTAAATAAGTATTAGCACCGGTATAGAACATCACGGAACTGCTAGCCGAAATTGCAATCGCTGAAACCGGAGCGTTTAATAAATTAGTAGAGGTGGCCCCTAAAGTGCGGACAGTACCGATACCCGGTAAAGCGATAATCGGTGAAAAATTATCCAAAATAACTGGTTGAACAGCTGGACCATCAACCTGTAAGATATAAAGTTTATTCGGCCTAACATTAATTCTCTGGAAATAATAACCAGCCATTGGCACCGAAGTAGTGGCCCACTTGTCAGCTTCGCCATCCTGATTAATGTCCTCAGCGGCCGGATTGTAAATCAAATTACTGACGAATTTGCTGTTTGGGTCAATATATTCGCTGCAACTTGAAGATTCAGCACCGCACAAACCAGTCATACCCTCAGGAGTCGCCACTCTACCGCCACCACCACCAAAACCAAAAGTTTTGAGATAATTGATCGGACAAACATAGTCATTGGTATCCATGATGCACTTACCTAGGCCACACTCGGTATCAGTCAAACACATAGCAGCGTCTTTTTCGGTGCCCGTAATCTTGCCATCGCGGTTTGCGTCACAACGTTTGACCGGCGTTTTATACCAAATATTATTCTTTAAAACACAAGTATTAAGTCCTGGATCTTTAAAATAATTTTTTAAACCATTAGTATCTGACCAAGTATCACAACCGACTTCCGTTGATTTACAAAGCGGCGAAGCGGTTTCTGATTTATAAGTATCCGGTAAATTTTTCTTATAAATATCCGCCCAATTAGTCATAGCACCCGAAGTCTGTGAATAGCCAAAGCGGGTACAGCCGGCCTCCGACACGTTACATTGTTTGCTTGGATCAAAGACCGCATAAATAGCCTGATGCCCTTTAACGGTAATACATCCCGGGGTGCCAGAAATACAAGCTACTGTCTGATCAGCGTTATTTAAATTTAAAGTATAACCATAATAATCGGAAGAATTATTAGTCTGAATCATCTGCTCACAACCAACGGCTGAATCCTGACACAGCTCACTAAAACGATGCAAATTATTAACAATGCCGGAACGGTCAGTGTATTGTGCACAACCCAGATTATAATTTGGTCCTTGATAAGTACCAGCCATATCATAAGAACAAACATCAGGAATCACGCTACTACCTTTAATTAGATAATAACGATCGCTGATTTCACTTAAAACGACGTGATCTAAAAATAGATTATTATCGGCTTGAATTACTAATTGTTCCGCTTTAACATCATGATCTAAATTAAGTAAATTAATTTCATAAAGATTCCACACATTATCGGCTTTGATAACTAGATTGCCTTGAGGATTAGCCGCCGTGACTCCAAAGACAGAAACAGCGCCGTCAGAATTTGTGAAATAAATTTTAGTGTTAACAGCCACGGCCGCCTTGGCCATAAACTTAATCACGTAAGCCGACCCCTTCTTGGCAAAGCCTTGAGCGCCAACTTCCATAGCCGCGGTGGCACCGCTACCAGTATAAGCTAAAGAATGACCATTTTTAGAAGTCGATTCTAAACTCTGAGCTAAAGTCGCTCCAGAAATACCAGTGAAGCCTTCAAGACTACTTTCAAAATCATAACCAGCGACCAGTCTCATGTTAGCGCCATTATTACCATTGTATTCACGACAACCCACTTCTTCTGAAGAGCAAGAAGTGCCCTCATTTGGTACTACTTGATAAACACAAGCGTTTTGTTTGGCACTCCAAAGACCGCCGCTTTTACAAACATAACAAGCGGCTTGAGTTGCGTCCCAGCTCTTGTCGACGCCAGTACAAGTAGCCGCTGTTAGACTCGCATCAATATTTTTATCATTCAAACGATAGGCATGGCAATTGTCGGAACAAGAAATTGTATTCGAGAAAAGATGATAAGTAATTTGCCCATTTTTATTATAAAATTCACGACAATCAGGATTATAAGCGGGGTCGCTAGGAAGCAAAGTATAAACACTCTGACTACACAAAGCATCGCTTACCGCATCAACGACTATCGGATTACCGCTAGCATCTTTTTTAAGTGACATCGCTTTAAGTTGGGAATTATCCCAAGAATAAAAGTCGCCACAAGAAGCCGTATCCGGCTTAATACATTGTCTGACCTTAGAGTAGTATTCTAAATTTTCACCACCGGAACTAGCAGCGTCCAAGTTAGTAAAGCTGGCACAACCAGCGCTTTCCGCGCTACAAGTAATAGCACTCGCTGGAATTAAATTATCAGCGGAAGTGCCATAGAAATAAGAAGCTTTAGCGAGGTAGGTATCATAACCAACACACTTAGCGTCACAGTAATCAGCTGAATTAGCTTTAGCGGCCACTGAAAAATTATCAGCCGTGGAAGTAAAGAGTTCGCAACCAACTTCTTCACGATTACACTTCCTAGCATAATTATTACAAATCGAAGGTGCATCAGGCTTCAAATGATAATCGCCACTAGAAACATAGCAAGCGCTTTCTAAATAAGCCGGTAATAATTTTTCATAAACTGGGAATAGACCATAAACAGCGTAAGGTGACAAGAAATTGTTAGGAGCGAGCTTAATGTTTCTAACCGAGAAGTTAACCTGCGCGCCCGCACCGGTAATCGCAAAATTTAAATTACTAGTATTTAAACTTCCGGCTGAGGCTACTAAAGAAATCGTTTGCCAAGCATTCTTAGTCGTCATTTCCGTGGTCGTCGCCGAGTCACCCAGGGTCATAATTACCTTGTCACCAGTTGTAAGGTAAACATCGGCTGAGAGAGTATAAGACCAGCCAGGAACCGCCGTTAAATTAGTCGGTAGTAAATTAGTTGAACTAGAAATACTATCAGAGTAAACAGCCGTACCGGTAGCCCCGATTAGATTTAAAGACTTGCCATCAATAATTGAACCAACCCCGACTTTAACCGGCCAATGCCAATTAGTTGAAGTCGATGTATCGCCAACATTATTAAGTTCAAAATTAGAGTTCATGACAAAATTAACATCCCGCCAACCTGGCTTGCCACGATATAATTTATTACAACCTTCACCAGCGGCATCGCAAGCCGTTGCTTGACTGTTTAGATAAATTGAAGAAGACTTACTCCAAGAAATTTTATTAGTGCTAGAGGAATAGGTGCCATTATAAGAATATTGCTTACAACCCGAATTACTGGCATTACAGCTGCTATAATCTAAAGTATTTTGCAGGTAAGACACCGCTTCTTTGCGACTAGGGCTGGTAAATGTTTGGCAAGTGTTATAAACAGGCTCACAAGAGTCAGAATTAAACTTCCAAGTCCTCTTTTCCTCATTACAATAGCCATAGGTCTCACAGGAACCATCAGCTTTTTCTTTAATACAAGTTTGTTCATCGGCACAGTAATCGCTATTACGAGAGATAACAACAGTCGACAAACCATTTTCATCCTTGGAAAGCAAACTGCTGGAAATTTGGCCGCCAGCTCCCTGTTTAGTACAATAATTAAGCGGCGCCTTTAAAACCCAGTTGGGATCGACTAAACCACGGCACCAAGACTGATCATTCTTATTAAAATCAGCCGAGAATGTACCATTGCCATCAAAACAGGAAACTAAATCCTGAAAAGTCACTTTTAAGTTGCGTGAGGAAGCCAAAGAAATTGCTTGCTCCCAGCCGACCGGAACAATTCTGAATTTTCGTAAAATAGTGGCACTACGCAAAGTATAAGTACTGTCTGCTTTATTATCACTAGAAACTAACCAGTCACCATGTAAATAGCCTTTATTTAAAGCTTCGCCAACGGTTACTTTTTCAGAAATGGCTTGAGAAAAATTATCATCAATCACACAATTATTAGGACCCGGATTTTTTTTATCCGGACAGACGGAAAGATCTGATAAAATACTATAGTCACTTTTAACATCAAAATGCGGTTTAATAATTGTGGCTAATTTTTCACTGATAACTTTTTCACCATATTGTAGAACGCTATCGAAGGCGCTGCCGGGAAAACTAGGATCGGTAATATTAGTTAAACTGCTTTTACCTTTGCTAATTTCACGAATCACACGCTGCATGCCCTCGTAAGCTAATTGATTTAGAAAGACATTAGCCGCGTCAACTAAAGCGTTGCCAGTAAAAGATAACATTCCTTGAGCCTGAATCGATTTAGCATTAGCTAGAGTATCCTTAGCATTGCCTGGTAAAGATAATAATTTACCATCGACACCACGGACGTCTAACCAGCCTTGAGTAATCGTGTTAGCGGCTTGTTCGTTAGATTTTTTAGTAGTTACAATATCCTGGGTTCGACCAAATAAAGTAAAGGCGGAGCCAATTTCACCACCACCCGGTTGAAAATTAATTTGCAGGGCTTTAAGATAGTCACCGCTTTTCATGGCCGCATATTTTTCGTAAGCGGAAGTATAATTGCTAGTTAACTGACTAAGAGTACAATTAGGGGCCGAGGGTCTTTGTTCTTGAATTAAGCCCAAACCTATATTAGCTCGAATGGCAGCGTTAGGTTGGCACAAATCTACCTGCCAGCTCTTACCGACGGAGTCAATAAAATCACCCGCGGCGGCGTCACCGATATTCTTCCAGTAATCACCGAAATTTTCCACGACATATTGCGGTTTTTGACCTTCCCCAGCAGTGGCCACATAGTTAGCCGCATCATAAGCAATTCGATTTAAAGTGGCGCGCAAGGTAGCCCCTAATATCTTAGAGCCCCAAGTATTTAAAAAACTGCTCTGTTTAGCTTTCAAAGAATCCAACAATCGATTGGTCATATTAGAAACCTGAAGACCCAAATCAACTACCGGGATTCCCGCGCCGACCACTGGTGCCGAAATTGGCGATAGGGTATCAAGCGCCTTAGCCTGACCAGTTGGCCAAGAAACAAAAAAAGCCAGTGCTAAAGCTACAAGAGCTAAGCCGGCTTTTTCAAGCAGAATATTTTTATTCCTAAGATTTTTTTTCATATGTTATCCCTTTTTTATTGATTAACATTAGAAGAAGTGGTGGCATTTAAAGATTCAGTGCTAGTACTAATAATTAAATCTGGATTTTGCGCCTTTAAAACTTCTTTATACATATCCATTAAATCTTGATCGGTTAAAAGCTTAACCTGGTCCGGATTAGCACCACCTTGAAGTAAAATTTGCCGCATAGTATCAGCGTCCCCCTGACCACTTAAAGCCTTAATCAGAAGGGTTTGATCAACATTTTCCGCCGGGCTAGTTGAAGTAGCCAAAGTTGAAGTCGACGCTTTAGCGGTTGTAGAATCTTGAGTCACACTACAATCAGTACCAGCGGCACAAAGAGGATCGGTGCCATTTTTAACTTCTTGAAAATCAGAAATACCATCGCCATCAGTATCCTCTAAATAAGGGGAGGTTTTATAAATATTTATTTCATCATAATCAGATAAACCATCGCCATCTGAGTCCAGTGTTTTAAGGGCATTGTCAGCTTTAATTTTATCTTGAGCGACTTTCTCGCCCAAAGCAATTTCACTGTCTGTCGGACGGAAAGGACTATTAAGGCGCATATTAAACTGCCAGAACCAAACACCTAAAATCACTAAAGCAAGGATTCCTAAAACAACAACCGCGGTCCTTTGAGGACGCGGTAAGGAAGAAAAAGACCGACCGTTAGTGCTGCCATTCATAATTTTTTTTAGTCTTTGATAACGCTTCAATTATAACACAGAGGGACGCGCGGCCGCAAATAATTTCTGCCAATTATCAACGCTTAAATCTTCTGCTCGAACTTTAGCATCTAGACCGACACTCTCTAATAATTTTTCGGCTTGAAGATTGGATATTTTAAGGCCTGAGGCCAAATTATTTTTTAACATTTTTCGTTTAGCACTGAAACCAAATTTAGCTAAACGAAAAAAAGCTTTTTCTTCGTCAACTGAAATATCGCCGCGCTTAGTTTCTCGAATAATTAGACGAATAACCGCGCTATCAATTTTTGGTTCCGGCCAAAAGTTCCCCGCTTTAACTTCCCTGATAATTTCAACATCCCCGAAGAATTGAACTGATAGAGCTAGCATGCTCATATCTCCTGGTTGAGCAACTAAACGCTCCGCCACTTCTTTCTGTAACATTAAAACTAAAGACTGCGGTCGATTTTTTTGATTCAAAAAAGTTCTTAAAAAAATTGAGGTAATATTGTAAGGTAAATTAGCTACCACTTTGTAATTTTTTGGTAAATCAGTCGGATTAAATTTTAAAACATCCTGATTAACCACGGAGACATTAGTTACATCTTGAGAATCAAGTCCAATCTGCAAGAAATTAGCTAATTTATCGTCAAGCTCCACGGCCACTACCTGTTTAGCCACTTTAGCTAATTTAGCTGTTAAAAAACCTAGTCCCGGACCAACTTCTAAAACCGTATCTTCCGAATTTATAGACGCCGCCTCAACGATTTCATCGTAAATTTTTTCGTTAATCAAAAAATTTTGACCTTTACTGCGACTTGGTTTAATTTCGAACATCTTGCACAATTCAATTGTCTTCTGAGCTAAGGTCATTTTATTTTAATTTAATTTATATCTAATAATAAAGTAGGTGTAAATTACCTACTTTATTAATCTATTCTTTAAAATTCAGCGTTTTTAGGGGTCCGCGGAAAGGCAATCACATCTCTTATATTAGCCATGCCCGAAAAATACATCACCGCACGCTCAAAACCCAAACCAAAACCGGCATGTTTTACTGAACCATATTTACGTAAATCTAAGTACCACCAATAATCCTCAACTTTTAAGCCAAGCTCCTTAATTCTGGCTTCGAGTAATTCATAACGCTCTTCACGTTGACTGCCGCCGATAATTTCACCGATACCCGGAACTAGCAAATCCATGGCCGCGACCGTTTTACCATCCTCATTTTGGCGCATATAAAAAGCTTTAATTTCTTTAGGGTAATCCGTTAAGAAAACCGGTTTACCAAAAATCTTCTCGGTAATATAACGCTCGTGCTCGGTTTGCAAATCAATTCCCCAGGCCACCGGATAACTAAATTTTTCGCCACTCTTAATCAGTAAATCAACCGCCTCCGTGTAAGTTAATCTGACAAAATCGGAATTTAAAACATTGTTTAATTTTTCAATCAAACCAGTATCAATAAATTTATTAAAAAATTCCATTTCCTCGGGCAGTTCTTTTAAAATATAAGCAATTAAATATTTAATTAGTTTCTCGGCTAAATCCATATCATCTTTTAACTCCGCAAAAGCCATCTCCGGTTCTAACATCCAAAATTCACAAGCGTGGCGCGTAGTGTTAGAATTTTCCGCACGAAAGGCCGGACCAAAAGTGTACACTCTGCTTAAACCATTAATTAAGGTTTCCGCTTCTAGTTGCCCGCTAACGGTTAAGCCGGTTTTTTTGCCAAAAAAATCTTGGCTGTAATCAACTTCGCCGCTTTCATTTTTAGGAATCTCCTTGTTTAAATCAAGCATAGTCAAGCCAAAAACCTCACCCGCCCCCTCAGCGTCGCTAGAAGATATAATTGGTGTTTGAATATAGCTAAAATTCTGTTCTTGAAAAAATTTATGGATAGCAAAACTCATCGCGGAACGTAAACGGAAAACCGCTGAAAAAGTGTTACTGCGACCGCGCAAATGAGCGATGGTTCTTAGAAATTCAAAACTATGGCCTTTTTTCTGCAAAGGATAATCGGCATTTGAGGTGCCCAAAATAACAATACTTGAAGCCTTGAGTTCAAAGGGTTGTCCGGCGGCTGGCGATTCCGTTAAAACGCCCTTAATTTCTAAAGAAGAACCAATGATAATCTTTTCGATTTCTGAAAAATTACTTAAATTATTATCAAAAACAACCTGCAAGCCTTTAAAAAAAGTGCCGTCGTTTATTTCTAAAAAAGCGATATCACCAGATGAGCGAACGGTGCGGACCCAGCCAGCTACCACCAGTTCTTTACCATATAAAGACTGAGAATCTTTATACAAATCTTTGATAGGGGTATAAGACATATTAGTGCGAATTATTATTTTTTACATAAGCAACCATAACATAAATATAAGCCAAAAACAAGTCAATAAAAAAATAGAAATTTTAATTAAAAAAGCTATTTTTTATTTATATTCAGTCTAAAGCTCTAAAACGACTGGGCAATGATCGGAACCGCTTATTTTATCAAGTATCGCGGCATTTTTAATAGCTTTAAGTAGTTTTTTAGAGACACAAAAATAGTCAATCCGCCAACCGACATTTCGACTTCTGGCCCCCGCCCGATAACTCCACCAGGTATATTGCACCTTATCCTTATTTATGGCTCGATAAGTATCAATAAAACCAGCAGCCAAAAAATCGGTCATCCAAGCGCACTCTTCTTTAGTAAATCCCGGATTACCAATATTTTCTTTCGGCCGAGCCAAATCAATATCTAAGTGAGCCACGTTAAAATCGCCGCAGATAATTACTGGTTTTTTGGCTTCTAATTTTTTTAGATGTTTTTGCAAGCTCTGATTAAATTCAATTTTATAATCTAAGCGAGACAGTTCAGGCTGAGAATTAGGAAAGTAGCAATTTACCAGATAAAAATCCGCAAATTCAGCAATTTGCGTGCGACCTTCATCATCAAATTTATCAAAGCCGAAACCATTTATAACTTTAAGAGGTTGGGCTCTGTCTTCTCTAACTAAAATCGCGGTTCCGCTATAACCTGGCCTTTTAGCACAGTTCCAGTATTCCAAGTAGCCTGGAAAATCCAATTGAGCGTCATTTTTACTACTTTCAGAAATTTTTACCTCCTGTAAACATAAGACATCTGGCCGGTCGGCGACCAGAAAGTCTAAGAAGTTCTTTTTTAAGATCGCCCTAATCCCATTTACATTCCAAGAAATTATTTTCATAGTGTTAATTTTTCATAAATTAGGTATAATGAAAGTATAATTAAAAAACCTAAAACATTCAATTATGCCGCTAGACTTAGGTAACATGAATCTTGAAGAAAGAACCAAATATTTAGAACTCAAAGAACAATATAAAAAAAAATTACGCCCCTGGTACAAAAAATGGTGGGGGCTGACAATTATTATAACTCTGGGGTTACTATTAATATTTGTGACCATCTCCGGACTCTACGTTTATGATGAATTTCAAAGAATAAAAACCGAAAATGCTTATAACCAAAAGATAAGTTCCGATACCGCCTTGCAAACCGCTATTTACGGTCCGGGTACCAATTATTATATGGGACCAGCCACGGCCCAACTGACAATTGTCGAATTTTCCGATTTTGCCTGCCCCTATTGCGAACAAGCCCACGCGATTTTAAAAAAAATTGTCAGTCGCTACCCGGGTAAAGTAAAAATAATTTTCCGTGATATGCCGCTACATGAAAACTCTGTGGAATTAGCTGAAAGCGCCCGCTGCGCCGGCGAACAGGGAAAATTTTGGGAAATGCATGATCAATTATTTGCTAATCAAAGTATCTTAAAGGGCACCAGCACCGAGCTGACTAACGTGATCGATGGTTTAGCTGGCAGCATTGGCGTTGATTCGGCCATTTTTGATAATTGCTATAACACCAAAAAATACTTAAGCAATATAAACACTGACTTTTCCGATGGTAACGCCTTAAGCTTAAAAGGCACACCTTCTTGGTTCTTAAATGGTAAATTGCTCACTGGATATCTGCCCGAGGCTGACTATTTCACCTTGCTTGATGGCTACTTTGCTAACCAAAATTAATTATGACTCACCAACTTATTCAAACTAGAGTTCATGGCCGCGGCGGACAAGGAGTCGTGACCGCTGCCGAACTCATTGCTCTAGCCGCTTTTTACGAAGGCAAAGAATCTCAGGCTTTTCCTTTTTTTGGCGTGGAACGCAGCGGCGCCCCGATTATGGCCTTTGCTAGAATTTCGAACCATAAGATAAAAACTCGCGAACAAGTTTATCACCCCGATTACTTAATTATCCAAGACGACAGCTTAATTTATGATGCCGGAATTCTCAGCGGTTGCCTAGCTAACACCAAAATATTAATTAACTCTTCTAAAAATCAAGCAGAAATTTTTCAAGAATTTAAAAAAGCTAGTAAATCAAACAAGCAAATCTTAAAAATAAAAATTGAGAATATTTACACCACTCCGGCCACCGAAATTGCTCTAGAGTTTATCGGTCGAAATATCGTTAACACAGTTATCCTGGGCGCTCTAGCTAAACACGGGACGCTGTTTAGTTTAGAATCCCTGAAAAAAGCCATCACTTATAAATTATCAACCAAAGGGGCAAATATTTTACAGAAAAATCTTGCCGCTACCGAAAAAATATATGCGACCAGTTAGTAAACCAGCCTCCTCATTAAATAATAAAACCGGCTCTTGGCGAGTTTATAAGCCAGAAACTGATTATAACATCTGCATCGGCTGTTCGCTGTGTGCCAAACTATGTCCTGATGCCTGTATTAATATGGAGGCCCAAAAAAATATGGCCGGAAAATTAAAACCCGAGACAGATTATGACTATTGCAAAGGCTGTGGTTTATGTGCCAAGGAATGTCCGGTTAAAGCCATTAAAATGGTCAAAGATTTTTAAGTATGAAAAATAACAATAAACAATTACTTGAAGGATCCCGAGCAATTGCTTTAACAATTAAAGCAATTAAGCCAGGCGTAGTTAGCGCTTATCCAATTACTCCACAAACTCACATTGTTGAGGATTTGGCTAAATTTAAAGCTGAAGGCCAGGAGCCCTATGAATATGTGCGAGCCGAAAGTGAATTTGCAGCCGCTTCCATTGTTTTAGGAGCCAGCGCCACTGGTGCCCGGACTTATAGCGCTACTAGTTCTCAGGGCTTATTATTAATGGCCGAAGTAATTTATAACATTTCCGGCAATCGTTTACCGGTGGTCATGACAGTGGCTAATCGAGCCGTTTCCGCGCCAATTAATATCTGGAATGATCACTCCGATATTATGGGCATGAGAGATGCGGGTGCTATATTACTTTTTGCTGAAAATCACCAAGAAGCTATTGACCAACATGTTTTAGCTTATAAAATTGCCGAGTCCTTATCTCTACCGGTGTTTGTCAATGTTGATGGTTTTATCACTACTCATTCCTATGAAAGTTGCGAAATTCCCAGCTCTAAATTAGTCGCTAAATTTTTACCAACTTATAAAGCCAAAAAAGGAGAATTTTTAGACCCCCAAAACCCGATTACCATGGGCGTCTTTGCGGGGCCAGAATATTATTTTGATTTTCGAAGAACTTTACAAAACGATTTACTCTCCAGTGCTAAATTGATTGAAACCGAATATAAGCGTTGGAAAAATATTTTTCCCACCGATAAAAAAGAAGCGGCGGTTAAAATTGATAACGGTTTAATTGAATATTACGGCCCCAAAAATCCTAAGACCGTTTTAGTAACTCTGGGTTCAGTAGCCGGGACTATTAAACAAGTAATTGATGACAATGGTGTTAAAAATTCTACCGGGCTACTTAAAGTTCGCTGTTACAGACCATTTCCTGAAAAAGCCATAAAACAGGCTTTAAAAGGAGTTAAACAGGTTATCACTATCGAAAAAGCTTACGGCTTGGGGCATGAAGCGCCTTTATGCTCCGATTTAGCCGTTACTTTATATGGTGAAAAAACAAAATTAAAATCGCACATTGTCGGCCTAGGAGGACAAGATGTTACTGAAAAAGAAATTTCTAAAATTATCAAAACCTATGAAACAGTTTAAAAAAATTGGGGCGCTTATTTTTCTAAGCGCTTATCTAATTATCGGTTTTGGTTTATTTGTGCCTAGCCAGTCGCAAGCCGCAACCGTCGCTCCGCAATTTACACCACAAGTCAGTGTTCCTGGGTCAAATTTTCAACAAGGCATCGGCCTGGTAGTCGGCAATGAACAAAAAAATGCTTCCACGGGGGACACCGTCATGCACAGCGATTTACTGGCCCGTTATATTAACTCTTTTTATACTTGGGGACTTTCAATTGTCGGTGTTATTGCCGTTTTAATGCTCATGGCCGCCGGACTTATCTGGCTGAGCTCAGCTGGCGATAGCGGTCGAATTGGCAGTGCCAAAAAAATTATTGAAGGCGTTTTTCTGGGTACACTCTTACTAGTTGGCTCTTGGTTTTTACTTAATACGATTAACCCTAATTTAGTTAAATTGCCGGCCCTAGAAATGATCGTGATTAATAAAACTGTGATGGGTTGCTGCCTAGAGGGTGATAAATCGGAAATGACCACTGGCAACACTTGCCGAGCTAAAGGCGGTATCTTTGACGAAAGCAAAGTAGCCAATGCTTCAGGCGGTTGTGAACCGGTAATCTGCTGCATTCACTCTTTTAGCACCACTAATTCCAGTGGACAATCAATTACCACTAATAATTGTTACTCATCAAATAAAGACAATTGCAACTTTACTCAAAATACCGAAAAATGTGATAATTTGAGTCAGTGTAATGGCAGCAATGGCGGCACCATAAATTGTAATGATGTAAATGATGGCGACCATCCAACTAATGTTGTTGATTTTTATAATGACAATCAATATTGTTACAATAGTTTGATTTATTACGGCCCTGGAAAAGACCAAGAACCTTGTGGTTTAGAACCTTACTCTAAATGCGATAAAGATGACCCCCAAAGCGGGAAAAGTTGCGTTGGAGGTTCAGGCGGTAGAAGTTGTAGCTCAGGCCTGTGGTGTTGCAAATTTAATGCTGACGGAACCAGAATCAATAAGACTTAAAAATATTTTATGATAAATAAAAATACTAAAAAATTTATTTCCCCCGGACACAATGCCTGCGCCGGTTGTGGTGAACTATCCGCGGCGCAAGCGGTGATGCGGGGTTTAAATGAAAAGGTGATCATCGCTAACGCCACCGGCTGTTTAGAGGTAACAACCACCTCTTATCCGGAAAGCGCCTGGGGCTTACCCTGGATACATTCTTTATTTGAAAACGCCGCTTCCGTGGCTTCGGGAATTTTGGCAGCCCTAAAACAGAAGGGAGACCTTGAAACTAAAGTTATTGTCCAAGGAGGCGATGGCGGTACTTATGATATCGGAATCGGTTTAATTTCCGGTATGTGGGAACGCGGCGAAAATATTTTATATATTTGTTTTGATACTGAAGCTTATTCTAATACCGGTATTCAAGCTTCAGGAGCCACTCCTTACGGTGCGGCCACTACTACCACGCCCAACGGCCTAACTTCGATCGGCTCTACAACCCGCAAGAAAGATATGCTAGGAATTGCTTTAGCCCACGGCGTTAAATATGTCGCTCAAAGCACCGCCGGTTTTCCGGATGATATTACTAATAAAGTAAAAAAAGCCTTAACTATAAATGGTCCAGCTTATATCCAAATCCTTTGCCCTTGTATTCCTGGCTGGAAAATAAATTATGACGAAGCCGCAATGATGGCAAAACTCGCCGCTCAAACTGGACTCTATCCGCTACTAGAATATTTGGATGGGAAATTGATTACTTCTAGTGTCACGGCGACTTTTAAACCAGTAGTGGTTAACGATTATTTAAAAGGCCAAGGACGTTTTTCACACTTAAAAGATGAAGATTTAAAAATGATTCAAAAAATTGCCGATGAAAATGTGGCTAAATATAAAATATGAAGAATAAGCTGCTCAAATTATTACTCATCAGTTCCTTGTCATTTTTTATTGGCCAAGAGACCTTGGCAGCGACTTGTAGTTGGACGGAGCAAATACGATATCCGGCCGTCTTGCCGACGCCTTCAATTACTGGTTGCCCGGCTAACAGCAATTTAGCTGGCGACGATAAATGCTTAGCTCCTAAACCAGCTGATGGAGTCACAAATCCCGGACAAATAAGTGGCCAGATTAGCCACGTTTGCTGCTGTGCCATTCCGGCTAGTAGCCAATCGGAACCAAAATTTAAAATGCCCGATTTTGTCTTTCAAGTTCCAATACCTGGACTCGCTAAATTAAGCACCGTCAACTGCACCACTACCTGCGAGATTCCTTGGATCTCGGAATATATTTTCGCTATCTATACTTATGGCTTGACGGTGGTTGGTATTATTGCAGTGCTCATTCTGATGGCCGCTGGTTTATTGTGGATTGTCTCTGGTGGCGACAGTGGTAAAATAAACAAAGCTAAAAGCATGATTGCTGGCAGTATCACCGGACTATTACTAATGGTTTCTATGAATCTATTATTAAGCTACATTAACCCCGAACTAATCAAAAAAAAAGCTATCTCTCTGGATTATCTAACCAAGATTAGTCTCGAAAGTTTAGCTGAAACCAGAAACAGTTCAAAAGCGGAAACTTTTAAAAATGCTAACTGTGCTTCCGATGATGAGCTGGCTAAAGGAGTAGAGTTCTATGCCACGGGCTATTATAAACCTGCCTATAACCCTAGCGACCCTAATTTTTTATGCATCGTGGCGATGCAATGCAGTTGTCCTAATGGTCGAGATTTAACCCAGAATTGTGATAATTTATACGGTAAAACTTTTCCCAATTATCACCCCTGTAAACCATTTGATGCTGACACTAAATATTGTAATATGACCGCCTCTGGTTCTGAGCCGCAAATTGGCGACATTGCCGGACCAAAGTGTTCTAATCTACCTTTTGGTTCCTACGTTTGTTTTAAAGGCTCAACTTACCATGTAACTGATTCGGGCGGCGGCATTCAAGGCAAGAGAATTGATATCTGGAGTGGTAATAATTTACAAATTGCTAATTCTCAAACTGGAGTCGGAATTTTAACCAAAGGAAAATGTCAATAAATAAAAAACAACTCTTTAATTAAAAGAGTTGTTTTTTATAACTTCAACTTCTAGTTGACACCGCGATCCATTGCTTCATTAGCCAGTTTATCAGCTTCCTTGTTCAGTTCGCGGCGGATATGAATAAATTTTATTTTTTTAAAAGATAACGACAAATTATAAACTTTTAAAAACAGAGGGGCGAGCTCAGCATTCTTAACTTTATATTCATGGTTAAGTTGCTTAACTACTAATTCACTATCTAAATAACAATCAAGCTCCTGAGCCTTAAGTTCTTTGGCTTTTTCAAGACCAGCGATTAAAGCCTGATACTCAGCTTGATTATTAGTTGTTTCACCCAGGTATTTAGAAATTTCAGCTAAAACTGTGCCCGCTTCATTATTTAAAACGGCCCCGATACCAGCCGGACCAGGATTACCGCGCGCACCGCCGTCACTATGAATAATTATCTTAGCCATATAATTAATTATTTTCTTTAGCTGGTCGCAGATCAACTAAACGCAGTTGAGCTTCGCGCCGGCCATTAAAATCATTAATATCCAAATAATAAACAGCGTCGACTAAATCACCAACGCAAACCGCCTTATATTCTTGAGCGGAACCAAAAGAAATTGCCCAAATACCTTTAGCAAAGGCTCGATCGCTTGGTGACAAACGAAATTTTATATGCTGACTATCAAAACCTAGAGTCATAATTTCATCAACCCGCAGATTATAACTGACAAATTTTGGCTGGGGATTATTTTGACCATAAGGAGCCAAAGTTAAAATTTCTTCCGCTAAATCTAAATTAACATTTTCAATTTTTAATTCTGATTCAATGCGTAATCGTGGCGAAAGTTCTTTGCCAGCTAATTTTTCAGCGGCAATGCTTTTAATTTTTTCAATAAACTTTTCTAAGCGCTCTTCACTTTCCACAGAAAAACCACAAGCCATCGGATGTCCGCCGTACTTATCTAAAAATTCCGAAGCTTCAGAGATACTAGCAATCAAATTCAAATCTTCAATTGAACGTCCAGAGGATTTAAAGGATGTTTTTGGTAGTGTTTTCGCCCCCTCAGTGACACTCTCGGTAATTCTCGTAATAATTAAAGTCGGGCGATAATATTTTTCACAAATTCGACCAGCCACTAAGCCGATAACGCCTTCATTCCAGGACTGGTCTTTGGCCGCTAAACCGATAATAATCGGAGGAATATTTTTAGGATCAATTTGTAATTCTACTTGAGAAATGATCTCTTCCGTAATTTTCTGACGCTCTAAATTGCGCTGATTAAGTTCCGCGGCTAGCTCAAAAGCGCTAGCTTCAGTTTCGGCCGTAAGTAGAGCAAAAGCACTATTAGCATGTCCAATGCGACTCGCCGCGTTAAGACGCGGGCCGATTTGCCAACCAACATTCCAGGCTTCTAATTTTTTATTGCCGTTACTTTTAGAAATTTTAACCAGTTCATTTAAGCCTTGTCTCTTACCTTGGTTTAAAAGTTGTAAACCGCGTTTAACGAGTAATCTATTTTCCCCTAACAGACTAACCATGTCGGCGATAGTGCCAACAGCCACTAAATCTAAACTTTTTTCCATAATGAGGCGCTTCTGGTTTAAAGGCAAATTAGATTTATGCACCAAGGCGCTAACCAATTTGAAAGAAACTCCGACGCCAGCCAAATAAGGCCAAGCATAGGAATCATTTTTATCAGCTGGATTAATAATCAGACAAGGTGGTAAGTCGGAAGCTAATTCTGGCAAAATATGATGGTCGGTAATAATGACTTCAAGCCCCTTACTCTTGGCATATTCAACTTCTTCTTTATTTCTAATCCCATTATCAACAGTAATCACCAGGGAAAAACCCTGCTCAGCGATTTGGTCAATGGCAATGCGATTTAAACCATAACCTTCAGTGACGCGATCCGGTAAGTAAACCTCCACTTTAGCCTGCAGTATTTTTAGAGTTTCCAGTAAGATAACCGATGAAGTAACGCCATCAGCGTCATAATCACCATAAACTACAATCTTATTGCCAGTTTTAATATTTGCAATAATCAAGTCGACCGCCGCGGCCATATTTTTGAATAAAAACGGATCATAGAAACGTAAATCAGAAACACCAGCAATATCTAAGGTCTTATCAAGTGGCAAGATGTCGTGTAAAAAGGCCTCTAAAGCCGAGAACTCCTTTAGTCCGCGGTTATACAAAAGCTGTAAAACAAGCGGCGACAAATCCGGACGACTAATTAAAAATTCCTCGGGTGCAGCGGGATATAATTGCCATTGCTTCATAGGATAATAGGTTAAACGAATTGATTAATTAAACAAAATAGAACCTAAGGATAAAGCCATCATTGAAACAATAACCATTGAAGAAATGATGATCCAAAAAATTTTAATTACTTTTTTTCTTTTCATAATAGTTAACTCATTTAAAAAATTATCTTTTTAAAATTTTAATAAAAGTATCAGGCGGAATATCGACGCGCCCCCGACCCATCGCCATCATTTTTTTCTTACCTTTTTTCTGTTTATCCAGTAATTTATTTTTTCGAGTCACATCCCCGCCATATAATTTCGCGGTCACATCCTTACGCATAGCACTAATTCTTTCTGCCGCCACCACCTTGCCGCCAATAGCTGCCTGCAATTTAATGACAAACATTTCTCGCGGAATAGTTTTCTTTAAAATTTCCACCACTTCCCGTCCTTGCCTTGAAGCATCATCACGGTAAACAATAGTGGCGAGCGATTCAACGGGCTCTTCGGCAACCATAATATCCATTTTAACCACATCGGCCGGACGGTATTCTAAAAATTCATAATTAATCGAGGCGTAGCCTGCGGAAACACTTTTTATCTTATCATAGTAATCAGTTAAAATGGCCGACATCGGAATGTCATAATGTAAAATCACGCGCGCGTCGTCACTATCCACGGAAATGTATTCGGTGTTTTTATAATTACCCCGTTTTTCTTGAGTCACTTTCATAATACCGCCTAAATAATTTTTAGGGGTAATAATATCTAAAGTAACAATCGGCTCTTCAATCGATTCAATCGCATTAGGGTCTGGTAGTCTCTGCGGTGTCCGCACAATCAGCTCTTCACCGCCCTTTTTATAAACTTTATAAGCCACACTTGGAACCGTGACAATTAAATCTAAGTTGTATTCCCGACGCAAACGTTCTTGGAAAATTTCCAGATGAAGCAGACCTAAAAAACCGCAACGAAACCCCACACCAATAGCATCTGATTGTTCTGGTTCGTAAACTAGGGCCGCGTCATTTAATTTTAGCTTTTCCATGGCGTCGCGTAAGTTTTGCAGATTATCACCTTCGCTAGGAAAAATCCCCGCAAAGACCATCGGTTTCACTTCTTTATAACCAGCGAGCGGTTTAATTTGCAAAGAATGAGAAACCCCAATATTAGCAGTCATTGTGTCACCAACACGACACTCACCGACTTGTTTAAAACCGGTCACAATATAGCCAATTTCCCCGCTTTTAAGTTCGCCGGTTGAAAAATAATCCGGTTTAAAAATGCCAATATCTAAAACTTCACTCGTGACATCGGTCGCCATTAATTTAATTTTGTCACCCTTTTTTATATGACCATCAAAAATTCTGACATAAGCGACCACGCCTTTGTACTCATCGTATTTTGAATCAAAAATCAAAGCTCGGGGGTAGTCTTGCTTTTCTTCACCAACTAATGATTTAGGACTATGGCCATAATCAATAACCGCTTGCAAAACCTCAGCAACACCCTCACCAGTTTTTCCGGAAGAACAGATTATTTCTTCTTCGCGGCAACCTAATAATTTAATAATTTCTGCCTTAGTTTTAACAATGTCAGCCGCTGGTAAATCAATTTTATTAACGACCGGAATTATCGTTAAATCTTGCTCCAAGGCCAAATACAAATTAGCCAGAGTTTGCGCCTGGATACCTTGAGTGCAGTCAACCAGCAAGACGGCTGTTTCTACCGCCGCTAACGACCGAGAAACTTCATAGGAGAAATCGACATGACCCGGAGTGTCAATCAAATTAAGCTGATACCCCTGATAACTCATAGTTACCGGTTGCAGCTTAATTGTAATCCCGCGTTCACGTTCAATATCCATCCCATCCAAAAGCTGAGCCTTCATATTACGCTTTTCAACCGTACCGGTAATTTCCAGCATCCGATCAGCCAGGGTTGATTTTCCGTGATCAATATGGGCAATTACACAAAAATTTCTAATTTTATCTTGGTTATTCATCGTTTTTATCTTACTTGATTTTACTATGTCGGTCAATTAAAAAACTAGAGCCCCCGAGCCTCATCCGAGTCTTCTAGCTCTGTCGTTTTAACAGGCCGGTGACGTCTAATCGAGTTGATGAAAGTGATCAGTTCTTCACTCCCTAAAAGATAGCATAATAAGAGATAGGCTAGCCCGCCGGCGGTGGCTGCCACAATTAACTGGATAAAAACTCCAGAGAATTTTGTCATATCAATAAAAGGCAAAACCGCTATTTTCATCAGTTGGATGCTGAGCCCGGCGCCAATAGTTGCCAGTGATAACTTAATCGCTGATCGGACAATCTTACTTATGCCTAAACCACCAATAGTAAAATGTAGCCAAGTCCACAGTAATAAAAAGTTTAAAATATTAGAAATAGAGTAAGCTAAAGCTAAACCGGTGACCCCCATCTTTCGGGATAATATTAAACATAAGATAATATCAGCGGCCACAGTGAACATTCCCAGGTAAAATGGCGTTTTAGAATCATGTCGGGCGTAAAAAACTCTAACAATTAAAGGAATGGACGCTTGAGCGAACAAACTAATAGAAAATAAAGCTAAGGTATTCATGGTTAAAATTGTATCCTGCCAACCGAAGACTCCGGCACCTAAAACGACTCGAATAATTTGCGCTCTTAAAGTAATTAGAAAAACGGTAGCCGGGATGACAAAGAACAGAATCTGGCGCAGAGTTGAAGAAAAACTAGCCTCAAGCTGTTCCTTATTAAAAGCCACCTGAGACAAAGTCGGAAAAGCAGCAATCGCAAATGAAACCCCGAAAATTCCCACTGGAAAAGATTGTAAATTATTAGCCAGATTAAAAACTGTTAGTGACCCCGCTGTTAAACCGGAGGCAATAATTGTCGTCACCAGTAAATCAATCTGCGTAATAGCTAAACTTAAAGTTCGAGGAATCATTAAGCGTCCAATGCGCCTAGCCGCTTGATCCTTAAAATTTATTTTAAAAGAATAACGAAAACCCAAGGCGTAAACCGCCGGAATCTGAATCAGCATATGAAGTAAAGCGCCCAAAACTACCCCCCAAGCCAAACCCGGTAAACCCCACCAACTTGAGAACCAAATAGTCCCCGCAATAATTCCTAAATTATAAAAAATCGGCGCCAGTGAATAAATAAAAAAACGCCTAAAAGACTGGAGCATGCCGCCTAAAACGCCGGAAATTCCTAAGAACAAAGGCGATAAAAACATAATCCGCGTTAACGAGGCTGTGGCCGCTTGAGAGTCAGCCGAAAATCCAGGGGTAATCAGTTTTACTAAAAGCGGAGCGAATAAAATCCCGACAAAAGAAAAAAATACCAAAAAAACTGAAAGTAAATTAATGACATTAGCCGCCAAACTCCAAGCCGCGGCATTATCTTCAGTTTTCTTAGGATTGCTAAAGTTTTTTACCAAGCCGCTAAAAATTGGGATAAACCCGGCCGAAAGCGCCCCTAAAACTATCAAATTGAATAACAAGTCAGGAACTCTAAAAGCCGCATAATAAATATCCAGCTGTGGTCCAGCGCCGAATTGACTGGCTAAGATTCTATCACGAAAAACGCCTAATAATCGCGAAATAAGCGAAGAAGCGGCCACTAAAACAGCGGCCACGGCGATACTATTAACTTTTTGTTTAAAAATTCTTTTCCACATACTTTTTATTCTATCAGTTAGCACCTAAAATACGCAAACTATTATAAGCTTGCTGATTATTGGGGTTGAGCCGGTAAGCCTCGGCAAAAGCCGCCTTAGCTTCAGACAGGCGCTTTAAATTAAAATATAAAATTCCTAGATTAGCCCAAGCGTTATCATAACCGGGGTTAATTTCTAATTCTTGTCTATACTCACTTTCCGCCTCGCGGAAATCTTTAGCGCTGGCCGCAATTAAACCCAAATTATTATGAACGAGATTTTGCTTCGGATCTAGTTTTAAGGCTTCCTGATATTGTGTCTTAGCTTTAGATAAATCGCCAGCTAAATAATACATCGCCCCTAAATTATTATGAACAAACGCCGAGTGAGGGGAGTTTAAAACCGCCTCCGACCAAAAACTAATCCGATCTGAAAAGTGACGGCAGTGGACCAAAGTTAAGCTAGCTAAAATAATAATAATTACTGCCGCCATTATTTTTGGTAGTTTCTTTGACCAAGAAACATCACGTAAGGGGTAAATTTCTGAAAGACAAAGAAGCAAGCCGATAAGCGGTAAATAAAGACGGTGCTCCAGGCTCGGATCGGAATTAAGCAGAGTAGGAATTAAAAAAATAATAAACCATAATAAGCCAAAACTAAAGCGGCGCCAATTTAACTTAGGTGTGAAATAAAGAGCTAAACAAAAGATTAAGAAAGCTAAAGCGCCCGGTTGGTAAAAGGAATCTTTCATGGTGGGGTAGACACCCAAATTAAAAGGTAAAATAATTTTACCAAAATAAATTAGAACTGCCCCTAAATTATGCCAACCGACTAAAGCCAAATTACTTAAAGAGTTATCCGGCAAAGAAACTGTTCTAAAAAGATACCAAACGAGAGCGGCACCAAACCAAAGAGCGAGCGTCAATAAAAAGTTATCTTGGCGATTTTCTTTGGAAAATTTATAATCAGATAAAAAGTAATAGATCAAACAGACCAGCGGCAAAAAAACCGCCGTTTCTTTAACAAATAGGGCTAGGGTAAAGAATACGATATGACCCCATAAATAGGCAATTTTATCATTTCTTAAAAACTTTAGAAAAAAATAAAAAGAAGCGAGAACAAAAATTGTTAGAAGAGAGTCGTTGCGTCCCGGAATCCAAGCCACTGCTTGTGACAAAACCGGGTGAGTCAAAAAAACTAGGGCCAAAAAATAAGATGTTTCTCTGGATAAAAAATATTTTTTAAAAACCAAAAAAACCAAGCAGGCCGCTATTAAATGAAGGATCAGATTAGTCAGATGAAAGAAAAATGGGTTGGTGCCACCAAATAAAGAATCTAGCAGAAAAGAAACGTTTAGCAAGGGGCGATAATAAAAACCATTCCCAGCACCATAAAAGAAAACATCGGACGTAAAAATCTTAGCCAGTCCAGCCTCATGCAAAATTTTTTGATTGTCTAAAATTAAATTATTATCATCCAAATAAGAATAAGAGAAAGCCAGGGTTTGACAATATAATAAAAAACCCAAAATAATCAGTGTAAGATAAGGCCAGATTTTCTTAAAATTTAAACTTAATTTCATAGATTATCGCCAAGAACCGAATAGATATTTAAAGCCACACCAGACAGTTTGAGCGCCATATTTCAGACTTCTTTTTAAATTAATTGAAGACGCTTCTTTAAAATAAACTACCGGCACTGGCACCTCACCAATTCTAAAATTGTGAGCAATGACTCTAAAGAGCATCTGGCTATCAAAAACAAAATCATCAGAATTGTCCCGCCAATTAATATTTTCCAAAACTTCCCTTGAATAGGCTCGCATCCCACTATGCCATTCACCTAAATTCTGACCACTAACGATATTTTCAAATAAGGTTAAGAGGCGGTTAAAAAAATACTTATAGGCCGGCATGCCACCCTTTAAAGATTCACGCCGCGATCTAATCCTGTTTCCTAAAACTACATCAAAATAACCATCGACGATATACTCGGCAAAATAACGAGCTAACTTCGGATCATACTGATAGTCTGGGTGAATCATCACCACCACCTTGGCGCCGTGGCTCAGGGCAGTCGTGTAACAAGTCTTTTGATTGCCACCATAACCTTTATTTTGACTATGGCAAACCACAAACAACCCGAGACTCTGAGCTAGCGCTACCGTGTTATCAGAACTAGCATCATCAACTAAAATTATTTCATCAAAAATATCCGGAATTTCGCGGATGGTTTTTTCTAAAGTTTTAGCGGCGTTATAAGCCGGTAAGACGGCAATAATTTTTTCATTATTATACATAGATTATAACAAAATCAACCACGTAATAATCCAGATGGCAATCAAATAATTGATGTTTAGATAAAACAAAATACTACCAGGCCAAAAAATCTCTGATACCAAAAATAAAATCAGAGTCGCTGACAAGAAATAAAATATTTCCCGAATAAGATTTTTTTTAACTTTAATTAACATAAGTTGAAATCTTTTCTTTAATTTTATCCCACAAAGTTCGACCAGAAAATTCAACCTGAATATTTTTAACTAAAAGGCTGCCTTGGTTTACTAATGATAGGCCAGGAACCGACAGCATAAAACTATATTTGCCGTTTTCTCGATAAGCTTCTTTAGTATTTAAGACAGCTACCGCCTGCCGCAAATTATTTTTAATTTCTATTGGCGCTTTATAAACCGCTAAAATATACTTCGTGCTACTACTGGCTGAAAAATGACGATCAACCTCTTTAAATTCCGGATTCCAAAAATCAGCAGCCGCGAAAGAAAAAAGACCGTCAGTTTCTAGCAGCAAATCATCACGATTAATCTTAATTTCATTGAGACTGCCGGTGTGATTTTCAAATTCAAATTGTTTATAAGCCTCAGATAAAGAAAAATTATTAGCGCCAAAAGTTAAAGTCTGTAAACTAGCCGGGTTATTAGCGGTTACCTTAACAAAAAAACTATCAGTCCAAAAAGATAGAGGTAAACTAGAAGCGTTAACCGGATGCAAATAACCAGTAGCAATTAAAGCTGAGGGGGCGTCAGTTATTTTTTTAATAACCACGTCATCATCCGCTTTAATTTCTATTTTATACAAACCGGCGGTCGCGGCTGTATTTTTATACGTCAGAGGTACTGAAAAGTTCCTCACCCGCCCTGAAGTTTCACCGCCAAAATTATCTAAAATAGTTTTAGAAAATATCTTAGCACCCTTATAATAAAGACTGATAGTTACTGGATCGCTTTGTTTATTAAGATTTAAATCAGCTAGATCAAAGTTAAAATTAAAATCCTTAGCGGCCGCGCCCACGAAATAAAATTGGTGAGTTCCTTGCAAAGGAATGGTTACCGGTTTAAAACTGGGAATTGTTTTAGGCAACTGAGGCTCCGGAAGATACGTTGCTAGACTATCGGCGTTATAAAGAGCCAAGCAATCACGGGGATTGCCGGTAGCACAAACTTCGGTCGGTTTATTTTTTAGAATATTTAAAAATTCGGCCACGCTAGAAAATTTCTTATCTTTTTGAAACAGCTGAACATCGCCATCAGATAATTTAACCCAACCGGATAAATCATTATCTAATATTTTATTTTCAAGCGGCTTTAATTTGTAGCGCCAAACGATATTATCCACTAAAACACCGGCAGAAATGATTGGCGTAGCCGTACTTAAGTTATCTTGATAAGTAATGGTTATCTTGGCCTGAGAAAAAGTCCGCGGTGTCGTCACGGAAAAATAGACCGGATCACCACTAATTTTAGCTGGCAAATTCGGCTCAATTTTAACTCTATCGGCTGGAGTAAATTGACCAATAAAATCCTTGGCGCCTAAAAAATTAACTTTAGCCGGATAACTTTTTGAATAAGTGACCGCGCCGCCTGGCACAACTTTAAGCCAAACGATAAGTCCAGCTAAAATAAGCCAAAAAATTAATAAAATTAGACGTAGTTGGCGACTCTTCATAACTTTATTGTAATTCATTTTAAGGCAAAAGACAAACAAAAACCGGCTCATTTGAACCGGTTTTTGGAGAATATCCTTTTAAATTATTTGATGTAAATTTCTCTAGCTTTCTTGCCTTTGTAGCCAGTACCGGCAGGGATTAAACAACCGATAATAACATTTTCTTTAAGACCTTCAAGATAATCTATCTTGCCGTTAACGGCCGCCTCAATTAAAACACGAGGGGTTTCTTGGAACGAAGCAGCTGACAAGAAAGAATCTGTAGTTAAAGAGGCCTTAGTAATACCCATTAGTAATCTATCAGCTTTAGCTAGATCCTGAGAATCTTTATTGGCCTGGAAGAACACTTCTTCCTCGATAGTTTCGCCAGGGAGTAAATTGGTATCACCGGCATCTCTAACTAAATATCTAGAGAACATCTGACGGGCAATAATCTCTACGTGCTTATCATTTAAAGGCTGGCCCTGAGAAGAATATACATACTGAATTTCTCTAATAATATATTTCTGAGTCTCAAGACGTCCTTTAAGTTTATAAAGCTCCCTCAGATCCAAACTGCCTTCAGTTAGCTGAGTACCTTTTTCAATCACGTCGCCGTCTTTAACTAGCAACATTGTGCCCTTTAAAATATGGTGCTCCTTAATCTTACTAACTTCTTTAGCAACACTGACATACTTCTCAGAAACAGAGGCCACGCCATCAGTTTTAGCTTTAACAATTTCTGAACCGACTTTAAACAGTTCCATGCCAACTTTAATCTTTTGGCCTTCTTCAACCGACACTTTGACTTCTAGTTTCTTTTTATCCTTAGCGGTTGCTCCAGTAGCTAATTTTATTTCATTAACTTTTTCTGAGAAATAATATTTATCACTATCCTTACCTTGGTAAGAAATGCTTAAAATCTTAGATTGAGGGTTGTTAACAGAAATCTCTTTACCATCCTGGTCTTTAATTATCTTCTGAGCGTATTCCAATTTAATAGTACCGGCGACATCGGAAATCAAAGCTTTCTTTTTTGGAGTTCGGCTTTCAAAGATTTCCTCAACACGAGGTAAACCTTGGGTAATATCATCATGACCAGCCACACCACCAGTATGGAAGGTTCTCATGGTTAACTGAGTACCAGGTTCGCCGATCGATTGAGCGGCAATAATACCAACGGTGGAACCAAGCTTAACTGGTTTGTTATAGGCCAAATCATAACCGTAACATTTGGCGCAGATGCCTTTGTGTAAATGGCAGGAAAGCACAGTCCGGATTTTTACTTCACTAACATTTTTAAGTTTTGCTTCTTTAACTACTTCTTCGCTGAGCAAATCACCAGTCTCGGCAATAGTCTTACCCTTTTCATCCTTAAGGTCAGCGGCCAAGAAACGACCCGCAATCTTTCTAAAGAAATCATCGCCAGTCTTTTCTGTCTCTGCACGGGAAATAACCATACCGACAGTGTCGCCACAATCTTCTTCGGTTACGATAACATCTTGAGAAACATCAACTAAACGACGAGTTAAATAACCAGCGTTAGCAGTACGAAGAGCGGTATCAGACAAACCTTTACGGACACCGTGAGTGGAAATAAAGTATTCAAGTACGCCGAAGCCTTCTTTAAAGTTTCCTTTAACTGGAAGTTCGATAATGGCACCGGATGGTGAAGTTACGAGTCCTTTCATACCTAAAATCTGAACTGGCTGGGCCCAAGAACCACGAGCTCCGGAGTCAATCATGGAGAACACTGGCAAAGAATTAACTAAGCCCTTCTTACAAATATCCGCAATTTTATCTTTAGTCTTAGTCCATTCTTCTATCACCTTGGCGTAACGTTCACTGTCAGTTAGTAAGCCTTCTTCATATTGTTCTTGAATAACTTCCACCTTGGCCGTCGCTTCAGAAATTAAAATATCTTTTTCTTTTAAGTCTGGTAAATCACCAAAGCCCCAAGAAAGCCCAGATTTAGTGATAAAGGCAAAACTCTTATTCTTTAGATCGTCAATAAAGTGAACTGTTTCTTCTTCGGTGTATAATCTTAAACATTCTTTAATTAAATCCTTAATCTTGCCTTTACCAACTACTTCATTAATAAAGCGTAATTTTTCTGGCAAAATTAAATTGAAAATTAAGCGGCCAACCGTAGTTCTGAGCCGTTCGCCATTCCAGCGAACGATAATCGGTTCGTGTAAATCAATAAAACCATTGTCATAGGCCAAACGAGCTTCGTCCATACCATAGAAATGACGCAACTCCTTATCTTCTTTGCCAACTAAAGATTTGTCTTCAGAGGTCATGTAATAAGTACCCCAAACAATATCCTGTGAAGGCGCTACGATTGGTTCACCGGTAGCTGGTTTTAATAAGTTGTGTGAAGAAAGCATTAATTCTTTAGCTTCACGACGAGCTTCGGTTGTAAGTGGAACATGGACGGCCATTTGGTCACCATCAAAGTCGGCGTTAAAAGCCGTACAAACTAAAGGATGGATCTGAATCGCTTTACCTTCAATTAAAACTGGTTTAAAAGCCTGAATACCTAAACGATGCAAAGTAGGAGCCCGGTTGAGTAGCACATAAGCTTCTTTAACTGTTTCTTCTAAAATATCCCAAACTTCATCATGGCCAGCTTCCATATAGCGCGATGCACTTCTAACGTTATGAACAATTTCTCTCTTAATTAATTGGGAAATGATAAATGGCTTAAATAATTCCAAAGCCATAATCTTTGGCAAACCACATTGATCAAGATTTAAACGTGGGTTAACGACGATAACAGAACGACCGGAGTAATCAACCCGCTTACCTAATAAGTTTTGACGGAAACGACCCTGTTTACCTTTCAAAGCATCAGCTAAAGATTTTAGCTGTCTCTTTTGACCAGTAGACGCAGTAACTGTTTTGGAATGACGAGCAGAATTATCGATTAAAGCATCAACCGCTTCCTGCAACATTCGCTTTTCGTTACGACAAATAACTTCTGGCGCATTTAAGTCAGTAAGTTGTTTCAAACGATTGTTACGATTAATAACACGGCGATATAAATCATTTAAATCAGAAGCGGCAAAACGACCACCATCGAGTGCTACCATTGGGCGTAAATCCGGTGGAACAACTGGTAAAACAGTCATAATCATCCATTCTGGACGAATATGATTATTAGATAAGCTCTTGATTAATTTCAAACGCTTCACTAATTTTTCTTTCTTAGAATCAATGGCGCCACCTAATTTCTCTTCTAATTTAACAATACTCTTTTCTAAATCAATTTTCATGAGCAAATCACGAATCGCTTCAGCGCCGATACCAGCTTCAAAAATATGACCAAACTTTAAACTTAAATTCTGATATTGATGCTCGGAAATAATTAAAAGCGGTTTTAAGTCTTTAAGTTCTTTGGAGGTGGCTGCAAAATCCTCATCCAATCTTTCAATTTTTTCGTTACGTTCTTTAGTTAAGGCTTTTTCATCAGCCCCTTTAGCATCATTTTCAGACTTATGTTTTAATTGATGTTGATAATCATTTTCAATACTCTTCTTCTTGGATTTATATTCCTGTTTAATTTGTTCAATAGTTGCCTCTTTTAAATCTTCATCAACAGCGGTGATAATAAAACTCGCAAAATAAATAACTTTTTCAAGTGACTGAATACCAAGATTAAGTAATAAGCCGATTTTAGAAGAGATACCTCTTAAAAACCAGATATGCGTGCAAGGAATCTGCAAATTAATATGACCCATGCGTTCACGACGAACGACTGAGCGCGTTACCTCCACACCGCATTTATCACAGACAATACCTTTGTAGCGGATTTTTTTATATTTGCCGCAAGCACATTCCCAGTCCTTAGTTGGACCAAAAATCTTTTCGCAAAACAAACCGTCTCGCTCCGGTTTCTGGGTGCGATAATTGATGGTTTCTGGTTTAGTAACTTCGCCGTGCGACCAATTAGCAATCTCGTCAGGAGAGGCGAGTTTTAAGCGAATGGCGTCAAAATCACTGGTTTTAATAGGGTTTAACATATTTTCACAATTTTAATTCGAAATTTTTTAAGCCTTTTTCTGGTTGAATTATTTATTCTTCTTCTGGTTTTTCAGAAGTGTCTTCAGCCACAATAATTTCTGGCATTTCTAACTCGTATTTATCGTCTTTAACACCCTCTTCTTTAGCGAGAACTAAGGCATCAGCTTCAGCAATAAGTTCATCTTCCGAAGAAATAACCTCATTAGCCGCCACCCCACCCTTACTTAGTAATTCAACATTTAGACCTAAGCCTTTTAGCTCACGGATTAAAACATTAAAAGATTCGGGAACATTTAACTTCTCAATTGGTTCACCCTTAATAATACTTTCGTAGGCCTTGCTTCGTCCCGGAACATCATCCGATTTAATGGTTAACATTTCCTGTAAAGTATGAGCGGCCCCATAACCTTCAAGAGCCCAAACTTCCATTTCACCAAATCTCTGACCACCAAATTGAGCTTTACCACCCAAAGGTTGTTGAGTAATAAGTGAGTATGGACCAATTGAACGTTGGTGGATTTTATCTTCCACCATATGATTTAATTTCAAAACATATTTATAACCAACCGTAATTGTGTGATCGTAGGCGATACCGGTCTTACCGTCGTAAAGAGTTACTTTACCATCCTCTGGTAAACCAGCTTTTATAAGCTCGTCTCTAATCTGTTGCTCGGAGATACCATTTAAGGCAGGAGTGGCCACTTTATAACCTAGTTTATGAGCCGCGAAACCTAAGTGAGTTTCTAGTAACTGACCCAAGTTCATACGAGAAATAATACCTAATGGCGATAAAATTATATCAATTGGTGTTCCATCGGCCATGTAAGGCATATCCTCATCAGGCACAACCTTAGAAATAACTCCTTTATTACCGTGGCGACCGGACATCTTATCACCAACTTGAATCTTACGTAGATTAGCGACGGAAACTTGGATAGATTTAAGTACTCCGGCAGATAACTTATCGCCTTCTTCACGGGAGAAAACTTTAACATCAACGACTTTTCCATGTTCGCCGTGTTCTAAATATAATGAAGAATCACGGACATCTTTAGCTTTTTCACCAAAGATGGCGCGTAATAATTTTTCTTCAGCGGATAATGTAGTTTCACCTTTAGGGGTAATTTTACCAACCAAAATATCACCGGAAGACACTTCAGCACCGATTCGAATAATACCATCTTCATCCAGATTATTTAATTTTTCTTCACTGATATTTGGGATATCATTAGTAATCACTTCGGAACCAAGCTTAGTGTCGCGAACATCGATAGTATAATTTTCAATATGAATGGAAGAAAAAACGTCTTCACGAACTAGGCGCTCAGAAATAATAACCGCATCTTCATAGTTAAACCCTTCCCAGGTCATAAAGGCCACTAGCACGTTACGGCCTAAAGATAATTCACCATTATCGATAGCCGGCCCATCAGACATAATCTGATTAGCATGAACTTTATCACCGACACTGACAATTGGATGTTGATTAATACAAGTTGAAGAGTTGGATCGTAAAAATTTATTAAGCGGATATTTAGTAACTATACCCTTCTTATTTTCAACATCAATTTCTAAACCATCGGCGCGAGTAACTAGCCCGTCTTCGGCAGAAATAATAACGTGACCGCTGTCATAAGCTGCCCGAGCTTCCATGCCGGTGCCAACTACCGGCGATTCGCTAGTAATTAGCGGCACCGCCTGACGTTGCATGTTAGTACCCATTAACGATCTCTGACCATCGTTGTGTTCCATAAATGGAATCAAAGAAGTGGCTACAGAAATAATCTGATTTGCCGCCACACCAACAAAATCAATCTTGTCGGAAGTTTCTACACTAGGTTGGCCATGTTTTCTGACTTCGAATTTGTTAACCAAAATTAAACCTTTATCATCGGTCGGAATAGTAGAGTCGGCAGTGGTATATTTTTCTTCTTCAAAAGCGTCGATATAAACAATTTCGGAAGTGACACGACTCCCAGTTTTTTCGTGAACGACTTTACGATATGGAGTTTCTAAAAAGCCGTAGCTATTTAATTTAGCATAAGTAGATAAGTGACCGACTAAACCAATGTTTGGACCTTCAGGAGTCGCAATCGGACAAATACGTCCATAGTGAGTGGCGTGTACATCACGGACATCAAAACCAGCTCGTTCACGAGTCAAACCACCAGGACCCATGGCTGATAAACGACGTTTATGTTCAAGCTCGGCTAGCGGATTGGTTTGATCCATGAACTGAGATAACTGAGATGACATGAAAAATTCCTTAATCACCCCAATTACTGGACGAGCATTAATTAATTTAGTGGAAGTTAAAGTCGTGATGTCGGTGGTCGACATTCGGTCTTTAATAATCCGTTCCATGCGAGATAAGCCAACACGAAAACGAGTTTGGATTAAACCACCGATCGCGCGGACTCGGCGATTACCCAAGTGATCAATATCATCTTCCGGTTCCTTGGTAATATTTAAACGGATAACTTCACGGATAATTAAAACTAAATCTTCTTTGCGAAGTACGCGGTTCTCTTTTTTATTGGCTAAATCCAAACTAAAACGTCGGTTTAATTTATAACGTCCCACGCGGCCGAAATCGTAGCGGTCAAAACGGAAGAACATGGAATGAATTAACTGACGAGCATTCTCAACCGAGGCTAAATCACCGGGACGAATACGTCGGTAAACTTCCTGTAAACCTTCAGCCTCAGTCTTAGCGGCATCTTTCTCAATCGTCGCTTCAATATAAGTTTTTTCGTCAGAATTTTTAACTAAATCAATATCCTTAAATAAGCTGATTATTTCTTCATCAGTTTCATAACCAAAAGCGCGCAAAAGTGAAGTGATTGCCACTTTTCTCTTACGATCAATACGAACCCAGATTACTTTATTAGAATCGGTTTCAATTTCGAGCCAAGCCCCACGATTAGGGATAATCTTAGCCCCGTAGCATTTTTTACCTTTAGTAAATTCCGCGGTAAACATTACCCCAGCGGATCTAATTAACTGAGAAACAACCACCCGCTCAATACCATTAACAATAAAAGTTCCTTTATCAGTCATCACTGGAAAATCACCTAAATAAACTTCCTGATTAACCGCCTGATTGGTTTTTTTGTTAAGCAATCTAGTCTTAACGCGTAGCGGAGCTTCGTAAGTGATATTTTTAGCGCGACTTTCAGTTTCATTAAACTTCGGTTCATCTAAATAATAATCTTCAAAATATAATTCGAGATCACGACCAATAAAGTCGGTAATCGGGTTTATCTCATCAAACAGCTCGGCTAAACCTTCGTCTAAAAACCACTTATAAGAATCTTTTTGAATCTCAATAAGTTCCGGCATTGGCATGACTTCTTGGTGGTCGTTAAAAAATTTGCGAGCGACAATTTTTTTGTTAGCAGTCTGATTCTTTAGCATAATATTTCCAAATAAATTTTATTTAACAAAAAAATCCTAAACCCTTAAGGATTTAAGCTTAAAATCTAATATTCAATTAACTTGCGAAGGAGTAAATCACTGGTACAAAAAAGTTATTGAATTAACTATTTTTTCAGTATAAACAACAAAAAAAACGGATTTGGTATTTTTTGTTTTCACACCTTGTCTACCGTTTGTATCTAGTATTTTATCTAGTATTTGAATTGTGATTTTTATTGTATTACAAATTTTTTGTTTTGTCAACAATATTTAGGTGCAGTCTTCGCACATTTTATCCACAACTGTTTACAACTTTAAACAGTGCTTTCTTTTTGCTTTATTTTAGCTAGTTCTTCGCGAACAATGCGCCTATCGTCCCAGGGTATTTTTTTACCATTAGCTAAACAAATGTATTGCTCAGCACCCTTACCAGTAATTAAGACTAAATCGTCAATTTCTGCCAGTAACAGGGCTTTATTAATTGCTTCACGGCGATCGCTTATCTCAAATAAATCATAGTTCAATTTTTTACCGGCTGTCTCGGCGCCCGAAGCCACCTGATTAATAATTGCTTGCGGATCCTCGTCGTAAGGATCTTCGTTGGTAATAATCACATAATCGGCCTGTTCACCGGCAATCGAGCCTAAAATTGGCCGACGACTCTGATCTCGTCCGCCACCGCAAGAACCAAGTAAATGAATGATTTTATTATGAGGAATTAATTTAACGGTCTCATACATTTTATTCATCGCTCGGGGCTCAAAAGAATAATCAACAATAATACCGAAATCTTGGCCTAAATCAATCCGTTCCATTTTTCCCGACAGACAAGTAACACTTTCTAGCCCCGTCTTTACTTGATCTAAAGAGAGCCCCTGACTTAAACCCACTAAAGCGGCGTTCATAGCGTTAACCGCATTAAAATCCCCCAGTAGTTTTAAATTGATAGTCTTGTCTTGAAAATTAAAAGAAGTACCTTCGGCGGAAGCGACCACATCGCCAAAATTATAGACGTGACTATCTTTTAAAATTTTGTCCTCGCCGCCATTTTCCATAAACAGATTGCTATTAAATTCCGTGTTAGTAGTATAGATGAGCTGCTCTTCACTCCAGAAACTTAAAAAATATGGCGAATTTTCATCATCACCATTAACCACAACTACTTTTTTAACTCGGTTATAATCTAATTTCTTAAGAGCGCTTTGCGGATGGCAGACCGCTTTTTGATCATTTACATACTTAACGGCGCACTCCTTTAAATGAGCGAATAGCAAACCTTTAGCTTCTTTATATTTTTGAAAACCACCATGACTCTCTAAATGTTCCGGATATAAACCAGTAAACACCAAAAGATCATAGTTAATAAACTTGTGTCTAAACTGCACAATGCCTTCAGAGGTAGTCTCAACAATCGCATACTGACAGCGGTTCTTTACCATCCGGCGTAAAATCTTTTGTACAAAAAAACGACCAGGCATGGTCATCTTCTTGTCATTTAGCCATTCGCGCTTACCATCATCAAACATCGCCGTGGAGGTATAACCAACATTATATCCGGCCGATTCTAACACTTTAGCAATGAAATAAACCGAGGATGTTTTACCGGTGGTTCCGGTAACGCCAATTACGATTAAGTTACGACTGGGGTAACGATACCAAAAGGCGGCCAGAGCGGCCACTATATAATGGTAGGCTGGCTGAATTTTCTTAAATAATTTATGAGGAATCAACTTTTTGATTGAATTAATCATATATTTACGAAAGTATTATAGCAGGGATTTTGATAATATAAAAATTTAAAGGGTTTTTGGCTAAAAAGCATCAAAAAACTCAGATAAAATCTGAGTTTTTATTTTTAAACTTAAACTACCGAGCAAAAAACATATCATCGTCATCAATCGGCCTAGGTCTTTTAGCTTTAGGGTCCGATTTAGAATCTTCATCGGTTGATTTCAATTCTTCAGTTTCTTCAGTTTCTTCAGTTTCTTCAGTTTCTTCAATTTCCTCAGCTTCTTTTAAATCTTGAACATCCTCTTCAATCTCTTCTAAGATTTCATCTTCAGTTTTTATTTCATCCTCTGGTCCATTATCATCCAATAAGAAGTCCGGGGTTTCCTCTTCAATTTCGGCCACCACTTCTTTTGAGTCAGTAAAATGCAAAGTATCATCGTTACCCTCCTCTAAATAAGAAGCGGGGGCACTAGAACCGCTACGACTGTGAACTGGCATGCCAGAAATGGCACCATTATTTTCATGCTGTTCTTTAGTGACAAAGACTTCACGCGGTTTTGAACCGTTGGAAGGGCCAATAAAACCATTTTCTTCGAGCATGTCTAAAATTTTAGCTGCCCGACCATAACCAATAGACAATCTTCTTTGTAAAAGTGAAGTGGAGGCGCGACCAGCGGCAACAATAATATCTTTAGCTTGCTCCATCAGCTCATCTTCGTCGCCATAATTACCATCCATACCAACACCGGCCACACCACCAACTTTCTGGCGCTCTGTAACACCATCTAAATATTCGGGCTCACCGCTCTTCTCTTTAATATAATTAATCACATCATTAATCTCTTCATCGCTAACATAAGCCCCCTGGATTCTTTTGGGCTTAGAAAGTTCAGCGGTCGAAAGCAACATATCACCTTGACCGAGTAATTTTTCCGCCCCGCTCATATCTAAAATAGTTTTAGAATCAACCATCGAGGTCACCGAAAAGGCAATCCGAGCTGGGATGTTAGCCTTAATAAGCCCTGTAATAACATCCACACTTGGACGCTGAGTAGCTAAGATTAAATGGATGCCCACAGCTCGAGACATTTGAGCCAGACGAATAATGGCCGCTTCCATTTCTTTACCCGCCGTCATCATAAAATCAGCCAACTCATCAATGACAAAAACAATATAAGGTAGCTTATCCTTGCCGTCAGCATTATAGCTCTGGATATTCTTCTTGCCGCATTTATTTAAAATATCATAACGAGAATTCATCTCATTCAAGCACCACTTTAAGGCGTTGATGGTTTTAGAAACATCGGTAATTACCGGAACCAGTAAATGGGGAATACCATTATAGGCCGGAAGTTCTACGCGTTTAGGGTCAACCATAATAAAGCGTAAATCTTCCGGATTGTTTTGATATAACAAACTAATAATAATTGTATTAAGACAAACCGATTTTCCAGAATTAGTCGCACCCGCCACGAGCAAGTGAGGCATCTTAGTAATGTCATAAATCCAAGCTGTGCCCGACACATCTTTGCCAAGAGCAATCATTAAATTGTGTTTGCGATTTTTAAAAACATTATCTTCCAAAATTTCGCGAAGTCCCACAATCGCTTTAGTTTTATTGGGCACTTCGATGCCAACTAAAGATTGACCCGGAATTGGCGCCTCAATTCTAATTGGATGAGCCGCCAAGGCTAAAGATAAATCATTGCTAAGAGTAGTAATTTTGGAAAGTTTTACACCTTCAGCAGGTTTAAAAGTATATTGGGTTACCGTTGGTCCAACTTTAGTTTCGCCCATTTCCACCGGAATTCCAAAATTATCCAAAGTCTTTTTAATTCGAAGTGCTGCCGCATTAGTATCGCCGCCGATTGCCTGGCCGATTTTGTGATTTAATAATTCCACTGGAATATCAATCTTAATCTGTTTTTTGGGCCAATTAATTTTCTCCTGAATTTTAGGATTATTTTGTTTTAAAACCGCCGCGGTCGGTTCTTCGACAACGCTGCCGGCCTCTTCGGCCCTAATAAAAGCTTCCGGGCTTAATTCTTTTTTAGTCCAAGCCCCCAGAATTTCTTCACGAGCGCTTTCAATAAATTCCTGGGCCTGACGGCGTTTTGGTTTTTCCTCAGACGACTCAGCTGAAGAGAAGGCGATTTTAAAAAGTTTAGCAAAGGGTCGGAAAATTATCGCTAAGAAACTTTCTTGGCCAATTATTTTAGAAAGAGAAGTGTTAAAAACAATTACTAGCGACACTAAAAATAAACAAAGCAGGATAATCACGCCACCCCAGAAACCAAAGAGATAATTAAACAGTTGACTTAGCCATAAACCAATATAACCACCGCCGACACCCGTTAACACCGTACTCTTCCATTCAGTTTCTGAAATAAAAAAATGAAATAAAGTCTGGTAAGAAATAAATAAAATAATAAGACCAATATAATCACTGGCCGAAATCGCGTACTTTTTATTCTGAACTAAAAGCAGGCCCCAAAATAAAAAAATTAAAGGAACCAACCATTTGCCGAAACCGAAAATTAAAGTCAGCCAATTTGATAAGAAGGTGCCGACGGCGCCTGATAAATCAAAAAGTCCGAGCAGGCTGATTAGACCAAAAGCAAAAACAAACACAATGCCTAAACTGCGTTTCGCTTTTTCATCTAAATTAAGTTTCGGAACCGATAAATAATCTAAATTATTATCCTTCTTCTTTTTGGCCATATAAAATCATTATAACAAAAATCAATTTATTTCGATATCAATAAAAACAATCTGCGGAAAACGTTCTTTAATCTTTTTTTCAATTTCATCAATTTTTTTGCCGACTAAGCGCGGCACACGGTCTAAATACTCCACACAGAATTTATTAAATTCTTCCCGATCGCCTTGCACTTCGTCGTATTTATCTGATAAGAAATGATATTTATTCATTTCTTTCATCAGTGCCGAAGCATTAAACTCCACCTCACATTTAATTAAATATCTATCGGCATCAAAAATAGCCGATTTAAAATCATAAATTTTTTCGATGCTGGGATCAGCCAATAATATTTCTTTGACATCATCTTCCATCTCGTGAGGAATCGCTTTGGTAATCAAATAATGGCGATTCTTATTAATTAAAACAATGGCGACAACACCTAGTAAAACACCAATGATAATCGAACCGATACTGTCCCAATAAGCGTGTCCGGTAAAAAAAGCTAAAACGATACTTAAAAGAGCAATTAAAACACCTAAGACGGCCAGGCCATCTTCATAGACCACGGCCAAAGTTGTCGGGTCGGCATTTTTATTAATAGTTTTCCATTTGGCTCTAGGAAATCTAGTCTTAAGTTCATGATAAGCTAACCAAAAAGTAAAACCTTCAATTATAAAAGAGGTAAATAAAATAATGACCGGAAAATAATTAAAAACAAATTCATGTCCATGAATCAAAGAGTCGATACCATGATAAACGGTAATACCGCAACCGATAAAAAAGATACCGCAAGCAGAAATAAGTGCCCAAATATAACGCTCTCGGCCATGCCCATAAGGATGGTCGTGATCCGGTTTAAGATGTGATCTTTCTACGCCTACAAGTAATAAAGATTGGTTTAGAGTATCGGCTAAACTATGAATTGATTCAGAGAACATTGCCCCAGATCCAGTCACCAAAAAACCCGCTAATTTAGCTAAACCAACGATTGAATTGCCAAAAATAGCCGCAATTACAGGCAATTTACCAGCAGTTTTCATAAAAGTAAAAAATTAAAAATGAGAACAAATTAATTATAGCAAATATTTTAAAAGTTTATCTCAAACAATATGTCTTACTATTTAAAGCACACATCGCAATCGCCAGAGCGTCAGCCGCATCATCTGGTTTAGGAATCTCATCTAGTTTAAGCAGCATTTTCACCATTTTTTGCACCTGATCTTTTTTAGCGGCCCCATAACAAGACACCGCCTGCTTAACTTGCGACGGTTTAAATTCAAAGACAGTCAAATTATTCTGTTTCAGCGTCAGTAAAATTACGCCGCGCGCGTGACCGACGGTCAGTGCCGTCTTTACATTCTTGCTAAAAAACAATTCCTCAACCGAAGCCAAGTCTGGTTGATACTTTTTAATGATAGCGGTCAGTTGTTTGTGCAGAGAATCTAGTCTGGTAATTAAATCGTCCTTGGAACTAGTCTTAATTGAACCGTAAGTCAGGCAGGAAATTTTTCCGCCATCATCACTAATAACGCCGTAACCGGTATCAGCAATCCCGGGATCAACCCCCAAGATAATTCGAGCCATATTTTTATAAATCAGTATTTAAATAATAATCGCTAACATCTTCATTATCTTCAAGCTCAGCGATAAACTTCTCAGTTTTTTCTTTTTCCTCATCACTTAAAGTAATTTTTTCTTGAGCGACATATTCAATTTCTCCAGACTCTGTTTTAATATTCTTGGTTGCTAAAAAATCAGTCATCTTTTGAAAATCGCTTAGAGCACTGTAGACAGTTAAACCTTCGGCTTCTTTTTGAATATCGAGCGCTCCATTATCAATTAACTCTAGTTCTAAATCTTCAAAATTTATTTTTTTAGCCTCGAGCTCTTCTTGATTAATCATAAAAACTCCCTGTTGGGAAAAATTCCACATCACAGCTCCGAAAGCGCCACCGTTTTTGGTAAAGATGTGGCGAATAGTTGAAGCCGAACGATTTTTATTATCGGTCACACTTTTAACGATTACTTGAAGACCGTAAGCTCCCAGACCTTCATAATATAGTTCTTCCACTTGAGCGCCACCGAGCTCACCAGTTCCTTTTTTAATAGCTCGCTCCACATTATCTTTGGGCATATTAGCTTCCCGCGCCTTATCCACGGCCGCTCGCAAAGATGGATTAGAATTAGGGTCACCGCCCTTCCTGGCAGCAATAGAAATATTGTTAGCTAGTTTAGTAAAAATAGCGCCTCGTTTAGCATCAACTAATTCTTTTTGACGATGAGTGGTCGCCCATTTGGAGTGTCCGGACATAAATTTAAATAAATTATTTAACTTAAGAGTTTCGTTTTTAGCTTATCTTAAATTGAAATAAAAATCAATATCCTCTATAATTAAAAGACCAATAAAATTGGGCAAAAAATTAATAACTTTTAACCATTATGACAAAATATAAGATAAAATCCCTGGACGAAATCGTACTGGCTGCCCTAGATTTTTTCAGTAAAAATGAAGCGCCTCGGCTAGAAGTGACTCGGTTTAAATTCCCCTTGGTCGCTGGTAGTGGTAACGCTTATCAAACCGGTAAAATAATTTTTGGCAACCAGTCGGCTATCTATGCCACGGAAAGCGATTTTAAGGCGGTGCTAAAACAATATGATAAATTAATCAAAGATAAAATCATCACCGAAGCCGTAATTATTTCCGCTTCAGGCGAAAAAGATTCTATTTGGGAATTGGAACTGGCTAAAAAATCTGGGCTTAAAACAGCGCTACTGACTTGCTCGCCCGAATCTAGTGCCGCTCAAATTGCCGACCAAACTACTAGTTACAAAAAATTGCCGGAACCCTATACTTACAATACTTCGACTTACTTAGGCATGATTTTAAGCGCCACCGGGGAAAAGGCTGAGACAATTAAAAAATTTCTTAAAAAACTAAAAATCCCCAAACGCTTTAAACAATATCAGTCTTACGCCTTTATTTTGCCAGACAAGTTTGCCAATTTAGCCCCGATGCTCGACACTAAGCGACACGAATTATTCGGACCAAAAGTGTCACTGCGCGCTTTTAGTTTTGGCGAAGCCCGGCACGCTAAATTTGTGGTTCGCGATAAAAAAGAACTAGTTATTAGTTTTGGTAAAAACTTATACTTTGGTGAACCGGAAGCGCGCTGGGAAATCAATTTGCCAGATAGCGCTGATTTTGGAACTCTAATGGCGGTCACTTATTTTTTAACCGGCTTAATCCAAAAATCGAAGCCCGATTATTTCAAAAAAAATATTATCCGCTTCTGTTCCAATGATGGCTATAAAGCTTATGGAACAACTAAACCGTTTGAGGTTATTGTTCCGGGTAATTAAAAAGAGCTTGAATTAATCAAGCTCCGATTAAGGAATAGCCTCAATAAATGTTTCTCTAGATTTTTCGGCAAGCTTAATTTGCCCTAAAACGCTGCTTTCAACGTCATAATCATCATTTACCTGTAAATCTGCTATTTTCTTTTGCCAAGCAGTTACAATCTTTTCGTGACCTGCGGGAATTTTTGTAGACTTGATTAAAAGCGCTAAACAATTTAAATCGGAAACATTAGCACTAGCAATAGCATAAACAATACTTTCGTGAAACGGTTTCTTTTCCATAAAAAATCCTCCTATTTTTAAATTAATAATTGTTAAGGTAATGAAAAAATATAGCAGTTTGCTATATTTTTGTCAAATTGAAATAACTTTAAAAATAGCCTATTTGCCTTTGCCTTGATTTTTTACACCCTCTATTGCGGCTTTTAACTTTTTTGGGCTAGCTAAATAATAATGCCTAATCGGCTTTAACTTATTATCAAGCTCATAAACCAAAGGAATGGCGGTTGGAATATTTAGATCGGTGATATCTTTTTCAGATATTTTATCTAAATACTTTACTAAAGCCCGCAGACTATTACCCGAAGCGGCAATAATAACCCGCTTACCGGATTTAATAACCGGCACCACCTCTTTCTCCCAAAAAGGCTCCACTCGGGCCACAACATCTTTTAGGCTTTCAGAGGCTGGGACAGGAACTCCTTTATAACGAAGCTGCCCTTTTTGATTATATTTATTTTTAATATCAATTTTTGGTGGGCGAACATCATAACTGCGACGCCAAATTAAAATCTGCTCTTCACCAAATTTTTTAACCATCTGTTTTTTGTTCAAACCTTGCAAGTTCCCGTAATGGCGCTCATTAAGGCGCCAATCACGAATTACTGGTAACCATAACTCATCAATTTCTTCTAAAACCAGGTTCAAAGTTTTAATGGCTCGCTTAAGGAGAGAGGAAAAGGCCACATCAAAAACAAAGCCGTGTTTTTTTAATTCTTTGCCGGCATCTGTTGCCTCCTTAATTCCTTTAGTTGACAAGTCAACATCTGTCCAGCCGGTAAATAAACCTTTTTCATTCCATTGGCTTTCGCCGTGTCTAATTAAAACTATCTTGTACATACTTGGATTATTTATGATTAATAATTACTCTTAACATAACACAATTAATTTAAAAAAACCAATAAATTGACTCAAAATCATCAAAGATGATACTATAAATCCATAATACTATAATAATCATATTAAAGGCAATTCTACAAAACTGAAGAATTTTCTAATTGACCTGCTAATGATTCTGGTCAGATCCCTTTTGGCTCTTAAAAGGCTTATTTATGCTGTAATTATTACCATCTTACGACCTATTTTTGCGATTTTTAAGTTCTTACTGACCAAACCCTTAATTAAGATCTATCACCTAATATTTAAACTACGAAAATCTGGTTTAGTCGAAAGCCCCTGGCATGTCTTAGTCAGACAACGCGCTTTGCACGTCTTAGTTTTTTGTATAACTCTTTTTATTATAACCTCAAATGTTTTGAATTTTAGCAAAGATTCAGCTAATGCAAACGCCAGCGCTCAGGCTAATCAAACAATTATTTCTCATTTAGTTAAAAATGAATTTAGTGCGACCACCGATGAAGGGACACTCATTGAAGAAACTAGCAATCTGCGCCAAATAATTGCTTCCGGTAAAGAAAAATACCAGAATTTAAAAGATTCTATTTTAAATCGCCCCTGGATTAGCGACGTTGCCGATGAAGGAGGTGACTTAACCTATAACAACGAGGCTTTAATTAATAGCAATCCGTTAAGCCCCGGCGGAGACGGAGAATCCGAGACCACCGTCATAGCCGGAAACACGCCCGCAGTTAGTCGGTCCGAAATTATTTCCTACACCGTTGGTAATGGCGACACTATATCTTCAATCGCCAATAAATTCCGAATTAGCATTAACACTATTTTATGGTCTAACAATCTGACAGCTTTTAGTTTGATTAGGCCGGGTGATAAGTTAAGTATCTTACCAGTAAGTGGCACCCTCTACACAGTTAAAAGTGGAGACACCGTCGGCCGCATTGCCTTAAAATTTGGTGTTGAAGAAAATAGTATTTTTCAATACAATAATATCAGAAGTGCTAACGGCTTAGTTATTGGTAAAAATATCATTATCCCGGGCGGTAAAAAAATTGATGATAGCGTAGCTATTGTGGCTGTCAAAAAGACGGTGACCAGCCAAGTAAATAACGCCGTGGCAGTTATCGAAAAACTAGTTAACCCGAAGAAAGCCCCGGAATCAAGCACCAGATTGCTCTGGCCAACTGAAGGTCACCGTATCACTCAATATTATTCTTGGCGTCATACCGCTGTTGACATTGCGAATCACATTGGCACTCCTTTGTATGCGGCAGCTGATGGTACGGTTGAATTTGCTGGCTGGTCTACTGGTTACGGAAATAATGTTGTTATCAATCACGGCGGCGGCATGAAAACTAGATACGCCCATGCTTCTAAATTATTTGTTAAAGTCGGTGAAAAGGTAGAACGGGGCGAACAAATTGCCGCTATGGGCTCAACCGGTTGGTCAACTGGCCCTCATATCCATTTTGAAGTTATGATAAATGGTGTAAAATATAATCCATTAAATTACATAAGATAAAAAATAAAAAAATATGCAGATAGTTTTAGGAATTGTGATTACGGCGCTCGGAGCTTTTATGGCTATAAAAACTGAATGGTTCTTGGAAAATTTAGGACGCCTAGACTGGTTTGAGGCTCACCTAGGGTCAGAGGGTGGAACTCGTCTCGGTTACAAATTAATGGGCGTTCTGGTGATATTTATCGGCGTAATTATGATGACCGGTAGTGGCGATTTATTTTTCAGCTGGCTAGTTTCACCGCTAACTAAATTTGCCAATCCCGGTCGATAATCATTATTGATATTTTTTGCTTGACCGGAATAAGTTATTAATATATTATAGGAAAAGAAAACGGGGCCCCTAGCTCAGCTGGTTAGAGCACCTGCTTTGCAAGCAGGGGGTCAAGGGTTCGAATCCCTTGGGGTCCACTAGTAAAAACTACTCAAACTATTTGGGTAGTTTTTTTAGATTGATTCGAGGTTTGACCGTCTGGATATTTTTTGTTAAAATTACTTCACTAATTTATTAAATTTAAACGAATTATATGAGTAATAAAAGTAAACAACCGATTCTGGTTGGAATAATTATTGTCCTGGCTGTCGCCCTGATTTATTCTATCGCCACTCGCGATGATAACAAAAAAAATAGTGAATATGGCAACTTATCAAACCCTAATGAATCAAACACCAATGAACCCGTAGCGATGGAAAATAACACCGCCACCAACAATCCGACTCCTGGGGCGACACCAGCTGCTCCGGTTACCGCTACTCCTAATTATATGACACCTCAACTCCCAGCCACTATTACGGAAGATCAAAAAGCTGAGTTGAAAGCTGGCAGTGAAGATCACCAACCCAAAGAATTAACTTTTAATATCACTGGTGGTAGTTTCTACTTCACTCCTAATGAAATTAAGGTCAAACAAGGAGATAAAGTAAAAATCATTTTCACTAACGTTGGTGGTATGCATAATTTGATTTTACCCGATTTTAAAGTCGAGACTAAAACCATTCAAACTAACGAAAGCGACACGATTGAATTTACGGCCAACAAAAAAGGCACTTTTGAATTCTACTGCGCGGTCGGCAAAGGTTATCACCGTTTAATGGGTCAAATCGGCGTCTTGTTAGTAGAATAATATTCTAAAAAATAGAGCTTTTAAAAAATCCAACCTTGTTTGGATTTTTTATTAACTAATTAGTGACCTCTTGACTTTAAAAATAAAAAGGCTAGAATAGTTTTCATGGACAGTATCTTTCCTTTCTTAAACGACGGGATAATCCCTTCGTTTCCGCTACCGGCGAGTTTATTGCCATTTATAGTCCGGCGCGGAATTATCGCCGGAAAGCTGTCGAGGCAAACTATGATGAAACATTTTCACAGTTATGGCCAGGGGTCTGAAAAACTCTGACAAGACACTTCTCCGCTGACCAATTCGGATCAAGATTAGACGCAATGAATCTCCGAACTACTTGAGCAAAAAGCTCACACTAACTATTTTCTTTTTTAAAAAAGAACACACAAGTCAAACCTAACGAAAAGCATCCTCTAACTGGATGCTTTTTCTTTTATAGCCAAAAGGCTCAGATGTGGTAAAATATTCTTATGACTACAAAAAATCGACCAAAACTCATGATAATTGACGGGCATGCCTTGATTCATCGCAGTTTTCATGCCCTACCGACAACTTTAACCACTAAAGACGGCTTAATAGTTAATGCAGTCTATGGTTTTACCTCCTTTTTACTTAAGGCTTTTATTGAATTTAAACCGGAATATGTGGCTCTTACTCTGGATCGTAAAGCTCCGACTTTCCGCCACGAAGAATACAAAGAATACAAAGGCACTAGGACGGCCGCGCCTGACGAACTCTATGAACAAGTCCCGATTGTAAAAGAGGTGGCCCAGGCCTTAGATATTCCCATTTTTGAACTTGATGGTTTTGAAGCTGATGATTTAATCGGTACCATAACACTCCGCGCGGAAGAAGAAACCGAATTTGAAAGCTATATCGTCACCGGTGATATGGACAGCCTCCAGCTAGTTAGCCCCCGAACTAAAGTTTATTCAATGAGCCGCGGTCTAAACGACAGCACGACTTATGATGAGGCCAAGGTAATGGAGCGTTATGGTTTAAAACCAAACCAAATCGTCGATTACAAAGCTTTGCGTGGTGATGTTAGCGACAATATCCCCGGGGTCAAAGGCATCGGTGAAAAAACGGCCACCGAATTACTTCAAGAATTTAAAACTTTAGCTGGCGTCTATCAAGCCGCTGAAAAAAATAGCGACAAGATAAAACCCCGAATCTGCGAACTGCTTAAAACTTATAAAGATGACGCCTATATGAGCCAAAGTTTGGCCACCATTAAACGTGACGTTCCTTTTACTTTGAATTGGGAAGATTTACGGCTCAATTCTTTTGATGTTGATAAAGCCGCTGAACTTTTTACGCGACTAGAATTTAAATCTCTAATTGGTAAATTAAAAATCATCAAAGGCGGAACAAGTGAGACATTTGAAAAACCAGTCGCCGATTATATCGATAAATTTGCCAGAAATAAGGCCGAGAAAAAATATCTACTAATAGATAGAGAAGATAAATTTACTGCCTTTTTGAAAAAATTAAAAAAAGTAAACGCTTTTGCCTGTGACACAGAAACTGATGGCCTGGACCCGATTAGTGCCGATCTTTTGGGGATTTCTTTTTCTTGGGAAAAAGACACTGCTTATTATCTGGACTTATCCCAAGGCAAGTCACAAAAAACGGCCGACTTATTTAATTATCAGAAATCTGACGGTCACTTAAATCCCTGGATCCAAGAATTAAAACCTATTCTAGAAGACGCTAAAATAAAAAAATGCGCTCATAATGCTAAATTTGATTGGCGCGTTTTCAAAAACCAAGGAATAAATGTTCAGGGCTTATTTTTTGACACGATGCTAGCTTCTTATTTGCTCAATCCAGATAACCGCCAACATAATTTAGATGCCGTTTCTTTCCGTGAACTTGGTTGGGAAAAGATTTCGACCGCCGAACTAATCGGCAAAGGCAAGACCCAAATTTCTTTCTCTCAAGTGGAACCGGAAAAAATTGCTCAGTACTCCGGCGAGGACGCTAATTGCACCTGGCAGCTAAGCGAGATACTGGAAAATAAATTAGAGAAAGAAAATCTGACTAAACTAATGGCGGAAATTGAACTTCCTTTAGTAACTGTGCTGGCTGATATGGAAGAAAATGGCATCATCCTCAACCCCGTAAATCTTAAAAAAATTGAAAAAGATTTAGCATCACGCTTAAAAGAATTGGCCAAAAATATCTACGAAACCGCCGAAGAAGAATTTAATATTAACTCTCCCAAACAATTACAGGTTATTCTTTTTACTAAGCTGGGTATCTCCACGAAGAATATTAAAAAGACTAAAACCGGCATCTCCACCGCTGATGATGAGCTGGAAAAATTATTAGGCGAGCACAAAATTATCTCTTTAATCCAGAATTATCGAGAGCTTAATAAATTGCAAAATACCTATGTTACAGCTCTGCCCAATTTAATTAATAAGAAGACTGGCCGCATTCACACTAGTTTTAATCAAACCGTAGCCGCTACTGGACGCTTATCGTCTAACGAACCAAATCTGCAAAATATTCCTACCAGAACTGAGGAGGGCAAGAAAATTCGATCAGCTTTTACCGCTAAAAAGGGCTGGAAATTAGTTAGCCTGGATTACTCCCAAATTGAACTTCGACTGGCCGCCCATTTATCGGGCGACAAAAAAATGATTAAAGCCTTTAAAGATAAAGAAGATATTCACACCGCTACCGCCGCCGAAATTAATGAAGTAAAATTATCCGAAGTCACCAAACAAATGCGTTACGAAGCTAAAGCCATTAACTTCGGAATCTTATATGGCCAAGGACCGCACGGCCTCGCTCAAAACGCCGGTATTCCTTATAATCGCGCTCAAGAATTTATCGCTAAATACTTTGAGGCTTATCCCGGGATACGTCTTATGATTGATACCGCCATCATAAAAGCGCGAACTAAAGGTTACGCCATCACCATGTTTGGTCGTAAACGATATTTGCCGGAAATCGATTCTTCCACCGTAGTTATCCGCCGCAGCGCCGAACGAATGGCGATTAATACCCCAGTTCAAGGAGCCGCGGCTGATTTAATTAAGATTGCCATGATTAATATTTTTAATCAGATAAAAGATAAATCCGAAGAAATAAAAATGCTTCTGCAAATTCACGATGAATTGATTTTTGAAATAAAAGAAGATAGAGTTGATTCTTGGCTACCGGAAATAAAAAAACTCATGGAAAACGCCATTAAACTTCAAGTACCAATTATTGTCGAATCAGCCGTGGGCGATAACTGGGGCGAACTTAAATAAAATGTCTAAAACAGAAATAAATAATAAAAAAATTGCCTTTATCGGTTATGGTTTGGAAAACCAGGCCCTTTTAGCTTGGTTTAGGAGGCACCAGACAGCGGCCGAGTATACGATTTGTGATAGTCGCCAAGAAGTCCAGGAAAATATCAACGGCGTCTTCTGGCAACTCGGGCCAGATTATTTGCAAAATTTAAATGACTTCGATGTTATTTACCGTTCACCGGGCTGCCCTTTATCACTTCCCGAATTACAACCAGTTAAAAACAAGATTAGCAGCGCTATGAATTTATTTATGGAGCTATCACCGACTAAAAATATTATTGGTGTAACCGGCAGTAAAGGTAAAGGCACCACCGCCAGTCTAATTTATGCGATATTAAAGGAAGCTAATAAATCCGTCTTCTTGGGCGGTAATATTGGTGTCGCCCCCTTCACTTTTATCGATGAGGTAAAAAAGGATTCTTACGTCGTTTTGGAATTATCTAGTTTTCAATTAGAAGATTTTAAAATCAGTCCGCGCTATAGCATTCTAACCAACCTATTTCAGGAGCATCTAGAACCAGCCGACCCCAATAACCCTAACTACCATAAAACTTTTGAAGATTATAAAAAGGCTAAATTAAACATCGCTAAATTTTTAGAAAATGAAATTTTACTAACCCACGCTCGATTAGCCGACACCGTTAAAGGTGATAAAATAAAATATTTTAATGCCTGTGATTATCCAAGCCAACTAGCGGGAGAATTTAATAAAGAAAATGTGGCCGCCGCCGTGATGTTGACCGAGATTTTGGGTGTTGATAATAAAACTATCAAAAAGGCGGTCGAGAATTTTAAAGGACTGCCTCATCGTTTAGAGAAAGTTGCCGAAGTAAATGGGGTTATTTATTATGATAATAGCTTTTCAACTACACCTGAAAGCACTATCGCTGATTTAAAATCTTTTCCCGGGGCTGTGGTTCTACTAGGTGGCGCCGATAAAGGCGCAGATTTTAAGGAGCTGGCTAAGGAAGTGGCTTCGAGTGTTAAATTTGTCGTCCTATTTAAAGGCGAGGCTTCACCGCGATTAAAAATGGATTTAATCCACGCCGGACTTAATGCCAATAGAATAAGCATCGCCGGCAGTATGGCCGAGGCGGTTAGAAAAGCCAGCCAACGGGCCGCCGAATTCGAAGCCGAAGTGGTCCTACTTTCTACTGCTTGCGCTAGTTTTGGGTTGTTCAAAAATTACAAAGAACGTGGCGACTTATTTAAAAAATATGTTGCAGACCTCAAATAACTTAATCGGCGTTTTTGATTCCGGCCTAGGGGGTTTATCGGTGCTTAAGAAATTTTTAAGCGACGTGCCTGGCTATCGTTATATTTATTTAGGAGACAACGCTCGCGTACCTTATGGTAATAAATCACCAGAAATAATTTATAGCTATACTACTCAGGCCGTTGAATTTTTATTTAAACAAAATTGTCATTTAGTTATCATCGCTTGCAACACGGCCTCGGCTCACGCTTTAAGGCGATTGCAACAGGAGTGGCTCCCCAAACATTATCCTAGTCGTCGCGTACTAGGCGTTATTAAACCACTAGCCGAAAGTGCGGCCAAAAATAATTTTAAAAAAATTGGCGTTATTGGCACGACAGCAACCATTAATTCGGGAGCTTACCCTAAAGAAATTAAGGACTTAAATCCAAAATTAAAAGTCTACGGTCAGGCGGCGCCACTACTAGTACCACTAATTGAAGACGGACGAATTAACAGCCCAGAAACTAAGTTGATTTTAAAATCATATTTAGCCCCGCTTCAAGCTAAAAAAATTGATAGTCTGATTTTAGCTTGCACCCACTATCCCCATCTTCAAGAAATGATTCAAAAAATTATGGGGTCAATAGTTGTCATTCCCGATACCGGAAAAATTATTGCGGCCAGTTTAAAAGATTATTTAAACCGCCATCTAGAACTTAAAATAAAAAAGAATAAAACTAGCTGCGTTTTTTATACAACTGACAACCCTAAGATTTTTAAATTTCAAGCGGAAAAATTCCTTAAACAAAAAATTAAATCAATTAAACAGATTAAATTATGATAATCTTTATTTACGGCCCCGACACCTACCGCAGCCGCCAAAAATTAAATGAACTAAAAAATAAATTTATCAGTGAAATTGATCTTAGTTCACAGAGTTTAATTGTGCTTGATGGTAAAACCACCACTCTCAAAGAAATCAGTGAGAAAATAAATACCGGTTCGCTTTTTGTGAAAAAAAGAATGGTCGTAATTGAAGATATTTTTGAAAATAAAAGTGAAAAATTATTTAGCGACCTAGCTTTATTTCTAAAAAAGCGAAATGAAGCCACAAGTTCTGACGAAGATAATATCATTATTTTCCGCGACAGCGATTTAAACAATAAAGACCACAAATTAAAAAAAGATGGGCAAAAATTATTTACTTATTTGACATCCCAGAAGTATGTTCAGGAATTTAAGAATTTATCCAGCGCCCAACTTTCTGATTTTATTTATGAGGCGGTTAAAAAATTAGAACGTAGAATTGAAACCAGTGCTCTTAACACTTTAATCACTCGCACCAATTCCGATCTGTGGCGTATCTCCTCTGAGCTCCATAAATTAGCTATGGCTATTTCCAGTGGTGAAGAAATCAGTAATCAAGACGTAAAAAACCAAGTAGCGGGCATCTATGACGAAAATATTTTTAACTTAACTGATGCTATTTCGACCCGTAATAAAAAAACCGCTTTAACTTTACTCGAAGAACAATATTTAGCTGGCGTCAGTGAAGACTATATTTTAGTGATGTTAATTCGTCAGTTTAAAATTCTTTTGCAAATAAAAAGTGCCGCCGCCGCTAATTTAAGCGCCACCCAAATCGCTAGTCAATTAAAAATTAATCCTTATGTTATTCGAAAAAGTTTGCCGCAAATAAGCAGCTTTACCTTGGAAGTTTTAAAAGATTATTTAAATCAGTTAATTGCCCTCGACTTTGCTAACAAAACCGGACAAAAAGAAATAAAAGCGGAGCTAGCTTTGTTTGTTGCTAGGCTATAAAAAAACTCCGAGTCGTTACAACTCGGAGCTTTGAGTATTTATAAATTTTAATCAATCTGCGCCACTCCTATCAATTTAAAAAGTTCGACAATTTTATTTATAGCCTGTCTAATAATAAAACCACAAGTTAAGCCTAAAAGAAAAGGTAGTGTTTTAACAATTCCTATCTTTACATACGTTGATAAAATCATTTGATATTTTAAGGTAAATGATTTATCAATTTCCGTATGAAAATCACAATCACAATATTTTTTCCATAATAACACTTTTGAAAATTCAGAAACGAAACAATAAAAAAAATAAAGAACGAACCAGATTATTCCATGAACAATTAGTGATGATAAGGGGTTCAGTGATTCAATCCAAAATAAAAATAAAAAGGCATTTATCAGCATACTAACTAAAACAGCCAGCGTAATTACCGCGGTGTTTAGATGAATAGAACGTCTAGCCTGATACTTAAATTGCGCTTCACCAGAAAAATCTGGAAATCGGGGCTCATTTCCAACAATTAATTTACCGCTCAAACCATAAACCGTGAACATAATAATTATGGGAAACAGCGCTAAATTCCACCAAGCAGAAGTTCGAATTGGGGTAATAATGCTCCCCGTTTCGACACCGGCCCCCAAAAGAATTAATAAAATTAAGTAGATAGCCATTAAAAAAATGACGACTGCGATAGAAATTTTCATTTTTTTCATTACTTTTTTGTTTTTAAAGAGCCTACTCTCTTGGCATCTGATTTTCAGCATACTCAGTGATAGGTTAATATACTAATATAAGATAAATAATAAGTCAATAATATCAGTTAGCCCCATTCTGTTTTAGTTTTTTACTTGTCACCAAAAAATCTGAAGAAAAATTAGGCCTTTTTCTTTTAAAATTAAGGCCTTTTAACTCTTGCCTTTTTCTTTCTAGTTTGTTATATTCAATTAAGAGTTTGACCAACCCTATTTTTATTTATCTTGAGTCAAAATAAATTAGCTAAGATTAAGGGCAATTAGCTCAGTTGGTTAGAGCGCAACACTGATAATGTTGAGGTCGGAGGTTCGAATCCTCCATTGCCCACATAACTGCTTGCAGTTTAAGTATCGCGGGGTAGAGCAGTTGGCAGCTCGTCGGGCCCATAACCCGAAGGTCGTCGGTTCGAATCCGACCCCCGCAACAAGTTTTTTACAAAAAACTTTACCGATGCCTCGGTAGCTCAGTGGTAGAGCAAAGGACTGATTTTCGGTCCGTCTCATGGAAACATGGGAATGAAAATCGGGTGAATTCGGGGAAACCTTAATTTGTCATTCTGACAAAAAGGCAATCCCGAGCCAAGCCTTAATTGGGATTAATAATCGTTATTAATAATTAAGGAAGGCGTAGAGACTAGTGGGTGAGCCCAACAATAACCCCACAGATAGCGCCCGACTCCGTCCTTGATATGTAAATATTAAGCGGAGATGATATAGTCCAATCCTTAAGGAAACTTAAGTAGTTTACAAGGAAAATCCTTGTGTCGTCAGTTCGATTCTGACCCGGGGCACAACAGAATATTGAGGGTTTAAAAACCCTAACACGGGGTGTCGTATACCGGTAGTACGCATGCTTTGGGAGCATGTTGACTGGGTTCAATTCCCAGCACCCCGACATTTTTGGCCAATTCGACCAAAGCTAAGCAGATAATAGCCCTTGATTTTTATTTAAGTTTGTGCTAGAATCTGATTAATAATTAACGAATTTTTATTTAAAACACCGTATGCCAAATAAGAAATCTGCTAAAAAAGAATTACGTAAAAATATAAAACGTAATCTTGAAAACAAAGTGGTGTCTAAAACAATGAAAAAAGCTGTTAAAACCAGCCTAAAAGTCATTGCAACTGGCGAAAAATTGACTAAAGAGGCGATCTCTTCAACAATTAAAGCTATTGATAAAGCTGCTAAAAAGGGCGTTATCAAAAAGAACACCGCGGCTCGTAAAAAATCTCGCTTACAAAAAAAGATTAACACTTTAAAATAATCTTCTAATTTTAGACTCTTTCTTGGATATAACGCAGACTCTTGTTCTCATTATTTCTCGGTAGAGCCCACAAAAAAAATGTTAGACAAGAAAATCAAAGAAAAAATTATCAAAAAGTTCCGCGTTCACGACACCGATACCGGTTCCACTCAAGTTCAAATCGCTATTTTAACTGAAGAAATCAAAGAACTGACCGAACATTTAAAGCAACACAAACACGATTTCTCTTCCCGCCGAGGATTACTTAAGAAAGTCGGCGAAAGACGCAAACTTTTGAAATATTTACAAAAAGAAAACGAGACTCAATTTAGAGAATTAGCAGAAAAATTGAAATTAAAAATTGCCAATAAACTAATCGCCGAAGAAGAGGAGGCCAAACTTAAAGAAAAGAAATACGCTCCCGCTGACAGCGAAGACACCATTGAAGAACCAAAAGATTTAGTTGATGAGGTAATTGAAGAATAACTATTAGGCAGACGGTTTTACAACTTATATGATAAAACACAAAGAACAGAGAGTTGGTGTTTTGGTGGATGTATCCAATATGTATCATTCCGCCAAAAATTTGTATAACCGCCGAACAAATTTTCAACAAATACTTACCCAAGCAGTGGCTCTTCGAAAACTTATTCGGGCCACTGCTTATGTTATAAAGAGCGACAATGAAGATGAGATGTCCTTTTTTGAAGCTTTAAGCCAACAGGGCTTTGAAGTTAAGATGAAGGGTCTACAAACTTTTGCCGGTGGATCTAAAAAAGGCGATTGGGACGTGGGAATTGCCATCGACGCCATCAAATTGGCCGACAAATTGGATGTGATCATTTTAGTATCCGGTGACGGCGATTACTTACCGCTCGTTTCCTACTTACAAAACAACAAAGGCTGTTTAGTTGAAATAATGGCCTTTAGAAAGACTTGCTCTTCCCGACTAATTGAAGAAGCAGATGACTTTATCGATTTATCAAGCGATAAAAAATTCTTAATCGGAAAATAACCCAGCGTAGCCACATCTATCTTGGTGTGGCTATTTTGGTTTTTATATAATAATAGTTCTGGTTAGTAGATAGATAGCGCTGTAATATTTTACAGTTCTGTAATCTACTTACCAGACTCAACAAAAAAATGTTAAATGAAAAAGTGTTTAAGACACAGTGGTTGGGCCGAGAACTAAGCGTCAAAACTGGTCGCTTAGCTCTGCAATCAGACGCTTCCGTACTCGTCCAATATGGCGAGACAGTTGTGATGGCCAATGTCGTTCAAGCTAAAACTGAGCGCGATGGCGTTGATTATTTTCCACTAATGGTGGACTTTGAAGAAAAACTTTACGCTGCTGGCATCATTAAGGGGTCACAGTGGGTTAAGCGTGAGGGTCGGCCAACCGATCAATCGGTTTTAACTGGCCGCATGATTGATAGATCAGTTCGCCCACTCTTCGATCAAGATGATAGACGTGATGTCCAGTTAATCATTTCCGTGCTCGCTGTTGATCAAGAAAATGACTACGACATCGTGTCCCTACTAGCCGCTTCCGCTGTTTTATCAATTTCCGGTATTAATTGGCAGGGGCCAATTTCCGGTATTAGAGTTGGTTTAATTGATGGTCAATTTATATTCAATCCTAGTTATGAACAACAAGCGGTAAGTAGCTTGGATTTAATCGTGTCTGGAACTAAGGACCGCGTACTGATGATTGAGGCGGGCGCTAACGAAACTCCGGAAGCCGTCATGGCCGACGCTATTATCGCCGGCATGAAAGCTATGGAAGGCGCTTTAACTTTATTTGAAGAACTTAAGGCCAATGTTTTACCTAAAGAAAGAGCGACCAAGAAAGCTTTAAAGAGCGCGGAAGAGATTGCTAAAGAAGAAGCTAAAAAAGCGCTACTACCAATTGGTGAAGCTTGGCTTAAGAACAATATTCCTAATATTTTATTTGAAAAAATATACTACACCAAAACCGAACGCAAAGGCGCCGTCACGGCGATTAAAGAACAGCTAGACAAACATTTATTTGATAACGGCATTGATAAAGATGGCCGGGCTTATGTCATCAAAAAATTAGTTGAAAAAATGATTGACGAAGAAATTACGCGCGCTATTCTAGAAGACAAGCGTCGCGTTGATGGCCGCCCGCTAAATCAAATTCGCCCCTTACTAGCTGATGTTAATTTACTGCCCAGAGTTCACGGCTCTTCACTATTTTCTCGCGGTGAAACTCAAGTGATGTCAATTATCACGTTAGGTGCTCCCGGCTTAGAACAGTCACTTGAAGGCATTGAAGGGGCTAGTAAAAAGCGCTACATGCATCATTATAATTTTCCACCATATTCCGTGGGTGAAGTTTCGCCACTACGTGGCACCGGTCGCCGCGAAATCGGTCACGGCGCCCTAGCTGAAAAAGCTTTGATGCCCGTAGTTCCTTCCAAAGAGGATTTCCCTTATGCCATTCGCGTGGTCTCTGAAACTTTAGGTTCCAACGGTTCGTCCTCCATGGCTTCTACTTGTGCCTCCACGTTAGCTTTAATGGATGCCGGAGTACCAATTAAAAAACATGTGGCCGGAATTGCGATGGGCCTAGCTTCAGTTCCAGATATGAGTCGCTGGGAGGTCATTACTGATTTACAAGATTTAGAAGATGGTGATGGTGGCATGGACTTTAAAATTACTGGCACCGATGCCGGACTGACCGCCATCCAACTTGATACTAAGACTATTGGACTCGACGAAGCAATTATCCGTAAAACTTTAATCCAGGGACGCGAAGCTTTAAACGAAATTTTAGCCGTCTTGAAAGAATCGATTCCGGCCGCTCGCCCAGAATTATCCAAATATGCCCCGAGAATTATCAGCTTTAAAGTTGATCCGACTAAAATCGGAGCAATTATTGGTTCTGGCGGAAAAACTATTAATAAAATTATTGAAGAGACTGGTGTCTCCATTGATATTGAAGATGATGGCTTAGTCATGATTTGTGGAACTGATGTCGCGATGGTTGAATTAGCTGTAAGCAAGGTTCAAGAAATCATCAAAGTCTTTGTCGTGGGTGAAACTGTGACCGGTAAAGTTGTTCGTCTAATGGATTTTGGCGCTTTCGTCGCTTTAAACTCTAATCAGGACGGCATGGTTCACGTGAGTAAATTAGCACCTTATCGTCTTGATAAACCAGCTGACCTAGTCAGTGTTGGCGATCTTGTAACCGTTAAGGTTGAAGAAATTGATGATCAAGGGCGAATTAACTTAACAATGAAAGGCTTAACAGAAAATGAAGCCCTATGGAAAGACGAAAAAGGAAAATCAACCGGCACTGGTTTTAGTGGTAGTCGGCCCGGTGGACCAGTCCACCGCCCAGGCAGTTTTGGCGGCCCCAGAACCGGAGCCCCACGACCGCGAATCTAAGCCATTGACTTTTTAAAGTCTTTAAGTTAGAATTTGGTTATTAAATCAGCATTTTAAGCAATTAAACGGTGTCTTGAATCTAAGAATCAGATACGCGTTTCAAAGATTATGTTAACTATAAAATTATCGAAGCTTGGCAAAAAAAACAAGAAAGTGTTCCGAGTCATTATCTCGGAAAAAGGACGCGATCCATATGGTAATTCTTTGGAAATCTTGGGTTCTTATGATCAATATCATAAAGAATTACAAGTTAAAACCGAAAGAATTAATCATTGGTTATCTAAAGGTGCTCAAATGACACCAACCGTTAACAACTTATTAGTTGGCAAAGGAATCATTGAAGGCAAAAAAGTTATTGCTTCCAAACCAGGAACGGTCAGCGAAAAGAGACAAGGACAACTTAAAGCTAAAGCCGATAAAAAGAAAAAAGCCGCTGAGGCGGTCGCTGCTCCAGAGGCAGAAGTGGTAGCCGAGGAAGTTACTCCTGAAGAAGCTGTTGCCTAAGATACTAGTTACTTGATACAATAGAAGTATAAAGCCTTACCCCTTTGGGTAAGTTAATATAATTAACAATATTTCCGCCAAACCTAATGCTAATCATTAACACGTTTGGTTGAAAAACAAAAGTATGGAAGCTCAAGACAAGCAATTTTTAGAAACGATTGTTAAACAAATCGTAAGCAATCCTGGAGACGTTAATGTTGAAAGAACCGTAGATGAAATGGGAGTTCTGTTAACTCTAAAGATTAATCCAGCTGACATGGGCTATGTCATTGGACGCAAGGGGCAAACTGCTCAAGCAATTAGAACTTTATTAAAAATCGTGGGTGCTAAGAACAACTCTCGCGTTAACCTAAAGATCTATGATCCAGAAGGCGGCAAACGTCATGAGAGACCAGTGGCTAGCGACAACGCTATGAATATGGATGTTGACACTTCAGCCATTGACGATTTAAACATCTAAGTAAAAATTTTCTCAAACATAAGAAAAGCCTCATTCTAAAAGTGAGGCTTTTCTGTTATAATATAGAGATATGAAATTCCAAGCTATTACAATTTATCCCAAAATGTTCGACTCTTACTTAGAGGAAGGCATTTTAAAACGCGCTTTAGACAATCGAATTATTCATTTTAAAGCTCACGATCTGCGCGATTGGGCTGCCGATAGGTATCGCAGTGTTGATGATACCCCTTATGGCGGCGGCGCTGGCATGCTCATGAAAATAGAAATTCTGCACGCCTCCCTTCAAGCGATTAAGGAAATAAATACGACTGAACCGGCTAAACGAAAAATAATCCTAATGTCAGCCGGCGGAAAAACTTGGAATCAAAAACTGGCGAAGGAATATAGTCAACTTGAGGAAGTGATTTTTATCTGCGGACGTTTTGAAGGCGTCGACGCTCGAATAGCCCATTTTATTGACGACGAAATTTCAATTGGTGATTACGTTTTAACTGGTGGCGAACTGCCAGCCATGATTATTATGGACTCAATCACCCGTTTAATTCCTGGCGCACTCGGTAATAATGAAAGTTCAATTGACGAATCACACAGTGAAGCCGGAGTTCTAGAATATCCTCAATACACGAAGCCAGCCGTGTTTGAAGTCTCTGGTCAAAAATACCAAGTACCAGAAGTTTTAACTAACGGCAACCACGCCGAAATTGCTAAATGGCGCAAAAAAAATCAGAAGCATAAATAAATGCCTAAACTACTATCAATCATCATCCCTGTTTATAATGAGGAAAAAATTATCGCCACCTCTCTGCCGGCGATTTTTTCTTTGGCGCTTAGCAAAGAGATAATTATAATTAACGACGGTTCAAGTGATAACACTTTAAGCATTTTAAAAGACTTAAATAAAACTTACCCCTTTAAATTAATAGACCAGGCCGTTAACCGCGGCAAAGGCGAAGCAGTTAAACTCGGGCTAGAAGTGTTCACTGGCGATTATTTCATCATCTGCGACGCCGACTTAGAATATGCCCCGGAGGATATTATTTTCTTATGGCAGGAAATTGAAAAAATAGATTTAGCCCAGCCCGATAAAAAGATAGCTGTCTACGGCTCACGTTTTTTAAATAAACCAAAAATATCTTTTCACTATCTAATTAATAAATTCCTTACCAGACTAACAAACATATTATTCTCCAGCCAGCTAACTGACATGGAAACCTGTTTTAAGTTAATCCCTCGATCTTTTTTAGAAACCAGTAAAATCAGCGGCCGTCGTTTTGAAATCGAACCAGAAATTACCGCTAAACTGCTAAAAAATAATTATCAAATAATCGAAAGGCCCGTAAGCTACTGTAGACGCACTTATCTTGAAGGTAAAAAAATAAAAGCCCGAGACGGGCTTCTAGCAATCAAAACTTTACTGGCAGAATATTTTAATTAGTTGATAATTTGCCAGATTTTCTTAATTCCTTAATTTGATTCAAATAATACAAAGCTGAGGTATTGTGATGATCTAACTTTAAAGCGGAGTTCCAAGCGGTCTCCGCTTTTTGATATTCTCCCAATTGCCAATTTACTAAACCGATTTGATTATAAACCCCGGGCAACCTATGGCCACCAGCTAAGGCTAAGTCAAAATAACTTAATGATTTAATTAAATCGGTATTAGAATAAAGGGCACCCAAAGAAACTAAGACCGGGCTATAATCGGGATAATCCATTAAAATTCCGTGATAAATTTCTTCAGCCAGAAGTGGCTGATTAGCTCTGTCGGCTAAAGACGCCAGCGACATTTTATCCTTTAAACCAGAGTGACTAGAGAGTAAGCGTAAACGGTCTCGGAAATCCTTTTCAGTTAAACTTAATTTTTTTAGTAATGTTTTATCGGTTAATTTTTTATTTAATAAAATAACCGTTGACTGGTCAAAATAGACCAGAGACCAGTTATCATCGTTTAAGATGCGCCCCAAAAATTGCTGCGCCCAAGGCGTGCCGTCGGTGTGAGAAAAATAAATAGTTTTAAATTTATAATCATTACTAACCGCCTCCCATTTACCAGTCTCATTTTGCATCGGGATATAAGTTTCTTTAAAAAATTTATTGCTATAAGCCTCTGGGCGGTTATCAACAAAAACTTTCTCCTGAGGAAATAACCAGAATATTAAAGCGCTGCCAATATCATAATTATTAAATATCGGGCCACTTAAATTATTAGTTTTAAAGAAATTAGCTGAAGCATCGCCGCCGCCGGACAAAGTAAAACCCAAGGGGTTCTTAATAAAATTATGATAACTTCGGCTATCAATTATTAAATAGACCGAACTACCAACAACAAGCGAAATAAAAGCGATTACAAAATAATTTTTCGTTCGATTAAAAAATTTCCAGCTGAATTTTAAACAGCTTAAATTGGCCGGAATCAAAACTAAAGCGGCTAAGGCAAAAAGAGCGAGATTTCTGGAAGCAAATAGAGCTAGGCCGGAAAATAAAAAACTTAAAAATAAATCAAAAAATCTTATTTTTCGAGAAACAAAAATATAGATCAACCAGCTGACAATTAGCACTAATAAAATAATTTTAAATAATAAAAAATTAGGACTAATCATTAAGTGTCCGAGATAAAATACGCTCTTATTCTCGGCGATTTCATAACCATAATTCTCAAAAATGTTAAAAGGATAAAGTAGGCCCCGCCAAGTATTAGGATTTACGAGGCAAGAAAGAATCGACCAGCCTAAAAAAGTTGTCCAAGGTTTAGCTTTAAGCCAGGCCGCGCCAAAGCGTTCTTGAAAATTACCGGCGCTATAAATAAATTTCCTTAAAAATTCGGCCGCCATTTTTAAACCGACTAGCGTCAAACCAATAAAAAAGTAAATGTGCAAATTAACCCAAAAAGTAAAAAGAGGGATCAGCCAAAACAGGCGGCGCCACTTTTGATCTTTGGCGGTTTTATCAATCAAAAACCAAACTAATAGAATAAATAAATAGCTAAATATTTCCGGACGAATCTCCACCCGCTCGCTAAGCAAATAAATTATCGGCAATGAAACAGTGGCACTCAAATAAAAACCGGCCTTTTTATAGGCCAGATTAAAAGCTAGAAGAAAAACCGAGACAGCTAATAAACAGTTAAAAATAATCAAGCCTTTAAAACCGTCTAGTAAATAAACTAAATATAAAATAACACCACTTAACCAGTGATGATTGACAAAACTAGTATTTGGCCCCGTATAAGAATAAAAATTTTGAAATAAAACTTGTGGATTTTGCCAAACAACTCGACCATTTTCCAGATGACGCCCCAAATCAATCCCCGTAAAATCTATTTTCTGAAAAAAAATCAGCGCCACCAAAAAAGTTAGGCCGACTAAAATTATAATCTTAAATAATTTACTAAGCTTATCCATATAATCTTATTATATCACGTCTTTTATAATATATGGGGTATTTTAAACTATTTTCCAACCATCATCAGCCTTGACAATGTGCCCCGTCAGAGAAAATCCTGAAGCCTTGGGGTGTCCGCCACCACCTAGTTGTTTGGCTAAACCAGAAATGTCTACTCCTGGACGAGCAGTACGTAAACTGCCCCTAATTTTACCTAACTCTTCTTCACGCAACAACATAATAGCCTGAACCTCTGACAGATTACTTAAGAAACCAGCAATATCGCCATAGACATCATAATTTAAATAGCCCTCAATTTCCTCAGCCGAACCTAATTTAATTAGATTATCGATCTCTTCCTTAGTAATTACAGAATAAGCTAAATTATAGCGATAATTAATTCTTAAATTATCCATAGTTAAACCCCAGAGTTTCATAGTGAGTAAATTCTGATTACGCAGAGTGCTATTTATTATCTTAGGAAATTGAGCGCCTAAATTTAACATCTCGGAAGCAATTGCAATATTTAAATGGGAAGAATTGGCATACAAAAAATTTCCCGTATCCGTTAGTAGCCCCGTTAAAACACAATTGGCTAAGTTTTTGTTAAAGTTAACTTTATTCTCACGTAAAAAATTGTAAATAATTTCAACGGTAGCCGCCTTATCCGGTTGTCTAATCTCTAAGTCAGCAAAGTTATCCATCTTGGGATGATGATCCATTTCAATGATGTAAGGACGATCAAAAGATCGGGAAACGGCTAATATCTCCTGAGCTAAATTAGTCCGAGAGAGTGAGCCACAATCTAAAACTAAAACTACATCATAAGCGGTAAGTGGCGCTAATTTCGTCTTATCAAAAAATATTTTTTCTTCATGGGGTAGATAATTAAAAGTATCACCTTTTTTACCATGACAATAAGCCTCCACTTCTAAATTAAGCAAGTTAGCCAACTCTAAAAAAGCACAAACTGACGACAAGGCATCGCCGTCAGGATTTAGATGGCTGATAACTAAAAGACGACGTGAATTTTTTATTTTTAGATAAGCCTGGTGATAAGAGACGGCGTAATTCATAAACTAATAAGTCTTTGACTTTTAACCAATAATCTTAAGCTATTTAACGAAAAAAGTCCAGAAAATAACAAAAAATATAGTCTCCTGACTATATTTTTATAAGTAGTAATATTTGGGGTTTTTAGCTTTAAAATTGAAAAATTTCTGTATCATCCTCTTCTTCTTGTTTCTTGATTTCATCCAAATTATTCATAAAATTTTCCAGCACCGCCGCTTTTCTCTCGGTCGGGTCAAATTCAAAACGCAGACGAGGAATTTGTCTTAGCCGGGTTTTCTTAGCTAAGATGCTAGAAATCAAGCTAGCCGAACTTTTTAATTTAGATAAAGCGGTTCCAGCTAAATTATCCGGTAAAACCGAGACACCAACCGTCGCCCATTGCAAGTCAGCCGAGGTTCGAACATAAACTACGGTAATTAAAGCATTAGGAACACCGACCTCGCGATTAATCGCATAAGCCAGCTCCTGTTGTAACATTTGATTAATTGAATCAGCTTTAGACATGGAATTATAATTTATCAATGACTTTATCTTCGTGATAAGCCGCTAAAATATCGCCAACCTGAATTAAGGGCTTGCCTTCAAAAAGTAAACCGCACTCTTCGTTGGTTTCTACCTTTTTAACATCTTGTTTACCGCTCTGCAGTCTAGTTAGTTTTCCGGTTACTACAATTTCGCCTTCACGTTTTACTTCAATAAAACTATCTAAGTTAATATAACCATCTAAAACCCGACCACCGACAATCTGTTTATCGGTTTCCGTGCGAAAAATCGCGGCGATTTTAATACGCCCCTCATCAACACGAATTACTTCAGCTTTAATTAGCTGCTGCATTTCACTTTTAATATATTTAATCAAATCGTAAATAATGGAATAAGTTTTAACATCGACACCGCGCTCTCTCACTAAGTTTTCAATTACCGGCGTAATCCGGACATTAAAGCCCACGATTTTAGCTCCGGAATCTTCGGCACGCTTAATATCGCCTTCAGTCACGTTACCCAAACCTTTAGCTAAAATCTTAACTCGGACTTTTTCAGTATTAAGTTTCATCAGAGATTCTTCAATAGCCTCCGCTGAACCTAAGAAATCGGCTTTAATAATCAAGTTGACTTGAGGAATATTATTTTCACCTTCATTGCTCGACATCGTCATCGCTGATTTAACGGTCTGTTCTGAGGCGGTTCTAATTTTTCTATTACTTACCTTGCGACCTTCGCCTACTTCTAAAATATCACCAACTGCTGGCGAAATTTTTAAACCCAAAATTTTAGCCGGCATTGATGGTAAGGCTTCAGTAATATTTTCACCACGATAGTTTTTTAGAGATTTAACTTTGCCGTAAACAATATCGTTAAAACAAAGCTGATCACCAACGCGAAGAGTTCCGTTTTGCACTAAAATAGTGGCCACCGGTCCGGCGCCCTTATCCATATTAGACTCAACCACCGTTCCAGCCGCATCCGCTTCCGGATTAGCTTTCATATTAGAATTTTCTGTATCAGCCACTAAAAGAACCATGTCTAAAAGTTCTTCAATGCCCGTACCTTCTTTGGCAGAAATTGGTACACAAATAGTTTTACCGCCCCAATCTTCCGGAGTGATGCCTAACATCGTTGATAATTCCTGCTTTGTCTTATCAATATTGGCATCTGGTTTATCAACTTTATTAATGGCTACTAAAAATGGGATCTTAGCCGCTTCAATAATACGGCAAGCTTCCACTGTCTGCGGTTTAACACCGTCATCAGCCGCGACCACCAAAATTGCAATATCGGCCACCTTAGCCCCACGACTGCGCATCGCGGTGAAAGCTTCGTGACCAGGAGTATCAATAAAAGTAATAACCTTGTTCTTTCTTAAAATCTGATAAGCCCCAATATGTTGAGTAATGCCACCCGCTTCACCAGCCACAACATCAGTAAGGCGAATCGAATCCAGTAACTTAGTTTTTCCGTGATCAACGTGACCCATAATAACAATGACCGGCGGACGATCATACATATCGCCACTTTCTTCTTTTTCTAAAATTTCGGCCAATTTACGGTCCTCTTTCTCTTCAGTCTCCTGTCCTTCTTCTTGAGGTTTAATATCTAAATTAAGCTCCACACCAATAACTAGAGCCGTGTCATAATCGATTTTTTCATTAATTGAGGCAAAAACGCCATTTTTCATCAGCTCCATTAAAACTTTATTAACTGGAACCTGGGCCGTTTCGGCAAAATCACGAACCGTAATTACAGTCGGAATCTTAATTTCCTTTTTTTCCTTAGGGATTAGGTCCTCTTCTCTCTTTTTAGCATAGGCCGCCGCCCGCTGAATCTCGAGCTGACGTCTAAAAGCCGGCCAATTTTTGATGATTTTTTTGGCAGTATTATTATCAACTTTAATGGCTTTTTGACCAATGTTAAACCCAATTTTTGGCAAAAGGTCACGTAACTCTTGAGGATTAACATGTAAAACTCGGGCTAACTCTGTAATATTCATAGGCGTATTTTACAAAAAATGCTTGATTTTATTGATTAAGATGCTTAAATATTACTTTATATTTTTGTTTTAGTCAACTTTATGACTTAGAAAATTAACTTTACAGTCAAAAAAATAAATGCTAGAGTATTAGCGTAATATCTAATTAATAATTAATTGTTTCTAGGAAAATTAGATTCTGTTTGTGGTTGTTATCTTATCAAAGCTTAAACAAAAAACTGTAATGGCTGCCTTAAATTCCCGTGTAAAATTAAAAAATACTCCTCAAAGTACTAAAAATTAATCCTTGATTAGCCAAAAAGCGTTCAAGATTTTTTATTTTTTAATTATAGTTTTAGCTCAACAACCACTATTTCCTAGAAACAACCAAACAATATTATGGAATATGTTTTGTATGTTGTTTTTTTAGCTGGTGGTTTTTTTATTGGTTTCTATTTTTACCGAAAATCAGCCAGTCAAAAACTAAGTGGCGCCGAAGCTAAGGCTGAGAAGATTGTTAGTGAGGCCAAGCTGAAGGAAAAAGAACTCTTGCTTCACGCCCAGGATAAAGCCCTAGCCGTCATCGAGGAGTCAAAAAAAGAAGAAACTCTAAGACGTCAAGAAATCAATGCCTTGCAGAGCCGCTTAGAACAGAGAGAAAATTCCTTTTCTCAAAAATTATTAGATTTACAAGACAAGCAACAGAAGCTTTATGACAAAGTAACTGAAGTTCAAGAAATCAAGGAAAAAATTAAAGCTATTAAAGAAGAGCAGTCGACCAAATTAGAAGAGATTGCTAAATTATCTAAAGAAGAGGCAAAGAATACTTTACTTAAAAAAATTGAAGAACAGTGCGCTGACGATTTGTCAGTTCGTTTACAAAAATTAGAAAATGAAGGCGATGATCGTTTAGCTGACAAAGCCAAAGATATTATGGCCCTGGCTATGCAACGAATGGTGTCTGATTACACCGTGGAACTAACTACTACGACCGTTGATTTGCCAAGCGACGAAATGAAGGGGCGTATTATTGGTCGCGAGGGACGCAATATCAAATCAATTGAACAGATGACGGGCACAGAAATTATTGTTGATGACACCCCTAATGCCATTACTATTTCCGGCTTTTCCTTAATCCGCCGCCATATTGCTAAAAAAACTCTAGATTATTTAATAAAAGACGGTCGTATTCACCCCACCAAAATTGAAGATGCGGTCGAAAATGCTAAGAAAGAAATTGCCATTGACATCAAAAAGGCTGGCGAAGAAGCAATGTATGAAGTTGGTATTGCTGGCTTTGATCCTAAGTTAGTGCAAATTCTGGGCCGCTTAAAATACCGAACTAGTTATGGTCAAAACGCGCTGCGCCACTCCATTGAAGTGGCTCATCTAGCCTCTATTATTGCCGAAGAATTAGGCGCTGACGTCACTCTCGCTAAAAAAGGTGGCTTACTTCACGATATTGGCAAGGCCGTTGATCACGAGGTCCAAGGTAACCATACGGAGATTGGCCGCGATATCGCTAAGAAATTTAATCTACCGCAGGAAATTATTGATCCTATTGCCACTCACCACGATGACAAACCAGCTTCTTTAATCTCAGTGATTGTTAAAGTTGCTGACGCCATCTCCTCGGCTCGTCCTGGGGCTCGTAATGACAACTACGAAAACTACATCCAAAGACTAGAGGAACTAGAAAAGATTGCTCTCTCCTTTGATGGTGTAGAAAAAACTTACGCCATTCAAGCCGGCCGTGAAGTCAGAGTCTTTGTTAAAGCCGAAGAAACTGATGATATAAAAGCTCACGACTTAGCTCGCGACATTGCCAAAAAGATTGAAACCGAGTTAAAATACCCTGGTGAAATCAAAGTTAATGTTATCAGAGAGCTTCGTGTCACTGAATATGCCCGTTAATTTTAATCGGGACTTGAAATAAAAAATTCCTTTTATTATAATAAAGAAAGCAAAAATTAAAAGATTAAAATAAATTTTATGAACAAAGCGCAAATCATCGAAAAATTATCTAAAGATGTTGAAGGGATTAACAAAAAGCAAGCTGAAAAAATGATTAATGTTTTAACTGACACTATCATCTCAGAGCTTAAAAATGGCCACGAAGTGACCATCACTGGATTTGGTACCTTTTTATCACGCGTTAGATATTCCCGAGGTGGCGTTAACCCACAAAAGCCAACTGAAAGAATTACTATTCCTGAGGTTAAAGTGGCTAAGTTTAAAACTGGTTACAATTTAAAGCAAGCTCTTAAAGGTAAGAGATAAATTAATACGGCCTTAGGGCCGTATATTCGCGCTCGTAGCTCAACTGGATAGAGCACTTGGCTTCGGACCAAGGGGTTGTGGGTTCAAATCCTGCCGGGCGCACCACTGTAATTAAGAGAATTTAAAATCGTTGACAAAGAAATTTTGATGCTTTATGCTGTAAGAGAAAAAGCCTTAACTAGAAGCTTTTTTTCTTTATGGAGGAGCAAAATGGCTGGGTAGCTCAGCTGGTTAGAGCGTAGCACTCATAACGCTAAGGTCGAGGGTCCGAGCCCCTCCTCAGCCACCAAACTTGCAATAATTCAGTTTTACGTTATCATTGAAATATATTAAGCGCTGTTAGCTCAGCTGGTAGAGCAGCACCCTCTTAAGGTGATGGTCGTCGGTTCGAATCCGACACGGCGCACAAATAAAAATAAAGACACCTTCATGGTGTTTTTATTTTTTTGTATATTGACCTAAATTAAATAATATGGCAGAATATTTTGATTACCTAGTTACTTAACAATAAAAGAAAAAAATCATGAAAAAGATTCTAGAAAATCAGACTTGGAGCCTTTTGATTATCGTAGTTATCGCTACTTTTGCTCTCTACGGCCTAGCCGCTATCTTTTTAGGTCATTTACCCGTGATTGATAAGATTGTGCTCTTTAAAGAAAGTGAACCAGTCTTACCAAATCTTCCGGCGAAACTGAATTTACCTTTTAGTATTTCTCGGTTCTGGGACATTCTTTTTATTTTTATTTTCGCTTGGTTAATTATGAAAAATATTAACTATATAAAAAAAATAAAAAATAAAAAATTATCTCTTTTTAATCCTAGAGAAGGCTTAGAAATTAGTTTAAGCATTGGCTTACTCTTTGGGCTCGGCAACGGACTAGTCTGTGGGATTTTTTCCGGACTAAGCGGCAGTTTATTTTTTGGATTTTTAATTGCCTTATTATTCGGCGCCGCTAATGGCCGTACTTTTGGTTTAGCAGCCGGTCTCGGTTTTTGTTTAATCACCGGTTTCCCTAGCGGCTTATTATTTGCCGCTCTTAACAGCTTAATTTATACCATCCCTTTAGCAATTAAATAAAAATTAGAAACCATGGAAAAAGTGTTCTTAACAATCGCGGTAGTTATCTTTACATTCTTATTCTTGCTGTCTCTGAAGCCCTATTTTAACCGAATAAATCCGGTCAAACAAAGAGTAATGATTAATTTTTTAGGCAGCTACGATCTTTCAAAGAGAGATCCAATTTCCGATCGAATCTTATTCCGTTTAATAAACGACTTAAGCATTAAAGAGATCAGGCCCCTAAAAAGTAATCTTAAACTTTATTTTGAATCTTTCTCAAAAAACTATTTAGATTTAAATGAGAGCTATCGTTTAATAGAAGAAAGAATTAGCTCAAGACGAAAAATAAAAATACTGAAAAACATTTTAACCGAAACCGTTCTTGATTTTTCGGAAGAAGATTTAGCCGCTCTTTATGTTTCTGGTTTAGACAGAGAATATGGACCTGATTATCCAATCGATTTTTATCGCGAAAAAATGAAATTAATTACGGGCTGTTTTAAAAATAATCAGAAAAATAAAAAACTATTTTTTGAACTCTCTTACAAGAAGATCGAAGATTTAATTGACTCGAGTGAAAAAAATATAAAAGAACGCCTAATTCTCATCAGTGAAAAAGCTGAACTTTGCCGAATATTTAGGAATTAAAGATAGGGGGCCCAATAGCCCCCTTTTTTTTGTTTTAATATTAGATAAAGCTTGACTAAAAACAAATATTATTGGATAATCATAAAATCATTAGCAGCTCTTTAAAAATAAATAAACCACCAAAAAAACCAAAGAAAAATGAAAAAAAAACACCGCCTCCTCTACGTTTTTAGAGAAAAAAATCTAAACAGTGCGCCAATTTTTTTGGCCCTATTTACCGCCATGTACTATCTGATTTTTTTCTGTTTTAAAGATTATTTTCCAGCCATTAACCAAATCATTTTGTTTCCTAAACCGGAAAATGTTTTCTGGAATCTACCACTGACAATTAATTTGCCGATTTCCGTCTCACGATTATGGGATGTGCCGGCTGTTTTTATACTGTCATCTCTGGCTGTCAGTCTGTATTTCCGTCTTACAAAAATTAAAAATCGCTTGGAAGAATTATGTATTGCGACTGTCCTCGGTTTATCAGTAAGCATAATTACCGGCCTGGGATTCTTGGTCCACAATGGTTTAAACCTGGATTTAAAGATTTGTTTTTTATCAGGACTAATCATTTCCGGACTAGTAAGTTTAGCCACGGGATTTTCCAAGGGTTTTATAAGCGGTTTAAAGTTTAGTTTAGTACTTAGTGCCATTATCGGCGTTACTATTGGACTTATAATTGGCTTTAAAACAAGCTTTATCTTAAGTTTAATAATCTCTTTAATATTTTTTTTAGAGGCCATAATATTGTCCGCCTTAGCAATTATCGGCGGTCTGTTAAAATATGTTCTCTCGGAAAAATTTTGGAATACTATTAATCAGATACTGACCGGCGAATTGAACTAAAAAAATTAAGAAAATGAGAAAAAGTTTGGAATTTTCTTTAATTGCGACGGTGATAACCGCCGCGATTTACCTAACGACCTTTATATTTTTAAACGGTATCCCGTTAATTAATAAAGGTTTCCTGTTTGCCAACTTGTCCACAACCCTAAAAATTTCCAGGGTTCATGACCTGATAGTGCTCTTTCCGTTTTTCATGGCGATATCTTTTTTAGTATTCCAGTTGAAAAGAATCGAAGATAAAGATATTAAACAGTATCGTTTAATTGGGTGGGGACTAGTTTCCAGCTTGATTATCGGTTCGTTATTTACCATTGAAATTGGCCTTGTTTACGGTTTGATAATTAGCCTGTCCCTCTGTTTCTTCTTCGGCTTAATTACTGGACTGGATTTTGCGATTATCTCCGGCCTAGCCTTTGGTCTAATGATCTGGATAATTACCGCTATCGATTCTGGACTATTACTAGGAAGTTTACCAGCGATAACCGTTGGTCTAATATTCGCTGCGACAGCGGGGTTTGGTTTTGGAATAAAAAAGATTCTCAGCCCCAAGAGATAAGTTTATAAAAGTGAAGAAGCCTAAAACATCAGGCTTCTTTTTTTATTTATTGACTATAATTAATTATTATGTTATAGTAGAGTCTTAACAGTAACTTAAAAAACCACATATAATGAAAAGAGTTGTATCTAAACAAGTAACCTTGGCAACCGCCCTGATAATATCATTAGGTTTCGCGGTAGCTTCACTGGTGCCGATTATCGGCCCCTGCCTTCTAGCCTACTTCTCGGGCCGAATGTATTATTTTATTAAAATACTAACTGGTCTAGAAGTTGTCTTGGCAATTCTTTTTGGAGAGCTAATCTTCTCGGTCTTGCTGTTCCTATTTTGGCAATCAATATTAATATTTGTCGTGTCCCTGTTAATGAACATTGCACCATCAATAATTTTATTTTTTATTGCCTTAAAAATGGAACAGCAAGACCAAACAAATGGCCTGAGTATATAGAGAGTGAGTCGTTCCTAAAGAACGACTCTTTTTTTATATCATCCGCCTTTACACCAAAACCTAATTCCGCTATAATAACCAACGGTGCCTGTCGTTCTTTTGTTAAACACTTAATTTAATACTTATGCTTAATTTGGTAATTTTTGGTCCGCCTGGTTCAGGTAAAGGAACGCAAGCCACACATATTAAACAAAAATATGGTTTGCTTCACCTTTCAACCGGTGAAATGCTTCGAAAAGAAATCGCTTCAAAAACGGCGCTGGGCCAAGAAGTAGAAAATTTTGTGATTAGTGGACACTTAGTCCCTGATGAGTTAGTTAGTGAAGTCTTGAAGAAATCCCTCGCCGAGAATCTCTCAAATGGAAATGGTTTTATTTTTGATGGCTTTCCGAGAAACGGAGAACAAGCACAAATTCTAGAAGATGCTTTGTCACCACTTGGACTCCAAATAGATTTAGCTATTAATTTGACCGCTTCTGATTCTGAATTAATAAAAAGAATCCTGCTCCGCGGTGAAACTTCCGGACGCGCCGATGACAACGAAATCGTTATCAAGGAGCGCCTGGAAATATACCGTCAAAACGTCAGCGACCTAATAAGTTTTTACCAAACGCGTGGTAAATTATATGAAGTTAATGGCGAAGGCAGTCCAGTCGAGGTTTTTGAAAGAATTATTAAACTGATTGATCAAAAATAAGTAAAAAACAAAAAACCGCCTCATAACGAGGCGGTTTTTTGTTACTTCCAAAATTTTATTTTTAAGCATCTAAAGCCACATCTTCAACGTCCTTAATATGTTTTACTGGACTAGCGCCGTTAGCCTCACGTCTGACCACTTCTTCTAAAATTACTTTTCTAATAGTGGCTAATAATTTTTTATCTTCCTTTAAGAATTTCTTGGCTGTTTCCCGGCCAACGCCTAATTTTATCTCATTAAAACTGTAGGAATTTCCTGATTTTTTAATAACTTCGTAATCAACTCCAGTGTCTAGCGTGTCGCCAGCCAAAGAGATGCCTTCGTTATACATAATATCAAATTCACAAGTTCTAAAAGGGGCGGCGACTTTATTTTTAACAATTTTTACTTTAACTCGATTACCAATCACATTTTCACCTTGCTTAATCTGGGCCGCCCGACGAATTTCCACACGAACTGAGGCGTAGAATTTTAAAGCATTGCCACCAGTGGTTGTTTCTGGATTGCCAAAAAAGACGCCGATTTTATTTCTAATTTGATTAATAAAAATTACGACGGTATTAGTTTTATTAATTGAACCGGTCAGCTTTCTAAGCGCCTGACTCATTAAACGAGCCTGTAGTCCCATGTGTTGATCACCCATATCACCTTCGATTTCTTTTTGAGGCACTAAAGCGGCCACTGAATCAACCACCACCACGTCAACTGCATTAGAGCGAACCAAAGTTTCCACGATTTCCAAAGCTTGTTCACCAGAATCTGGCTGAGAGATAATTAAATCTTTGATGTTGACGCCAATTTTTTCGGCATATAAAGGGTCAAGGGCGTGCTCCGCATCAACGAAAGCGGCAATGCCGCCTAACTTTTGAACCTCAGCCACAATGTGCTGGGCTAAAGTGGTTTTACCAGATGATTCTGGGCCATAGATTTCAATAACTCGGCCGCGAGGCACACCGCCGATTCCTAAAGCGATATCGAGCGACAAACAACCCGTCGGAATCGCGTCGACATCTGTCTTACGGGCATCACCAAATTTCATAATCGAACCTTCACCGAACTTAGCTCTGATTTGTTCCATAGCAGAACTAGCGGCTTCTTGTTTTTTGTCGTCGCTATTTGAATTAGTCGAGACATTAGCTTTTTTAATGGCCATACTTGTTAGCAATAACCGCGATCGGGAGGGAGAGGTTATTCTTAATTATTATTATAAATTAATTCGACTCCTCTATTATACATTATTTTAGGGGCGAAACCAATCTTTGCTTAACCGATTTTTTAAGCGACTAATAATCTCTGACCAAGTAATTTCTGTAGTCAAATTATCGTTAATTATTGGCGTATTTTCTTTAATAATAGGGGACTTATTTGATTCTAGCGCCAAATCGTCCAACATTTGTTTTTGATAAACCAGCTCCTTGGTAACAACCGGGAGCAAACGAATGGTGGGCATCTTTTCGAGATAAGCGATTAAATAACTAAAACTAGTTAAAGTATTTTTAGTCAAAGTGAATTTATCCGAAGTGGTATTAAGATTAAGATCAGCGCTGCGATATTCGACTAAAGAAAAGATTGATAAGATTACAAAAACTAAAACCAAAATCAAATTATAAATAATTCTCCAGACTAATCGCATAAAGTTATGAGTTAAAGTAAAGCGGCCGCGGCGACTAACTCTTCTTGGCTATTTATTCCCACCGCCTCTTCTGGCTCAATAAAAATTGAAGCCACTTTATAACCTTCAGCCGCCGCAATTTCCGGCAGTGAAGTTAAATAATATTCGTGACTCGCATTATTATTGGATAATAATTTTATATTAGGCCAGAGCCATTTATTATTAAAAGCCATAAAGCCGGGATTAACTTCGGTGATTAATTTTTCGACGTCGCTAGCATCTTTAAATTCAACAATTTTTTCAATTTCACCGCTCTTATTTCTGACAAAACGGCCCCAATGATAAGAGTTATGATGCCACCCTTCAAAGTCAGGCAGTTTAGTCGGCATCACTAAAACCGTTTCCACTTTCATCTTAGAAAATTTTTGAAGAGATGCGGCCGTGATAAAAGGATGATCGCAATACAAAACAATAATATTTTCCGTTTCTGGTTTAATTAAATCTTTCGCACAAGCGACCGCATGACCAGTGCCTAGTTGCTCCGTCTGAAAAGCATATTGGACCTCATAATTTTCTAAAGCCTCCGCGATGATTTGATAATTATCCGGAGACACAATCACAATTGGTTTAGGGTCAATTTGGGAATCAACTACCGAATCCAATAGATAATGAATCATGGGTCTATTTTTGAGTGGGACTAGAGCTTTAGGTAAATCCGAGCCCATGCGCGTTCCTTTTCCGGCGGCTAAAATTACAACTTGATTCATAGAAAAAAAATTATAAAATAAGGTAAATTTTGCTCAATTTCCTTTATACTTTAGCACTTTTAAAAACTACAGGCAACAATCTAGGGGTAAAAAATACACTAGATGGAGTGGCTACTATTAAATAAATTTTTGTAATTAAAAACAGCAAGCCGGAGCTTGCTGCTGTTTTATATTTTTTGTAGCTATTACAATTGCGATGGAATGTTGGGGGCTACTTTTGCCAACATCTTGTTAAAAGCGTTAAAGCCACTGTACTCGTTATACGGAGACAAAAAGTCCCATAAACCATTTATTGTTTCCATAATCAACTCTAGCACCGAATCATCGGTTTTAGAATCAGAGAACCAAGAATCATATAAAGCAATAACACTTTCCAAATCGTGATCCCAGATGATTTTTCGTTTTACATCGGAGATGTTAAACATTTCTTCGAGAGGCTCAAAGTTGATTAATTTTTTCTTTGGGAATTTTTCAATATACTCGGCATTTTTCGCCAGATAAATCAGATATTCCGCACTAATGACTTCATCATTGGCTAAAGAATAAATAATCAGGTCAAGGTTTTGTTTTCTTAAACTCTCAACCCCTAAAGCATGTTGAGCGGCCTTAGTTCTTTCAACTTCAGCCTTTGCTTGGTTTTTTTGGTAGTCATTAATTCGGATAATACTTACAATAAACATTATTACCATCAATAAAACAAGAATAATCACCCAAACAGGCGTATCTTCAATTTCATAAGCCAGAACATTAATAATAGTTTTGGCTAGCCAACCCCAAACAACGCCGAGGTAATAACTAATATTGCCCCAGTACTGATAAATGGTGCTAATAATACTAATGGCAAAAGGTAAAAGTGATGAAATAATGATAACGGTTTTTTTAATTTTGGTGTTTTCAAATTGAACTTCACCAACTAAATCGTTCACCATCATGCCGACCAAAAATATCACAGCTAGCAGTGCCGACAACCAAACATAGCCAGTACCGAAGTTTAAATAAGCAATTAATAATGAGCTGGAAATAAGAAAAATAGTCACTATTTTTTTTGCCTTTCCGATACCCTCGTCTTTAATGCCAATTTCATTTATTTCCGGAAATAAATCATTTCCATAATAAAGGACAATCGATGTCACAGCAACCACCAAGGCAATAATACCAGAGATTAACGTTAAATGATTGCCATAAGACAAAGCTGCACCAAAAACGGAGGCCGCTAATAACAACTTAACACCAGAGAACCAAAGGGCTCTGGCGGGGTCACCATCTTGTGTGAAATTCTTAAAACCGCTACCATCCTGGTTCCATGCCAGATAGGAATAGCGGCTAAAGCTTTCCAATACGGCCTGAAAAATAAACACCAAACTAATAGTGAAAATCTTCCACCAAATACCAGGAATCGACAAGCTTACTAAAACTACGGCACTCAATAAAATGCCTAAACCGTGAAAACTTAAAAACTTTTTCATTTGTTAAATTTTAAAAGTACAAAAATGTGGATGTAATCTAGGACCTGGAGTGGCCCTGGCTATCAAAATAGCTTTTTTATCGTGCCACCCATTTTACACGAACAAACTAACTATATCATAAATTGATTAAAAAGTCAATACTAAGTTAGTCTGTATTTAAGAATACCTCATCAATTTGAGGAGGTATCTTATGTTCTATTATTTAATGTTAGCTAATATTTCTGTTAGTAATTCTCCGGCTCTAATTTCATCTGGCGCTTCGATATATAAACGCATAATTGCCTCAGTATTAGAAGGCCGCATGTGCACCCAGGCATCTGCCCACTCTATTTTTAAACCATCTTGCTCGTCCAACCTTTGGGAGGAATAAGCGCTTTTTAATTTATCAAAAATTAAATTTATTTCTTGGCGGTCAATTAAAGTAAGTTTATGTTTAATCATTATATAACCGGGGTACTGAGCGCGTAACTGACTGACTGTAATTTTTTTCTTGGCTAAATATGTTAAAAATAAAGCTACTCCCACGAGGGCGTCACGACCATAATGGAGTTCTGGATAAATAATTCCACCGTTGCCTTCACCGCCAATGACCGCTTTAATATTTTTCATTTTGGCGACCACGTTTACTTCACCAACAGCGGCCGCTTCATAAGTCGCGTCGTGTTTTAAAGCAATATCTTTTAAAGCACGGCTAGATGATAAATTAGATACAGCGGCTTTATTATATTCGGCCCCCTGGTAATTTTCTAAAATATAATCAGCTACAGCGACTAGCGTATATTCTTCACCAAACATAATTCCTTTTTCATCGATAAAGGCTAAACGATCGACATCCGGATCAACCACAATGCCTAAATCTGCTTGTTTATCTTTTACTAAAGCGCAAATATCAGTTAAATGTTCAGCTAAAGGCTCTGGGTTATGAGCAAAGTCACCAGTCGGCTCGCAGTTTAACTTATAAATATTTTTAACACCCAACTCTTTCAACAATTCTGGAATAGCTATACCGCCAACGGAATTAATACCATCAACGGCCACCGAGAAATTAGCCGCTCTAATTAGTTCCACATTAACTAAGGGAAGTTCTAATATTTTTTGAAGGTGATAATTTAAAGAATCCATTTTTAAAGTTAGGACTCCAAGTTCGTCAACCGAAACAAAATTAAACTCATGATTTTGAGAAATGGCCAGTAACTTTTCGCCATCGGCGGCGGAAATAAATTCACCTTGAGCGTCTAAAAGTTTAAGTGCGTTCCATTCTTTAGGATTATGTGAGGCGGTGAGAATGATGCCGCCCTGAGCTTTAGATTCGGTAACCATCATTTCTACCGTCGGCGTTGTCGCCAGGTCTAAATCGATGACACTGGCGCCACAAAATTGCAAAGTAGAAATCACTTGATGTTTAAGAGCGAGTCCAGAAATTCGAGCGTCACGGCCGACAACAATAGTTATTTTTGAATTATATTTTTCTTTAAGTAAGGAAACAAAAGCGGCTGTAAATTTAACAGCATCCAGCGGTGTTAAATTTTCTCCAGGGGCGCCACCAATTGTACCGCGCAGACCAGAGATTGAAGTAATAAGAGGCATAGGATTTTTATTAGATTTATATTCTATTATTCTACCTTAATTTCCGACTTATTGGTATTCATATTTTATTAAACAGCTAATAATAGATAAATAATAAACTTAGTAATTTATCTTTAGTCTTGACTATAATAAAATATTATGCTAGTGTTGGCTTATAAAAATAGATCTTTGACAAACAGGGCTGATTTGAACTAATTACCAATACTATCTAGTCGCAGGTAATTTTGGTAATTAGTTCAAATGTTAAACCTTAAAAAATAAAATCATGGAAAATAAAATCATGGAAAATCTAATCAATTGTTTATGTTTTAGCGCCGTTCTTTTGTGGGCCCTAATTGATTCGCGGAAGGTCAGCATACTCAAGAAAGAATGTGATCTACTAGAAAAAATGCAGACCAATTACATCGATGTTTTAGACATCAAAAAAATAAAGGAACTGCCTTTGAAAGTTATCCAAGACACCGCTCAAAGTATAAGAAACTATTATGCTAAAACCATTCCAAAATGGGACGCCGATACAATTGGTGTATACTATACGTCCTTAGAAAGCGTTTCAGAAAAAAGAAAAAAAGAATTATTAAAAAACGCTTTTAAAACTAGTTTTAATCATCTCACTGGAGAACAGGCGGCGAATATTTTTATTGACGCCATCCGAGAGAAATTAGCGGCCAATAGTTTAGAAGGCTTAAAAATGATTCAAGTTACCAAGAATTTACTGTTTGAGTCTTTAATATTTAGCGGAAGCGGGGTTAGGTTTAACACCTTTAGCGAAGCTATATTACAAAAGGCTAATGCTTTAAAAGCAGAAAGGCCCAGCGAAGAAAGAGACCATTTAATTCGAGCCGAAATTATTGAAATTAACAAAACCATAAAGTACGCAAACTAAAAAATTAGACATGGAAAACTCGATTGTTATTAGCTTAATGATTATTTTGATTATAGTTATAATCGATTTAATTATTAAAATTAGAAGATTAAAAAGAGAAACAGAAAAACAGAGAATATCCATTCTGTTCTTAGATGCCTTATCAGACCAAGCAACCAATGGACCGTCGATTGACGTCCTCGGACATCTTGACTCTGAAACATTAACCGAATATAAAGAACGTTTAATTTCTTTTTACTTAAAAAATTTTTTTAACAATAATTTCGCGTATCAAAAGATAGGTATATGTCTTACTAGTATCAACCGGGCTATTACCGATAAAGACCGAGTTGCCACTTTAGAGGATATATTTATTAAAGCCTTGCAAAGAGCTGAAACCAAAGATTTAGCTGGTATAATTGCTCGCATTATCTGGGATAAAGATGTTTTAGAGTGCTCTGATGATTTGGGTATTCGCGAAAAATGCGAAAATTTTATTCTGAATAACATCCACAACAACAAGGTGTCGTCATTTGTCACCGAGCTGGAAAAAAGAATAAACCTTTTGATGATGTCCAGGGAAGTCAAAGCAGACAACGAGGCCGTCGCTCAAGCCAGGATAATAATTATCAAAAAACGTTTAGCTGATATGAAAAGCTAATAAAAAGGGGGCCGAATAATTCAGGTCCCCTTTTTTCTTGGTCTGCGGATTGTATTGACTAAAATAAACTATTATGCTAGTGTTGGCTTATAAAAAGACCGAACTTTAACATTATTAACCAATAACAAAAATCAGATAAAATGGCATATTTTATAGAAATTCAGAATTTTGGCTGGAATACGATGACCGTAACAGCGGGTCTAATTATGTTTTTTACAATCGTTCAAGCCTATGGCATTATTTGTCAGAGTAAAAAAATTTGGCAAAGCCGTTCCGGAGAATCTTTGTCAGCGACTCTATTTTTTCTGGGCTGTTTCTATTTTATTGGGTTCTTATTTTACGGACTAAGCAAGCATAGTTTAGCCATGACTTTTAACAGTCTACTAGCCATTCCCTATATTCCGATTGTGATTGGGCTGATAAAGTTTAAGCCTTTAACCCGGTTAGAAAAGATATCCTTGCCACTGACGATAGCTATCGTTCCGCTCATGATTATGATTGAAGAAAAAGATGTTCTACTGTTAATCTTATCCTTAATTAGTTTGGTAATTCTAATCACCCAACCACTGGAAATGATTAAAACGGGAAAACGCGGTGCGGTAAATATTAAATTTATTTTAATCTATTTAGCTACCAGTATTTTTTGGCTAATCTATTCCTTAGTTATAAGTAATTTAGTACTAATCATGTTTAACCTGGGGGCTTTAGTTATTTACGCTTTAATTACACATCTATATTATAAACCACAAAAAATCTGAGCAATGGAAACAACAATTATGTTAGCATTATTGATTACCGTAATAATTTTGGCTAGCAAGCTTTCGAGCAAGGGGCTGAAAATTAAAAGACTGGCCTCTGAAGTGGACGAAAAAGATGGGTACATTTCATTTCTGTTTCAGCTAACAGAACGACAATTGCCTTCTTTTAATGAGTTAAACCAAAGAAGTATTGACGAACTAAGTCAATCTCAAGAAAGTTTGATCGAGTTGTATGCCGAAAAGTTTTTTAAACAAATGTCGCAGCATGAATTGGGTTTCTATTTTTCACACCTGGAAAAAGAAATCTTGGAAAGAGAAAAAATTGAATTTTTGAAAGATTTAATTGCCCAATCTTTAATTAAAAAGGGTGACCCTGAAAAAATCGCATCCATTATCGTTTACACTTTATGGCGCGAAGAAGTGTTACACTTAAACCACACTGAAACATCAATCAGGACTATGAGTTTTATCTTAGATAATATTCCCAGCGAAATGGCGGGAAAATTCCTACATACTCTTGAAAACGAAATAAAGTATTCGACTGAACAAGAGAATATAGCTCCGGAAGATTCCGAGGCCTTAAAAGCCAGGTCAATTCTGATAAAAAGACGAATCGGACAATAAAACAAAAAGGGAGTCATAAAGACTCCCTTTTCTTTTACCCCAAAATCACTTTTTGAGTAACAAAAAACACCATTGTTCTGGCGACGACCTACTTTCCCAGGGCTCAGGCCCAAGTATCATCGGCGCTGAAGAGCTTAACTTCTGAGTTCGGGAAGGGATCAGGTGTGACCTCTTCGCTTCAATCACCAGAACAATGGCGTTTTTTGATTTGTTTGTCACAGCCATCCTTTCAGACTGTGACTATAATTCTTTAGAATATCTAGACAAACAAAAGTGTGGGAGAATCAAACGACTTATTAGTACCACTCCGCTGAGTCCATTACTGGACTTACACGTATGGCCTATCAAGGTCCTGTTCTCGGACCAGTCTATGAAACCTAATCTTAGAGACAGCTTCGCGCTTATATGCTTTCAGCGCTTATCTTAACCGAAGGTAGCTACCCTGCAATGCCCTTGGTAGAACAGCAGGTACACTAGAGCTTCGTCCTTCCCGGTCCTCTCGTACTAAGGAAGGGCCTCTTCAAGTTTCCACGAACACAGTGGATAGGAGACCGACCTGTCTTACGACGGTCTGAACCCAGCTCGCGTGCCGCTTTAATGGGCGAACAGCCCAACCCTTGGGAGCTTCTCCACCCCCAGGATGCGACGAGCCGACATCGAGGTGCCGAACCACGCCGTCGCTGTGGACGCTTGGGCGTGACTAGCCTGTTATCCCCGGAGTAGCTTTTATCCGATGATCTTCCGCCGTCCTATATCGAACGGTCGGTTCACTAAGTTCTGCTTTCGCAACTGCTTGACTGGTAAGTCTCGCAGTAAAGCTGGCTTGTGCCTTTACACTATCTCCCGGGTTTCCATTCCGGGATAGCCAACCTTTGTAAACGCCTCCGTTACCTTTTGGGAGGCATCCGCCCCAGACAAACTACCCACCAGACACTGTCCCCCTAAAAAGGGGTTAGAAATAAAAATATACAAGGGTGGTATCTCACTGGTGCCCGAAGGCTCCCACCTATTCTGAACATGCATATCCCTATTTCAATATCAAGCTATAGTAAAGCTTCACGGGGTCTTTTCGTCCAACTGTGTTTAACGAGCATCTTTACTCGTATTGCAATTTCACCGAGTTCTTCGTTGAGACAGTGCTCAAGTGGTTAAGCCATTCGTGCAGGTCGGAACTTACCCGACAAGGAATTTCGCTACCTTAGGACGATTATAGTTATCGCCGGCGTTCATCCGCGCTTGGATTCAAAGCTTCACCCCTAAAGGTTAACCTCTCCTCTTAACGTTCGGACACTGGCCAGGCATCACCCTCTATACATCCTCTTGCGAGTTAGCAGAGAGCTGTGTTTTTGGTAAACAGTCCCTTGAGCTCTTTAGCTGCGGCCCTCTTGCGAGGGCAGACCTTATCTCGAAATTACGGTCGCTGTTTTGCCGAGTTCCTTAACGAAGATTCTCTCGTACATCTGAGGCTTCTCGCCTCATCCACCTGTGTCGGTTTGCGGTACGGTTACTATAACCTTAGCCCTAGAAGTTTTTCTGGACAATTCCGCCACTAGATTGAATCCATCTTGCGACTTCATCTTCAGCCGACCACTTGAAATTGTTGACCCGGATTTACCTGGATCATTTCTTGTAGCAAGCAACGGACATACCATAGCCCGTTCTAACCTTGGAACTGCGTTACTCCTTCGGAAAATTATAGTAGTGCTGGAATATTAACCAGCTCTGCCATCGGCTACGCTAACACTACATTAGCTATGCCTTAGGATCGACTAACCCTGGGTCGATTTGCGTTGCCCAGGAAACCTTGGATTTTCGATGGGCGGGGTTTTCACCCGCCTTTTTGCTACTCATGCCAACATTCTCTCTTCTGTCCGCTCCACCATAGCTCACGCTACAGCTTCAGTGCTGAACAGAATGCTCCTCTACCACTCTATAATAAATTATAGAGTTCACATCTTCGGTACTATGCTTAGCCCCGGTAAATTTTCGGCGCGAAACAACTTGATTAGTGAGCTATTACGCTTTCTTTAAATGATGGCTGCTTCTAAGCCAACATCCTAACTGTCGCGGTCGCAACACCACCTTTTACACTTAGCATAGATTTTGGGACCTTAGATTGTGATCTGGGCTGTTTCCCTTTTGACTGATGAAGCTTAGCCCCCATAGTCTGACTCCCGGACTCCACCTATAGGTATTCGGAGTTTGATTGAAGACGGTATCTTGCGACCCGCCCTCATCCAGTGCTCTACCCCCTATAGTCAGCATCCGAGGCTAGCCCTAAAGCTATTTCGAGGAGAACCAGCTATTGCCGAGTTCGATTGGAATTTCACCGCTAACCACAACTCATCCCCGCATGTTGCACGGTGCGTGGGTTCGGTCCTCCCTGTGTCTTTCGACACAGTTCAACCTGGTCATGGTTAGATCACCCGGCTTCGGGTCTTGTCCATGCGACGTGTACTTCACTTTAACGCACTAGTAAACTAATGCGTAAAAGTGAAGCACAATGCGGGCTATTAACCCTCGCTTTCACTGTACATGCTTGCCAAACGGCAATTATGTAAGCCACATAGAACAAACTCGTTGGCTCATTCTTCAATAGGCACGCCGTCACCCGAGTAAACTCAGGCTCCGACTCCTTGTAAGTATATGGTTTCAGGTACTATTTCACCTCCCTCTCGGGATGCTTTTCACCTTTCCCTCACGGTACTTGTTCACTATCGATCATAAGATATATTTAGCCTTGGGTCATAGTCGACCCTGCTTCAGACGGAATTTCACGAGTTCCGCCCTACTTAAGAAAATGACCACGGAGAGAAAATTCTTTTTACTTACGGGGCTATCACCGTCTCTGGCCAAGCTTTCCAGCTTGTTCAATTAAAAATTCTCTTTTATGACTCCGTCTCGTTCACTCCAAGGAACAAACGCCATCTCTTGCAACGTCTATGAAACATGTGGACTTGGATCCTTCAAAATCCTACGCGGCTAGGCCGTTTCAAATTCGCAGTTTGATAGATTTAGGCTCCTCCCCTTTCGCTCGCCACTACTCGGGGAATGATTATTATTTTCTTTTCCTCCGGTTACTAAGATGTTTCAGTTCACCGGGTCTTCTAGCTCCGACTAAAAGTCAGAGCTCTCCACGTGTTCAACGTGGCGGGTTTCCCCATTCGGAGATCTGCGGGTCAAAGGTTGCTTGCCACCTCACCGCAGCTTATCGCAGGCTGCTACGTCCTTCATCGTTATCTTATGTCAAGGCATCCACCATATACTCTTGTTGAGATTCTCCCACACTTTTGTTTCCAAAAGTATGCTCACTTCGCAAAATGAAGTGAGACCTAACGCAGAACAATTGCAAAGTTCCACGTCAAGTTATATTTTGATGTTTTGATATTATTCTAAAGATATTCAGTTGGTAAGGTTCAGCTTAATACTCACCGCTCCGTAGATTTAAAAAAACCGCCGGTCGGCGGTCACAAAAAACGAGTTATCGTCTTTAATTAACCGCTTGGTGATTTATATATTAAGTGTTTACGCATATTATTTTTGATTTCGTAAAACTGTTTATTATTATAGGTTATTTAAAAATAAAGTCAAGAGTCTAAACCCCTTAAAAAATAAGGGGAAAAACAAAAAAAAGCATCTAACGATGCTCTTTTGAAAAATAATTTATAAAATTTTCATATTTTCTTTAAATTGACGCCGGATCATCCAAATATGCCTGGGCTGTTTCTACAGTAATCTCACCATTACTATATAACTCTTTCAAATGACTATCGAGTGTACTCATGCCATCTTTACTATGCATCTCCATCACGCTTTTAATCTGACCGGTTTTACCTTCACGAATTAAATTAGCGACCGCGGAGTTTCTAATTAACATTTCACGAGCGGCAATGCGACCGCCACCGACTCGAGGCAAAAGTCTTTGAGAAATAACGGCTGTCAGTAACATTGATAATTGTGACTTAACTTGAGTTTGTTGATGAGGTGGAAAAATATCAATAATTCGATCAATAGTTTGAACGGCATTATAAGTATGCAGGGTAGCTAAAACTAAATGTCCGGTTTCGGCCAAAGTAATTGCCGAAGAAATGGTTTCATAATCACGCATTTCGCCAACCATAATTACATTAGGATCCTGACGCAAAACATGTTTTAAGCCACTAGCAAATGATGAGACGTCAGAGCCTAGTTGACGCTGAGCTACTAAACTCTTATCCGAAGTAAAAATATATTCAATTGGATCTTCTAAGGTAACAATATGGCAACTACGCGTGGAGTTAATATGATTAATCATGGCCGCCAGCGTAGTAGATTTACCACAACCAGTTGGGCCAGTAATTAAAATTAAACCCTGATGAGAATCTAACAGGTTTTTAACCATTTCCGGCATACCAATTTCATCAAGTGTGGGTTTTTTATCTTCAATTACCCGAGCCACCACACAAAGATTTTCTTTTTCCAAAGAGACGTTAATTCTAAAACGAACAGTGCCGACGGAGTAGCTGCAATCTAAATCTTTATCCTTAGCAAATCTAAGTCTTTGATCTTTATCAAGTAAAGTTTCCACCACTGTTGTCATGTCCATGCGGGTCAGCGGTCCGTAAAATTCCTTACCCGCCCAAACTGAGTTTACAGTAACTAGATTACCGTCGATTCGTAAAATTGGCGGTTGTCCAACTAGTAAATGCAAATCCGAAGCTTTCTTCTCAGCCGCAATTTTAAAAAGATTCTTAAAATCCATATTTTTATTTGATAATTACCAACCCATTTTTTTTAAACCTTTAGCCGCCGCATCAACTTGAGCCTCCTGCTTAGAAGACCCTTCGCCGCTAGCGACTAGCTCCGCGCCTAAATACAGACCAACCGTAAAAAGCTTAGCGTGATCTGGTCCTTCCTCATTTAAAATATCATAATGAGGTGTTACCCCTTTCTTCTCTTGGGCCTCTTCCTGAAACTTTGATTTAGGATCAAGATATGACTGACTACTTAAAATTTCATCTAATTTAGAAACGATATTTTTTAAAATAAAAGTCTTAGCTACTTCAAGTCCTTGATCCAAATAAATAGCGCCGATAACCGCTTCAACAGCATTAGCTAAAATATACTGACGAGATTTTTTATTTTTATCTTTAGCCTCGCCTTTAGACAAGTATAGATAATCCTCCAACTTAATCTCGGTCGCTATCACATGAAGCATTTTGGCATTTACCAAAGACGCACGCCAGTTGGTTAAATCACCCTCATCAGTTTCACGAAAATTTAAATACAAAAATTCAGTCACGACGATTTCTAGGACCGCGTCACCTAAAAATTCCAGACGTTCATTATGACCAACCGGAAAATCCGGATGTTCATTAAGATAGGAACGATGGACTAAAGCTTGTTTTAGTAAATCAGTATTCTTAAAATTAACACCCAACTGATTTTGTAATTTTTCAAAAATATTCATACAGACAATCAATTAATATTTGACGAACAAAAACCTCAAGACAAATCCTTGAGGCTCTTATTTTTATTGATTAATTTGAGGCAGACTTGATTCTTCACTAGAACCATCGTCAGTCATTTGAGGAATTTTTAAATCATTGTGAGCCGTTTCACTGATCATTATTTTTTTCTTTTCTTCAAATTCTTCTTTATTATCCCGTTTCTTATCTTCCGGCAGTTCGTTGTAGATAGCGCCTAAAACACCATTAATAAATTTACCTGAAGCGTCGCCACCAAAACTTTTAGCCACTTCAATGGCCTCATTAATTGCCACCCTTGAAGGAATATTTTCACAGTACAAAAGTTCATAAATACCTAAACGAAGGACATTTCTATCAACACAGGTAATCTGATCTAGCGGCCATTCAGTGGCATGTTTACGAATGTAACCATCAAGTTCCTCTAGATTGTTAATAACCCCCATGACCAAATCTTTAACAAAGCCACCATCGTCAAAGTTAGGAGCGAAATTAGCAAAATTATCACTAATGAAGCTTTCGACTAGCTCCGTTTTTTTACCATTAAAATCCCACACAAACAAAGTTTGCATAGCAATGGTTCGAGCCAAATGACGATTGGACATAAATTTGATAAGATCAAAGCAAATTTAATAAAAATTAAATAACTAAAACTTGAAGACTAAGACTAGCGATTCCTACCACATCTCCAAGGTTTCAAATCTTTAAAATTTTATTTGCTGACCGCTTTGGTTTTTACTTTAATAACTACTTCGCCCTTATAAGCGCCACAGAAATCACAAGCGTTGTGAGGTAATTTTGGTTTACCACATTTAGTACACTTATTTAAAGCTACCTTTTCTAAGGCTTGGTGGGCTCTATTTTTGCCGACGGCACTATGGGTTTTTCGTTTTTTTGGATTAGCCATATTAGATAATCTAATTTAATTAATTATAAATTTAGTATAACTTAAAAAAAATTTTAGTCAAACGTTAGGCCTCATTTTTGATTTCTGGGGCCCCATCAGACATTAACCGAGCAAACTCATCCTTCTCAATTGTTTCTTTTTCAAGTAATACTACCACAGTTTTCTCAATATACTCCCGTTTTTCGGCAATTATTTTCTTGGACAAGACAGTGGCTTGCTCTAAGAAACCAGTAATTTCCTCATCAATCTTTTCCGCTACTTTTTCGCTATAATCACGTTGTTCATGAATTTCTTTGCCTAAGAAAATCATTTCCTCTTTCTCGCCATAAGTTCTCGGACCCAAATTATCGCTCATGCCGTAATCTGTAACCAAACTGCGCGCAATGGCAGTCGCCCGTCTTAAATCAGAAGTCGCTCCGGTAGTAACCTCACCAAAAATTTCTTTTTCAACTAAATGGCCGGATAATAAAACAGCTAATTCATTAATAAATTCGGATTTAGCATGATAATGACGATCTTCAACCGGAACCTTTAAGGTATAACCGCCGGCTTGTCCGCGAGCAATAATCGACACTTTTTGAATCGGATCAACCCCTGGCAAAAAGTGAGCGACCACCGCGTGACCAGCTTCGTGATAAGCCGTAATCTTTTTATCTTGATCGGTAATTACCCGACTCTTACGCTCAGGACCAATCATAACTTTTTCAATCGCCTCAAAGATTTCTTCTTGACCGATGGTCTTTTTATTTTGGCGCGCCGCTAGAATAGCTGCTTCATTAAGTAAGTTGGCCAGGTCGGCGCCTGAAAAACCAGGAGTCCGTTCGGCGACTGATTTTAAACTAACACCCAGATCAAAAGGTTTTTTTCGAGCATGAACCACTAAAATTTCTTCACGATCCTTAAGGTCTGGCTTATCAATTATAACTTGGCGATCAAAACGACCTGGACGAAGCAGAGCGGGATCTAAAACATCGGGACGATTAGTGGCGGCTACTACAATAACATTATTACTAGGCTCGAAACCATCCATTTCAACTAAAATTTGGTTTAAAGTTTGTTCTCTTTCGTCGTGACTACCACCAAGTCCGGCGCCGCGGCGACGCCCGACAGCATCAATTTCATCAATAAAAATAATACAAGGCGCATCTTTTTTGGCTTTTTCAAATAAAGACCGAACTCGAGAAGCCCCCACACCAACAAACATTTCCACAAATTCTGAGCCTGAGATATTAAAAAATGGCACATTAGCTTCACCGGCAACGGCGCGCGCTAACAAAGTTTTACCGGTTCCCGGACTGCCTAATAACAAAACACCCCGAGGAATTCGCGCCCCTAAATCATGAAATTTTTTGGGAAATTTTAAAAATTCAACCACTTCTCCTAATTCTTCTTTGGCCTCTTTAGCCCCAGCCACATCCTTAAAAGTCACTCGGTCTTTCTGATTTAAATTGAAGTCCTTAGCGCTAGATTGGCCGAAACTCATAGCCCGGGAGTTCATTCCCGAGACACCGCGCATGGTATACATCAAAAAAGCGCCAATTAGTAGAAATGGCAGAAGGAAAGGTAAAATATTAACTAAAATGTAATCCCAGCCACTTATATCTTTAACGGTGATTGAGATAGCCGCAATTTTTTCCGGAGCCACGCTAAAATCTTTGATGAGTGAAGGAAAAGAGTCATTCGCCTCTTTTTTAACTACTTCCTGGCTACCATCAGCTAACGAAACATTCAATTTATCACCAGTAATCACAATCGTTTTAACCTGAGAGCTATTAATCTGGCTAATTAAAGCATCCAGTCCCACGGTTTTAGTCTTAGAGGTGGCCCCAAATAAGCTAAAAACCCCAGCAATTAGCAAAAATACTAGAAAGAAAATCGCTAAATTTTTAAATAAATTTTTCATATCAACATTTAGGAATAGTAAATTATGTATACAAATTGTATAGTATTTATTGGTTTTTGGCAATGAAATAAAAAAACCGCAACCAATTACTTGATTGCGGCTCTTACCTTTAATTTATGAGAGGTCAGTCGCTTAAATATTTGTGGTTACACATATAGTTGCTAAGCACTTCTATAACTTCGGATAGTCTTTCATTTTCCACTGAAACCTCAATATAATATCCGAGCGGATCAAAAACTGAATAGTTAATCTGCTTTCTATTTAGTTCCCGAGCCACCCGATCGCAAGCATCCTGAGCCAAAACTTCAGAAGGGGTTGAGTCAGCATAAGTTTGAGAAAAGACACAAACGGGATTAATTAAATCCTGGTGTTGTATTTGACAACTAATTTTTCCAGTACTTAATATAACCTGTTTAACCTCCATTAAATCATCTAGCGTAATACTTTGCTGTTTGCCTTTTAACAAAAATAGGTTGAAACCAAATTCTTTTATCCTGAGAACTTCCTGCTCGTTAGATAAAATAAAGAAGGTCGCTAAATTTTTATTACCAGCCCTTAATTTGTAATCTTGTAACTCACTTAAAAAAGAGCTTGATTTACTGGTAGAAGTGTGCGAACAAATGATTCCGTAACCCCAAAATCCAATTTTTTGAAGGGCAAAATCTTCGTCATCAGCATAGAAAAAATCACTTTTTACCCCTAGAGAGGCTAGCATTTCGGTAATAATATTGGATAGATCTAAACTATAATCATCCTCATCCCTAATAATTAGAACTTTAATTTTTTCCATTTTAATCTTTTTTAAGATTACGATTTTTGGCGGCCTCTTGCAGTAATTCCTGATTAGAAAACTTTTTCCGCTTAATTTCTGTAAAACGATCAACTAACTCACCACCGCCAGCGGGCCTAATAATTCTGACCCAATTAAAGTGGTCGTCTAACGCCTGATTTTTGTTCCAAGGATTTTGCCTGGTGTACTGCACAATCGCACAATTAGGAACACTCGCCCAAGCTTCTTTAGTGCTAAGATAATCATTAATTTTAGATAAGCACATTCTCTCGAGCACTATCCTAAAAGTCCGCATCACGTGTCCGTGACAAACAGCCAGCACATCTTTACCATCGCATTCACGAGCCAGGGTATCTAAAATTATTTTAACTCGCTGAGCAACATCAGCCACACTTTCGCCTTGCGGCGGACGATAAAAGAAAGACTGGGTGTCATAAAATTTTTGCTGATCCGAATAATCCAAATCTCTTTGCTCTGGTGAAATGACATTAAATAATCCTCCATCGCGCTCCCTTAAATTAAAGTCAATCATCCAGTCAGCATTATGCAAATTTAAGTGAGCCGCTGTTTGCATGGCTCGATTGTTATTTGAGACCAGCTTCCGATTAAAATAAGTTAAACCATTCTCTTTTAACCAATTACCGGCCAGCTTTGCCTGTCTAACACCTTCGGGCGTAAGATTGTACTGTGATTCATGAATATTTAGAAAATCTTCTGAATACAGAGAATTATCGCCAGTACTTTCAAACTGCCGTCTAACTAAATTACCCTCCGACTGTCCATGTCGAAGCAAGTACAAATTTCTTGGCATCATCTTCTTAACTTTTTAGATTGTTACTATTTATTTTATTCTCCAAAACTTCTTTAATCTTCTGTAAATCATTGGCTGTAATAATCCGATAATCACCAGTCTCCAGATCATAATCAAAATCTTTTAAGAAGCCAAACTGCAGTCCAAAATTAAGAGCCGTCTGCACTTGTTCGTAATCAGAAGACAAAGAGAAAGCAATTACTTCCGGATTAAAATCTAAAATCTTTTTTACCAGCGGGTAGGTGGACTGATTATTTCCTAAAATACCATCTAAGGAAATAAGGTCATACTTTTCCGATTCCAGTTTTAAACTGGCATCTTCATATTTTGTTATGCGGCAAAATTCGCCTTCCAGGCTTAAGGATTCCAGCATTTTTTTCAGAATTCTTAAAATAGCCAAAGACACATCTTTCTCATCTTCGATGATTAAGACTCTAATTATTCTCCTTTCCATAGATCTGATTTTAATTGTTAACGTTCAGTTACTAAATAAATTCAAGCATAAATATTTATTTTTGTAAACACCAGCTAAATTTCTCACCAAACAAAAAACTCCGGTCACCCGGAGTTTTTTTTATTTATCTGAAACTAAATTTATTCAGCTTTTTTAGTGGCTTTTTTCTTAACCACTTTCTCTTTCTTTTCTTCGGCTACTTCTTTAACTTCTTCTTTCTTCTCTTCAACTGGAATTGTCTCGGCGACTTTAACGCCAGCTAATTTTAAACCCAAGCGATGTTCTGATGGTGAAATATTTACCACTTCAAAATCACGAACTTCGTTAGCCTGATACAAATCACCAATTTTATCCTTAGTGGTCAAACCTAACTGAGAGATGTGAGCTAAACCGTGAATCTCTTCATCCAATTTAACAAAAAGTCCAAAAGGATTAATCTTTAAAATAATACCGGAAACAACCTGGCCAATCTTATACTTAGCACTAGCCTCTAACCAAGGATCCTGTAATAATTTCTTAGCACTTAAGAAAATTTTAGAACCATCAATACTAACAATTTCCGCTTTAATCTTATCATTTACCTTGTAAAGTTCATTTGGAGAATCGATTCTCTGCCAAGCAAGCTCAGAGATATGGATTAAGCCTTCCATGCCATCGTCAAAATTAACGAAGACACCAAAGTTTGTAATCGCGGTAATTTTACCTTCAACTGACATACCAACTTTGTATTTATCAAGAGTTGGTTTTTGACGACGATTCCAAACATCTTTTTCAGAGAAAATAATTTTATTCTCTTCTTCATTTAAAGTCATGACGTTGGTTTCAAATTCCATGCCAACAAAGCTCTTTAATTTTTCTAAAATTTTGCTCTTGTCGCCACCGCTAATTCTTGGGTAGTTATCAGGAGCCAATTGTGAAACTGGTAAGAAACCGTTGATTTGGCAATAACGAGCCAGTAAACCACCCTTATTAGCGTCAATAATTTTAACTTTAATAGTCGACTTGTCTTTGAAAGCCTGACGTAAATTGTTCCAAGCTTTTTCTTGACCAACAGTTCTAAAAGATAATTCGAGTTCTCCATTTTCGTTTTCTTCATCGATAACAGCCGCCTCGATTTCATCACCTGGCTTTAAGTTAGCAAATTCAGGAACTTCAGAATAAAGTTCTGGACCACGAACGATACCCATTAAGATACCGTCGATATCTAATTTTACTTCTGATTTAGAAGCTGTAATAACAACACCTTTGACGATGTCACCGGTTTGAGGGATGCGAGTGTCATCCTTCTCTAATAATTTACCGAAGTCATTTTCCATATTTTTAGAGACAACTTTCTCAATTTGATAATAAAAAAAGCGGTCTTAACCAGCTCTTACGAGCCAGTCCTCAGGCGCCCGAAAGTGATAAATTCACTTTTATTACCTAAGGAGTTTTTTGAGCCTTTATTTAATTGATTTAATTATACAGGATTTTATGATTTTGGCAAGAGGGACCAAAAAAAGACACCCTTTCGAGTGTCTTTTATAAATAACGATTAAACCTTAATAATTACCGGCAGCACCATCGGACGGCGCTTGGTTTGAGTAAATAAGAATTGGCCAATATCATTTCTGATTTTGTTCTTAATATAATCATCGTCGGCTGGAACCTTATCCTTAATAATTTTTTTAACTCTCATGCGTGTCTTTTCAATTAGTTCACGATTTTCTTTCATGTGAACGAAGCCGCGAGAAATTAAATCCGGGTTACCAATTATATCCCCAGTATGAGCGTCAATCGTCGCAATAACCACAATCATACCATCTTCGGACATCATTCGGCGGTCGCGTAATACAATCTCAGACACATCGCCGACCCCTAGGCCGTCAACCATCACATAATCGGTCGGTACTTTTTCGTTAGTTAAAGTACCTTCTACTTTTCCGCCCACTAGACGAAAATCAACCACCTGGCCATTGTCGGCCACAAAAATTTTATTTTTAGGGATACCAACTTGTTCAGCTAGTTCCGCATGGGCGCGCAACATATAATGATTGGCTTCAATCGGCATGAAATATTCCGGCTTAAATAAGCGCATGGTCAACTTCAAATCTTCCGCCTTAGCGTGACCGCCGGCGTGAATATCTAACATTCTATAATGAATAATTTTAGCTCCTTGGCGAACTACGCGATCCATTAAATTTTGAATGGAACGCTCGTTACCAGGAATAACTGAAGACGAAAATAAAACGGTATCGCCCTGCTTCATCGTTACTACGCGGTGTTCACCATTTACGACTCGGCTTAAAAAAGCGTTACTCTCGCCCTGAGCACCGGTGCCCACAATCATCACTTTATTATCCGGTAATTTATTTAATTCTTTATCATCAATTAATAATTTTGGATTGAACTTTAAGTAACCGATTTCGTGAGCGACTTCCACATTAGAAGTCATAGAACGTCCTTGAAGAGAAACGCGACGGCCATATTTCTCCGCTAAATCAAAAATCTTTTGGACGCGGGACAACTGTGAAGCAAAGGTGCCGATAATAATCCGCCCCTCAATCTTTTCAAACAATTTTCCCATTTCTTCACCAATGTAAGATTCCGAAACCTGATAGCCGGGATGAGTGGCGTCGGTAGAATCGGACATTAAGAGTCTAATACCGGCCGCTCCTAATTGAGCCATGCGATTTAAATCGGCCGGCTTATCATTAACTGGCGTAAAGTCGATTTTAAAATCCCCGGTATGAACAATGGTGCCCATTGGCGTTTTAATAACCGTCGCAAAACAATCAGGAATTGAATGATTAACTCTTAAAAATTCTAAGTTAAAAGAAGAGCCTAATTTTAAATTAGTCGTATCATCAATTTCTTTAATTTTTAAAGTTGGGGCACTCTTATATTCAATGTTCCGGCGGCGAACTAAGCCAGCCGTAAGCTTACCCATAAACATCGGAGGGTTACCAATTTCGCCCATAATATGGGGGATACCGCCGATATGATCATAGTGGCCGTGACTAATAATCACACCTTTAATCCAATCTTTCTTATCTTGTAAATAAGTGACATTAGGAATGATGTAATCGATACCAGGCATATCCTCTTCAGGAAATTGTAAGCCCATATCGATAATAATAATTTCTTTGTTATATTCAAAGACGGTCATATTGCGGCCAACTTCTTCAAGCCCGCCTAAAACCATAACTCGCAAACTATTATCCTTCGATTGTTGGGAAAAAACTTGATTAACCTGCGTGGTTGGTTTTGATCGCCCACCAGTAGCCAAAGGATAAGAGTTTGAAGATCCTGTTCGCGGCGTGCGATAATTACTGGTTCGATTATTGTAAGAAGTTTTAACTTCCGGAGTACTTTTAGTAACACTGGTCTTACTTTCTAAAGGTCGACTAACTGGAGTTTTTGCTTCCATTGGCCGCCCCTCTTGTCTTAAAAATTCTTTATCCGCGCTTAAAAGAGCGTCAATATTTAAAGGATCATTTAAGACATTATTTGATGTGGCTTTGCGGCCCCCTAAAAAGCTAGATTGACTAGGCTTAAAGACGATCGCGTCTTCGCTGGATTTTTTACCAGACGAAAAAGAACTGGCAGACGCCGAGTTCGGTTTGTATTTAGTTATCATGTGTGAAATAGAATTTGCGATTTAAATAATCAGCCAAAACAGCCGAACCTAAATACAAAAATTCTTAATTAATTTATCGTTAGAGAGATAATTTGTTATTTTAAAATAATCGGCCAAGCCTTACCAAGAAAATTTATTCTTAGACTTTAGGTACCAATTAGCGATGCCCGCGAAACGATCGCTAGGCTGAATAATAGCCGTGCCACTAAAACCTTTGACTTTTTTACTCTGCACGTATATATAGTTTTTTTCGTAAAGAAAAATTGCTGGCAGTTCACTGGTAATAATTTTTTGAACCTCACCATAATTAGAAATTCGCTCACCCCTATCAGTTGTGACCCTAGCATTTTCTAGCAGCTTATCTACTTTATCGTTTTTATAACCAGCAATGTTCAAACCTTTATCTCCCACCTGGCTAGAATGCCAGAAGGCAAAAATATCCGGATCACCGCCTAAAAGTTCACTAAAGACCAAAGCCTCGAAACTCCTAGAAGAAATTAAATTACTAATCTCATCTGTGGTTACAGAGTCTAAATTAGTGTGAACGCCGACCGCCTCCCAATATTTTTTAATTTTATCAGCCACTAACCAAGAGTCGCTATCCTGAACGGCGCTTAACTTAATGGTGAGTAAAGTAACATTGCCTTTTTTATCTTTTTTAAAGCGCCAGATGCCATCCGTCTTTTCGCTAGTTGAACTAGCAAAAGCAACAATCGCCTCGACTTCGGAAGAGGTGCTAGTTAAATTAGCGCTATTTATCACAATTTTAGACCAGCCAGCGGCGTCTAATTTCGAATTAGCTAGTTCTGGATTAAAATCATATTTATCAACCTGATTACTGTAAGCAAAAGAACTAAGCGGTAGAGGTCCATCAATTAACTTATAAAAATTATTAAAGATATCTTTAACAATAGTATTTTTATCAACCGCCAACGCTAAGGCTTGTCTAACCTCTAAATCAGATAGCTCTTTATTGTTTGTTGAATTTAAAAAAATTAAATTTTCTTGGGCTGAATCAAGTGAATTAAAATTCAAAGAATTCTGTGCTAAAATGGATGACTTTTGATCCAAAGATAGGTAAGCGATTCCCAGAATATTACCATCATTTAAAGCCGAAATAAGCTCATTAGAGTCTGGGTAAAATTTAAAAGTTATATTTTTAATAAAAGGCTTCTTGCCATAGTAATCATCATTAGCCACTAAACGATACTCCTTAAGTTCGCCTTGCTTACTTTTAAGCAAAGAGCTGAACTTATAAGGACCAGAACCAATTGGTTGCAAATTAAGATCCGTTAAACTAGCAGAGTCAGCCGAAACATTTTCCCAAACACTCTGAGGCATAATCCCAAAAGTAAGCAGAGAAGGAAAAGCTGCGTAAGCATTGGTTAAAGTAAATTTAACTTGGGAATCAGAAATTTTTTCAATACTAACTGAACTGAAATTTTTGCGTAGTGGTGACCGATAATCAGGGTTAGTGATTAGGTGAAAAGTAAAAATAACATCATCAGCAGTTAGCGCTTCACCACTATGCCACTTAACATTATTTTTCAAAGTGATAATAAAAGTTTTATTATCACTAGTTTCTATTTTATCAGCCAGGTCACTAACTAACTGTCCGCTGGCATCATAAGTGAATAAACGAGAATAAATAAGAGCTGACAAATCACTGTCAACGTCGCGATTTACATCATAAAGAGGATTAATTGTTTTTGGATAACCAATCAAGCCTTCGCTATATGTACCACCGGAAACCGGAGTAATACTAATATGCTGGTTATAAAAACGAACCCCTAAGTAAGCGATATTAATTAGAACCACCGCTAAACAAATTTTAATAGCCAGGCTCTCCTTTTTAGAAAGTGTTTTATCTAAATGTTTTATCTGTTCACTAGAAGGAATTTTAGAAGAGGCCAGAGTATAAACTAAATTTTTATCAGCCAACTCTTGATTTAAACTGATTGAATTAAAACGTTTATTTTTTCTAGACAAAAAACTAATCATTTTTCCAAAAGACTTAGAAAAACGATTACGGGTTTTTCCCATGACGGCCAGTAATTCTTTTTTGGTTTTAAGAGAGTTCACGTTGGCAAAAATTTAGAGAATAATGCCGAGAAATGATAGAGAAAAAAATATAACTGCGAGCACAATAGTCGCTATAAAAAGTTTTTTTTCAAGGCCGCGTTTAGTCAAATAGACACCGCCGGAACCACCGAAAGCCGAACCTAATCCTGTGCCGCGATTTTGTAATAGAATCGCCACAATAAGTAATACTGAAACAATAACTTGCGCAATCTTAATCCAGGTCATAAATTATTTTTTTATTTTCTCGATTATCTTGGCTAATACCGGTTTGTTGTTAATTGCCATTTCCGCTAAGACCTTACGGTCAATTTCAATATTGTTGGCGTGAAGCAAACCCATAAACTTAGAATATGATAAATCATAACTGCGAACAAAAGCGCCAATTCTAATCTGCCATAAAGCGCGCATATCGCGTTTTTTCTTATGTCGATCAACATAAGCATGAGCCCCAGCTAAAGTTCGAGCTGTTTTAGCTAACTTAATTAACTTTTTTCGGCCCCATTTATATCCTTTAACATCTTTTAGAAGGTTTTTTCTACTTTTAACGTGAGAAGTACCTCGTTTTACTCTAGGCATAAGTTTCTAAATTGATAATTTGATTAGTTGAATTGAGCCAAGGTCTTAACAGTCTTGGTCAAAGTTTTGGTGGTCGACAAATCGAGTCTCTTGGAACGAGTTGTACTACCAGATTCATGAGCATTATTGTGAGCTTGCCCGGATTTTCTTTGGGTTACTTTACTGCCGCCAGTTACTTTAAAACGTTTAGCAGTGGCTTGATGTGTTTTTATTTTTGGCATACTTTTCAAGAAAAAAACAGGTTGAAACCTGATTTCACGATATCCTTACTTTTTATTGATTACTATCATAGTAAATCTTCCTCCTTGTTTTGTCAAGGGTTGTTCGAGCTCAATATTAAAGTCGGGTACGGCTTTTAATTTATTAAGAAATTCGTTCATTATTTCGGCGGCTTTTTGAGGATATTGCTTTTCTCGCCCCTTTAAAAGTAATTCTACCTTTAATTTATCCCCTTTACTTAAAAACTTAACCGATTGATTAAAGCGCAGCTCGGTGTCATGATCACTAATTCTAAAAGACAAACGAACCGCTTTAGTTTCCACTTTCTTTTGCTGCATCTTTTGCTTATGAGCCTTTTTTTCGCGCTCATACTTAAGTTGCCCTAGATCAACAATTTTAGCCACGGGTGGATTTTCCTTAGGATTAACTTCGACTAAATCTAAATCTAGTTCCTTGGCTCTTTCAACCGCCTCAGCAGTATCCATCACACCAATACTTTCACCGGTTTCATCAATTAAAAAAACCTGTGGGGATTTGATTTGTAAATTAGACTTAAAAAAAATTTTTTCCTTAGCCTCAGTTCTGTGAAATTTTATTCTCATTTTTTATTTGGGCCGAAACCGGGGGGTTCTAGCCAAAAACGACCTTTAAAGGGTCATTTGAAATTAAATAGGGTTTCTTACTCTCTATTTATAGCGGAAAATATTAGTTTCGTCAATGGTAAAAGGAGTCCTCTCATTAATTGTGAGCTCGGTTTAATTTATTAAATTATTAACAAAAAACACTCAAATAATAAACTTGACAAAGAATTAGATACTTGGTAAACTAAAAGTAGTTAGTCTCGTAGCTTGAGAGATAATCTCAAAAGAGCTGAACAAAATCCTTTAAATCTTTTTCATAAAGAGAAAGACAGGACAGACTGAGACCTTCATTTCATTATTGATTTTTTTAAACCCTCGGTGTTTGCTTTGGCACCGAGGGTTTTTTCTATAAAAAATAGGGTCAGCCTTTTTTAGACTGGCCCTTAATTGTTAAACCAGAGGAATTTTCACAATAAACCTCGTTCCATCGGGAATTGACTGGTAAACCAGGTCGCCATCGTGCGCTTTAGCAATTAGCCTAGCGCTATAGAGACCTAAACCGTTACCGTGTTTTTTGCTGGTGGAAAATTTCTGAAATAATTTTTCCTGAACTTCAGGAGAAATAGTTCCGAAGTTAGAAAAACTAATACATAAATTATCCTTCTCTTTGTAAATGGCAACTTTTATTTCACCACCTTCTTCGGTGGTAGCTTCGATAGCATTTCTGAGTAAATTTGTGACCAACGACAGAAAAAGTGATTTATTAATTAAAACAAATTTCTTAAGCCAAGCTGGATCCAAAGAATTATTCTCGGGATTTTTTACACTGACTAATAATTTCTTATTACTCTTTATCCCAAAAAAAATCTTTTTAATTTCATCCGCCAAGGAAACCACGGCCCGTTCATCTCTTACAATTTTTTTGCCGCTCTCAACTTTGTGAAGCAAGAGATAGTTATCAATCATTTTAAGTGTTTGTTCGCCGGTGTCCATAATGGCTTGAAGAAAATATTTAATTTCTTCCCGTGACAATTTTTCATTCAGAACCGCCTCCGCACACCCCATCATCACTGCTATTGGATTTCGCAAATCATGATTCAGGCTGGAGACGTAGTTTTCAATAACCTTTTGACGTTCGGTTACGTTTGCACTCTCTAATTCCTTTTCTTTTTCCATTATTATTTTTTTAAAGTTCGACTTCTAAACAAAACCCCTCAAATTTAAAGGATTCATTAGATACTAACACATATTTTAATTTTTGGCAATAGAAAAGAAAAAGGGCCCGAATATTATATCAGGCCCCAAACATTTAAAGTTATTTATCCTTGGTTAACATGTCATACATTTTTTTAATGGCCGCCTTACTAGATTCGCCAACGTGTGGTGTAAAATTGTAGGCGAAAACTACCTCCTCAAAGGTAGCGGCATACTCTATTCTTATCAAAGAAAGTTTATCCCACCTCAAAAGAGCGGCGGTTTCGGCTTCGCTGTTAGGCGGAGACGAAGTGTAAGTGTTAACTACCTCCTCAAAAGTGGCCGATTGCTCGAGCTCTTTTAAAGACATTTGGCTCCACAGAGCAAAAGCAATCTTTTCTGATTCGCTTCCGGACACGGCTGAGTCGTGGGCCGCTTTAATTTCTTCAAGAGTTTTAGCTTTTTTAATCTTTTCTAAAGAAAGCTCATTTAATCTTTGTAGGGCCGCTCTGCCAAGTTCGCTGCCGTCAGGGGCTGAAGTATAAATACTCATAGCCTCTTCCATGCTGACGTGACACTGCATAATCGGCAAACCAAGAACCTCTTTAACCTCCCATTCGGCCATTTGCAGGGTTTTAGCAATCACTTTTACTTTTCTCATTTTCTCCTCCATAACCATCTCCTTCTGATTTTTTGTTATTAATCTATTTTTCTCCTCGAAGTAATTTAGCCAGCTCTTCGCCGCTGGGAATAAATGTGCCCGGATTCATTTCCCTAATTATATCAATAGGTTTTTTTCCATCAACCGTGCCCTTACTTTCAAGCTCTCGCAAATTTTGCAATTCTTTAGCTTCAACCTGATAAGGTAAGTAATAATTATATTCCGTGACGAAATCAACCACTGACTGAGGAAAATAACCCGAAAAGTCACCAAGCATTTCCTTGTAGGTATCCTCAAAACAGATAGCCATTTGATCCCGGTGAGATTCCTCTTCCAGTCTTTCGATAAAATTTTCCAAAGGATTGCCATTTACGTTGGCGGCTGAAAAAATATCCTCTAGCGTCACTGGACAGCCAATATAATAATCGGGTTGAATTCCTTTCTTATCAGAGAAAGGATCAATAACGGCCTCATCAAAGAAAATTGAATACTTAACTGATTTTTGAAATTTTTTAGTCACTAAAAAACTGGCTTTAACTAGTTTTTTGCCGACTATCGCGTAGCCAAAATAATAATAATCAGCCAAATCTTTAACATCTTTTAAATCTAAAACGTTTTCATCGTCCGATAAAATTTGGTCCGGCCAGGACAGCAGAGGAATTCTCATTAATTTGTCGCCTCCGTTTGGCCACTGATTTTTAGGTAGTGGCAACATAATTTTCCAGCCCTGTTCCATTAAATACCAATGGGCTTTTAAAGAATACAGGCCACTTGGCGAACCAGTTTTAATAGCTTGCTCGGCGGCTACCATTAAGCGACTAAGCTCATTGCAAATTCCCCTAAATTCAAGGGGATCAAATTCTTTTTTCATGATTTGTTTTTTTAAGGTTCTAATAACCTATATTTACAATAATATTTATTTTAAGTCAATATTAAAACCCCCATATTATTGAAATACGGGGGTTTGAAATTTTTTTATCAATTTGCTTAGGTCTGATTTCCGGGAGGCTCTGCTTCCTCTTGGCATCCCCATTTTAATATCAACGGGAGACAAATTACTCGGTATTTATCTTATATGTGTTAACCGAGAAGCGATGAGTAGATAGTCGGGTTAGGACGACCCGCTCAGTAAAAACTATATAACCAGATTTGCATCCTCATAACTTATTTGTTTAAGGATAAAAAAACTATATCATACTTTTAAATACTTGTCAATAGTCGCCTTAGAAAAGCTTAAATGTAACAAAAAACACCATATTATTGGTGTTTTTTGTATGTGAGCGGGTAAGGGGAATCGAACCCCTCTCTCGACCATGGCAAGGTCGCATAATAACCACTATACGATACCCGCATAAGCTATATAAATATATAGCAAATATTTATTTCTTAATCAACCCTTGAGAACCAAGGATATAATGTGCCGCGGGCGGGAATCGAACCCGCACTGTGTCGCCACAACTGGATTTTAAGTCCAGCGCGTCTACCAATTCCGCCACCGCGGCTTTCTTATATATTTAAAAAATAAATGTGGAGATGATGGGAGTTGAACCCATGTCTAACAAGTTACTTTAAACGCTTCTACAAAAATATTCCAGTTTGTATTTCGCGCGAGTGATCTAAAACCGGGAGAAAAACACTGGCGCTATCTTTCTTTGATTTCGGCTTCTCAGATGAAAGAGACCTGATTACCTAGCTTTACGTATGACACCAGATTTAGTTATTAAGCTTTCACTAAGCTGATGGTTGTGGCAATTTAAGCGACAACAGGTGCGAAACTTGGAACTAACCAAGTAAACGCTGCAGATTTCTTTGCATTTGTTTTTTGAGCTTTAGTACGCAGACGCTCACTGCGTTTTGCACGTTTAAAGAAATGTCTTGCTATCGAAAGCCCGACATCCCCCTATCTTAATCCTCGTTTCATTAAAGTACTGATTTGGCGATCCAAATCCTTCTTTTTTAAGTCCTCCCGCTTGTCGAATTTTTTCTTACCTTCGGCGAGCGCGAGTTCCATTTTGATTAAGCTACGCTTAGTATATATTTTGACAGGCACTAGTGTCAAGCCATTTTCCTGTTTCTTACCCAATAAGTGCTGGATTTCTCTATTTCTAAGCAATATTTTGCGTTCCCGAATCGGATTATAATCCGGCAAGTTGCCGGCGTGACGATATTTAGAAATGTGCGCCCCAATTAAAAATAATTCTGGGGCGCTATTTAGATATCTAAAAGAGATATAAGCTCCTTTCAAACTCACATGACCATCTTTAATGGCCTTTACCTCATGGCCAAACAAAACCAAACCGGCTTCAAAAGTTTCCAGTAATTTATAATCAAAATTAGCTTTTTTATTTGTTGCCAGTACCGGCATAATTCCATTCTTTTAATTTAGCCAAAACCTTTTCATTTTGTAAAACATTACCTAAATAACGACGGTAGGCTTGGTCTTTCGCCATTTTTTCTAATTCTTTATTGTCTTTATGTTCGGCTTTTAATTCCTCAAGTTTTTTATCAATTTCTGATTCACTAGCCTCAATTTTCTCAACAATTCCCACCTCTTTCATAACTAAAGCCGTTTTTACTCTTTTAACAGCGTTAGGCAGTAAATCTAAAACCAGTTCATTTCTAGTTTTACCAAGGTGTTGTAAATAATCTTCCATTTTACCGCCCTGTCTAGCTAAATTATCCTCAATTTCATGCATCATGTGATGAGTTTCGCTTTCAACCATCGCCTCCGGTAAATCACCAAATTTAGTATCGCCAACAATCTTGTCCAATACTTCTAGCTCAGTTTTATTTTCTGCTTGACTCTTCCTGTCAGCCATGATATTTTCGCTCAATGTTTTCTCCAGATCGGCTAAATCCTTAAAACGGAAACCAACCGCAAATTCATCGTTTATCTCGGGTAATTCTCTTGTGTAAATTGAAGTAATTTTCACTTTAAAGTCCACCATTTTACCGGCTAAATTTTTCTGATGGTGGTCATCTGGAAAAGGCAGAGAAAATTCTCTCACCTCTCCAGTTTTGGCGCCCAATAATTCTTTATCAAAGCCACCAACAAAATAATTTTTTCCAATAATTACCGCCAAATCCTTAGTTTGACCGCCTTCTACAGGAACTTTGTCCATAAACATTTCAATGTCCACCAAAACCTTGTCGCTATCGCTCACCCCTTCCTCAGAAAGAGTTTCTTTAACGCGCATTTCCTGAAGTTCTTTTAAAGTTTTCTCAATATCCACTTTTTCAACCTTAGCTTCAACTGGTTTAATTTTTAAATCTTTATATTTACCTAGGGCCACGGTGGGCATAATCGCTACTATCACTTTATATTCAAACGGATTGCCTGGCGCTAGTTTGGTAATTTCCACCTTAGGTTGGCCAACCGCCATCCGATCCATAGTATTTTTCTCTATAGCGTCGTCAATTGTTTTGTGAATTGCCAAATGTGCTGCTTCTTCTAAAATAGTCATCTCACCAACTTTTTGTTTTAAAATATCCAGCGGCGCTTTGCCTGGACGAAAGCCTTCAATTTTTACTTTTTCGGAAATTTTTTGTGCTCCTTTTTCAATATATGGAGTAAATTCTTCAATTGTTAGCTCAATTAATAATTCTGCCTGCGATTTTTCTAAATCTTTTTTGGTTACTTGCATAGTTTTTATTTTATAATATAAGCAATGTTTTATGAATTTATACTATAACATTTACCGGACAAAAATCAAGCCAGGAAATCAGGCCCCCTTGACTTTATTTCTTATTTATCCCAAAATAAAGACCTGACAATTCCGTCAGAACCTTAATAATTTAAAAATGGAATCAAGTAAAAAAAGAGCGATTGATTTGTCGCAAGCTCTTTTTGACCACTTCGTCAGAAAGAGATTCATCGGTGAAGATTATATCATTCATGGTGAAGAGCTCAATCAAAGAGAACTACATTTATTTGCCAAAGCGGCTGGTTGCGACGCCGAATCGTTGAGTTCAGCAATTTATGCCAGTTGTGGCCGAATCGGTGGACATAAACTGCCACCGCAACTTCCAAAAAAAGACGAAATAGAAATTATTATGGGAGTAATAAAGTTTTATGTAAAAGGAATAAACATCCCTTTAAAAAATTACCGCCGGGATTTTGGCAATATGGCCGCCGAAATTAACCATTTCAACCCTGGACTTAAATTAAAAACTCAGGAGCTGATTGGTTTTGCTTATCCAATCTATCGATCGGTATTCGAAGAAATTTTCGACGTTATGCCGGAAATAATTTCAATCGAAGCCTAAGTTAAGGTGAGACAACTGTCTCCTAAATGGGTAATTGCACCTCTCTAGCAAAATACTAGACAAGGGCAGAACAAGAACCATCTCCTTCACTTTTTTTTCAAAACAAAAGCCTCCGAAAACATCCGGAGGCTTTTTTCTTTTTATCTAAAAACCAAAACTTAGATAAGTAAACCAACAATTAATAACGCTACAATGTTTAATACTTTAATCATTGGGTTGATAGCTGGACCAGCAGTATCTTTGTAAGGATCACCAACTGTGTCACCAGTTACAGCTGCTTTGTGAGCATCTGAACCTTTACCACCGAAATTACCAAGTTCAATGTATTTCTTAGCATTGTCCCAAGCACCACCACCTGAAGTCATAGAAATAGCCACAAACAAACCAGTGATAATTGAACCAACAAGTAAACCTGCTAAAGCTTCAACGCCGTGAGACATAAAAGCAAAGCCAACAATAATAGGTACTAAAACTGGAATTAAAGCTGGCACAATCATTTCTTTGATAGCTGCTTTAGTTACGATATCAACCGTGCGACCATAATCTGGTTTTTCAGTATTTAACATGATACCTGGCTTTTCTTTAAATTGAGCCCGAACATCTTCTACAACTGATCCGGCAGTTTTTCCAACCGCTTTCATCGCCATCGCACCAAATAAATATGGTAGTAAGCCACCAATGAATAAACCAATTAAAACGTATGGATTATCAATTAAGAATTGTGCGCTACCGCCACCATCTTTAATTTTCTGAGTGAAGTCAGCAAACAATACTAAAGCCGCTAAAGCTGCAGAACCAATAGCATAACCCTTAGTAACCGCTTTAGTAGTGTTACCAACAGCATCTAATGGATCAGTGATATTTCTAACATCATCCCCTAATTCAGCCATTTCAGCGATACCCCCAGCGTTATCAGTAATTGGACCATAAGCATCAATCGTCACAATGATACCGGCCATTGATAACATCGCCATTGCCGCAATGGCGATTCCGTATAAACCAGCCAAAGAATAAGCGCCTAAGATAGCTAAACAAATAACAATGATAGGGGCAGCAGTGGATTTCATAGAAACTGCTAGACCGGCAATCACGTTAGTACCGTGACCAGTTTTTGAAGCTTCAGCAATAGATTTAACTGGAGCAAAAGCAGTGGAGGTGTAGTATTCAGTAATAATAACCAACAAACCAGTAACGACTAAACCAATTAAAGAAGCCAAGAAAATATTTAAAGTGTTTTCTTTAATGAAGTAATTAGTGACAAAGTAAAAAGCAATAGCTGATAAGACACCAGCGGCAATTAAACCTTTGTATAAAGCGCCCATGATATTTTGTTTTTTGCCAAGTCTGATAAAGAAAATACCAATGATGGAAGCGATAATAGAAACTGCGCCAAGAACTAGGGGAAATAAAATAATGGTTTCATTGCCCTTAAAAACTAAGTGACCAAGCACCATGGTGGCAATAGTAGTCACGGCGTAAGTTTCAAACAAATCAGCCGCCATACCAGCACAATCACCAACGTTGTCCCCTACGTTATCAGCAATTACAGCTGGGTTACGAGGATCATCTTCTGGAATAGAAGCTTCAACCTTACCAACTAAGTCCGCTCCAACGTCAGCTGCTTTGGTATAAATACCACCGCCCAAACGAGCGAAGATAGAAATAAGAGAGCTACCAAAAGCAAAACCGATGATAGCGTTTAAATCATGAGTTAAGAAATAAAAGCCAGCAGTACCAATTAAAGCTAAGCCAACGACTAACATACCAGTGACGCTTCCGCCCCAAACAGCAACGTTTAAAGCTTTTTGCATACCACCACGAGCCGCTTCAGCGGTTCTCACATTAGCACGAACACTAACAAACATGCCGATGTAACCAGTAAGAGCTGATAAAACGGCACCGGTTAAAAAAGCGATAGCTGTCATCCAACCTAAAGAAGGAATAAAGCCAACAACCAAGAATAAAATAGCTGCCACGATGGCTACTGTTTTATACTGGCGATTTAAGAAAGCTCGAGCACCGTCTTGAATTGCTTTGGCAATTTCTTTCATGCGCTCATTACCATCTGACATTTTGAGAATGAGGCGGATAACGATAGCGCCATAGATAATGGCGGCCAGTGCGCTACCCAAGATAATCAAGTTGATCATAAATCTTGGAACAACTACTTGTTTTTAAATGAATAAAAGCAAGTCAGTCGACAATTTTATTTAAATTTTTTATTAAATTATTCGGTTAACTCTTTTTCAAAGTCTGCTGCTTCTTCAGCATCAACATGAGCTGTCTCTTCAAAGGCCTCAGCGATTTTTGGATCTTCACTATCGATTACTTTGCCAACGCCATCTTCAATAATATCAATCTTCCAGCCAGTAAGATGGGCCGCTAAACGAACATTCTGACCGCTTTTGCCAATAGCCAATGATAACTTATCTGAAGCCACTTTTACAATCGCTTTATGGTCTTTTTCCACTAATTCAATATCAGAAATTTTAGCCGGGGCTAAAGCATTGGCAATAAATTTGGCTGGATTTTCGCTATATTCAATAATATCAACCTTTTCGCCGCCAAGTTCAGAAATAATAGTTTGAATTCTGGCGCCGCGTTGTCCAACACAAGAACCAACTGGGTCAACATTTTCTGCGTCCGACCAAATAGCAACTTTAGAACGAGAGCCGGCTTCACGAGCCACTGCTTTTAACTCAACTAAACCATTAGCGATTTCGGGGATTTCTAAATAAAAGATTTTACGTAAAATTTCTTCGCTGCGGCGGGATAAGATAATTTCTGGTCCTTTGTGCCCTTCGCGAACTTCCTTAATATAAACCTTAACCCGATCGGAAACATTATAGTGCTCACCGTAAATCTGTTCTTCGGCCGGCAAAATACCAATCGCCTTACCTAAATCAACAAATACTAAACGTCCTTCACGGCGCTGCACAATTCCAGAAACAACATCTTTTTCCTTATCTTTAAATTCTGAAAAAATCATGTCTCGCTCCATCTCTCTAAGTTTTTGAATAATAACCTGCTTAGCTGTCTGAGCCGCCATACGACCATAGCTTTCTGGGATTGGCAAATCGGTGACCAGTTCATCGCCAACTTTAACGGCTGACTTTAAAATTTTGGCCTCCTTAAGCTGAATATCTGTTTTAGGATTAAATTTGCGAACCTCTTTACCCTCAGCATCAAGTTCTGGTTCCACATAAACTGACTCTTCTTTAGAATTTTTATCTTGAGGGCTATAGAGGCGCTGCAACATTTCCGCCTCCTCTTGTTCGGGCAAATCTTCAACTACCGTTTTAACGTCAAAGATTTCACTCTTGCCGGTGTTTACGTCAAATTTTACCTTGATATTCTGATTTTTTTCACCATAATCCTTACGATAAGCGGCGGCCAGCGCTAACTCAATCGTAGTGACCACTGTGTCATATTCCAGATTTTTTTCTTCACACACCTGTTTAATGGCGTTAGATAGTTCAGACATAATATTAGATTAGATGCTTGTTTATTAATTAGCATCTTTACTTATAATTAGATAAAAAGCTAATTGTGATTAACAACTAGCTTTATATGATGAGTATAGCAAATGTTTAGTTTTTGTCAAAATTACCAGAAAAAATTACAAGCACCGCCAGAGGTGGTGGTATTACAAACCACCGTTTGCAAAATATAGTAAGTTAACCCCCAGGAGGCAAGAATAATTATCAAACCAATCACTAAAGACTGAATCTGGCCCATCGACTCTTTGATTTTAGCTTCATTGCCCTGTGAAGTCATATATTTAAAACCAGCAATGATAAGCAAAATTACCATCAGAAGGGCAATTAGAGCGAGGGCGGTTTTCAAAAAGTTAAGAATAATTACTTTGACATCTTTAGGGCTGCTGCCGTAGCTAGCATTGGCTGAGGTAGTCAGCAGCGTTTGGTTACTAAGCAAGGTGCTGTCGGCCAAAGCTGGCTTAATTTGAGTGACTATGTTAAATTGCAAAATTGCCAAAGAAACCAGAATAGCAAATGATAATAAATATTTTTTAGCAAGAAGCATATTATTTTGTTATAATTATAAAACGCTAATTTTATTATACGTAAAAAAAAGTCAAAACACAAACATCATGAACCTTTCTTCTAAGATCGCCTACAACACAATCATCCAATTTATCGGGAAAATAATTTCAACCGTCTTGGGTCTTATTTCACTCGCCATGATGACTCGTTATCTGGGCCAGTCCGGGTTTGGTTCTTATACAACAATTATTACCTTCATTTCATTTTTTGCTATTATCGCCGATCTAGGATTGACGCTGGTGACCGTGCAAATGATTAGCCGGCCCGGGGCTGATGAAAAAAAGAGCTTAAACAATCTTTTTGGCTTAAGATTAATTTCGATTATTATTTTTCTAGGATTAGCTCCTGTGGTCGCTATTTTTCTGCCCTATTCAGCCGCTATTAAAACTGGCATCCTAGTTGCCGCTCTGTCCTTTTTATTTCCGGCTCTAAATCAAGTGATTATAGGCTTATTCCAAAAAAGATTAAGAATGGACAAAGCCGTAATTGCCGAAACTATTGGACGAATAATCCTAGTTATTGGCATCTGGCTAGTTTTACTAAGTGACCGCGGCCTAAATGGTGTCTTGTGGGCCTCGGTTATAGCCGCCGCTTTAAATTTTATCATCTCTTATCTACTGGCAGCTGATGACTTTTTCATAAAACCGACTTTTGATTTAAAAATTTGGCAGGAGATTATTACCAAAAGTTGGCCCTTAGCCGTGACCATAGTTTTAAACCTGCTTTATTTGAAAACTGACACCCTAATTCTGTCATTAATTAAGAGCCCGGAGGAAGTTGGCCTATATGGGGCTGCTTACAGAATTATCGACGTCCTAACTACCCTGCCTTTTATGTTTGCCGGTATTATTTTACCAATCTTAACTGCCTCTTGGTTTGAAGAAAAGAAAATCTACTTTAATTCTGTCTTACAAAAATCTTTTGACTTAATGGCTATTTTCTCTTTACCAATTATCGCGGGCACCTTGGTTCTGGCGAGGCCAATTATCGTCCTAGTGGCCGGCCAAGAATTCGCTGGTAGCGGCTTAATCTTAAAAATATTAATTTTTGCTTTGGTAGCTATCTTTTTGGGTTGCATGTTTGCCCACGGTGTCATTGCTATAAATCGCCAGAGAAAAATGATTGGCGCCTACATCTTTGTTAGTATTACCTCTCTTGTCTTCTATTTAATCTTTATTCCTCGTTTTTCTTATTACGGAGCGGCGGCAGTAACTATCTATAGCGAGGCAGCCATCGCCTTTTTATCTGCCTATGTGGTTTGGCGCTATACCCGATTTATTCCTAACCTTAAAATAGTCGGTAGAGCAGCTATGGCGGCAATAATAATGTGGCTCGGCCTTTTAATAATTCCCGAAAGTTTTTATTACACTTGGCTCGGCCTAATTACTAGCGGCGGCCTATCAATTATCTTATACCTAATCGTCTTATACTTAATTAAAGGATTAACAAAAGATGATTTAAAAATTTTATTAAACAAGAAATTTTAAATATATGGAAAAAAAATTAAAGAAAATTGTTATTTTTGAAAATGATGACTATCTGATTATTAATAAGCCGGCCGGACTCATTGTTCATGGTGGCCCGGGAATAAATGAAGAGGTTTTAACAGACTGGTTAAGATTTGCTTACCCAGAAATCGAATCAGTCGGTGAAGACCCGCTGCGCCCTGGAATTGTCCACCGTCTTGATAAAGAAGCGAGCGGCTTAATGATTATTGCCAAAAATCAAAAAGCTTTTAATTACTTTAAGAAGCAATTCCAAAATCGACATATAACCAAAAAATATTTAGCTTTAGCCCACGGACAAATAAGCAAAGACGAGGACGTCATAAATTTCCCCATAAGGCGGGCTCGAGATGGTTACAAAATGGCGGCTCTGCCAGTTGGTTCCGAAACTATTAGCGATAAAAATAAACCGAACAATCGTGATCGCGGAACCCTAAAGGCTCAAGATGAGTCAAAAGAAGCAATTACTGAATTCAGTGTTATTAAGAAATATATTAACTACACTTTATTAGATGTTAAAATAAAAACTGGCCGCACCCATCAAATTCGAGTTCATTTTTACGCCTACGGGCACCCCTTGCTGGGAGACCCTTTGTATTTTACTAAAAAAACTAAAGTAAAAAATCAAAAAGTTAATTTAGGCCGAATTTTTTTGGTTGCCTATGAACTTAATTTTAAAGATTTAAATGGCGAGAAGCAGAAGTTTAATCTTGATTTACCCAACGACTTAGAGACTTTTTTAGAAAAGACAAAATAACCAAACTACCTTTGACGGAGATAGGCGTTTCCGCTATAATAATAAAGAATTAAAAAAAATTAATTTTAAAAACCTATGAAAAAAAAGAGAATCATTTTTGGTTCAGTGGCACTAGTGGCGGTAGTCCTGATAGTGGCCGTTGTTCTAGGAATTTCCTTATATAAAAATAAGGGTGTTATCAAGCCAGAAATGGCAAAGCTAAAAGCAGAAAATTACATTAATACTTATTTAATGCAGAGCGGCTCTAAAGCCACTATCTCCGAAGTTACCGAGGCTTATGGTCTTTATAAGGTTAAGGTTAACATTGGCTCTGACCAAAAAGTAGATTCTTACATTTCTCGTGATGGCGCACTTTTCTTTCCTCAAGCTTTAAACATGGATGAAGCTTCCAAGACCGCAGCAACCAATAGCGCCGGATCAAACGCCGCCGCTAGCGCACCAGTCGATGTCCCAAAAAATGACAAACCAAAAGTTGAATTGTTTGTCATGAGCTACTGCCCATATGGTACTCAAATCGAAAAAGGAATTTTGCCAGCTCTTAAAGCTTTAGGTAATAAGATTGATTATGAATTAAAGTTTGTTGACTACTCCATGCACGGCGATAAAGAATTAAAAGAAAATTTAGTTCAATATTGTATTCAAAAAGAACAAAGATCTAAGTTTAATGATTATCTAACTTGTTTCTTAAAAGCTAGCGACAGTGCTTCGTGTTTAACTAGCGCTGGCGTTGATGTTAACAAAAACAATGCCTGTGTAGCAAAAACTGATGCTGAGTTTAGTGTCACGGCTAATGCTAAAAATAATATCGGCTATCAAGGAACCTTCCCTGGTTTTGATACTAACAAAGCTGATAATACCAAGTATAGCGTTGCCGGTTCACCAACTTTAATCATTAACGGTAAAGACGTTTCTAGCGGCCGAGATAGTGCTAGCTTATTAAAGGCTATTTGTTCCGCTTTCACTACCCAACCAAAAGAATGTGAAACAACCTTGTCATCCGCCTCTCCAGCTCCTGGATTCGGTGAAGGTACAGCGGCCAGCGGAAGTGCTGCTGCCGGTTGTGGACAATAAAGATTTATAGGATTTAAATAGAGATAAAAAACAGAGCTTAAACGGCTCTGTTTTTTTTATAAAAAAGGAGACCAGTTTGGCCTCCTAATAAATACACACTATTTACAACTATTATAATAAAGCGGCTAACTCATCCTTTAAACTTTCTTTATTTCTTAATCCGATAAATTCGCCAATAATCACACCCCCTTTGAAAAGTTTCATATTAGGGATACTTTGGATCTCATATTTAATAGCTAATTCTTGGTTCTCTGATTCTTCGGTGTTTACTTTGACGATTTTTAACTTACCCGCTAGCTCAGCTGATAACTCGTCTAGAATTGGCGCCATCATTCGGCAGGGACCACACCAAGGAGCCCAAAAATCCACCAAAACCGGAATCTCACTTTTTAAAACTTCACTTTCAAAATTATTTTTGTTTACATCTTGCGCTTGTGACATAAAATTATTATTTAATTATTTCTTTAAATAGTTTAGAAATTTTTTCTGGCTGTTTATTCTTCTTTAGAAAACAACTATCCATTTCCTCTTCTAGTAGCTTGTTCATTAAAGAAGAAATAGCCGACTTAGCCGCCTTAAATTGAACAATTACCGTCAGACAATCCTTACCTTCATCATTCAACATTTTTTTAACGCCCTCGAGCTGGCCAATAATATTATTGATTCTTTGTTCGGTTGTTTTCATATTGTTAAGATCTTAGCATATACCCCTATGGGGTGTCAATAACAACCCAATAATTATGCTGATCACTATATAGTTTGTAGTGGCGGAATTTAGCAGCCTTAAGTAATCTCCGAAGGCCACTTTTAGTAAAAGCATGATAATATCTTTCACTAATTGCCTCCCCTTGATTATTTTTCCAAGGAAACAGCAAATCGCCGAAATCTAAACCACTTTTAAAAATAATCTTTTGCCAAATATTCTTAAATAAATATCTTCGATATTTTTTATTATCCCACAGACGCCAAACACTAAAAATTATTTGCCCGTGCGGCGCTGCTAAAAATTTCAATTGTTCTAAAGCTTGCAGCCGCAATTTCTGACTGGGCAAATGATGTAAAACGGCGACTGAGATAACTAGATTAAATTTTTTGGAAATGGTTTTATTTAATTCCAAAATATCAGCTACTTTAAAATCTGAGCCTGGATAATTAATTTTAGCCAGTTCAATTAACTCTTTACTGCTATCAACGCCTAAATAAAAAAGTTTTTTGTTTTTTAAATTTTCCAAAAGCCGGCCGTTACCGCAACCGACATCTAAAATGCTGTCACCATCTTCTAAACCGCCAAGGACTCTGCTTAGTTCCGGCCAGATATATTTTTTTCTAGTCGCATCAAACTGCGCCGCAATTTCTCGGTAATTGTCCTGGACTATTTGTAATAATTTAATTTGAACTGATTTTTTCATTTTAATCTAGATATTGTTTATAACGATAATCTTTACCACCAGCCTCTTTAACTTTTTTAAGTTTTAAACAATTATCGCAAGTGCCACAGTCTTTAGCCTCGTGATCGCCAAAATATTTTAAAATATACTGTTGGCGACAACCAATTTGATAAACATATTGCTCCATCTCATCTAACTTCTCATAAGCCCTATCGGCTTTATTTTTAAGTGATTTAAAATCCAGATTCAACTCCTCCGAGCGGACTCGTTTTAAAATTTTAATCTCAGTTCCCCGAAAAGGCGGGCGATATTCCACTAAATCCTTTTCAACTAATTTTTTAATAGTTCTTTGAAGCGAATCTTTTTTAATTCCCATCACTAAAGAAGCGTCTTCCAAATTTATTTCCCAACCGGCGGCAAATTCTTTAGCAAATTTTTCAAACAACAGACTGATAACTTCAATTTGCACCTTAGCTCTTTTACCCGATGCTTCAAACATCGCCGCTACATCGGCCTTGGCTTTTAAATAAGCATTAGAATTTTTTTCGTTTGGTCTCGATAGATAACCTTCTTTTTCTAAAATTTTAAGAGCGGTACCAACTGCCATTTCGGGTACGCGTTCCGATAAATTCTGAATAATTTCTGAGTAAGTAACTAAAACCGTTTCTTGACCAATTTCTTCATTGCGATCTGACCAATCAGCTAACAGCTCATAAATCTCTATAATAATATTTGGTGACGGATTATCACCCTTAATAAAAAATTCTCTTAAGTATCTATCTTGGGGGGAATAAAATAATAAACAAAAACTAGTTTTTCCATCACGGCCCGCTCGGCCCGCTTCTTGATAATAAGCCTCGATTGTTCCCGGCAAATCATGATGAATTACAAAACGAATATCTTTTTTATTGATTCCTAAACCAAAAGCATTAGTGGCGATTACCACCTGGGCTTCGCCTTTCATAAAACTGTCTTGCACCCAATCACGGCTACTAGCATCCATGCCGGCGTGATAAACAACCGCCTTGATATTTCTTTCTATTAGAAGTTCAGCCAACTCATCCGCTTTAGACCTAGTGCCAACATAAATTATTCCTGAACCTAAATTATTATTATCCAAAGCGTCTAAAATATGTTGAGTTTTTTGTCCATTACTAGCTTGCACAACCGCTAATTGTAAATTAGGGCGCGCGAAACCAGAAATTACATATTTAGGATCAGCTAAATTTAGTTGTTTGGAAATATCTTCACGTACCTCCGGGGTGGCAGTGGCGGTTAAGGCCACTACAATCGGTGAGCCAATCGTTTTTACTACATCTTTGAGGCGCATATAACTGGGACGGAAATCATGCCCCCACTGAGAAATACAATGAGCCTCATCAATGGCAAATAAATTAACTTTTAGCCCCTTAAGATCACTCATAAAAACAGCATTGTAAAAACGCTCCGGAGCAATATAAACTATCTTATAATAACCCGCCTTAATCTTTCTGAGTCTTTCTTCGCTGTCTTGTGGCGACAGAGAAGAGTTAATAAACGTTGAAGGAATACCAACTTTATCTAAAGAATCAACTTGGTCCTTCATTAAAGCAATTAATGGTGAAACCACCAGGGTAATACCCTCAAAGATTAAGGCCGGCAACTGATAAATCATGGATTTACCACCGCCTGTAGGCAAAATTACCACCGTATCATGGCCGGCTAAAATATGATCAATAGCCTCTTCTTGACCCGGTCTAAAAGACTCATAACCAAAATGAATTTTAAGTAGGTCTAGTAATTGTTTTTTGCGGTGCGGCATGACGGTTATAGTTTAAAACCGCGTTTAGGCGGTTTTTTTATTTTTATAAATACTGAGGACATTTTTAAACAGGAAGGCGATTGTCATCGGCCCAATTCCACCCGGAACTGGTGAAATAAAAGAAACCTTATCTTTAACGCTATCAAAATCAACATCGCCGCAGACTTTAGTGCCAACCCTAGTCGTACCAACATCAATAATAACTGCTTGGTCTTTAATCATGTTATCTTTTATAAATAGGGGGACACCAATGGCTGTAATTAAAACATCGACTCGAGAAGAAATATCTTTAACCTCACCAGCTTTCTTGCCGGTAATTCCGATGACTTCTTTAAAACCAAAATCAGTTAATATTTTTTTTAGGGCCCCGCCAAAGACTTCTGAATTATAGAGGGCTCCGGCCGTTAATTTGGTAGCTGTTATCTTAGTGTTTTCTAGCATTAATTTTATGGCTGCAAGAACAGGAGACATAACATTTTTGGGGTGATTTTCTAAAAACCCATCCGCATCCTTTTTGGGGTCAAGCTTTGACATTATTTTATCAGTATCAAAATTTTCTGGCAGAGGAAGTTGAACCAAAATTGAATCAATGGAGTTATCCTTATTTAAAAATTCAATGGTTTGAGTTAGCTCTAATTCGCTAACGGCTTCGTCAAGTTCATAAAGATAAGTATCAATCCCTAGTTTTTTAGCCTCCCGTTCTTTTAAGGAGACATAGAGCTTGGAGTCAGGGCGAGTGCCAACTAAAACAATCGCCAAACTCGGATGAGTTTCACCATTTTTTACGGCCTCAAAAACTTCTAAAGCAATATCATCTTTTATCTTCTCGGCTAAAGCGCGACCATCAATTATATTCATGTTTTTATTTTTTATAAATTGGAAAATGTTGACACAGAGTTTTTACTTCTTGTTTTAAGGCCGCAAGAGCCTCGGCGTTATCTTTATTAGTTAAAGCGCGATCAATTAGAGACGCTAAAATATCCATCTCCGCTTCTTTCATTCCACGAGTAGTAACCGCTGGAGTACCGATTCTAATTCCGGACGGATTCATTGGCGGATTAGGGTCGTTGGGGATTGTTGAACGCGAGACCGAAATACCAATACTTTCCAAGGCCACTTCAGCCTCTTTACCAACCAATTTTTTACTATTTAAATCAACCACCATCAAATGATTATCGGTGCCCCCGGAAACTATGGTATAGCCTTTGTCAGTCAAGGCTTTAGCTAGTGATTGAGCATTAGTAATCACTTGTTTAGAATAATCTTTAAACTCTGGCTTTAAAGCTTCGCCGAAAGCGACGGCTTTAGCGGCGGTAATGTGATCATGGGGGCCGCCTTGCATCCCAGGAAAAACCGCCCGATCAATTTGTTTAGCAAACTTTTCCTTGCACATTATAATCGCCCCACGTGGACCGCGTAAAGTTTTATGAGTGGTAGTGGAAATAACATCAAAATAAGGAACTGGTGAGCTAACAATCCCGGCCGCCACTAGTCCAGCGATATGAGCTATATCAGCAAAAGTAAAAGCACCAACTTCATCGGCAATTTCCTTAAATTTTTGCCAATCAACTTCTCGTGAATAAGCGGAGAAACCGGCCACAATCATTTTTGGTTTTTCGGCAATTGCAATGCGACGCACTTCCTCCATATCAATAACTCCCGTTTTTTCATTTACACCATACTGAACAAAGTTATACAAACGACCAGAAAAATTAACACTATGACCGTGAGACAGGTGTCCACCATGATCCAAACGAAGACCTAAAACTTTATCTCCTGGTTCTAAGAAGGCCATATAAACGGCCGCGTTAGCCGGTGAACCGGAAAGCGGTTGAACATTAACATGCTCCGCTCCAAATAGCTCTTTAACACGACTAATGGCTAGGCTTTCAACCTTATCCACCACTTGATTGCCACCGTAATAACGATGACCGCTATAGCCTTCACTATATTTATTAGTCAGTACCGTGGCCATAGCCTCTAAAACCGCCGGGGAAACGTAATTTTCTGAAGCAATGAGCTCAATTTCGTTTTCCTGACGAGCACTTTCTTCACTGATATATTCCCAAAGTTTTGGGTCTTGAGATGGCAAAAATTCGTATTTCATATGTTTATTTATTGCCTAATTATGATAGTTTAGGAAGGGTTTTTTGTCAAAAATTACAAATTTTTAACCATATAACTACCTTTCAACTTATAATCGGTCTTACGATAATAATCACGAACACCAACTCCAGAAATAATCGCCATTTTTTTAACACCTAATTCTTTAGCGATTTTTTCCGCTTCTGCTAACAATATTTTACCTAGTCCTCGGTGTTGGGTTTTTTTACCACCACCGACTGGCATTAGTTGTCCGTAAACATGAAGCTCACGAATCATGGCCGGTGCAATTAAACTGGCCTCACTCATTCTTAAACGACAAAAGCCGTATAAAGTCTTATCATCGGAACTATCGGCACTAATAAAATATTCGGTGCCGCCGCCCGCCGCATATTGCTGCACGTTAATTTTAAAATCTTTAACGTAAGCGGTCTCTTTAGATTCACGACAACGAATACAATCACACTTAACCCCACGTTGCTGCATTATCTGACGCAAATTAGTAATTTTATTACCCGCTAAAATTGACTCACCCGGAATATCTCTGATTAATCTAATAATGCGAACATATTTCGGTGTAAAGTTTTTACAATCAACAATTAATTCTTGAAGTTCGATATCTGTGTATGGTCTATATTTTCCGGCTTTCCACCAACGATACAATAAACTGCCTTGAGTGACTACCGTTGGATAAAATTTAATTTGATCTGGTTGAAAACGCTCATCCGTAAACAACATTTTATACATTTCCAAATCTCTCTTTGGTGTTGAACCAGGAAGAGCGGGCATGATGTGATAAGTAATTTTAAAACCAAAATTACGAAGCTCTTTAGTGGCTCGAGCAATTTCGGCGACGTTATGTCCACGATTATTTATTTTAAGTATTTCATCATCTGGAGCTTGGACGCCAATTTCTACCCGAGTGCATCCTAGTTCGCGCATTTGGCGTAATTCTTTTTCATTAATATAATCTGGGCGAGTCTCGAGTGTTAAACCAATAATTTTATATTGCGCAGTTTCATTTTTTTTCTGTTCCTTAGCTAGTGCGATTTTTAAATCAGCTATTGTCATTGATTTCGGATATGGTGAAATTACTTTACCAATTACTGATTTTAAAATTTGTAGTTTTGAGTCCCCGTCGGATTCTAAATAAGAACCGATGCTTTCATTCTGGCGCAGTTTGGTAAAATCATTAGCCGCTCGAAAACAATTTAAGATATACCAATATTGATATCTATCGGGTAAATAACTCCAAGTGCCGCCAATAACAATAATTTCAATTTTATTTGGTTCGTGTCCATTATTCTCTAGTGAGTTGAGACGAAGCACGGTCTGTTTATAAGGATCAAAGTTACACTTAACCGCCCGCATCACCGCTGGCTCGTTTGGTAAATAAGAAACGGGCATGTTGGGCTCGTTAGGGCAATAAGCACAGTTTCCCGGACAAGGATAAGGCTTAGTTAAAACGGCCACCGGAGCAATACCGGATAAAGTCCGAATTGAGCGTTTACGAAGTAATCCTTCCCAAAGATTTTTATCAAAACCACGAGGTAATTGATTTTTCTTATTAAGTTCTCGATAAACTTCTAGTATTTGCGAATTCAAAAGAGAACCAATTTTGTATTTCTTGGATATTTCTCGTTTAGCCTCAGCTAAATCATCTCGTGTTTTCACGCGATTGTGCCAATATTTAATTAAATCCATTATTGCTTCTGGCATTGTTTTGGGCTATAATCTAAATGTTTATTACTATAAGATATACTAATTTCCCTAAATTAACAACCTTATGAAAAAATTATTTATTGTTTTAGCCTTGGCCATTTTTCTGGCCGTTCCCCTCAGTGCTTCTTACGCTTTTGAGGTTAAGGTTGATAATTCCGTAAAACTCAACAAAGAAGAGATTGCCGATGGTAATGTTTATGCTAGCTGCAGCGATATGACTATCGATGGCACAGTTAATGGTGATTTAATTGCTTTATGTAAGAACATAACTGTAAACGGAACGGTTAATGGTGATTTAATTGCTTTTAGCAACAACATTACTGTAAATGGCGAAATAAAAGGCAGTGCTCGAATTGCCGGGACCAACTTAAATATCAATGGTCAGATTGACCACAACGTTAATGCTTTCGGGACAGAAATAAATCTAAGCCCTAATTCAAAAGTTGGCTGGGATGTTCTAATCGCCGGAGTTAATGGAGTCTTTAATGGTATAATTTCTGGAAATTTACACGGCTATATCAGTGCCGCTAAAATATCAGGGAAAATTGGTAAAAATATTAATTTAAAAATAAACCCTGAATCTACCTCCTCGGGACAGGGCGGCCTGCTCATAACTAAAGATGCGGTGGTGGCCGGCGGTCTTACGTATTCCGCTAACCAAGTCGCTAAAATTGAAAGCCCTTCATCTATAGTCGGCGCCATTGTCCGCCAAGAAGTCAAAAATAAAGAAGCCTCACCGGTGGCCGCTCTATCAAAAATATTCTATAAATTAGCGGCTCTATTTTTAATTGGTCTAGTCATTCTTAGTCTAAATAAAAAAGTTATATATAAGGCTTCAAACAATTTAGAAAAAAAATATTGGCAATCGGCCTTAATCGGTTTAGTAATTCTAATTGCCGCTCCGTTAGTAATTATTTTTTTCATTTTTACGGTTATTGGGATTCCTTTATCTTTAATGCTGCTAGCCACCTATCTTATCGCCCTATTTTTATCAATAATTGTTTCATCTTTTTTTGTCGGCGAGTTATTGTTCAAAAGAATCTTTAAAAAGACTCTTAATATTTTTTTAGTTTTAATTATCGGCTTGCTGATTTTTGTTTTGGCAGCCGCCATCCCCGTCGTCGGTGGATTAATTACTCTCTTATTTATAATTTATGGCCTAGGCGCTATATTTTTAACTATTAAAAACCATCAATATGATTAATCCAAATATTTTCAAAGCCTATGATGTTAGGGGTGTTTATGGTGTTGATTTTGACGACGACGCCGCTAACCAAATCGCTTTAGCTTATGTGGCCTTGCGTCAGAGCGACCCAGACTATAACCCCCTACAACCACTTAAATTAGCCGTCGGCTGTGACATGAGAGTTTCATCACCAGCACTAAAAGAAAAATTAATTTCTGGTCTTCTTTCTCAAGGTGTTTCCGTGACAGACTTTGGTCTAGTCTCCACTCCGGCTTTTTATTTTGCTGTTTCAAGTTATAACTTAGACGGTGGAATTATGATTTCCGCCTCGCATAATCCTGGAGAGTGGAATGGTTTTAAAATTGTCAGAGCCAAAGCTGTTCCAGTTAGTGGCGAAACCGGCTTAGTCTGGATGAGGGATAAAATTATTGCCAATTCCTTTGAGCCGTCACTTAAAACTGGTTCTTTAGAAATCAAAAAAGATATTGCCCAAGAACAATTAAAACACGACTGTCAGTATTTCAACCTCCAGAATATAAAACCACTAAAGATTGTTATTGATACGGCTAATGGAATGGGGGCTCAATATATTTTTGAGTTATTCAAAAATCTACCGATTGTGCTACTGCCTTTAAATTTTGAATTTGATGGCTCATTTCCGGCTCACGAAGCTGACCCGCTCAAAGAAGAAAATATGGCTCAGCTTCAAAAAATGATAATTGAGAAAGAGGCTGATTTAGGAATCGCAACTGACGGCGACGGTGATCGCGTGTTCTTTGTCGATGATAAAGGAAAGACTATTAGCCCAGCAATAATCCGAGGGCTACTTTCTAAAATATTTTTAAAGGTAAAACCGGGCAGTAAAATTGGTTATGATGTTAGACCGGGAAAAATTACCGAAGATATGATTGTTCAAAATGGCGGGATTCCCGTGGTCACTCGAGTGGGGCATTCTTTAATAAAAGAACAAATGCTTAAAGAAAACCTTTATTTCGCCGGCGAATCATCTGGCCATTTTTTTCTTAACTTACCAATTGGCTGTTTTGAAATGCCCAACATTATAATTGGAAAACTACTCGAAGAATTTTCCGGCTGCGGACAAAAAATTTCTGATTATTTAAAACCACTAGAAAAATATTTTTCCTCTGGAGAAATAAATAATGAAGTAAACAACAAAGAGATTGTCATCAAAGAATTGGCTGATAAATACTCTGACGGTCAAATAGATTTCTTAGACGGAATAACCGTTAAATACCCTGATTACTGGTTTAATGTGCGCGCCTCTAATACTGAAAATAAGGTTCGCCTAAACTTAGAAGCCGTCACCTTTCAGATAATGGAAGCTAAAAGAGAAGAAATTCTGGCTATCATAAAACAATAACGCCAACAAAAAAGACTGTTAATCGACAGTCTTTTTTTGTAGCTAATTTTATTTTTTCTTAATAACCTCGATGGTGCATTTATTAACTAGAGCCGCTAAGGCGCCAACAGCGGCTAAAATTGGGGCCACCAAAACACCAACAGCAGCAAAAGTAACAGGAATTTCCATCATTACTTTACCCTTTTCGTTTTTAATAATAATTCTCTGGATGTTACCTTTCTTAATAAGTTCTTTAATCTTTTGCAGCAACTCATGACCATAAACTTTAAATTGTTCAGAGGTTAGTGGCTCCTCTTTTTTGGTTTGTTTTTTTGCGGGCATAATTTTTAAGTTATTAAATTATTTTTCGATTATTATTTCTTTTATAATATAAGGAATTAAAAATAATAAAAAACATTTCCAGCTGATTAACAATAGAATTAATTAAAAATTCTTGATTGCTGTTATCCGATTCAACCGGTAAAACACAGTAAGCTTTAATATTAAAATTATCTTGATTTGATTTCACTATTGAGCAAGACCCAAAAGAACAAACTCCGTCGAGCAGCGCTCGATTATCCAGCTTAATCCGCTCAACCTTCTTGTTGCCACGAGAACAAAAATACTCGTACAAAGTCCCACCATTATTAATATCGACAATTCTTAGCAGTACCCAGTCAGCATTAATTATCCCCAGAATACGCTCAGCAGTGTGAATAAAAAGAGCTTGAACATCTTTTTTATTTTCCGGATATTTGTTGAAGTTGGAAAATACTTTTTTCATCTCCTCAAGTTGCAAATTAATTGAGCCAATATACTTAAAAGTGTCTCTTAAACGCTCTTCGAGGTTCTCTTGCTGATGTTTATAGTTATCAATATCCTTAAGATAAAATCTAAAAAGTAGGGCAATCAAAATGATTAAAAACGCCGTCAAGCCAGCCTCAGAAAATTCCTCCGAGAAACTTAAAAAAGTAAATTTTAAAAAAGGCGTAATGATAATCAGGATAATATCAAGAGCCCCTAAAAATATAAAAATTTTTCTGATTTTTTTTGTTTTTCTCATGCTATTTTTATTATATCACACTATTTCGAAGTTTTTGTCTTTAGGTACTTAACCGCTAAAAAAGTGGCAATTGGGGCGGATAAACATAAACTAATTACCCCAACCAGGGTTCTGACTATCTCGGTGGCAATATCTTCGTTGTTAATAACTTGTGATACAGTTAAAAATGGCTCCTGATGAATACTAAACAATAAAATTAGGGGAAGAGCGGCGCTGACATAGGCTAAAAATAAGGTGTTAATAATCGCCCCTAGATGAGCCCGACCAATATTCATGGCCATGGCAAAGACCTGTACATTATTTAAATTAGGATTAGCCGACCTTATCTGTTCGACTGATTCAACCTGACCAACTACTACATCATCTAAAACGCCTAGGGTTCCAATAATAATGGCCGCTAATAATAAATTATGGAAATTAATAGGGATTTTAATGGCGTCAATTAAAAAGACCACTTCTTCGTTAGAAGATCCCGATAAGCGGCTTAAATAACCAAATAACAAAGCCAAACTAGCGGTCATAATAAGTGATAAAGCAATACTTAGAACTGAAATGTGTGATTTTTTGTTCCAACCCTCTGTTAAATATATCAAAGCAAAAAGAATTAAGAATGAAACCAAAATACCGACTACTAGAGGATCGTAACCAGCAAAAACCAAAGGCACTAAAACTTTTATGATTACAAAAAAACTAATAGTCAAAGAAACCAGGGCCATAACTCCGGTCCGACCGCCAATAAGTAAAACCACGGCAATAAAAAACAAGGTTAACCAAAGAAGACTGGTGGTTCTAACATAATCGGTCACATAAAAGACATATTGACCAGTCTCGTCGCGATTATAACTAACCAAAACTTTATCATTGACATGATATACATTCGAGGACACAACATCAATTCCAGAAATGCCAGTATAAGTTTCTGTTTGTCCCTTAAGAGGACCGGTAAGTATTCCTAATTCTAAATTCTGCTGAACCAGTTTCGAGCCGTTTTCCCTAAAAGATTCTTTTTGATCTAAAACCTTTAAGACTTGGGCTTCGGCTGTCTTCGGCTTATCCAAAACCTCAGCACTAGTTGCCTCAGCCCGCACAGATGAGACGCTAAGTCCAAAAAATAAAATTATAAGTAGTAATTTTTTAAGCAGTTTCATTTATTTATATAGATACAGAACTAACTTACTAACCTCGCTAATAATTAGCTTCTTCTGGCGATCATTTAAATCTCTAGCCGAGCCCACCGAAAAACCTTTGGCCTCAAAACCGCAAAACCTTAAAACATTATTTAACATCATCTTCATTCCCTTGTCGCCCACAATAAATTTATTAACTATTTTAGCCGCACCAGTAGCTGAGAAAACGGCCGCTCTTTTTCCCGTCAGTAAGCCTTTAGGCATCTTATTCTGATATTTAAAAGCAAACCCCGCCGCAAAAGTTCGGTCAATAAAACCTTTCAAAATAGCGGGCACCCCCTGCCACCAAGTCGGATAAATAAAAATCAAATTGTCGGCCGCCGTCACCTTTTCTTGATAATTTTTAGTAATCTCGCTTATTTTGTGGTCTGGTGAAAAGTTAAGCTCCTCCGCTCTTAAAATTGGATCATAATTTAAAGCATACAAATCTAAAATCTCATAGTCTATTTTTTTATTATTTAGAACTATCTTGAGTTCTTCTAAAAAGTAACCATGATGGCCGAGGTGGGTGGGATGAGCGTATATTATTAAAGTCTTCATAAAAAATTATTTATTATATTAATTAATTGAATTACCGCGGCTATCGTCCGAGCTCCAAAAAAATAACTGAAACTAGGTCTATAATTATGCCAATGATTTGAAAAGGAGTCAATGCCTCTTTAAAATATAACCAGCTAAAAACAGACAGCGTAACTACGTTAAAAATTACAAAAATAGTCGAGGCCACGGCAATGTTTTCACGCCTAAAACTATAAGGCAAAAAAGGCATACCCAGCATATAAAAGTATTAGCGACAGAGATTGTTGCATAAATAGTTTTTAAATTGCTCCTTCTCTTTTGAGAATTTGCTTTTTTATTTTAGTGCCCCGATTATAACCACCAATGTTTCCATTAGATCTAATCACTCGGTGACAAGGAATGTTCTTATCATGGTTCTTATTTAAAATATTGCCCACCGCCCGGTAAGCCAAAGGATGGCCAGCGCGCTTGGCTACCTGCTTATAAGTTAGGGTTTTTCCTTGAGGAATTTGGCCGACTATTTTATAAACTTGTTCAGAAAAAAGTGACATATTTTTTATTTGGCTCTTATATTATAACACAAAAAAAACTACGCGGTTACACGTAGTTTGGTATTCTTTTTAAAGGTTACTTAATTCCTGCAATATATAATCAAGTTCTTTTTTTAAGCCTTCAAAACCATCATTGACTTCAAAGACGCTTTCAATAATAATTGGTACCAATAAATCTTTGCAATAAGCGATAATATCTTTTTGTTTGGTCCGGTGGAGGGGCTCGTGGAATTTTTTATAACCACTTAGGTGAATTTCAACAATTCGATTTCGAAATGCCAAAATCATATTCTCAGCCAAAACCATTGATTTGTCGTTGGCTTTGCAATGCCCTAAATCAAGAACCAGGGACCACTCTGGATGTTTATCAAAGAAATCCTTTAAATCACCAACATCTTTAAAACTTTGTTTGCGGTCATCCATATTTTCAATGGCCAAATTCATATTTAAATCATCAAATACTGACCAATCGTCAACTAAGTCGGGATGTATTACTAGAAGCTCCGCGCCAACCCGATTATAAAAATATTCTAATTTTTTAAGAAGAGCCTTTATTTCCTGATTATACACATATCTGACATTAACTGGCGCATGGATAGATAGACGTTCAAAACTTTTAATGTAGGGCAAAAGTTTATCCAAACTATCTGCCTCTTTTGCGGTGTGACAATTTATTTCTAAAGAGTTGCCACCACAGCCAGCCAATATCTGAATATTTTTCTCCGTGTTAACATCTAGCAGTTTAAACGAGTCGCCATGGCTAAAGCCAATTTTTCTCATAATTTTTATTTTTAAATTAATATTTCAAGGAACTGTAAATATATTACATAACTTTTATAATATTTTGTCAATTATCTAATACTTTTTCGGGCTATAACGTAAAAATAACCCCTAAATTAGGAGTTATTTTTTATTGGTAATAAATCAAAAAACTTGGCAAACTTTTTTAACGGATTGCCCTGTAAATTTATATGAAAAGGGCTCCGGTTTATTTTATATAAACAGGAGCCCTTAACTTTTTAGTACTTGGCAACCTCCCAGATGCCAGATGTTTTAAATCTTTCAATTGCATAATAAAGTCTGCAGTAGTTTGTTTGCTTTTCATTAATAAATTCTTCTATCACGGAGTAGTTTACGCCAGCAACCTTATAAGGGTGCGCCGAGCGACTACCCCATGTAACAAGGTCATCAAGAAATTCATAATTCATCCCCCAATGTAATAAAACAGTTATTTTATCCCCCTCTCTCAATGAATCGAGTACGGGTATTGATCCGTCTGGCAAACATGGGCATATAAAGGTTGCCCAAGATCCGCCGCGATTTTGATCTGTAAATGCATAATGTGTTCTGTTTTTACTAAGAGTTACTTCTTGAAGAATTCTACCAAAAGCCTGTGATTGAAGATCCGAACCAAAAAAATTTGGAGAGGATTCTTTAAATGTTGCATTAAATGCTTTTTCTAGATTCACTAAAATCTCTGAATTTTTCATTTTTTAATCGCTCGGTTCTCCTTTTGAACCTAATACTTGTTGCACCGCTTCCGTAAAACAAGGTTTATATTTTAAATGACTAATAATACATTATCATTTTTTATAATATTTGTCAACTAGTTAACGTTCTCTTCAAGGTTAATTTATTCTCGCCAAAAAAATACCCCTTTTTATTGGGATATTTTTAATTTGCTTCTAATGGTCCGCTGTGTAATACATTTAGAACTTATAGTTGGAAAAATACAGCTAAAAATGTGGTTATTTTTCAACATTTAGTAAATTGATATAAAAAAAGCCGTCTCATTGCAAGACGGCTAATTCTATACAACAAATTAACCCAAGCCAATTAATAGTCTAACTAATAAAATAATCCATAAATTATTCCTATTCCGAGAATTATTATAGGCGCCCCTCTAATCAATCTAACAGCTATCATAATCGCAATTTCTAATTTACCAAACCTTTTCCATTTTCATAATTTGTCTCATCCCGTTTTTTAATGTTTACAATTTCAATTAAATTCAAACGAAATGTTTTTGTAATAGCGATTCCAGCCATTCCTCTCTTTTTCATACTGTCCTTTCCATGGAGAAGAAGAGGTAACATCTAAAATAAAATATGAGTGTATATTTTCTGCGCTCAGACATTCGTCGAGCACAACATAGACGCCACCATCTTTTTCGACATATCTGTAATATACACTTTTTTCTACTCTAACATGAACATCTGGCAGACTATGTCTAAGTGCGCCCGGAAGAAAAAATCCTTTTATTTTCCATCCATCATTTAATACAAATGTTCTTTCACTAAAATCTATGGGGACCAAGTTATCGTCACCCATTAACACCATCACTCCCCCGCTCCATGGGATTAACCGCTTCTTGATCGTGATATAACTAATACATAGACAAAGAATGATAAATAGAATAATTGCAATTGTTGTCATGTTTTGTTTCCTCCTATTTTATGTCCTTATTATAGGACAGTGATTAATTTGTAAATTAACTTTTTTACTAATAACTTGATAATACAACGAATCTGTGTTATAGTAAATAGTGTCGTCGAGCTACGACAAATAACTAATAATTTTAAATTTATGTTGGATAAAATTTTTAAAAAACTTGATTTAAAAAAAGAACACTCGGACATCTATTTATCTTTATTAGAGGGCGGTGTTATGTCGGCGGGAAATTTAGCTAAACGTTTAAATATTCCTCGTTCTACTTTATATGGCCTATTAAACGATCTGGCTCTTGGTGGATTGACTCTACAAAGCGAAAAAGAAAATATTAAGTTATGGCAAGCTGTAAATCCAGACAATATTAAAATGATCCTAAATGACAGAATTAATTCTTTAGAAAATACACGGGATAGCTTTGAAAATATTTTAGAAAAATTAAAGTCGTCACAAAAAACTGACTTCGCTAGCCCAAAATTTAATTATTTCGAGGGGGCTGAAGAAATGAAAACAATGCTAAAGAATGTTTTACTGTATGATAATTTACATACAGAGCTTTGTTGGCCAGTTAAAGATATTATTAAAGTAGTTGGAGAAGAATTTTTACACGAGTTTAATAAAAAAAGGGTTCGCAATAATATTTATATTAGAGTTATTTGGCCAACGGATAAAACTAGCGATATTACTAAGGACACATTTCTAGCTCCAGGCAAAGAAGTAAAACGAGAGGTACGAATTGCGCCAGAAGGCGTTGATTTTTCTATGGGCTATTGGGCTTATGGAAATAAAGTGATCTTTATGTCTTCTAAAAAAGAAAATTTTGGCTTTATTGTTGAGAGTAAAGAATTAAGACAGTTATTAAAAACTCAATTTGATATACTCTGGAATATTTCTAAACCACTCAAAGAAGACATTAAATCTTCCAAAAAGTTTTTAGATGACATTATGAGGCCAGGGTCAATATAATAAAAACACTCCGGTTTGGAGTATTTTTACTTATGGGTGGCTAATCGAAAAGCTTGGCAAACTTTTTTGATCGATTATTTGATAAAATAAAAACCGCCTCAACTTTATAGTTTATTGGCGGTTAAAACTTTAAGCATTACTGCAAATTTTCTAACATCTTTTTTACTTCCATAAGTCTCACATCAACCAGTGGCGAGAACGATTCCTTAGCCCATTTCGTATGGAATGTCATGGCGGGAATAAAGACAAGCTGGCTTTGCAACATTTGTAATGGAGTAATTTTCATTTCTAAAGATAACCCTAGAATCACTTGTTGAATCCATTCATCGTCAAACAGCTGCGACATGTCAGCATCTCTAATAATATCAACCCCAAGGTTCTGTTTGCATTCTACATAGGGAAATTGGGTGGCGCGGATAAAATTAGTAACCTCGTCTTCCAAATCCATATCACTTTTAAGTAAATATTTTTTTGCTTCTAAAACAGATCTATCTACCTCATCCTTGTCATGACCCATAACACCACTATGAGCATAATCGTGGAACATGGCGGCAATCAATAAGGCCCTAAAGCTCCGGTTGCTAGTCAGTTCATAATATTTCATGAACTTTCCTCCAACATAAACCTGGCATACCACGTACATTAAGTGACGCAAATTATGATATGGGTTGCTAATATTAGGTGCTTTATAAATAATACTAAAATAATACCACAGGCTTCCTCCACAAAGCCCCTCTGAATCATCTAGCATTTGAAATATAATATTTTCTTTTGTTTCCATTACTAATATTTTAAATTATTATTTTTAATGAACTATATAATCTATCATATTAGCAAAATTTTGTCAATTAACATATCTCCTTATTAACAACAAAACAAAAATAACCCCAAAAAAGGAGTTAGTTTTTATGGGTGCCCAGAGAGAATTGAACTCTCGATAACAGGACCACAACCTGCTGTGTTACCACTACACCATGGGCACCATGCTTATCTTAAATAGTCTGATTATTCTTTATTCTCAACCTCTTCTTCCTCTTCGCCATGACAATCGTGGCCACAATGACTGCAATCACAACCACCACCAAAACCAAAAAGCTCATCTAGTTTGGCGATTTCTTCTTCGGTTAATTCTTCCTCAACTTCATTTTTATTTTCATTCATAAAAATTAAATTAATTATACGTACGCCCGGGGGGAGTCGAACCCTCGTAACCAGCTTAGAAGGCTGGTGTTCTATCCGCTGAACTACGGGCGCATCTTTTTTTTATTTCTCTGGCAAAAATCTTTCTAGATTCTACAAGATATCGGACTATAAGTCAACTTAGCAGCTTTTATAAGAAATCCCTTTGTTTCCAGGCCTCAAATATTAAAATAGCGGCCGAAACAGAGACATTTAAAGAGTCTATGCCAGCTTTCATGGGAATTTTTATAATCTCGTCAGCCTTTTCCAGCCACTTAGCACTTAATCCGGTGGCTTCCGTTCCCAAAAGAATGGCCGAGCTGTCTTTAAAATTAGCCTCTGTATAATTTTTAGCCCCCACTAAAGCCGCCGCATAAACTTTAATATTTTCTTTCTCCAAAAATCCCTTTGTACTATTATGGTCTGCTACTATTACTGGCAATCTAAAAATTAGCCCCTCACTAGCGCGAATAACGTTGGGGTTATAAATATCTGTTTGCTCATCATTAATAATAATGGCATCTACTCCGGCGGCGTAAGCGCTTCTAACAATCGCTCCGAGGTTGCCAGGTTTCTCTACGGCCTCGAGAATGACCAAGAGCGGATTTTTTTTAAGCTTCAGGCTCGCTAACTCCAAAAGTTTTGGTCGGGCCACGGCGAGCACCCCAGCCGGCTTCTCCTTGTAACCAATTTTTTTATAAACCGAGAGGGATACCGAAAAAGTTTTGATATCAGAAAAAATATTTAATTCTTCTTTAATTATTTCTGGACAAACAAAAATCTCTTCAATAATTATTCCACTTTTTAAAGCTTCTTTAATTTCCCTTAAGCCATCAATAACAAAAAGACCTTGTTTTTTACGTTCCCGACTCTTGTCTTGTAGTTTGACAATGTTTTTTATTTTACTGTTTTGTTCACTTGAAATTATTTCCATATTATTCGTATTATATCACATTAGACTGGCGCTCCCTATAGAAAAAGCTCATTTTATGTTATACTTTATAAAAATAAATGCAATATTATGCCCATACCACAACTTAGAAAACACTCTGATTTTACCCAAGAAGCTATTAAATCCTGGAAAAATCCCCGCCAAAAAAGAACTTTCTGGCAAAAACTTTGGCTAAATCGTAAAAGATTACTGGCCTTGCTTACTATTTTTGTGGCCTTTTTTGCCCTTTTTTCTTTTGTGGGTATTATTTTAATTAGTCGCGACCTGCCAAACCCAAATCAACTAATCAACCGAGAAATTGCTCAAAGCACCAAAATCTATGATCGCACCGGCGAGCATGTTTTATATGAAATTCACGGTGATCAAAAAAGAACCCTGGTTTCTTTAGATCAAATACCGCTCTATGTTCGAGAGGCCACAATTTCAATTGAGGATAAAAATTTTTATAAGCACGGCGGTTTTAGTATTTGGGCCATGGTTCGAACGGTAATTACTAATGTAATTTATCACCAATCAGCTGGAGGCTCAACCCTAACTCAACAATTTATTAAAAATGCTGTTTTAACCAATGAAAAATCAGTTACCAGAAAAATTAAAGAATTAATTCTGGCTCAGCAAATTGAAAAGAAATTTTCTAAGGATGAAATTTTGCAAATGTACCTTAACGAAATTCCTTACGGCTCAAACGCTTATGGTGTTGAGGCCGCCAGTCAAAAATATTTTGGAAAAGATGTTAAGGATATTTCTTTGGCCGAGGCCGCTATCCTAGCCGCTCTACCCCAATCACCTAGTCGTTATTCCCCTTACGGACCTAATCAAGATATTTTAATGGGGCGCAAAGATTATGTTTTAGATTTAATGGCTCAACAAGGTTATATTTCCACCACCGAGCGCGACGCCGCTAAAAAAGAAGTAATTAAATTTCAGCGCCCCGAGGCCAGCATTACCGCGCCTCACTTTGTCATGTATATTAAAAGTTTGTTGTCTGATAAATATGGCGAAAACACTTTAGAACAAGGTGGTCTTAAAATAATTACCACCATCGATTACGATAAACAAAAGATTGCCGATGAGGTTGTATCTGAAAAAACCAAAGACTATCAAACAAAATATAATGCCAATAACGCTGCTTTAGTAGCTATTGATCCTAAAACCGGACAGGTCTTAGCAATGGTTGGTTCTCGTGATTATTTTGATGATTCTATCCAAGGACAAGTTAATGTCGCCACCAGCTTACGTCAGCCAGGCTCATCAATGAAGCCGATTGTTTATGCTTCTTTGTTTGAGAAAGGTTATACCCCAAACACAATTCTTTATGATGTGGTAACAAATTTTTCCACCGACCCTACTCAACCATATATTCCACATAATTATAATCTAAAGGAATATGGCCCGGTCAGTATTCGTAAAGCGCTGGCGGGTTCACTTAATATTCCGGCCGTTAAGGCTTTATATTTAACCGGAATAAAAAGTGTTATTGACTTAGCTCACGCCCTAGGATACACGTCTTTAAACGAAAAAGACTTGGGTCTATCCTTGGTTCTAGGTGGTGGTGAGGTAAAACTATTAGAACACACCAACGCTTATAGTGCCTTTGCTAGAGACGGAGAAGTAAATACAATTATTACCGTTTTAAAGGTGGAAGATAAAAATGGCAAGACATTAGAAGAGTGGCAACCCAGCAGTAAAAAAGTCTTAACTTCTCAAACAGCCAGATTAATTAATAGTGTCTTGTCTGATAATAGTTCTCGGTCTTTCATCTTTGGTGAAAAAAATAATTTAACTTTAGGTGATCGTCCGGTGGCAGTTAAAACCGGAACCACTAATGATTATCATGACGCGTGGGCTATTGGTTACACTCCTTCCTTGGTTACTGGTGTTTGGGTTGGTAATACTAATAACAATCAAATGAAGCTAGGTTCTGACGGCAGCGTTTTAGCCGCTCCACTTTGGAAAACTTTTATGAGTCGCGTACTAACCGGAACCCCGGTGGAAACTTTCAAAGAACCTGATATGAGCGCCACCGGCAAAGCGGTAATAGATGGTGTCCTGCCTATTTTAGGCACCACCCCAATTGATAAAAGAACTGGGTTAGCTGCCAGCTCTAATACTCCGGCTGATTTTATTGAAAATAAAAATATTTATGACAATCACTCCATCCTATACTATGTTGATAAAAATGACCCCCTGGGTCCACCGCCAAGCAACCCCGAAAATGATCCTCAATTTAATAATTGGGAAAGCGCTATAATAGATTGGGCTAAAAAAAATAATCAGGTTGTTTCCTCAAGTACTCCTCTCTATCCAGTAATTGCCAGTTCAACCGCTTCAACGTCACTAGAAATTCCACCCTTGGAAACAAATATTAATACCAATACGCCAAGTAGTAGCCCTTCAAACCAATAAAAAAATAAGCCCAGATGTTGGGCTTATTTTTTTATTTTTTATTTTTTATTTTATTGTCTAATGGGCATCACCACATAAAGATAATCATCTTCAGCCTCAGCCGTTAAAACACAGGGGGTATTATTACTAACTACCTTTAATTTAACCCGGTCACTGCTAATGTTGTTTAGACCATCTACTAAGTAACGATAATTAATGGCCACCTCATTATCAATTCCGGAAATTTCCGCATCCACATCCACGCGACTTTCACCGCTTTGACCAGAGGAGGCGGAAATAATAATTTTATTATTTTTAAATTCTAAATTAACATCATTAACCCCAGTTTTTGAAAATATAGCCACCGCTTTAACCGCTCGTGATAAGTTTTGTTTACTGGTTACAATATCAGTTTTACTTTTGTCAGGAATAATTTGCTTATAGTCCGGATATTGACCATTAATTAATCTAGAAACTAGCTCTACCGATTCAATGGTAAATAATATTTGATTATCCGAGACGGAAATTCTAACTTCACCCTTTTGTTCAAAACTTAAATCCTCACTATTATAATTACTTAAAATTCTAAGTAGCTCTTGAACGGTTCGCGCTGGCACAATTAATTTTTGATTATTAAATTCATTATTTGAATTAATTTCAATTATTTTCTCAGCCAAACGATAACTATCAGTGGCCACTAAAATTAATTTATTATTTTCAAAATTAAATAGAACACCAGAAAGTTCAATTCTATTCTCACTATTTGAAACTGCGAAGGCAACCCCATTTAAAGCTTTTTTAAGATCACCTACACTACAAGCATAATAATTCTCTGATGATACACTTGGTATAAGTGGAAAATCTTTAGCGGACTCCCCCTTTATTTTAGTCTTATAATTATCACACTCTATTTTAAGCTCCCCCTCAATTTCTTCAATCTCCACATTCTCACTAGGTAGTAAGTTAACATACTCAGTGATAATTTTAGCGTCAACTGTGAACTCACCCTCCTCCTCAACTTTTCCCCTTAGCTTGTGGATAATTCCAATTTCTAAATTAGTACTTATGAGTTCAATGGAGTTTTGATAAGCCTTAATTAAGATGTTATTAAGAATTGGTAAATTAATATTTTTACCAGTTCCATGACTTACTATTAAAAGTCCTTTTTTAAAATTCTCTTGGACGCTGATTAATTTCATATTATATTATTTAATATATATTTATATATAATAATAACAATAATAAGGGGGTGGATAAAAATTACAGATTGTTATTATTTGGCTTTTTTTGGTGATAAAAATCGTTTTTAGCCTGTTAGTTAGCTGTCTATTTCTTGTGATGTAAAAGTGGTGTTAAAGTTAATAAAATTTTTTAATTTTTTTTATTAACAAATAAGTACACATTAATCCACTTAACTATTAACAGATACTTAGCGGTTATAAACGACTTATAAACGACTTATCAACAGGTTGCTTAATTGTTTGTGAATAACTGTTTAATGGAGGCAATCTCTTGTTTTACTTTCTCATTTTCATTTTCTTTTATTTCACGACTAATCTTATTATAGGCATGCATGGCGGTGGTGTGATCTCGACCACCCATTTCATGACCAATACTTGGATAGGAGGTTCTAATTTCTTCCCGCATTAAATAGATGGCAATTTGTCTGGGCCAGACCAGTTCTTTTTTGCGACTACTACCAATTAAATCTTTATTACTAATGTCATAAAAACGACAAACCGCATCAATAACCTCTTTGTTTGAGGTTGATTTGGTTTGTGTGTTGGCCACAAAGTCAGATAATATTTCCTTGACGCTCTTTTCAGTAATACTTATATTTTTGATTTGATGAACGGCAATAATTTTATTAAGAATACCCTCTAGTTCTCTAATATTATTTTGAACACTTTTAGCCAGTAAGTTTAGGATTTCCGCGCTTAGTGGGAAATTTTTTTCAAGGGCCTTCTTTTCTAAAATTGCTATTTTAGTTTCCATGTCTGGACGACCAACGTCGGCCACCATTCCGGATTCAAAGCGGGAAATAAGGCGCGCCTCAATCGCCGGGAGTGATTTTGGTGGACGATCAGAAGTTAAGACAATTTGTTTGTCTCCTTGTTGAAGTTCATTAAAGGTGTGAAAAAATTCTTGTTGAGTTCCGTCTTTTCCGCCCATAAACTGAACATCATCAATTAAAAATAAATCCACATTACGGTATAAGTTTTTAAACTCTTTGGCTTTACCAGAGTGAACGGCCTGGATATAATTATTAGTAAATTTTTCTGAGGTGGTATATAAAATACGATCGGTTTTTTTAGAAACCTCATTACCAATTGCCTGTAATAAATGGGTTTTTCCTAAACCAACACCACCATAAATAAATAAAGGGTTATAAGCCTTACCTAAGTTATTAACAACCGCCCAACAAGCCGCGTAGGCAAGTTCGTTATTTTTGCCAACAATAAAATTTTCAAAAACATATCTAGAATTAAGGCCAAACTTATTTTCATTGCCATTTTTCGAGGGGGCGTTAGTATTTTTTGTTGGTTCTAAGGAGCTTAGTGGTTTTTGTTGATTTTCATTTAAACCGGCTTCATTCGGGTGCGACTTAACTGGCTCGCTTACAACCGTTTGCCCGCTATTTTTTTGAAGTTCAACCTTATAAGTAATACTTACTTTTTGTTTAGTAACATTTTCTAGGGCACTCTGAATATTCTTATGATATTTTTCTTCAAGCCACTTTTTAATAAAAGCGTTAGGAACACAAACAATTACCTGCCCGTTTTGAATTGAGGAAATAAAGGTATTTTTGAACCAGGTGATAAAGTTAGCACGAGACAAGCTTATTTCAATTTCACCTAAGGCTGATTGCCAAATTTGTTCGTAGGGCATAAAAATTTTTGTTATAACCTAATTATATTAGATAAATTTTCTTACCACAAGCTTAGCGCTGTTTATAATATGTTAGTAACCTGTTAATAACTAAAAAATAATTGAAACCTCTATATTATTGACCTTTAAAAATAAAAGTGTTAGAGTATATAAGAATTTAGAATTTAAAAATAATAATGTTTAGATTATGCCGAAAAGAACATACCAACCAAACAAGAAACGAGCCAGCGAAAAGCATGGTTTTTTGCATCGAATGGAAACTGAAGATGGCCGAGCGGTTCTTAAAAGAAGACGTGATAAGGGGCGAAAGGTTTTATCAAAATAGTAATCTTTCTAATTTAATGCTGGCCAACAGCGACCGTTTAAAAAAAAATAAGGAGTTTGATCTAGTTTTTAAAGAAGGTAGAACTGTTTATGGAGAATTTTTAGGAATAAAAGCAAGAAAGAATAATCTTAACAATAATCGGTTTGGGGTTTTACTAAGCACTAAAGTTAGTAAATCAGCGGTGGAGCGAAATTTATATAAAAGAAGGATAAAGGCTATTATTAGCCAGGAAAATTTGAAAATAAAAACCGGACAGGATTGTGTAATTATTGTTCTACCAGTAATTATTGGTAAAAAAGCCCAGGAGATTAAAACCGAAATCCAAAATATTTTTATTAAATTAAAGTTCTATAATTAATATAGAACTTTAATTGTATTTATGAATAAGTATATAAACAAATTTTTTAGTGGGCTGGCCATTAAATTAATAAAGTTTTATCAAAAAACTTTTTCTCTTGATCATGGCCCGCTTAAAGCTATGTATCCTAACGGTTTTTGCCGTTTTTACCCCAGCTGTTCCCAGTATGGTTTAGAAGCAATCGAAAAATATGGTATAATCAAGGGTGGAATTAAAGCCGCTTGGCGGGTTTTGCGGTGCAACCCCTGGAATAAGGGTGGAAGTGACCCTCTTCGTTAATAAAATTTAATATTTATCCGAGCAATACGGAAAACTTATTTTTATGTCCAATCTTTATCAAATAATTTGTTATCAGCCGATTCTTAATATTTTAGCTTTTTTGTATAACAATACAGCCGATTTAGGCGTCTCTATTATATTATTAACCGTTATAATTAAATTAGTTTTGTGGCCACTTTCTCAGAAGGCAATCAAGTCTCAGACGGAGCTTCAGGCTATTCAGCCAAAAATAGAGGAACTTAAGAAGAAATATGCTGACAATAAGACGGAACTTGGAAAGGCGACGATGGATTTGTATAAGGAACATAAAATAAACCCACTTTCCTCATGTTTACCCCTGCTTATTCAGCTACCCTTCTTATTTGCCGTTTTTAGGGTTTTAAGGGTTGGTTTAAAAGATGATTTAGGCTTAGTTTATTCTTTTTTATCTAAACCAGAACATTTCCAAGCAATCTCTTTTGGTTTTATGGATTTAAGTAAGCCAGTAATTTACTTGGCGGTGCTCGCCGGTTTAGCTCAGTTTATCCAGGGTAAAATGATGTTGTCTAAACAAAAAAATGCTAATATTAGCCAACCAGCCGCTGAAGAGAATATGACCAATATTATGAATAAGCAGATGACCTACATTTTTCCGATTATGACGGTTGTGTTTGGTTTATCTCTCCCCGGGGGACTAACTCTTTATTGGTTTATGTTTACCGCCTTAACTGTTTTACAGCAGTTCTTAGTTCTAAGACTAACTAAAAAAGCAGATAACAGTAAGTTAATTGAAGGAGAAATTATAAAATAATGAATGACAAAAAAAACAGAGGCGCTCAGGCCTCTGTTTTTTAATATAATTATTCAAAACTGCGATCTTTTCCGACAACAACATTTAGTTTTCCAGAAATTATACCAATATCAGCTGGAGTCTTTATTTCAATAATACCGTCTAAAACCAATGGATAATTGGGATTTGTTATTTTAATCTTTTTAGTAGAAATAAAACTTAAGTCTCTATTCTTATTTTTTATATAAACATCTAACTTACCATCAATCGGATTTATTTTTAAATTTTTATCATCACTAGTGTCGCTTTTTAGGTTAAAAATATTTATGACCCCTTTTTCTTGGCTTTCGATGGAATATTCACCGGCAATCTCCAAAACTGTATCCTGACAAGGAATAGTGGCCTTATTTAGAAAATAGTAATTATTTACAATTCCGATATCAATTTTCTTTACCCGTCTAGCTAGAAGAATATTGCAAGCCTCCTCCTCTTTTCTAATTCCTAAAGAATCGGCAATGGAATTGTCTTCCCCGATCGGGATAATTGAAAAAAGAATGTTTTTTTGAAAAAAACCGTATAATTCGTTATCAATTACCGACCCAATAATCTTATTCACTGTTTGATTATTACCAACAGCAACGATGGTTTTAGCACCATTTTTTATTTCGTTTTGGATAACATCGCGAATATTTTTTATAGCACCTAGCCTAATTATTTTTCCATTCAAACCTAAATCGGTCAAACGGATTTCAACTCGATTCAGAATTCGGCTATATTTGCTTTTATTTAAATAATCATCATATATATAAATATTCATACATTTACAATGTGTGTCTTATAAGACTCTATATAATGATTATTCTTCGTCTTTTTCTTCATCTTCCGAAGAATCTTCGGCCTCAGACGACTTCATTCTTGTGGCCTTATTATTATTTGGAACATAAATAATCTGTCCGTTTATCATTGCTCCTTTTTCTATTGATATTTCACAACAATTAATGTCACCGATGATCTTGGCGGTCGGGCCAATGGCTAAATATTGATGAATTTTTAAGGACCCTTTAACCTCGCCGTTAATTATGGCGTCAATTGCTTCTATATTAGCCACAACTTTAGCCTTATCACCAATAAATAAATTAGCGTCGGTTCTTAGATTGCCCTCCAATTGGCCCTCTACCACAATATTGCCCTGACCATGAAAGTTACCCTTAACTTTAATGGAAGCCCCAATAATCGTTTCTGCGTCTTTAAATTTTTCTGGCTTGTTGTCTTTGTTAAACATAGTTTTAAGAATCTGTTAGGGTTTTAGCCTAAGTGATTATAAAATAAGAGTAAATCTACGGTTTAATTGTAGGTTATCGTCAGAGCTTTGTCAAAGATTTGACTTAAAATGATAAAGAAAATATAGTATATACGTTGCCGATCGTTTACTTTTTTAAGTCCTCGTAGTTTAATGGATAAAACGAGAATCTCCTAAGTTCTAAATCCAGGTTCGATTCCTGGCGAGGACACAATGTTGTTAAAAAATTAAAAAATTGTCGTATTTTTCAATTGTTGACTAATAATGTAAATAAGTTATTATGTAAATGATTGATTTATGGGCCATTAGCTCAGTTGGCTAGAGCGCTTCCATGGCATGGAAGAGGTCAAGGGTTCAAGTCCCTTATGGTCCACCAGTTTAATTTCTTGTTTATTACCAAAAGAGCCTCAGGGCTTTTTTTGTTTGTCCAAAATATTGTGGACAAAATGTTGGCTGTGTTCCTTGAGGAACAAAAACGAGAAATTATTGGTATACTAATTATTGTTTTAGACCAAATTATGGGTATTTGAGCTATTTTATTTTTAGAGCGACTTTGGAGTGTCTCGCAAGATATTTGAACTGTTTGTCTCTGTTCCTCAAGGAACATAGTTAATTATTTAATTTAATATTAGCACATTTTATTTAAATAACGGGGTTTTTGGGATGGATTTTGCGGTTTGCTAAAAAGATTAAAAAACGGTATAATTAGAATCTAAACTAACATTTTATTTATGATTTACGATACAATTATTATTGGCGCTGGTCCGGCGGGGTTTACCGCCGCCATCTTTACTACCAGGCGTGAGATGAAAACCTTAATTATTAGTCGAGAAATTGGTGGACAGATTGTTTGGGCGGGTGAAATTGAGAATTACCCAGGCTTTAAAAGCGTCAAAAATTATGAGTTTATTGAGAGTTTTAAGGATCAAGCCTTGTCCTTTGGGGCCGAACTCAAAGAATCCGAGGTTCAGAAAATAGAAAAAAATTCTGATAATACTTTCAAAGTGTTTACTAATAAGGAAGAATTTTTAACTAGATCAATTATTTTAACCATTGGTTTATCACCTCGCAGATTAGCGGTGCCAGGAGAAATTGAATTTAGTGGTAAAGGGGTTTCTTATTGTGCTAATTGTGATGGCCCTCTTTATCGAGGTAAACAGGTGGCAGTAATTGGTGGCGGGAACGCCGCGTTTGATGCTGCCGAGGTTTTATCTAAAATTGCTAGCAAGGTTTATTTACTTCACCGAGGCAAGGATTTTAAGGCCTTTGACGGACTGGTTTCAGAGGTTTCTTCTAGGGATAATATTGAAATTGTTAAAGATATTAAAATTAAAGAAATCTTTGGTAATAAAAGTGTAGAAAAATTAATTTACGAAACCAGTGATAATGGAAATAAAGAAATCTTGGTGGATGGTATTTTTATCGAGATTGGTCGGATTGCCAGTACTGATTTGGTTGCCGACTTTGTTGATCGAGACGAAAAGATGCAGCTTATGGTAAATGGTAATATGGAAACTAAAACAGCTGGTATTTTTGCGGCGGGTGACGTCACTAATGCTAGTGAATTTAAGCAAATTACGGTGGCTACCGGACAAGCAACAATTGCCGCCCTCATGGCATATAAATTTTTACAAGGAAAAACCGGATCTATTGGTTTAAGTAAATAAAATTAATTTTTTATTTTAAATTTTTACTGTATAATATAAGAGAATAAAACTAATTTTTTATGAGCCGTCCAAAAATAAATTTAATTGCCGCTGATATGGGTTATGGTCATTTTCGGGCCGCCTATCCCTTGATTGATATTGCTGCGAATAATAAAATTGTTTCAATTAATAATTATGAAGGCATTCCCGAATGGGAAAAAAAATATTGGGAAAAAAGTTTAAAATCATATGAAAAAATTTCACGTTTGAAAAAAATACCTTTGTTTGGTTCTTTAGTTTTCGCCGCTATGGACGCTTTTCAAAAAATTGACGCTTTTTATCCCAACCGAGATTTATCTAAACCAACCACCCAAGAAAAGTTTTTTTATCGCATGATAAACAAGGGTTTAGGTAAGGACTTGGTAAATAAATTAAATAATAGCAATTTGCCCTACTTAACTACATTTTTTGTGGCCGCTTACTCAGCGGAAGCTCATAAGTATAAGGGGTTGATATACTGTGTAGTTTGCGATACCGATGCTTCGCGGGCCTGGGCTAATTTAAACTCTGAAGAAACTAGAGTAATTTATTTATTGCCAAGCGAGAAAGTTAAAGAGCGCTTCATGATGTATGGGGTTCCAGAAAAAAATTTAATTGTCACCGGCTTTCCTTTACCAAAAGAAAACATTGGAGAGAATAAAGAAATTTTAAAAAGAGACTTGTCAGCCAGATTAAGTTTACTTGACCCTAGGGGAATTTATTTCGAAAAATATTCAGCGGTTGTTAAAAATTATTTACCAGAAGAACAGAATGTTACCAGGCCGCTAACAATAACTTATGCGGTGGGTGGGGCTGGGGCTCAGAAAGAAACTGGACTTATTATTTTAAAAAAACTTAAGGATAAAATAATTTCCGGCAAACTAGCCGTCAATTTAGTCGCCGGAAATCGTCCGGAAATAAAAGAATATTTTGATTTTGGAATTAAAGACTTAGGACTTGATGCTAATAGTAACGTCAGAGTTATCTTTGATATTGATAAGATTAATTATTTTAAAAAATTTAATCAGGTTCTTAGAACTAGTGATATTTTATGGACCAAGCCGTCAGAGTTATCTTTTTATTGTGCTCTAGGCTTGCCAATTATTATTTCAGAACCAGTTGGTTCTCAGGAAGACTTTAATCACGAATGGTTAATTGGTTTGGGTGCGGGAATTGATTCTCCTAACCCTGAATATGTCGCTGAGTGGCTACCAGATTTGTTAGAATCAGGAAGACTGGCTCGAGCGGCTATGGATGGATTTTTAAATGCAGAAGTAATGGGCACCTATAACATTGATAAAATTTTTGATAAATAAAATATGTCTTGGTTTTTAATAGCAATTACAGCCTACTTTTTTTTGGCAATTGTCAACTTAACCGATAAGTTTGTAATTGATAATATTTTAAAGAGCAGTAAGGCCTACACTTTTTTGGTTTGTCTTTTGGGGTCACTGATTTTTTTAGCCGCCCCTTGGTTTCTTCATTGGCCTGGTTTGTTTTTGCTAGGAGCCAACATTCTTACCGGGACACTTTTTGCTACGGCCTTATTTTTTTTATATGAAGCTTTGCGTCGTGGTGAGGCGGCGCGAACCATTATTTTAATTGGCGGTTTAATCCCAATTTTCTCAGCCATTTTTTCTTGGCTTTTTGTTGGCGATTTGCTTAGTGTTTTGCAATTAGCGGGATTACTTTTTTTGCTTAGTGGTATTTTCTTGGTGGCTTTTTTACCGGGTCGACATTCTTTCTGGGAAAAAATTTGGCAAAGCTTGCGAGCTGAAGATTATAAGAAGAATTCCTTTATTCTGGTTATTTTGGCGGCTCTTTTTTATGCTTTATTTTTTTCGGCAACTAAGTATGTCTATTTACGTCAGGATTTTTGGAGTGCTTTTATTTGGATAAGACTTGGAGCTTTAATTTCGGTTTTATTTTTTCTATTAGAAACCAAGAGTCGAAAAGAAATTATTAAAAACTTAAGAGGTGATAGTGGCGGTAAAAAACACCAGAAGAAAAATATTTTTTTGTTTCTATTTAATCAAGCGCTAGGATCGCTTAGTTTTATTTTACAAAACTATGCTATTTTTTTAGGACCCGTAGCGATTATTACTGCTTTGCAAGGTTTTCAATATGCCCTGATGATGTTTTTAGCCTTCTTTTTAGGTTTCTTTTTTAAAGAGTATAAAGAAAAATTTTCCTGGTCAACCTTAATTCAAAAAATTATTGCCTTAATTTTAATTAGTATTGGTTTGTATTTAACCTCGCTTAATGTATAAAGTTTAAAACTGTATGACAAGAAGAAAAAAAATTATTTTAATTGGACTCTCTGTTTTAGCTACACTTTTGCTTTATATAATTTTATCAGTAAAATTTTTTAATCATTTTCCAGCTAAAATAACCCTCGATCACCGTCCGGGTGAATTTGGAGCCACCTTCTCTAAAAAGTTCTGTGACGAATTAGGACTTAATTGGAAAGAGGCCTATATTGCTATCTTAGACGACCTCAAGGTTCGCTACCTGCGTTTACCGGCTTACTGGGATGAAATAGAAAAAACAGAACTAGCTTATGATTTTTCTGACATGGATTATATGGTTAGTCAGGCTAGCGCTAGAGATGCTAAAATGATCATCACTTTGGGGCGTCGTCAACCAAGATGGCCGGAGTGTCACAGTCCAGCGTGGAACCAAAAAAATAGCGTCGCCAGATCAGAGGCGGATATTTTAAGAATGATTAGGGTTGTTGTTTTAAGATACAAAGATAACCCAAATATAAGTAATTGGCAGGTGGAAAATGAGGCTTTTTTAGGATCTTTTGGTGTTTGTCCGCCACTGGACCGTAATTTTTTACAGCAAGAAATCGATTTAGTTAGGTCGCTTGATTCGCGACCAATTATTATAACTGGGTCAGGAGAAATGAGTTCCTGGAGAAACGAAGCGGCCGCTGGCGACGTCTTTGGTACCACTATGTACCGCGTGGTATATAATAGTTGGCTGGGCTATATTAGATATTCCTTTCCAACTTATTTTTATCAGTTAAAGGCTGACTTAGCTGGCATTAAAAAAGAAAAAGCTCTAATTATTGAGCTTCAAACAGAACCCTGGGTTCCTCAAGGAAAAATGATATATCTGACTCAAGACCAAATCAACAAAACAATGAGCACTGATCAGTTAAGGGCTAATTTACAATACGCGCTGGATGTTAATTTTAAGCAGATATATGTTTGGGGGGTTGAGTGGTGGTATTGGCAAAAACTTTATGGTGATCCTGAATATTGGAAGATTGGAAAAACAATTTTTAATTAATTTTTTAGAATTTAGTAATTATCCGAACTATTTTATCTGATTCAGTATCAACCCAATTTTTAAAAATCCGCCCGGGCGCTTCCTGGCGGTTTTTTTGTGATTTAATGGCTAAGTCTATATTAAAGAAAGAGTCAGTAATGGCTATTTGAGCGCGTACCGCATCTACAGCATTACATAGTTGTTCGTAGTGGTTTTTGGTGGGTACCATTAAAATATTTTTTTGCAAATAGGCGGCCTCGCAAATAGAGTCAAAGCCGGCGGTTGAGACATAAGTGGAGCAGCTTTGCAAAAGGTCAACAAATTTTTGCCCACTAATGGGGTGAAATTTTAAATTAGAACCAAAAACCTTAGTTTCAGTTTCATCTTTTTTATCCCAAAAAGCCTCTATGGCTTGTTCCGGGTGTAAGCTGGCCCAATTTTTTATTTCTTCAAAATAACCGTAGTTAAGTACATAGAAAAGAATAAAATTTTCCTGTTTAGGATTAATATTTTTTATTTCTTTTTTAATTAACGGTGGGCAGACAATAATTTTTTTTCTTAAACAATCTTCTTCTCGAGTAAAAGATAGAGCCAACTTAGCTCGGGATCGACAAGAAATTAAATGGTTGTAAATAATTAAAAAAGCATAATCAAATAAATGTTTGTTTGGTCTTTTAAAGGCAGGATGCTCGATAAAAAACTGATGACCAACCGTAAAACTTGGAGTTTTGGAATTATAAAAGAGGTTATAAAGACCAGCTAAGGGTTCATAAAAATTAATAATTACATCTGGCTGATATTGTCTGTAAAGCCGATTAATCTCCTTCAGGCTTTTGATATATATAGATAGGCGAGAAAGATTAAAGAAGACGCTGCGGCCAAAATTTATTCCTGTGCCCTGCTTGTTAATTAAAAAATAAGGACTTTTGATGTAGTGAATTGGACAGTTAATTACAGTTGTAAAAAAGTCTGGAATTTTTCGAACGGGATTATCGTTAACAATTACACCCACAATTTCGTGACCATTTTGACGTAGTTTTTCCGCTAGACACAAGGCTTGCGATAAGTGGCCGCGACCTTCGGTTTGAACAAAGAATAAATATTTCATAAAAACTTGGTTTATCTTGTAATTATGTCAATATTTGAGGGTTTTGGCAAATAAAAAACACCCGACAGTCAAAAGGTTTACCGGGCGCTTTTACAAAATGAGCGGGTAGGGGGAATCGAACCCCCATCCTCAGCTTGGAAGGCTGATATAAAAAACCATTATACGATACCCGCAATTTACCTTTATAATAACTGATGTTTTAAGGCTCGTCAACCACTTTGGCTGGTTCTATTTAGTATCCTTGATGGTAGCCAGAAAAGGAAACGCGGAGCAAGTAATTAAGGCGGTAATTATAAAAATATAATTAATTGGTAAAAAGACTAAAACCGTTAAGGAGATAAGAGATCCTAATAAATAACCAAAAGGAATGGAGGCCTTAAATATGTTTATTTTATCAACATCGCTAGCGCCGACTTTTTTGAAAAAATAGGTTTCACGCATCGCTTCCAGCAAAGAAGCGCCGATACGACTAAAAAATAATAAGCTAGCCCAAAACCAAAAATTGTTAGTAGTGCTGGTGGAGAATAAACACAAAGAAATAATTATTATTAGGTAACCAAAATAAAGCATCTCTTTCTCACCTAAATATTTATCGGCAATAATGCCGGCGGGAATTTCTAGAACAATAAAAGGAATAAGCATAATTGAAAACATTAAACCAAGCTCTATCCAGGAGAAGCCAATAACTTTGTTAAGATAAATTGGAATAAAAACTGTTGCGGCATTAAAGAAAATATTTAGTAGAGTGGACAACCAAAAGATGCCACTTAAATCGGGGTTTTGGTGCATTTTTAAAAGAGTTTTGCCAATGGTGGTTTTTTTGTAGTAAATTTTACTTTTAAGTTTTTTAGCATAAAGCGAAAGAACCAAAAGAAATGGGGTTGTTAAAATGGCGGCGGCCAAGAAAACGGTGGAATAATTATCCAGACTAATTAGACTAGCTGATATTGTTGGGGAAATAATCCAGGCTAAATTAATAATAGTAAAATAAATGGTACGCGTTTTTCCAGTGGTACTATTATTTGAAGATTTCTCCACAAAAATATCCATATTTATCCAGATTAAATTAGCAGCAACACTCATTAGAATAAAAAAAACAAAAATTAAATAGGGATTAGTGGACAGTCCTTGACCAGCCAAAGAAAATATAAATAGCAGTGACATTATCCAGGTGGCCTGGTAATTACCAATTTTTTTTATAAATCTTGGAAAAAATAAAATTGTCAGAATAGAAATTAAATTGGCTGTTATAAAAAACCAAGTAACCGCGGGCAGACCAACAAAATTTTCTAAGTAACTGGATTGAATATATGTCGGTAGAGCTCCGGCCAGGGCCAAAAAAAAGGCCATGAAATAAAGGATATTTAAATTGACTGGTTTTTTTTTCCAAAATAATAAGTTAAACATGGGATGATTTTTTATAAATAATAATAGAAATGGCAATGATTATGAGGCTAATAATCTGAGGCAGACGAAGACCGAAAAATATGGGAGTAGCGTCTATTTTGATAAACTCTAAACTAAATCTCAAAATAGAATATAGGGCTAGGTAATAGGCGCTGATTTTCATCGCCATTTTTTGGCTTAGGCTATTTTTTTGTTTCCATAGTAAAGTAAATAATAAAACAGCGATTAAAATTGAACCCAGACTTTCATATAAAAAAGTTGGTTGAAAAAAAGATTGATTAATAAATTCTAAGGGGCGGTTGCTTTCGGCAATCGGTATTCCCCAAGGTAAATTAGTTGGCCTGCCAAAAAGTTCTTGATTGAACCAGTTACCAAAGCGACCAATGGCCTGACCTATGGCGAGTCCCGGGGTAACAATTGCTAGTAGTGACCAAAAGTTTAGTTTATTTTTCTTTATAAAAACAAATAAAGTTAAAGCACCGGCAATTAGAGCGCCATGAATAGCTAGTCCGCCTTCCCAAATTTTTATGATTTGAGTGGGGTGAGAAAAATAATAAGGATAATTTAAAAAGATCTCATAGATCCTGGCCCCGATGATACCAAATAAGACTAAATAAAAACTTAAATCCCATATGACACCAGACTTTATTTGAAAACGCTTAGCTAAACACAAAACTAAAGCTAGAGCGGCCAATATTCCTAATACAATAAATAGACCATACCAATGTATGGTAATAATCCCAAAACTAAACAAAACTGGTTGGGGTAAAAAGTTGTGAAGCAGAGAAAACATGTGCGGGCGGAGAGACTCGAACTCTCAAGAGTTGCCCCGCTAGCTCCTAAGGCTAGTGCGTCTACCAATTTCGCCACGCCCGCATGTTTATTATATTATCTAATTATTCGTTTAATGTAAAGAATGTGATATAATAATTAAAAATAATATAAAAAATAAATATGAAAAAAATTTTATTTATTAAATTCTTCAAGGAACTAAATATCTTGGATGTTTCTTCAGTTGGCGGCAAGAATGCCTCTTTGGGTGAGATGTATGGGCGCTTGAGTAGCAAAGGAATTAGCGTGCCTAACGGCTATGCCACGACAGCTGATGCCTATCGTTATTTTTTAGAGAGCACCGGCCTAAAAGATAAAATTAAAGATATTTTAAAAGATTTAAACACTAAAGATGTTAAAAGCTTAATGAAAAAAGGAGCCCTTATTCGTAAAATGATTTTAGAAGTAGAATTACCGGAAGATTTTAAAAAAGCTATTTTAACGGCTTATCATAAATTGTCAGCCGAATATAAGGTTAAAAATTTAGACGTTGCTGTTAGATCTTCGGCTACAGCCGAAGACTTACCGGACGCTTCCTTCGCTGGCCAACAAGAGAGTTTTTTAAATGTGGTTGGTGACAAGGCCTTGTTAGTCGCCGTTAAAGATTGTATTGCTTCATTATTCAACGATCGGGCTATTTCCTACCGAGTTGATAAAGGCTTTGACCACTTCTCAATTGCTTTGTCAGTTGGTGTCCAAAAAATGGTTCGTTCGGATCTAGGAGCTTCTGGAGTTATGTTTACTATTGATACTGAATCAGGATTCAAAAATGCGGTTTTAATTAATTCCATTTATGGTTTAGGCGAGAATATGGTTCAGGGACGGGTTAATCCTGATGAATTTTATGTCTTTAAGCCAACGATGGCAATAATTTCTCGATCAATTGGTAAAAAAGCTTTAAGAATGATTTATGATTCAAAAGGAAAAACACCAGTTAAAAATATTCCCGTTTCTCCAAGCGATCAATCAAAACAATCAATTACTGATGAGCAGGTTAAGCAATTAGCTAAATGGGCAATTCTTATTGAAGAGCATTATAAAAGACCAATGGATATCGAGTGGGGGTATGATGGCAAAACTAAAAAACTTTATATTTTACAAGCGCGTCCGGAAACAGTTGAAAGCATTAAAGATCGTAACTTTTTAGAGCGTTATGTAATCAGCCAAAAAGGTAAGATAATTGTTAGCGGACAAAGCGTCGGTAACCGAATCGGCGAAGGGGCCGCTAATCGAATCATGGGCATTAAAGACATCAATGATTTTAAAAAAGGGCAGGTGTTAGTAACTGACATGACTGATCCGGATTGGGAACCGATTATGAAAATTGCCTCGGCAATTGTCACCGACAAAGGTGGCCGAACTTGTCACGCCGCGATTGTTTCTCGCGAACTAGGAATTCCTTGCGTAGTTGGCACTAATAATGGTTCAAGTAAAATAAAGAAAGGGGCCATGATCACGGTTTCATGTGCCGAGGGCGATGCCGGATTTGTTTATGAAGGAAAAATCCCTTACAAAATTGAAAAAACTAATGTTAAGGAGATTAAGCGCCCCAAAACTAAAATCATGATGAATATTGCTGAGCCAGATTTAGCTTTCTCTTGCTCACAAATTCCTAACGATGGCGTAGGCCTGGCTCGCTTAGAATTTATTATTAATAATTATATTAAGATTCACCCCCTAGCACTGCTTAATTATAATACTCTAAAAGATAAGACGGCTAAAAATAAAATTGATGAATTAACGGTTACCTATAAAAAGAAATCTGATTACTTTGTTGATCGTCTAGCTCAAGGGGTGGCGATGATTGCGGCCGCCTTCTATCCTAAGGATGTTATTGTTCGTCTATCAGACTTTAAAACAAATGAATACGCCAATTTAATTGGTGGTCGCGAATTTGAACCGATTGAATCTAACCCGATGATTGGCTGGCGCGGAGCAAGCCGTTATTATGCCCCAGAATTCTTGCCCGCCTTTATTTTAGAGTGTCAGGCCTTAAAGAGAGTTCGCGATGATTTTGGTTTGAAAAATTTAAAAATTATGATTCCTTTTTGTCGGACCGTTGAAGAAGGTAAACGGGTCATGGAAATTATGGCCCAAAATGGCTTGAAACGTGGCATAAATGGTTTAGAGGTTTATGTAATGGCGGAAATTCCGGCCAATATTATTCTAGCCGATCAGTTCTGCAAAATATTTGACGGTTTTTCAATCGGTTCTAATGATTTAACTCAACTTACTCTTGGTATCGACCGCGATTCGGGTGGGACACTAAAAGTTGAAGGGGTGTCCAATGAGAAGAATGAGGCGGTTAAAATCCTGGTTCAAAACTTAATAAATTCCGCTAAAAAGAATAAAAGAAAGGTGGGCATTTGTGGCCAGGGGCCCAGTGATTTCCCAGACTTCGCCGAATTCCTAGTAGATTGTGGCATCGATAGCATCTCTTTAATTCCCGACACGGTGCTTAGTACTACCATTGCCTTAAATAAGAAAGAGAAAACTAAAAAAAGTCGCAGTTTTTTATCATTTTAACTCAAATATTAGCAACAAAAAAGACGCTCTGACAATCAGAGCGTCTTTTTTGTATAGTATATTGATTTAAAAATTATTCTAAAACTTGAATTTTGGCTGTTTTTACACCAAATTTTATAGCACTGGGGCGATCTTTCATCCAAATATCGACTCGACTCGGATGTTTTTGATTCATTCGGTCTCGAACCGTAAAGACACGATCACCGAATAAATCAGGTATTTTAACTTTGGTGCCGAATTTCAAGAAATTAGCAGCAATAGTGTCTTCTTGACCGTGGGTGCAAACATTAAAACCATTAGCGGTGACACAAGGGGAATCGTCTGTTTGGCCAATTTCCGAGTTATAAGCGGTAATTACATGAACACTGGTGCTTTTGACCTTGGATTTGGCTGGAGTTGAAGTAGCGACCGTTGAGGTGGCTAGATTAGATTCGGAGTCATTAGCTATTTTCTGGGCATTTTCATCCATATCAGCGCTTTTGTTAAGGCTGCCTAGGCTGATTTGCATTTCATCCTGGCTGGCCACGGTTTCAGCGGCTAAGGCTGGGGTGAAAAATAAGACGAATTGAAAGACGCAAGCAATAATTAGTAATAAAACAAGACTTTGCTTTCTACTGAGAGGCACGATTTCCTCTCCAATTTTTTGAAGACGTTTTTTCATAAGTTTATATATTTTGCCGTAAATAAAAACTCCTAAATAATGGAGTTTTTTGCGACTTTTATTTATATCACGGCTAAAACTAAAAGTCAAGGCTGCCCTGGGGATAAGTCATTGACATTATTCAAATAAAATGTTATACTTTTGTAAGCTGGAAAGTTAGTTTCTGGCGTCAAAAAAGAACATTCACAATTTAAAAAATAAAAAAATCATGAAAAAAATCGTAGTTTTATGGGTGGGCTTATTTATGACTACTGGTCTTTGGGCTCAGACTTATAATCAGAGCCAAATGAGAGCGGATTTAGAAATTGCTAAGCTGGAAAAGCGGCTTAGTGAGATTAAGGAAAGAATATTTTACTTGGAGGTGACTCTAAATAAAGTAAAAAGACTAAATCCAATTCAGGAAAAACAAAAATTCTTTGCCGATGAGGACGTAAAAACCCTCAGAACTGAAAAAGACGTTCTGGAAAAATCCATTATTGATATTAAGAAAACAGAACTAGCCGGTAAAGATTACCGACTTAAAGCTGATGTCACCTCAAACACTCCGGAGCAGATGGGACCAAGTGAATATCGCCGCCGGAGCCGAACACAAATTTATAAAATGTCTGAGGGGGCTGCCGGTGAAGTAAATCCTAAAGGTTTTAAGGGGATAGTGGTTAATTATAAAACCGGACCAGGAGAAATTGCCACCTTTCATATCAGCCGAACCGACATTGGTGACACTCCAGGAACATCTTTAGTTTTGAATCCTGGAGAAAAGAAGGAATGGAGCTTGCCAGTTGGCAACTACGTAGTTCTGATTACTTGCGGTGGCTATTGTAAGGCTTTCCCGTTCAGCGTCGACCCTCGTGCCACTAAATGGTTTGATGGTCAAAGTGTTTATTGGGCTACTTATAAGGCCATATCGGATAATTAAAAAAGGGGACTGTCACAAAGACGGTCCCTTTTCTTATTCTAAAAATATTTGATTATAGTGCCCCGCCGCCGCCAGCACCGCTGCCGTTACCGGTAAAAGGTAAATAAGTAAAGACGGAGTAAGTAATAGCGTAGGCCGCCAAAACGATTACTAAACCAATGATTGAATTTTTCAAAGAGGCCTGAGCTTTTTTTATATCATCTTCGTTACCCTGGGCGTTCATCCACTTAAATCCAGCCATAATAGTTAGGACTAAGAAGATAATTCCTAGAAAACCTAACACAGATTTAATTAGAACCGAGATGATAGTGGCTAGATTACTGTTACTCGCTAAACCAGATTCGGTTACTAAAGCCGAATCTTGAGCATCTAAACCTTTAGTATTTAATGAGGCGCCAAAAACAGCGGGCACCATCATTAATTGGAGAATAAAAATAAAAACCAGGGCCTTAAACTTTTTTAAATGGATCATATTTTTGTGATGAAAACTGATTTAATAAAAGCCCAAACGGCATAAGAGGACAAAACAACAATTAGCCCGATGACGGCTCGAGTCATAGAATCCTTAGCTTTAGTTACCTCAGCTTCGTTGCCTTGAGCGGTCATCCATTTATATCCGGCAATAATAACAATAAAGATAAAGATAATTCCCAGGATGCTCAGAGCCACAGAGATAACTAGACCAAGTATTTTGGCTAAAGTAAACTCATCAGCAGCAGCGCTATATGGTCCATTGACCTGGGCAGCGGCATTTAATCTGGTTAGGGGTGAGGCGTTGTTATTTAATGGCGCAGTGCTGACCGCAAAAACTAAGCCAGGAACGATTAAAATCAGGGTTAGAAATAAGACATTAAGCCACGATTTAATTTTTTTAACCATATAAAATTTAAGTAAATATTTTTAGAATAAAGTAAGTTAAGGCGTAGCCGCCAACAATAAAGAGTAAACCCAGTAAGGCGTCGGTTAGGTTATCTTTGGCTTTGGTCACTTTAGCTTCATTTCCTCTGGCCGTCATCCAAACAAAGCCACTATAAAAAATTAAGCCCATGGTAATAATGCCCAGTAAAGAAAAAAGGCCATTTAGAAAAAGGCCCACATAGTATTCTGGTGTTTGGGGTACGGAATAATTAGCTTCTTGAGCGAATTTATCTAAATTACCAGTGGCCGAAAAGCCATCTTTTAAACTAGAGGCAAAAAGTGGTGTGGTCCATAAAAAAACACTTAAAAAAATGAAACTAATTGTATATTTTGTTAAGTTAGAAATTTTTTTCATGATATTTCTACTGGTTTATTTGGGTGTTATCAGTCGTTTTTGGACTGTTGGGAAAAATATTCATTACAAAATAAGTTATACCGTAGGCCGCTATAGAGATTATTAGGCCAACGATGGCTCTAATTATAGTCTCCTTGGCTTTAGAAACCTGGCCAGTGTCACCCTGAGCAGTCATCCATAAAATTCCAGAATAGATAATTAAGATAAAAAAGATTAAGCCCAAGAATGAAAAAAAGATAGTTAAAATATTTCCAATATAAATTTCGGGAGCTACCACGCCACTTTCTCCTAGTTGAGTGGCAGACCCCATGTCTTTCAGGCCACTGTTTTCGTTAAAACTATAAGCCCCAAACGATGGGTGGGCAAATATCAAAAATAAAGCGCTGAACAATGAAATGATAAACAATTTTTTCATAAATCGGAATTATTTACCAACTATCTGCGTACCCACAAACGAAGTAATCGAGTAGGCGGCCGTTACAATTACTAAGCCAATAACAGCATTAATTAGCAAATCTTTAGCCTTTTCAACCTGGGCATTGTTGCCTTGAGCTGTCATCCACAGCAGGCCAGCATAGATAGTTAAAATTAGAAAAATAATACCAACAAAGGACAAGATTAGGGCTACAATACTTCCGACTTTATTAGTTACGGTTGTTTTAGCGTCAACGCCGACCTGAGTTTGATAGGCGCTAACACCCTTAGCGGTGCTGTCTAGATCGGTAATGGTGTCGGAGCTAGCGGCTAGGGCCGGGGCAACACTAAACAGTGATAAACTAATCATTAATGTAGCAAAAAAATGTTTTATTAGATTCATATGGTTTTCACTGCTCTAAAGCTAAATAGATTTAGATTTAAAGCGGTGCCTCCCATAAAAAATGAGAGGCCATTTTTCTAAAATCGATTTTCGAAAAACTAGTTAAGGGATCCAGTACCAGTTGTTGTAACACTAACGGCTTGAGTCAAGACGTACTTAGCAATACCCCAAGCGGAAAGAATGATGATTATACCCACTACACCGGCGGTCATTAATTTCTGAGCTTCGTTAACCTTTTCTTCACTGCCCATAGCGGTCATCCATTTGAAACCACCCAATAAAATAATACAAACAGCGATGATGCCCAAAAAGAGCATAGCGGTGTTGATTAAGTTAGTAGCGGTAGTTAGTGGAGATTTGTCCCCTAATTTAACGGCAGCGCCTACTTCGTTGGTTCCTAGGTCAGTAACCTGTAAATTACCAGCGGCCAAAGAAATGGCTGGGATAACAAAAACAGACATTACTAAAACTAAAGATAATAAATGTTTAGCGATTTTTTTCATAATTCACCACCTTTCTAGTTTTTATATTTTTTTGATTTATGTAATTATTTTAGCATATCGACCATAACAAGACAAATTTATCGGTCTATATTAAGGCTTAAAAAAATTAAATGTCAATATAGTGTTTTAGCCCCAGAGTAGTAGGGGTTTTAACTCTTAAAACGATTAAATCTAGTCGGGCCTTAGAGTAACTTTGGCCATGTAAAAGACAATAGGCTTTTAGTGTTGAGCGCAACCGGGATACCTGTTTGGCCTTTAAAATTGTAAAGGCTAGATCGATTTGGTTCTTCCTGGTTTTAACCTCTATACCGATGATCTTTCTATTATAAACAATGAGATCCAGCTCCCGGTGATGATGATGCCAGTTAGTTTCTAGAATTTGATATCCTTTGTCCTCTAGAAATTTTTTAACAATACTTTCTCCCCAAAAACCGATAGATTTTTTATTCATATAAAAACCCCTCACAAAGGAGGGGTTTTTTGTGATACTTAATATTTTGTTTGTTATGGCAAATATTTTTTTATTTCATCAATCTCTCCTTGCTGTTTTTTTCTGGTAGAGATTTTCTTTAATTCTTTAAGAATGTGAATTAACCACCAGACAGCGACAATTGCCCAAAGTAAGAACCAAAAATGGGCTGAAAAAAAAGGAATTATTTCGTAGTTAAAAAATAGAAGCATGAGACCGATAACGACGTTAGATAAACAAAAATTGTATAAGTTGGAAAACAAATGACGGTATAGACCTTTTTTCTTTTTAAAGATAAAAAATAAAACGGCGGTGGCGATAAGTAGTAAGATTAGGCCAATAAATATGTTTCTGGAAAGTGTTTCTAAATTTCCTGGTCGCAAATTGAACCAAAAAGCTGGGTTAAGTAATGTTTGCATAAAGATTACATTTTTTTAAGAAGAAAGGCGTGATAAAACTCTCCAGCCTCAAACTCCTCAATAATAGTTAAACTTAATTTAGGGGCGACTTTTCTTAAAGCTTCAACGTTTACCCTGTCTTCTGGTTTGGGGCCAAAAAGTAAGGCGTCGTTTTTCCAGTCGACAATGAGCAGCTTACCATTATTTTTTAGTAAGCGAATAGCTTCTCGTAAAATTTCGACTTTTTTATCTGACTGATTTAAAACGTTGATTAGTAAGGCGGTATCAACACTGGAGCTTTCAATTTTAGTGCCTTTGAAAATTTCTATATTACTCCAAACGGTTTTGATTTGCGGTAAATTCTCACTGTAAGCCTTTTTCTTGATTTCGTCTAAGACACTAGGCAACACGTCAACGGCATACAGAACCCCATTTTTTCCTAAAAGCCTGGCCACTGGAAAAACAAAATAGCCAAAATGGCCGCAACCTAACTCAGCTACAACACTTCCCTCCTGTATTGCTATTTTATGCAAAATAAGATTTATGTCAAACATTTTAGTTTTTAGGTTTTTGGGCATATATTTTTTTAAATTATTCAACTAAAATTTGTCTTAAGATTACAGCTTCGCCGCTATACTTTTTTTTGGCTTTGATTATTAGATTATTTACCCCCTTCTTGAGATTTATAGTGGCCGAAAAGTTGCCCTGGCTAGTATTTAGAACCGCTTCGCCATTAATATTTAACTCTGCCTCTGGCTCGGTTGAACCTTTTACTTCAATAAAATTTTCAGATATCTTCAAATTTTTGTCTGGCTGATAAACTACTAAATAAGGTGGAAAAACAATTTTTTTAAAATAGAAGCCTAGATAAAGCAAGCAAGCTAAGAAAATTAAACCTAGAATCAGGTTTTTTATCAATTTAGGAAAGACCATAAACTCTTTGCGCCTGACGATTTTCTGAGAAAAAGGATTGCTGGTTTCGTTAGTTATTTCTAAATTTTCACTAATCCACTTTTTTATTTCTGCGGCCGGAAACCCCAATAAAGCCGCGTAATCTTTAATATAATTTTTGCTATATAAACCGGCTGGTAAACGATCAAAGCGATCACCCTCGATGGCCAAGAGATATTCAAGGCGAATATTTAGACGACGAGCCGCCTCCTCTGGATTAATTTGCCTGAGTTCCCGAGCGGCTTTTAAACGGGCGCCTAGTCCATTACTAGTTCCTAGATGTTTTTTAGTGAATTCAGTCATCTTTATTTGGTGGCCGCTTTATTTATTGGAACGGACCCACTACTTATATTCCAGTTTATCCCGAGTCCTTTGAAGAAAACATTAATAATTAAGACACTGGCGAAGGTTATTAGCAGACCAACAACAGCCGCTTTAAGGATGTCGGTACCCTTCTTTATTTGATCGGCTCGTCCAGCCGAGAGTAAAAAAGTTAATCCGCCATAAACAAAAGCTAATAAAGATAAGCTACCAACAACACCTAGAATAAGTTTGATTAAATAGATAGCATATTCTCTAATATCATTTAAGGTGTAGTTTCCGGTGGCGTAATTTCCACTCGTGTCCACTAAACTCCCAATGGCCAAACAGTTGCTGGCAAAAAAGCCCAGCGTAATTAGACTTAAGATTAAAATACTGGCTTTTTGTTTTTTGTTCATAAAGTTTTCAGGCTAGCTAATTAAGCGTTTGTTGAATTTTAGAAGCACCCTCCCTTAAAATTTCCTCTAAACGGTCCGAAGCGTTAGCCGCTAAATCAATCATCTCCCCCATCGCACTTTCAGCATCGCTGACACTTTTTCCGTGATACCAACTTTTAGCACTTAAGATTTGCTCAGCAAAAACACCTAGGTCTTCATCATTCTTTTGGGTATCAATTAACGATTTTAAGGCGGTTGGTTTTTTGGTTTTCTCTAAATATAATTTAGCATTTTCTTCTTTAGTTAGAAATTGTATAAAATCCCAAGATTCGTTAGGGTATTTGCTTTTTTTAGAGACGGAGTCGACCCAGTAATTAGCAAAATTAATTTCCATTGGGTTGCCTTCAATTTGTGGCAATTGGGAAATTCCAAAATTAAGCTTGGGTGATTGAGCTCTGATTTGTGATAAATTGAAAGAATAGCCAAAGAACATTGCTAAGTTGCCGCTAGCAAAAGCTTCAACGGAGTTTGGCATATCATTGTTCCAAGAATAAACTTCTTTGGCTGGGTTGGCGAAATCAGTATAAAAACGTAAAGCTTCTAATCCAGGATTATAACCATTGGACATGGTTTGCGGAATAGTTTGGAATAAAATTTGGGTATCGTTACTCATGGTCGCTCCATTTTGCATCATTAAAACCGAAAGAATGTCACTAAAACGGCTAATATTTTTAGAAGTACCTAAAGCGATCCCCGATTGCACTAAACCTCTTTTAGGGTCTTGTTTGCTTAGTTTTTTGATACTTTGTTGAAACTCTTTATTCCAAAATTTTGGCGCGCTGGTAATGCCGGCGTTATTTAATAAATCACGATTGTAGAATAGAGCTAAAGTGTCGACTGAGAGCGGTAATCCATATATTTTTCCGTCATCTAAAACTACATCACTAGCTACAACATCAGCAAAAGTATTTTTTAAATCACGAACAGTTAAACTGGAAACAGTTTTTAATTGGGGTACAAGTGTTTTTTGAAAAGTTCCGCTTGGCACCATATAAGCCATGGTGATTGAAGCCGGCATCGGGCTAATTTTGGTTTGGTATTTCTTAACCCAAGTGTTTTGGATAGCAAAAATATCTGGACCACGATCTTCAGCCCAAGAATTTAAAAGTTCATTTTCATATTCCTCATAACGTAATTTACGGTATTCAACAGTAATATTTGGATGAAGAGCCTCGTATTTGGAAATTATTTCCGTGAAAGCGTCGGTGTCATCATAGGCTTGCCAAAAAGTTAAAATAATCGGAGCTACCGCCGCCTGAGTCTGTGGATCGGTAGTTTTACAACCAAACCCAGAGACCAAAATAAATATCATTAATAGTGAAAAAATGGTTATTTTTTTGATCATAAAATTTAAAGACCCGCTATTTTAAAATTTAAGCAGGCTAATATTGAAGTATTTTTATTATATCAAAAAACACATTAAAAAGTAATACAAAAACCCGCCGGTAATAGCGGGTTTTAATTTTATCTTTTTTAAGCTAGGTCTTGGCGGCTCGAAACTTCTTCTAGCTTGACGCTGAGTAATTTGCTAACACCATCTGATTGCATGGTAACACCATAGAGTACATTAGCTCGCTTCATTGAAGCGCGGTTATGAGTAATGACAATAAATTGAGTTTTGTCAGAGAGGTCGTCTAGAATTTGAGCTAATCGTTCGGAATTAGCTTCATCTAGTGCGGCATCGACCTCGTCTAGAACCACAAAGGGGGAGGGGTTGGCGCTGATAATAGCACAGATTAGGGCAATAGCAGTTAAAGCCCTTTCTCCTCCGGATAGCATAGAAATAGTTTGAATTTTTTTGCCTGGTGGAGTGGCTTGGATCTCAATACCCGAGAGCCCTAGAGCATTTCTCTTTTTAAGAATTTTTATCTTTTTTAAACTGTCGCTACTGGGATTAGCTTGGGCAATCTCTGGTTCGTCGGGTGGGGTTTTTTCTTCTTCGGCAATTTTAAATATTTTAGCCGTTCCACCGTTAAATAATATTTTAAAATATTCACTAAATTTTTCAGAGATTATTTTAAACTCATGATCAAAGCGATCCTTAATATTTATGTCCAGTTCGGAGATTATCTTTTCTAAAGATTTTACGGCACTGTTTAAATCGTTAGTCTGATTACTTAAAAAATCAAAGCGTTCTTTAGTTTCAATAAATTCTTTTTCAGTTTCCGGATCGATCCCGCCGATTAATTCTAGTTGATTTTTACATTCAGTTAAACGTTTGTGCCATTTAGCGGTATCAATTATTTCTTCGGTGATTTTATGATTTTTAATCTCGCTTATACTAAGCTCATCGTTTCTGATGTTATTTTCTAAATCCTCCAACTTAGTTTCTTGCCTGGCGGATTCAATTCGTAAATCATTTAGTTCGGCCATTAGCGAGGTTATTTCACTTTGAGACTCTTGGAGCCGGCGCTGTAAATCGAACATTTGAGATTTTTCTTTTTCTTTAGCTTGGTTTAAATCATTAATCTTTTCTTCTAAGCCCTTTATTTCGGTATTAATCTTTTCTAGTTTTTTGTTTATCTCAGTCTTTTCAGTTTCAATTGCGGTCGCGTCGAACTTAATTTGGCTTTTAGCAATCTTTACTTTTATTTCGGCCATTTCTCTATCTATTTGTTGGCCTTTTTCTTGGAGTAAACGCAGACGCTCTCTAGCTGAGGACATTTTTAATCTATTTTCATTAATCTTATTTTGAGTGACCTGTTTTTTTTCCTGCAAATCTCTAGTCTGGCTCTGGGGCCACAAAAGGCTTATTTCAGTTTCAGAAATATTTATTAATTTTAGTAGCTCGGCTTTTTCAGTTTCAATTGCGGTCGCGTCGAACTTGATTTGGCTTTTAGCAATCTTAACTTCTAAATCGGCAATTTCTCTGGCGCTCTGGGTTTTTTTATCCTGCAGTAGTCTCAGTCGTTCACTAATCGAAGATAATCTTAAGCGCTCTTCATTTAATTGATTGTTGATAGCTTGTCTTTTGTCGCTGCTAGCGATGATATCATCCTGGATCTCTTTGATTCGGTTCAATTTGTCGGCATTTTCATCGGCCAAATATTCTCTAATTTGATCTTGAAAATTATTCTTGGCCGCTTCAACCATCTTTTTAACTTTCTCTAGATCAGCTTCTTTTTTGATGGACTCCAGCTGGTTTAAAAACTCCTCAATAATTCGACTGATTTCTTCACGGTTATTTTTAGCAACCCCTGGTTTTTTTAGTTCATTTTTTATTGTTTCCACTTCTTTATTCAAGAGGCTTAAATGGTCAAAAAGCTGATTTAGTTTTTCGCGTAGCGTGTTTTCGTTATCACGATTATTTTCTTTTTGTAGTTGTTCGATCTCTTTATTTAAAGATTCTAATTCTAAAGACAGTTCTTCGCGTTTATTATTAAGCCAAGAAACATCAAATTGACCCTGAGCTTCTAAATTGGCCTCCAAAGTCGCTTCTAGTTTAGTTATTTGTTTAAGGTATTGGTTCTTAACCGTTTCTTTTTTCTCGATTTCGCGGCGAACTTCATAGGCCCTATTGATTTCTTTTTCGATATTAGTTAGTTCTTCTTGATATATTTTTTCCGATGAATCATTCTGGCTATTTTTTAGAACAACAAGCTCGCTAGTTATTTTTTCAGATTCAGAAGCAAGTTCTCCATATTTATTATTAAGCCAAGAAACATCAAACTGGCCTTGGGACTCTAACTGAACCTCGAGTTCCGCCTGCAGTTTAGCTAGTTGACGTAGAAGTTGATTTTTTTCCGTTTCGAGTTCTTTAAGCTGTGGTTGTAAAATATTAATCTCCTGAAAATTATTAGTTGTTCTAATGGCGTTTAACTCTTCGTTTAATTTAGCTAATTTTTCTTCACGATCAATTTTAATCTTCTCGAGTTCTAAAAATTTGGCATTAGATTTTTCAAGCTTATTATTGGCCTCTTGATATAGAAAATTATAATAATTAAATTGATTGTGGACCAAATCAGCTTCAATCTCGCTGCGTCTTTTTAGTTTTTCAACTTGACGGGTTAAACTTTTCAGTCGAGGACGGATTTCTGAGAGTAGCATCTCAACTTGCTGTAAATTTTCGTAACTACCTTCTAATTTATTTAGAGAAGATTCGCGCTTTATTTGAAATTGTTTAACGCCAGTAGCTTCATCAAAAAAATCTTTACGTTCGGAAGCGTTAGTATTTAAGAAATTTTCAACCATCCCCTGGCCAATAACGCTATAAGTTTTTTGTCCGACACTTGCTTTGGCGAGTAACATTTGAATATCGGCTAAACGAACCCTTTTATTATTAATCAGATATTCACTGTCGCCATTTCTATAAATTCTTCTGGTAATAATAATTTCGTCAGCATTTAAAAATTCACGTATTTTGTCGAAGTCCAATTCTTCTTTAATTTCTTCGCCGTCTACTTTAATTTCTTCAAATACTCTCAAAGATTCTTTATCGACATTGTTTAAAATCAAAGAAACCTCAGCCATGCTTAACTGGTTTTTTTGGTCGGATCCGGAAAAGATAACATCTTCACTTTTTTTACCACGCAAAGTTTTGAGGCTTTGTTCTCCGAGTACCCAGCGAATCGCATCAGCAATATTTGATTTGCCGGACCCGTTAGGGCCGACGACGGAAGTAAGACCTCGTTTGCCGCCGCTAATTAATCCCGGGAAAATAAGTTTATTTTTATTGGCGAAAGATTTAAATCCTTGAATTTCTAATTTTTCTAAATACATAATTAATTAAATAAATGTAGACTAAAAAACAGTTGCGCTTATGCTTTCATTGTTTTATGATAATTATATAATAAACTGTTATCACCTAAAAGACAATAAACATGATTATTTCAATTGGCGGCAATCAAGGATCGGGAAAAAGCACTTTAGCTAAACGTTTGGCCGAAACTCTGGGCTGGCCTCGTTATTATATGGGTGGTTTAAGGCGAGAGGCGGCCGCTAAAAGAGGGCTTACTTTGGCGGAATATAATTTATTAGGTGAAACTGACTCACAAACTGATTTAGAGGTTGATAATTATCAAAAAAAACTAGGTGAAACGGAGGATAACTTTATTATTGAGGGGCGCACTTCTTGGTACCTGATTCCGCAGTCATTAAAATTTTACATTGATGTTAGTGATGAAGAGGGGGCAAAAAGGATTTTTTTAGCGAATCGTAAAGGAGAAGATCATTTGATGGAAACCTTTGATGACGTTTTATCGAGTGTTAAAGCTCGTAAAGCTAGCGACAGGAAGCGCTATTTAAAGATTTTTGGTATCGATACTTATGACTTAAATAACTATGATTATGTGATTGATACCACTAAAATTAGCCCGGACGAAACCTTCGATCAGGCTTATTTGATAATTAAAGAGGCTTTAGCGAAAAACCAGCCATTGACAAGCTAATAATTTAATTATAATATTAAACAAGACTAAAAATATTTATTAAGCTAAACGAGATTTAAACATCTCGTTTATGAAATTTTATACTAATATGGCTGAAAAAAAAGCTACTCTGGCCGAAAGCGTTACAGACAAGGAAATGGAACTCAAACCTGGTCTAACCGTCAGAGTGTATCAAAAAATTAAAGAATTGAATTCCAAGGGTGAAGAAAAGGAAAGAGTTCAGTATTTTGAAGGTATTATTATTGCCAGAAAACATAATAAAGAAATTGGTGCGACTATTACAGTTCGTAAGGTTTCCGACGGTGTTGGTGTGGAAAAAATATTTCCTTTGAATTTACCAACGATTACCAAAGTTGAAGTTAAGAAAAAAGCCGAAGTAAAACGTGCTAAACTTACTTTCTTAAAGAAGGGTTATAAAAAGAGACTTAAAGAAACAGTGGTTCGCTAATAGATTGCAAAATCCGTATATTCTACGGAGTTCTGGGCGGATGGTGAAATTGGTAGACACGCAAGCTTGAGGGGCTTGTGGCCGCAAGGCTGTGGAGGTTCAAATCCTCTTTCGCCCACCACAAGCTTTAAAAAAATGGCAGTATTCTGCCTTGACGGGCGCATAGCTCAGCTGGTTAGAGCACTTCGTTTACACCGAAGGGGTCCAGGGTTCGAATCCTTGTGCGCCCACAAAAACAAAAAACAACCTATTTTTCCGGGTTGTTTTTTGTTTTCTGTCGACAGACAGAGGGATTCGAAGTTTATGCTCGCAGGGGTAAATCCTTGTGCGCCCACAAAAACAAAAGATCCCCTTCTGGGGATTTTTTATGCCCGAATGAATAGAATCTTGTGTACCAATAAAACAACCCCGGTAGGGTTGTTTTTTGTCATTTTTACCATTACAATTAATCAATATGAAACAATTTATTACTAGCACCCCAGAAGAAACCTTTGTTTTTGGGGAAAATTTAGGAAAAAATTGCCAAGGCGGCGAAGTCTTTTTATTGTCCGGAGATCTAGGAGCTGGAAAAACTTGTCTGACACAAGGATTGGCTCGAGGCTTAGGGGTTAAAGGTAAGGTAAATAGTCCGACTTTTAATATCATGAAGATATATAAAACTAAAATAGGTCATTTGTGTCATATCGATGCTTATCGTCTAAATTCTGGTAGTGATTTAAAAATGATCGGGTTGGATGATTACTTGGAAAAAAAAGACACAGTGGTGGTAATTGAATGGGCAGAAAAGGTAAAAAGTGTTTGGCCTAAAAATAGGATTAGAATTAAGATTAAAAATGTTGTTAGGGGCAGAAAAATAGAAGTTACTTAGCCGCAGTTTCTTTGGAGTTTTTTATTAAGTAGATAAGTAGCGCTAGGGCGCTTAGACTAATTAAGGCATCGGACAGATTAAAGACTGTAAACCACTTTAAATCTAAATAATCAATTACATAGCCATACTTTAGGCGGTCAATTAAATTACTAGTAGCACCCAGAATTATTCCCGAGAAAGAAATAATTTCCAATTTTGATAGGTGTTTATAAGCAGATTTTAAATAATATAAAATAGTCAGGATAATAATTGATATTAAAATATTTAACCAAATGCCGCCTAGAGGTAAAGAAAAGGCAATGTGGTAATTAGGGACAAAATTAAAAGTTAAAAAATTGCTAATTATTTTTTTAGGGTAACTTGGCCATAAAGTAATGGCTAAAAATTTTAAGTACCGGTCGATTAAAAAAAACATAGCCATGGCGCTTAACCAGGCTATATTTTTTATTTTCAGGTTGGAAATTAGATTAGTCATTTTCTTGTAATTCTGTTTTGCAGGCAATGCAAGCACTAGCCACTGGTCGAGCCATTAAGCGCTTAGCACTGATTGGTTTCTTACAATATTTACAAATACCATAGGAACCGTCGTCGATTCTTTTTAAAGCACTATTTATGTCGTCGAGAGTTTTTTCTAAAACTTTCTCGGTCATAACATTAGTAGTGTAATCACTAATTTCTTGAGCATTCTCATCAGGTTTGTCGCCGTATTCCGGGAATTTTGCACCCAAGTTATCAGCATCATGATTATCCTGTTTAGAAATATCTTCAAGCTCGCTTAAAATTTGTTTTTTTCTAACAAGAAGGTCGGCTTTAATCTGCTCAATCGCTTCTTGGTCCAGTTCTTTTTCCATAGTTTTATTTTTAAAAATTAATCCGCCAAGCGCTGGTTTGCAGAGGCGGAAACTTTGATTCATTTACTATTATTATAAGGTAAAAATAAGGGTTTGACAAGATATAGGCCCTTTGCTATTATTTGTTTGTTGACAAGCCAAAAAAACTGGTCAATTTTTAAAAAATGGAGTGGTAGCTCAGTTGGTTAGAGCGCCTGCCTGTCACGCAGGAGGTCGCGGGTTCGAGTCCCGTCCATTCCGCCGTTTAAAATAAATCTGCTTAAAAAGCAGATTTATTTTTTTATTAAAAAAAGACATCGGTGAGGATGTCTTTTAATTTAAAGATTATTCTTCAAATCTAATTTTAAGGCTGTAGAAGCTAAATGGGCTGCCAATTAATGGCTCAACTTTAAACACAATAAAATGCAGATGATCTCTATCTGTCCAGCCAGTTTTTCCTACCCGAGCAACACAATCGCCCTTTTTGACTCGGTCGCCAACTTTTAGACCTTGCTGTCTAAATGATTGCGGAGCTAAATGACAGTACTGGGAATACTCCCCGTTAGAATGCTGGATCGTTAAATAATTTAACTGATCCCTAAAGTCTTCGGAGTCGCCCCAATTATTGAAATGATCAACGGCCTCAATAATCTTTCCGTCCTCAGCGGCTAAAATACCAGTGCCATCTGGTACTAAAAAATCAATAGCCCACTTAAAAGGGCTAAGATGTGACTCTGGACTCTTGGCTGCGTAATAGGGGCCGATAATATAGACCTCGTCTTGAGGGATACCGATGGCCAAAGATTTTCCAGTCGCTTCAAAGTCTTGATTTAGTGGTAGCGGAAATCTGTAAAGCCCCTTAGTTTCACCTTGATCCCAAATAGGACTGTCTGCTAATTGACGTAGTTCTTCCATGTTTAATAATTTTCTTGTTAAAGTAACTTTTTTCATTTCATTGGCGGAGGAGAAGGGATTCGAACCCTTGATACCTTTTGACAGGTATACCGCGTTTCGAATGCGGCGCAATCAACCGGGCTATGCGACTCCTCCAATTTAGCCGACCTTCGGCTATAAATATATTAAGCTAATTTTTTTAATCGTTCAATCTCAGCTTTATTAAGATAACCCCACTTACCCTCTGGCAGACTACCAAGCTCTAATCCAGCAAAGCTAACTCTTTTTAAATCAATAACTCTTAGACCAGCCCACTCGAACATTCGTCTAATCTGGCGCTTCTTTCCTTCACATAAGACTAGTCTAAAAAAACCTTCACCTAAATAATCGACTTTTTTAGCTTTGGCAATTCCCTCATCTTCATTAAACGGGACGCCTTTGATAAAAACTTCTTTGGCTTTTTGGGCGCTTAAATCAGTGACATCGGATCGGACTTTTATTTCGTAAACTTTTTCGTGAGCATGTCTGGGGTGGGTTAATTTTAGAGTCAAATCACCATCATTAGTAATTAAGATTAAACCGCGACTATTTTTATCTAGGCGGCCAATAGTGAAAACACCGCTAGGCAGCGATTCGGCAAGTTCAAAAATATTTTTTTCACCTTTAAATTGGCGGTTAGTACAGGTATAGCCAATGGGTTTATTCATCTTGATATAAACTTTTTCCCTAGGGGCGCCGATAACTTGTCCGCGAACTTTAACCTTGTCGTCGTCATCAGCCATATCGCCCGGTTTCGCTAAAACACCGTTAAGTTTAACTTGTCCACGGTTGATTAATTCTTCAGCGGCGCGACGAGAACAATATCCAGATTCAGCTATTAATTTTTGCAGAATTCTTTTCATTTGGTTTTAAATTTAATCCGCTTAAAAGGGCAATGCTAATCCAGAATAAGACGGAGAGGTCATTTTTAAAATAAGGGACGTCAACTAGTCCGTGAACCACTAAAACAATCATGGAGGCCAGCAGCCCCAAGGCGATAAATCGTTCCGGGCGACTTTTTTCTTTCAAGAAAAAACGACCAGATTGCCATAGAAACTTAGCAATAATCCAGCAAAATAACAAGGCGCCTAAGATTCCCAGCTCGCTCCAGAAATTTAGGAAAATATTATGAGGATACATATAGATTTCTGTTGGTTGCCACATTTGTTTGCGAAATTCAGCCGAGGTTCTGATTTTTTCTAACCAATTTGGATCATCATTTTTTAGAAATATTCCTTCTTGGTGATACGGGGCAACAGTCTTTTGGTAATTACTCAGCCCCGCTCCTTGAAACCAGTGGCCAGCGGCCAACATTTTTTTGGTTTCAGTCCATTGCTCTTGTCGTATCTGACCAGATAATTTATTTAGAGTAAATTTTTCTAGAGCTAGTTGTTTTAAGGGGGTATAGTTAAAAATAGCAATCATAGTAATTGCCGCCAAGATAAAAGCGCTAATTCTTGATTTTTTATTAGCCAGTAACATAAAGATAGAACTGGCCGCGACTAAACCGATTATGGCTCCAGATGACTGTGCAAAAATGATGGCTAAAAGTGATGAGAAAATCGTTATTGCTAGAAATATTTTTTCCGATAACTTTGGTTTACTAAAAAAATAACCAACAAAAATCATAATTAGTGGGGATAAAAATAATCCGACAGCATTTGGATAACCAAAAAAAGACACAACCCGACGAGTATTCTCGGCGGCCCAAAAAGGATTTAAAATAAACTGTCCGGTAATTTTTTGGTAGATGGCAAACAGCGAAACAGTTAGAGCTGAAGCGGCCAAAGCAATGATAATTTTTTTTCGCCCACTGGTACTGGAGAACAGATTTATGATTAATATAAAGAGAAGTAACGGTTCAAAAAAATAAGCTTTCCAGGTTCCTAAAGCTTCGTGGCTAATTCCAGTCACAATAATGGCTGCCCAGGAAATAATTAAAACCGCAATCATTTCCCATTTATAAGGATAGGGGGTTCGTCCGGTTTTTTTTAATAGGGTTTTTATTTTGGCACCGTCATAAACTATAAACCAAATAGCAAAAGCGATTAAAATCATGGCCTCTAAAATAGTGGTTGGCATCCCAATCACACTAAAGCGCAGCAGATATAGCGGCGTGCCGGCTATAATAAGTAACACGGCTAAATCTAAGCGTTTCCAGGCTAGAAGGGTAAATAAGATTAAAAAGGCGACTATAAGTATTGTCATATGAAGGTATTATAACATCAAAAACGTTTCTAACAAAAAACCGCCCTAGTAACTAGTGACGGTTTTTTTATAGACGAGTTTTACTTAGTAGCTCGCTCGACGTATTCTCCGGTATCGGTATTAATTCTAATAACTTCACCTTCTTCAATAAACATCGGAACGTTGATAATGGCGCCAGTTTCAATTTCTACTTGTTTATTAACATTGCCGGCGGAATTGCCTTTTACTCCAGGGGGGGCGGAAACAACCTTAAAATCAAGTTTGATTGGCAACTGAATTGTGACCGGTTTGCCTTCGAAATATAAAACAGAAACATCGGTGCCGTCTTTTAAGAACTTAGGTTGATCGCCTAAATCTTCTAAAACTAAAGTGAATTGTTCATAGGATTCGTTATCCATGAAGTAAGCATCGATCGCATCTTTATATAAGAAATTAGCTTTTTTAGTTTCCGTTTCGGCTTCTTCGGCTTGTTGGACTCCTTGAAAGGTTTGTTCGAGCACGCGACCATCAATTAAGTTACGTAATTTAGTCTTAAGAACGGCGCCACCGCGGCCCATCTTGTGATGATCGGTTTTAGTAATAACGTAAGGCTGATTATTTATTTTAATCACCTTACCGATTTTGATTTCACTGATACTTAGCATAGTAATTTTTCAGTAATTAATAATTAGCGATGGGTGTGAGCAAGCAAAGCCATGATTCGGGCACGTTTAATTGCTTCCGAAAGTTTTCTTTGGTGCCACGCACAAACGCCAGTTCTTTTTCCAGGTAAAATTTTTACATAGAAATTGACGAATTTTCTTAAGGATCTAGTATCTTTGTAATCAACATCTAGATTATTTGCGCAAAAATAGCATTCTTTATTTTTTGAGATAGCCATATTTATTTTTTGTTTTTAATTAATTTTTAGAAAGGAATATTTTCAACACGAATTTCTTCTTCTTGGCCGTTATCCATTGGACCTTCGGCTTGAATATCATTACGGAATTCATTGTTGCTAGGAGCGCCACCGGTAGCTCCTTGGCGATCTAACATAATCATGTTTTCCAAAACAATCTCCGTGCGGTATCTTTTAATGTTGTCTTGTCCGGACCATTCAGTGGTCTGCAGACGTCCTTCAACGTAAACTTTAGAACCTTTGCGTAAGTATTGGCCGCATATTTCCGCCAATTTTCGCCAAGCTACGATATTGTGGAATTCAGACTTTTTTTGTTGCTGACCGCTTTGGTCAGTCCAAACTAAGCTGGTGGCAACGCTAAATGAAGCTACTTGAGCACCAGATGGCGTGTTGCGCATTTCTGGATCACGGGTTAGATTGCCGATGATCATCGCTTTGTTTAAGTTCATATTTTTATATAAGCGATAGGGGGTCGCTTGTTATTATTTAGATCAAATCTTTAGCGTTTAAAATACCTTCTAATTTTTCATCTAAATCTTTAAGTTCGGCACGATTTTCTTCTTTAACAACAACCTTTTTAGTAGGACGAGCGGCCTCTTCTTTCTTAGCCGCCTCTTCTTCTTTCTTAGCTTCAAGTTTTTCTCTTGATGCTTTAGCCTTAGCTAATTCTTCCGGAGTTTTGACGGTTACTTTAAGAATTTGGTGACGTAAGATTTCGTGGGACAACCTAAGATCGGTATCGATTTTCGCCAAGTCCTTACCATTTAAATCAAATTGGTATAATTGATAATAACCATAGACATTATGCTTGATTTCATAGGCCAATTTTTTCTTACCCCAGTATTCAGAGTAAGCAATTTTTCCTTCAGCCCCCTCAATCATTTTTTCAACGCGGCCGATAATTGTTTTGGCCTCGTCTTCGGTAAATTTGTTTGGGACAATGAACATAATTTCATAGCGGCTCATGCCCGACGCTTTTGTTTTTGACATAGTTTGTAAAATAATTAGGTTCAAAAATTATTTATTTAGATTTAAATAATCGTTAAGACCTATTGTTAAAATAAAAACCCTCTAAGTATTCCAAAAACTTTAGGGGTTTAGAGAATACCCTTAGTTCCCTCTCGCAGATAATTCTGGGAGAGAACTGACCTTAAGAATTAAGATCGTGGAAAAGATATTAAAATATTTTTTTGTATGCTTAATTTAGCACAAAGATTAAATTATTGCAATAGCCTAAGAAGTCTGGAAAATAGAAAAGCCCGCTCCTAATTCCGGAGCGGGCTTTTATTTATCGCAAACATATTTTTATGAAAGCGTCACAGATGGGAGTGTTTTTTTCTTCTTCAAAGCGCATATATCGGCCATTATGAAAAATATAACGTAAATTGCCCGAAGGATCCCTAAATAAATGCGTAAAGAACCTTCGTTTTTGACCGCGGCAATCAGAGGTTATTACTTTCCAGATTTTGTTCTCGGTGTCGATTATATCCTGATCACTTTTTAAAGTTTTAAAACAATCTAAGCCAATGATACATTTTTTAATGCCAACTTTTTGTTTTAAAACTGATTCAACTACCTCAAGGTATTCGTGACGGTGCATATATGGCATTTTATTCTCCAAGGCTGTAATAATTGCCTCATGGTTTGAAGAAATTTTTGTAGCTTTGATTACCTTGCATAACCCAGGTAAATCAGCCATCGGCGCATTTTCGATAATTTTCACGATTGATTCGTGAAATGGTTTAAGTTTATTCATGATTTTTCTTTTTTTAAGGTTCGACTAATTAACTTTAAATATTAGTATTATTTTTATTTTTTGTCAATTTAAAAGTCTCACATAATTGCAATAGTCATTCATTTAAGGTATTGTAAGAAACATATGATTTACTTTTTTGTCTTAGGTAACAATCCCACCCTATCTTTAGCTGAGCTGACGGCTGTTTTGCCTTGCCAAGATGGACGGGTAATTAATAAAGATCTATTTATTTGGGAGACTGACAATGAGATTGTCCCCGAAAATCTAATAAAAAACTTAGGGGGCACAATTAAAATTGGTGTCTTTGAGAAAGTGGTGGCGGCTAAGCAGGACTTAAACGAGCCAATGCTGGCTTTGTGCCTTAAGGTTAGCAAGAAAAGTACTGGTAAATTTAACTTTGGTATTTCTGATTATGGCATGCAACCCTTAAATTTAACACCAATTGGACTAACTTTAAAGAAAAAACTGCGTGACGCCGGCGTCGCTTCTCGACTGGTTACGAGTCGCGATAAGAACTTGTCTAGCGTGGTAGTGGAACAAAATAAGTTATTAACCAAGGGTGTGGAAATCGTGTTAGCCGCTGATGGTGGCCGGACTTTGGTCGGTCGCACTCTAGCTGTTCAGGCTTTTAAGGATTTAGGTAAGCGTGACTTTGGTCGCCCTAATCGTGATGATGCTTCCGGAATGCTGCCACCAAAAGTCGCCCAAATTATGATTAACTTAGCCCAGACCCAAGATTATAATGGTCTTATTTTAGACCCTTTTTGCGGCTCAGGTACGGTTATTCAAGAGGCCCTTCTCATGGGCTTTAATAATGTCTCAGGCACCGATTTATCACCCAAAGCGATTGAAGATTCAAAGGAAAATATTGCTTGGCTTAAGGATAAATTTGCTTTAACTGGGGTTAAGACTAATATTTTTCTTAAAAATGCTATTAAGTTATCAGAATCTTTTAAACCGGAAAGCGTGGAGGCAATTATCTGTGAACCTTTTCTTGGCCCACAACGTGGCTGGAATGATTTAAAAATTGTTAAAGCTGAACTTGAAGATTTGTATACTAAATCACTTAGAGAATTCTCTAAAATTTTAAAGCCCCATGGTCGCGCTGTGATGATTTTTCCTATGTTTTTTGGTAATAAACCAATTAACCCTGACTATTATAAGTTTGAAATTAAAAGCTCTATTCCAGAAGAATGGAAAACTAATCCGCTGATAAAAATGACTCAGCGGAATACAATTGTTTACGGACGAGCTGGTCAAAAAGTGTTTCGAGAAATTGTAGTGTTAGAAAAGAAATAAAGTACAAATAAAAAAGCCCCGACACTTTAGTCGGGGTTTTTGTTAGTTGCCGGGTGCGTTGTATTGAAAAATCCAGTGATAGTTAGACCCGCCGCTGCTTTTAGGAGTGATGGCCCAGACACCCATATACAGATCATTATCATAATTTTTGTTTGGCCTATCAAAATAAAAGACCATTTTTTTAGTTTTATCAACCATATTTGGCGACTGATGATCTACGGCAAAGAGAGTGGCATTGGAATCAAAATACTCTTTGACTAGAGGTCTCATAAAGAAAGCTGTCTCTGGCGGACAAGGGGATAGGCTAAATTGTGGGTGATTACAGTTTATTTTTTCAAATCCTGTCCCATTAGAAAAACCTAGGTGTTTAGCTTGTAGTCTAATTAACCTAATCTTTCTTTTTTTAGTTACGGCTGATAAATCAAAATCATTAATGTACTCTGTTAATTGATTTTCCGGATAAGAATCTGAAAATTTTTGAAGCCATTTTTTACGTAAGGCTTTATTGTTTAATCCGCCTATTTCTAGGACGCAAATCTGAAACGGCCACGCCAGCTCGTTATACCATAATTGGTTGGTTTTTTTAAAGTGTTCTTCGGCTCTTTCCCAAACAAATCTGTAAGAAAGTTCTTTGAGCCATTTTTGAGGTAGTACATCGGCCGGAGGTTCACTAAGGAACTGACCAATTTGATGTAGATAGTAATGTCCGAGCTGCTTATTTTCAAGCAACTCCAGAATTTTTTTGAGGCAGCCGTCTAAATCTTTAACGGATACATCGCCGAGGATTCTTTTCATCGTCAGTTGTTTTTAAAGTACTTATTATATTATCCACCCTGTGTGTGGACTTCAGAATAGATTAGTATTTTTTAGTAAATATGTCAATGATAATAAAAAAACCAGAATTCTCAATGAACTCTGGATTTTTGACTCAGGTCTTCCCTGTATTATATTGGTTGTAGGTGTTCAGGCGCCTCGTTACTCAATTTTAATCTCAGGCTTTTATTTTAGCGCTCCGCTAATGTTTATCAATAAAAAAAGCCTATTTATTAATTAAGAAATTACAGACATCACCATCAGCCACGGTATAATCTTTTCCTTCAGTTCTAATTAAACCCAGTTCTCTGGCCTTTACATCACTACCAACTTCGACGAATTTATCCCACCTGATAACCTCAGCACGGACAAAGCCTTTTATAAAATCGGTGTGAATGACGCCGGCTGCATATGGTGCTTTAGTTCCGGATTTAATGGTCCAGGCGCGACTTTCATCGGCTCCGGTGGTAAAAAAAGTATCAAGTCCCAATATTTTGTAAGCGGCAGAGATTAATTTATCTAAACCACTTTGCTCTAAACCAAGTTCTTTAACGTATTCGGCCTGCTCCTCTTCTGGTAAAGCCGCAATTTCGGCTTCCATTTTTACATTAACCGCGATCACTTGCTCATTAATGTTTTGTAAAACCGTTTCTCCACCGTACCCCTCGTCAACATTTAGTAAATAAATAATCGGTTTTATAGTTAACAGACAGAGTGATTTAACAAATGGCTGATCAGCGTCAGAAAATTCTAAATTACGAACCGGATTTCCTATAGATAAGGCGTCAAAAATCATTTGTAAAATCCTAGCTTCAGCGATTGTTTCTTTGTTGCCACTTCTCTCTTCTCTTTTGGCTTTATCCAGACGTTTTTCAATGGTCGCCAAATCAGCAAATATTAGCTCCATATTTATAGTTTCCTTGTCGCTTTCGGGGTCAATTTTATTATTAACATGAATAATGTCTTTGTCTTTAAAATCACGGACAACCTCGCAAATAGCATCGCATTCTCTAATGTGAGCCAAAAATTTATTACCCAAGCCTTCGCCTTTGCTAGCACCGGCCACTAATCCGGCAATGTCAACAAATTCAATGGTCGTTGGAATAATTTTTAAGGGTTTTGAGACTTCGGCTAACTTGTCCAAGCGAAAATCGGGCACCTTAACAACCCCAACGTTAGGATCGATGGTGCAAAAAGGATAATTTGCAGCGTCAACACCCTTTTTTGTTAGAACGTTAAATAGGGATGATTTGCCAACATTAGGTAAACCGACAATTCCGATGGATAATGACATATGTAAAAATATTATTAATTAGCCTTCATATATTTAAGCAGACTTTTTAGAAAATAAAAAGAGGCCCAGATGGCCCACTTTTATATATAAAATATAAAATAATTGTTTATAGGGGCGCGTCTAGACCTCATTTCGTTTTGCCGCCTTTGTAACTCCTTTTTTTGTAAAAAGAGAAAAAAGGGCTGAAAGCAAAAGAAAATAGGCCTCATGTTAGATTCTGAAGCATTTTTCTCACCAACTCTTGGTAGACAGAAGCTAAAGAAAATAAAAGTTTAATTTTTTGATATTGTATCTAGAATCAAATCTTAATTTTGTTGTCTGTATACCCAATTAGCTTTTACCACTCTAACATTGGTAATTTTTCTGGGTTAGTTGAGAAAATTTTGTTTTAAAAATGAACGTAAAGAACGATTTCTTTGTAGTATTATTCAGTTGTGATGGTAGCAAAGAACGTAAATGAACACTTCTTAATTACAGATAAGAAAAATTTACTAACTTATCTGTGCATATTTTAACATTTTTTTATTAAGCTAGCAACAGCCTGTCAACTAATTGTTGAAAACTTAGCCTTATTTAAATACTTTTTACTAATATTAAACAAATAACATCTTTTGCCAGATGTGTAATTTTGTTGTTTTTAGGAACCAAAGTCCAGTCTTTAGTGGACAAAAATATAATTTTAAAAAAGAAAAACACAAGTTATCCACAGATTAGACACTAGCTGTTAAATAAAAAATCGATTCAAGTGGCTTGAATCGATTTTTTTAGCAAGAGGTTCGGGTGGGAGTCGAACCCACGAATGGCAGTTTTGCAAACTGCAGTGTTAGACCACTTCACCACCGAACCGTAGTCTTCTTTACAAACCAAAGTTTACATCAACTTTTAATTTCTGCCAAGAGGTTTTAGGCTGGCTTTGCAGGGCGTAGTATCCGGCCAGAGCAATCATGGCGGCGTTATCGGTAGTGTAAGCTAACTGAGGCACGATTAGTGGGTTTTGAGGTAATTCTTGGGAAACTTTTTTGGCTAAATATAGCCTAAGTTCAGTATTAGCTGAGACGCCACCAGATAGCATGATCGTTTTAGCTCCATATTTTTTGGCTGCCGCCATGGTTTTGCGACTCAAAACATCGATGATGGCTTCTTGGTAAGCAAAACAATATTCGGCTACCCGGTTTTTCCAATCCTTATCTTTTTGCAATTGATAGAGCAGGGAGGTTTTAAGTCCGGAAAAAGAAAAATCTAAGCCATTACCAATCAGCGGGCGCGGTAAGATAATTTTTGACACTTGGCCGGTCTCACTGAAAATTTTGGCATATTTGGAAATAATTGGACCGCCTGGGTAGCCTAATTCTAGCATTTTAGCCCCTTTATCGTAGGCTTCACCAGCGGCGTCGTCTCGAGTTTCGCCGACAATTTTAAAGGTATTATAATCTTTCATTAAAACTAAATTAGTATGCCCACCAGAGACGGTTAGCACGACCAAAGGGAAGATAATTTTTTGTTTGAGTTCTAAGAAATCAGAATAAATATGCCCGGCAATGTGATTAACTCCGATAAGTGGCTTATTCCAAACATACGCTAAAGTTCGAGCAGTTTCTAGCCCGGTAATTAGTGAGGTAATTAATCCCGGCCCTTTAGTGACTGCGATTGCCTCAATTTTTTTGTGGTTTATTCCAGCCTTTTCTAAAGCCTCATGAATCACTGGCAACACATTTAACACGTGTTCTCGAGCTGCTATCTCGGGAATAACGCCACCATATTTTTGATGAATCTCGATTTGTGAAGAAATGATATTGGATAAAGTCTTTGATTTACCATTCTTTTGGTTAATTTCAACTACGGCCGCTGCCGTTTCGTCACAACTAGATTCAATTCCTAGTATAAGCATAAAGTAATTGTAAATGATTTTTGGGAAAAGGCAATGCCGCTGTTGACATAATTAAGATAAAATGATATAATTTAGTCAGTAAATTATTTAAAAATTTAAAAAATTGTAAATGATGAAAAAACCCTACTTTCTTTTTTTATTGCCAGCGGTAGCGGCGATAATAGTGGCAGTCGTTTTTATTAAGAAAAAGGAACCTGCGTTGCCTTTGTCAAAGATTTACACCTGTGAACAGGAAATGCAGAAGAAATTTCTGGTCTTTAAGTTCTTGGGTTTTGTTGATTCGGCTCAAGTGACCGATGCCTTTGGTGACCAGGTTAAGACAGGGCATTGGTATCTAAGGTGTAATAGTACCAGGGTAGTCTTCCCAATACACCCGCAAAAAGTCGGCGATCTTACAACTTTTGGTGAGGATCAGGCCGAATTATTAAGTTTCCCGTTGTCACAGTTTAGACATCGGAAAGAAAATAAAGAAATACTAATTAACAACGGCTCAGCCATGGGCGTATTGGTTAAATCCCAGGTTTTGCTTCTAGGTAACAACGAGGTTTTTATCACCGCCACCAATCAACAACTATTACTGAGATAATTTGACGCCGGCTTTTTCAGTCTTCAAGGGTAAGACTTAAAAGCCGGCTTTTTTATTATTTAAAAATAGCAAATAATAGCTATTGACATAAGGTGCTTTTATTTATACAATAAGACCAACAATTTAGTTCCAGATTGTGGTTCTAAATTTTTTTATGCAAAATTTAAGAATGGTCTCTTCGTCTAGTGGTTAGGACACCAGGTTTTCATCCTGGTAACAGGAGTTCGATTCTCCTAGGGACTACCAAACAAAAATAGGCTTTTTAGCCTATTTTTTATTGTCCGAAAAAATGTCCAATGTAGTATCCGGCGAGCGCCGCCCCCATACCAATCAGAACCATTTGCAGCCCAGTTTTAAAGGGGTTACCAATCGTGGCTTTAGCTTTGTAAATTCCAATGAGCATTAAAACGACAGCGGAAACCACCAGAGACCAAATAATCGCCAATTTTATTGGCAGAAAGAAAAATGGGGTAATGGGCACAAATGAGCCGACTAGAGCGGAAAATCCCACCACAAAACTGCCAATATAGATGTCTTTATTTTTTATCTCGGTTAACTCTAACTCTTCTTTCATCATGAACTTGAGCCATTGTTCGTTATTACTGGTGATATGTTTTACAATGTCGTTTAATATTTTTCCTTTAAACCCCTTAGTTTTATAAATATCCCTGACTTCCTTTTTTTCTAGTAGAGGCATTTTTTTGATCTCATATTTTTCTCTTCCTAGCTCGGAATAATAATTATCTCTTTCTGCCATTTTAGAAGTTAAAGCGACCGCGGCCATGGAAATACTTTCAGCAAAAGTGGCCGCCATCCCAGCGGCAATAATCACTTTATAACTACTGGTCGCGGCCGCAACTCCTAAGATAACTCCTAAAACATTAACTAAACCATCTTGGCCACCCAAGATGATATCAGCTAAAGAAGATTTTTTACCGGCGCTAGATAGTTCGCTTTTATGCATGGGAAAATTTGTTATTTATTATTGGGGTTAATATTTATTTCTTCTACCTCGGCTTTTTTTAAAATTATATCTTGAATTTCCTGGGCCAATTTTTTCTCTATTAAGGGAAGGGCGATGACGTTTTTAGCAACATTATCTTCCTCACCAATAATAGTTAAATAAATGCTACTCACCCCGAAGACTTGATCTATTAAACTTCTTTTAATATCCGCCTGTTTGATGCGACGAAAAGGTAGGCCAATTTCTTCTTTACTAAACAAACCCCGATAAATTACGACAGTTTCGTCGGTGATAAAAATTTTGTAATGTTTATATTCCAGCCAGCCCAGAAAAAATATTGTTAATCCGTAAAGCAGAAATAGGGCGGTTAGGCTGGTTACTGCCCAGTTAGCGATTGGCAGATACTCACTAGGAATGAAATTCCAACTGATAAATATTAGAAGCAGCAAGCATAAAAAAAATAACAGATTGGCAGACCTTTTTAGAATAAGTAGATTTAAGGTTTTGCGCCCTAACCGAGCGTATTGTTTGTTGATGTTTTCCATATTTTATTAGTATAGCATACTTAAAAAGCTTAAAATAATTTTTTATTTTAACCTTTTAAAATTGGCAATTTTTTGCTATACTTAAGGCTATATGAAAAATCCAAAAAAAATTGGTTTAGCCCTGGGCAGCGGCGGATTTCGAGGTTTTGCCTTAATTGGCGTCCTGCAGGCCTTAGAGGAAAATAATATTAAAATTGATTTTATTAGCGGTTCTTCGGTGGGGTCTTTAGTGGCCGCCCATTACGCTTTTTTTCAAGATTTGAATTTACTAAAAAAAGATATTGTAGGAAATTCAAAAAATAAATTACCATCAATTTTCGATTTGGGCCTTAAGGGTGGTTTGGTTAAAACGGATAAATTTAAAAATCTGGTTGACCGGGTTTTTGGTAAGCATCTTTTTTCGGACACCAAAATTCCTCTTAGAGTAGTGGCTACCGATTTGGCTACGGGGAATGGAAATATTTTTAAGGAAGGACGTCTAGCTTTTAGTGTTCAGGCTAGTTGTGCGGTTCCGGTTTTATTCGAGCCCGTTAAAATTAGACAACATTGTTTTGTAGATGGCGGTTTGAGCGATCCAGTCCCGGTCGAAGTTTTAAAAGAGCTCGGAGCGGACGTCGTAATTGCTGTTAATTTATATCATAAAAATGAATTTATTTCCCGGCGCTTCAATCTAGTAAATGTGGCCTTACGCAGCACACGAATTGTCTTATATAATTTAGCCCAGTCATCTATTAAAACTGCTGATGTGGTTATTTCACCAGACACTTCTTCATTTATCAGAACTAATGATTTTAAAAAATATTTAAATGCTAGTGTGATTGAAAAAATGATAGCGGTTGGCTATAAAGAAACCATGAAATGTTTGCCAGCCATTAAAAAAATATTAGAATAATTATGCGTTATCGTTTTTATACGACTTCAAAAAAAGCTTGGGATGGCATGTTCAAAGCTATTTCCGAGGCCAAAGAATCAATATATCTGGAGATGTATATTTTTTTGGATGACACAAAAATCACTCATGATTTTTTGGGAATGCTAAAAAGCAAAGCGCTTTCCGGCTTGGAAGTGGTGATTATTGCCGATGCCTACGGCAGCCGCGAACTTAAATCGAGTGCTATCAATGAGCTTAAGGCAGCGGGCATTGAATTTATTTTTTTTAGTCATTGGTTGAGGCACACTCATCGTAAATTTTTAATTATTGATAAAAAAATTGCTTTCTTGGGTGGCGTCAATATTGAAGAAAAAATTCGTAATTGGCGCGATTTGCAAATCAGACTTAAGGGGAAAATTGTTAAACCAATTCTAAAGTCTTTTGCTTACGCCTATAAAATGTCCGGTGGTAAAAAAATTTCAATCTTACAATATAACGATTATTCTTTTACTAAAATCCTTAAGAGCTGGTTTCTTGATAATTGGTCTAACACGCAGCACTCTTATTATTTAAATAATTATTACCGCACTAAAATAATTGAAGCTCAAAAATCTATACAACTCGTAACTCCTTATCTCTTGCCGCCTCGTTGGCTTTTAGCTTTATTAGATAACGCTGTGCGACGTGGAGTGTCGGTGGAAATAATCATGCCGCAGGTGACTGACATTTTTGCTCTCAATAAAATTAACTATCTTAATGCCTGCCGCATGTCTGATTTTGGCGTTAAATGTTATTTCATGCCAATAATGACTCACGCTAAATTAATGTTGGTTGACGGTGAAGAGGGGGTTATTGGCTCTCAGAATCTAGATGTACTGTCTTTTGGTTTAAATATGGAGGCGGGCATATTTTTTAGACAAAAAGATATTATTAGCAGTCTAAGCCACCTGATTAACAAGTGGAGAAATGAGGCGGTTTTATTCTTGCCAAAGAATCAAAAAATATTTTGGTGGGATCGCTTTTTGATTTCTATTTTTAAACTTTTTTATCCAATTTTTTAAGATATTTTCGGCCCCCTGACTTTAAATAGTCGGGGGCTTGTTTTTTTAGCAGTGTTGCGCTATTATGGAGGCTAACTAAAACTATTTTTTAAAACAAAATGTCATCCGATTTTATAAAAATTCGTGGGGCCAGGGCCAACAACTTAAAAAACATTAACCTGGACATTCCTCGTAATAAATTAGTGGTCATCACCGGTCTTTCTGGTTCCGGTAAATCGTCTTTGGCTTTTGATACCATTTACGCTGAGGGTCAGCGACGCTATGTTGAATCTCTATCTTCTTACGCACGGCAATTTGTTGGCTTAATGGATAAGCCGGATGTGGATATTATTGAAGGCTTATCTCCAGCAATTTCCATTGATCAGCGGACAGTTGGTAATAATCCTCGTTCCACAGTGGGAACAATTACGGAAATTTATGATTATTTGCGCCTGCTTTATTCCAAGGTAGGTGTTTCTTATTGTCCAAAATGCCAGAGCAAATTAAAAAAAGAAAGCTTGGTTTCTGATAATGGTAAAAAAAACCCAGAAGCTAAAGATAAGACCTTGTTTTATGTTTGCCAAACATGTGATTTTAAAAGGACAGAACTCGAGTCTCGGGATTTCTCCTTTAATTCTAGCTATGGCGCTTGCCCCGCTTGCGGCGGCCTGGGAACTAAATTGGAAATTGATGAAGAATTAATTTTTAATAATAATCTTAGTATTAATCAGGGGGCCATTAAATCTTTGGCTCATACAAACTCGAACACACAAATTTGTTTACTCTCCGATCTTAAAAAACTAGGAGAGAGAAACGGCTTTGATTTAGATACGCAAATTAAGAATTTAAATCCAAATCAAAAAAAGGCGCTTTTGCACGGTGATAATTTTTTTGGTGGCCTCATTGATTATTTGATGATTAAATATAATGCCACTAAGTCCAATTTTGTAAAACAAGAGATTGAAAAGGTGATGCATTTATCTTGTTGCTCGGATTGTTCTGGTACTCGGCTACGACCCGAAGCCCTGTCGGTTAAAGTAAAAAATTATAATATTGCAGAGCTTTCTAATTTAAATATTGAGAAGCTAAAAGAAGTATTTGGTTTGTGGCAAGTAGATGATAAATCGTTTAACGGAAAAACAGTAGTTGTTGAGCCTATTATGAAAGAGGTTCTGAAAAATTTAGAATTTTTATCAAAAGTCGGTTTAGATTATCTAACTCTCTCTCGAGGTGCGGCCAGTTTATCAGGGGGCGAAGCTCAACGTATCAGACTTGCGACTCAAGTTGGTTCAACTCTAAGTGGAGTTTTGTATGTACTAGATGAACCTTCAATCGGTTTGCATCAACGAGACAATGATAAATTAATCGAAACTCTTAAGCATTTAAGAGATAATGGTAATACGGTTATTGTAGTAGAGCATGATGAAACTACGATGTTAGCTGCTGATTATTTAATTGATATTGGTCCTGGGGCCGGTGAATACGGTGGTGAAGTAATTTTTTCTGGAGTGCCAGAAGAAATTAAAAATTGTCCTGAGTCACTAACTGGCGATTATTTAGCTGGTCGTAAATCGATTAAAGTTAGAGGTATTACCCACAAAGACAGTGGACGTTTTATTAAGATAGTGGGCGCAACTGAACATAACCTAAAGAATATTGACGTGGAAATTCCTTTGGGAAAGTTGGTAGCTATTACCGGCGTTTCCGGGTCAGGGAAGTCGACTTTAATGAGTGATATTTTAGCTAACGCACTTAATAAGAAATTTTATCGCGCTAAACTAGAGCCCGGAAAACATAAAGAAATATTAGGACTAGAGAATATTGATAAAGTAATTGATATTGATCAGTCGCCAATTGGGCGAACTCCTCGCTCAAACCCGGCCACCTATACGGGCTTATTTACTTATATCCGTGATTTATATGCCAGTCTGCCGGAAGCTAAAATGAGAGGTCTTGAGGCTGGTCATTTTTCTTTTAATGTTCCTGGTGGTCGCTGTGAAAATTGTTCCGGTGATGGCGTGATTAAAGTTGAGATGCAATTCTTGTCCGATGTTTATTTGACTTGTGACGTTTGTGATGGGCAACGTTTTAAATCGAGAGTCCTGGCCGTTAAATATCAGGGTAAAAATATATATGAAGTTTTAAATATGACTGTTAAGGAAGCGATGTCATTTTTCCGTGACCAATCAGCTTTGTATCATAAACTAGAAACTTTAAATCAGGTGGGCTTAGGTTATATTAGATTGGGACAGGCGGCCACTACTTTTTCCGGTGGCGAAGCTCAAAGAATTAAATTGGCCACGGAACTATCGCGCCGAGCAACCGGAAAAACTTTATATATTTTAGATGAACCGACGACTGGTTTGCACTTCGCGGATATTGATCGCCTCCTCCATGTTCTAAATTTATTAGTCGATCAGGGTAATACTGTTTTAATTATTGAACATAATTTAGATGTGATTAAAGCAGTTGATTGGATTATCGATATGGGCCCTGGCGGTGGCGATAAAGGCGGTTTAGTAGTGGCCGCTGGTTTGCCGGCTCAAGTCGCTAAAGTAAAAGAAAGTTATACCGGTCAGTATTTAAAGAAAATGATGTAATTTAAAAATCATCCGCCAGAGCGGATGATTTTTTATAGGGTTTTCTCAAGTATTTTAAGTTCCAATTTCCCAGTTTTAGTATCTAGCAGAGCAAAAGATGATTTGCTAAACACTTCGCTAAGTGTTCCGGGGTTAGCGATAATAAGACCATTTTCTTTGGCCATCCAGGGTTTGTGGGTGTGCCCGTGGAAAGCAAAATCATAGCTGCTGTTTTCGGCCAAATATTTTTTTAAATCAGCTGGTTTATGAGTGATCAGTATTTTTTGATTTTCAATTTTAAATTCTAGTCGTTGTTCATCGTAGTTTATTTTTTTTAATTTCCTAACATCCTTAGCGTAGAAGGAGTCAGCGTTACCTCCGACTAAAAATAATTCTCCACTAAATTTATGGCGCAAATATTCTAGTGTTTCAAAGTGGGCCATGTCGCCACAAAAGACTAACTTGGTAATTTTATTAGAGCTAATCCAGGTTAGTAGAATATCAAGATTAGGGATATTATCGTGTAGGTCGGAAAAAATTACTATTTTCATCCGTTTGTTCTTAATTTTATTTCATAGGCCATTTGTTCTAACTTGCGCAAATGCCCTCGAGCTTGGTCGTACTTGGTGCGTAGATAACCGGTCATATCAAAATCTATCAGTTGATCCATGATATCGTTTGATAATTTTTTAATTATTTCAACTTGATCAAAATTTCCCGAGGCGGCCTCATTGGTGGCTTTTCTCACTAGTTCGCCGAGTAAGTCGCAAATACCCCCTAGGTAGGCGTCGTTGTCTAACTTTAATTTTTTGATTCGGTCTATTTTTTCACCCTTAATAACTAAGGATAAAAGTTTAGCTTCCACATATTCTTCAATTGCGGCCCGATAGGCGCCTTCTTTCTCAATTCTTTTCAAGCTGAATTTCTTTTCAAGCTGAATTAGCACGTCCTCCATTTCTTTCAACTTAGTATCGGCTACTTTTATTTCATTGCGATGTAGGGCGAAGATAGCTTTCTTGGAATAAAATAAAACATCATTAGCTAGGGCGATAATTTGCCGACGCTGGGCTTCCTGATTTTTATAGTCATTCTTTAGTTCGGTAATAAATTTATTATTTATCATATTTTTGTTTTACTTTAAATTACTCTGAAGACCTCATCCAAACTAGTTTCGCCAATCAGGGCTTTTAGAATGCCATCACAAACCATCGGAACAGTTCCGTTTTTAACGGCGGCTTGTTCTATCTCATAGTCGGTCATATCTGGATTTTGGATAAGTTTTTGAATGTCTGGACTGATATTAATCGTTTCATATAAACCAATTCGGCCCTTATATCCAATATTACTACACTTATCGCAGCCAGTACTGGTAAAAAAATTTAATTCTTTAGGGATAAGAATGTTTGGATTATTGATTTGACTTAAAATGCCTCGCACTCGATTAATAGTTTCTTCATCTACGGTTGCCGGTTTTTTGCAGTAAGGACATAGTTTACGAACTAATCTCTGTCCAATAGCAAATTCTAAAGAGTTGGCTAGCGCCTGTCTTTCAACACCTAATCCAGAAAATCGAGAGATGGCTCCGGCCGCGCTGTTAGCGTGCAAGGTCGATAAGACTAAGTGTCCAGTTGAGGCGGCCTCGATAGCAATCTTGGCAGTTTCATTATCACGAATTTCACCGATCATCATGATATTCGGATTTTGGCGCAGCAACGAGCGCATCGCCGAGGCAAAAGTGTAACCATGGTTGGTGTCTATCTGGGTTTGCATAATTCCTGGTAATTGATATTCAATTGGATCTTCAACGGTAATAATTTTAACGTCAGGCTTATTTATTCGATTTAAAATGCTATAGAGGGTGGTGGTTTTACCGGATCCGGTTGGTCCAGTGGTAATAATAATCCCCTTAGTTTTTTTAATAGCTCCTTGCAAAGAATTTAAGGCCACTGAAGTAATGCCCAAAGTTTCCATATTTAAACTGGCCGCTGAATCAGCGAGTAAACGAATAACAATAGTTTCGCCGTATCCGCCAGAAATTATTGATAACCGACAATCCATTTTACGGTCGCTTAGACGCAAGCTAAAACGGCCGTCTAGAGTCGCCATCTTAACGTTAGTGGCAAATCCGGCTAAGATTTTTATTTCTGAGAGAACTGGTAGGTAGGCAGATATTGGCAGAGTAACGACATCATGTAAGACGCCGTCAATTCGAAAACGAACTTTAACACCAGAGTCATTAGGTTCAATATGTATATCACCGGCGCTACTTTGTATCGCTAGCGCCATAATTAAAGTGATGACTTCTTTGGATGGTATCTTTTTCATGAACTCGGCCATTTGTCCGACGTCTTGGCTGAGAGTCTTAGCTTTCGTTAAGACTTCGTCGCCGATATTTAAACCTCGGCCGATAGTTTGAGAAATTACAATATCATAAAGCTCGTTTACATAATCAAAATTACCAATTACTCGGTAAACTTCTTCAAGAGAGGTAATGCCGTCGAAACATTTAAGAACACCATCTTGGAGCATAGTAATCATGCCATTTTCAATCGCTTGCTGTAAGATTTTAAAAGATGGCGCCTTATCAATGGTTAATTGCTTAATGTTATCTGCCATCGTAAATATTTCATAAATACCTAAACGTTTTTTGTATCCGGTATAATTACAGAGCGCACAACCAGGACCAGCCTTATAGATAACCGGCAAATCATTAGGAACGCTAACGCCAGATTTTGGAGAAATAACCGATAGGATTTTATTGACCAATTCTTTTTCTTCAACTTTTAAAACGTGTTCAGTTTTGCAGTGGACGCATAGGCGGCGCACTAATCTTTGTCCGATTACGGCATTAATTGAGGGCACTAAAAAATAAGGCTTAACTCCAAGATCAATTAAACGAGGAATTACGCCGGCGGCATCATTGGTGTGTAAAGTAGATAAAACTAAATGACCGGTAATTGAGGCTTGCACAGCAATTTCGGCTGTTTCTAAGTCTCTAATTTCACCAATCATTAAAACGTTAGGGTCTTGGCGTAAAATTGAACGTAAGCCATCAGAAAAAGAATAACCTTTAGAGGTGTCAACCTGACTTTGGTTTATACCGACCAGTTGATATTCGATCGGGTCTTCTAAGGTAATAATCTTAGTTCCTGGTCGATTTAGCTTATTAACAATGGCGTAAAGTGAAGTGGTTTTCCCGGATCCGGTCGGACCGGTAGTTAGAATTAAACCATTTGGTTTAGTTATCTCTTGTTTTAAAATTTCAAAAACTTCAGTTCTAATACCTAGCTCTTCAAATTCAAGAGCGGTGGCCGAAGAGTCGAGTAAACGTAAAACCACGCTTTCGCCATAGTTGGTCGGTAAAAAAGAAGCTCGGACATCAAGTCGCCTATCGGACAAGCCAATACTAAAACGTCCATCCTGGGGTTTATCGGTAATATTAATTTTTACTTTAGCGAGAATTTTGACGCGAGTAGCTATTTTTTGCCACTTGCCGCCGGTAATTACCGCTGCTTCTTGTAGAACACCGTCGATTCTCAACCGGATAACAGCACCCCTTTCTTCGGCCTCAACGTGAATATCGCTGGCGTCTATTTTAATGGCCGCAGCCAACATTAAAGTTACCACGTCAGATATGTTAACATTGTTAATCTTCTCATTAAGTAAGTGGTAATCAGTTAATTCTTTTTCAAATTGATTTAATTTTTCTTCACTTATTTCTACTAAGCCTTCGTAAGGCTTAACTTTAGGCAAAGTTTTATAGAGTTCAAAGGCGTGTTCAAAACTATTTTTAGAAATTAAAAAGGTAGAACTTTTAGAAAAATATCTTTCTGACAAATCTTTAATTAGATCTATAACTGGCTGGTTCATTCGGGTGGTGCCAAATTGGACATTCTGACCATCATAATAAAAACAAATAACCCCTAATTTTTTAGAAGTTTCTTCATCAATCAAAGCTAAAGCATCGGGGCTAATCGGATAGCCAACTAGATTTATATAAAGAAAACCGAGTGCGCCGGCTTGACGCTCGGTTGATCTCTCGATTTCTTTGGCTTTTATTTCGTCTTGTTTTTTAGAAAATTTATCCAAGACGGAGCCCTCTTCGGGTAAATCGTCATGAATTAAATTATCAATAGAGGTCAAATCACTCATAATCAGAAGTTAAGGTTATTTTTTGGTTTTGCGATTCTTAATTTTTTTATCGAAGATTCTTTCTAATTTAGCTTTAACGCCGTTTCCTTTTAACTCTAAGAATAGAATGGTCCAAGTCGCAGTCTGGAAAGTCATTAAAATAGCGGCCGTGACGATTATAATTAAAAATGAAACGGCAATTGTTAAATAAAGAGGAACCATCAGATTAAAGATGATTAGGGTTAAGATAATTGGTAGAAGCACGACTGATAAAACAAAGATGGCTAGTAGACTAGTTAAAAAATTTATTAAGAATAAAAGAATGGCCATTTCTAAACTAACTAACCAATTTTTACAGAACAATCTATAGCCGGATTCTGAGGCGACAACAAAACTTTGTTTTTCTAAAATTACTCCCGCAATGGAATATTTAATAATTAGAGACATGGAAATCGCTAGTGGTAAAAATATTACAAAGAAGATGGTATAGATTAAGATGGCAAAGTTTGAATCTTTGAAATATAAGAAGATTAAAGGCAGGCTCAGGAAGAAGAAAAGCGTGGTGATTAATATCTTAAAGACAATATTCAAACCTAAAACTGTCCAAAAGCGTTTGTCGTTAGAGGATATTTCTGCCCAGACACTGATGTTTTTTGCTTTATTTTTACTGTTTAAAAAGTTTTTGGTCCATTTAACTAAAGCTATTTGTGATTTAATACAAACCCATAGTAAGGTGAAGGCGATTCCTAGTAGCAAAACGATCAGCAAAACTAAACCTAATCCTACTCGAGGTTGCGTATAGCAGACTTGGTATAGATTTGACCAAAAAGAACTCGATAACAAGATGGAACCGGATTGCACTTGATCATAAACACTAGCGCCGTAGTCTTCATTGAGGATTTTTGTTAAGATTTGGTACTCACCGCCGGCGGATAGTAAGAAGGCTAAAAAGCCGAATATCCACAATTTTTTATGTTGCTTGGTAATTGTCCAAGCGCTGCCCAAAATTGTTCGATAAGAAAACATAATTTTTTAGCTAATTTTTTATATTTTTTGATTAAATAGGTTTAATAAAAACAGGTTGAAAAAAAAGAAAATCTTTGTTAATATTATATCATATTTATGAAATAATTTCCAAATCATTATGAGTCACATAATTACTGATGAGAAGCTAGTCGATGAAGTTTTGAATCGAGGAGTCGAAAAAATTTACCCTACTCGTCTAGAACTGAAAAAAAAATTAATGTCCGGGGAAAGAATTCGTCTTTATTGTGGTTTTGATCCTAGTGCCCCCTCATTGCACGTCGGCAATGCAATCTTAATCGGTAAGTTGGGGCAATTTCAAAAGCTCGGTCACGAGGTTATTTTTTTGATTGGCGGTTTTACCGGAATGATTGGTGACCCAACTGATAAAGCGGCGGCTCGTAAGAAATTGACTCGTGAAGAAGTGTTATTAAATGCTACTAATTTTGTTCAACAAGCCTCAGCTTATTTATCATTTACCGGTGATAATCCGGCTCAAGTAAAATACAATAATGAATGGTGTGATTTAGTTTCTTTTAAAGATTTAATTGAGCTAGCTTCAAACTTCACTGTTCAACAGATGATTACTCGTGATATGTTTCAGAAAAGATTAGAAGAGGAAAAACCGATTTTTTTGCACGAATTTTTATACCCCTTGGCTCAGGCTTACGATAGCGTGGTAATGGATGTTGATTTAGAAGTGGGCGGAAATGACCAAATGTTTAATATGATGTGTGGCCGTGATTTATTAAAAACCATGAAAGGTAAGGATAAATCAGTTTTGACTATGAAACTTCTGGCCGATAATACTGGTAAAAAAATGGGAAAAAGCGAAGGGAATGCTTTCTTTCTGGATGACTCGGCCAGCGATATGTATGGCAAGGTTATGTCTTGGACTGACGGCGTAATGTCTTCAGCTTTTGAGCTCTGTACCGAGGTGGATATGGCGGAAGTGGCTCAAATGATTGTTGATATGGAAGCTGAAAAAATTAATCCTCGTGATTTAAAAATGCGCCTAGCTTATGAAATAACCAAAATTAATTATGGTGAAACTGGCGCTCAGGAGGCTCAGGATAATTTTATTAAAACGGTTCAAAATAAAGAGCTGCCTACTGAAATCGAGGAGCGGTCTCTAAAAGAAAGTCAAATGAATATTGTTGATTTACTTTTAATTCTAGAACTAGCGAGTAGTAAAACCGAGGCGCGGCGCTTAATTGAACAAGGCGGAATTAAGGTTGGGGCCGCAGATAAAATCCTAGCTATTTCTGACCCTAAAGCGCTCATCGAGATTTATAACGGTTTAGTGGTTCAGAGAGGGAAGCGTCAATTTATAAAGATTGTAAAATAATTTTATGACATATTTGGATAACATAAAGAAACAGCTTGGGTTGGTTTTGGACTGCAGCCCTCGGTCTTTTGTTTATCCGCCCACTTCTGATTTAGGAGATTTGAGTCTGCCGATGTTTGAGGAGGCGAAGAAATTAGGCCTTAGCCCGATAGTTTTAGCTCAAGAAAAAGCGAAAAATATCCCCTCTTTACCGGGTTTTAAAGAAATTAAAGCGGTTGGGCCATATCTTAATTTTTATTTAGAACCGCTTAACTTTATTAGCGGTGCTATTTCAGATGTAACGACAGCGGGTCAAACTTTTGGAAATAATGACAGCGGTCAAGCGGCTGGGGTTATGATTGAGTATTCAAATGGTAATACTCACAAGGAAATCCATATTGGTCACTTACGCAATGTCTTTTACGGCGATGCCGTCTATAAAATTTTAGCCGCCAATGGCTATGACGCAATACCGGTTTCTTACATTAATGACTTTGGAATCCATACGGCTAAAACCATCTGGAATTGGCAGAATAATCCGGCCTATGGAAAGTCAACAGCCCCCAAAGGTTATCTATTAGGTAAATGTTATAGCGAGGCGGCTCAAAAAATTGGCGATGACCCTCAGGCTAAAGAAGAAGTTAGTTTAATTATGAAGGAAATAGAAAACCGCCAGGGGGCGGGCTATGAATTTTGGAAAGAGAGTCGGCAGTGGAGCATTAATTACTTTAATGAATTTTATAAGGAGCTAGGAATAAAGTTCCAGGATACTTTTTATGAGAGCGATTTTGTCGATCAGGGTCTTAAGCTGAAGGATGATTTGCTGGCCCAAGGAATTCTAAAATTAAGTGAGGGGGCAATTATTGCTGACTTGGAAGAATATAATTTGGGTATCCTACCAGTAATTAGATCGGATGGTACAGCTCTTTATCCGGTGGCCGATTTAGCTTTAGCCTCAGCTAAGTTTAAAAAATATCAGCTTAAGGAATCAATTTATATTGTTGATGTTAGACAAAGCCTCTATTTTAGCCAGCTTTTTAAATTGGTGGAACTTTTGGGTTACAAAGAAAAAATGACCCATTTATCCTATGATTTTTTGACGACCAAAAATGGTATGATGGCTTCGCGTACCGGTAATGTTATTACTTATAAAGAATTGTTAGATGAGGCCTTATCTCATACCAGTAAGGAGGTTAGTAAGCGTCATGAAGATTGGAGTGAGGAAAAAATTCAGCAAACCGCTCGTGGTCTAGCTATTTCCGCTATGAAATTTGAAATGATTAAAGTTTCCTCTGACAAGGTAATTACTTTTGACATGGTTGACGCCTTGAGGTTTGAAGGCTTTACTTCGGCCTATCTGCAATATACTGGCGCCAGAATCTGCAGCTTGCTTAAAAAAGGGGAAGCCTCAGAAACAACAACTGCAAATTTAAACGAGTTAATCGAGCCAAAAGAGTTTAGATTGGCGATGAAGTTAGAGCAATATGGTGAGGCTGTTTTAAAATCCGGGCTAGAGCGAGACCCCTCGGTAGTAGCTCGATATTTGTTTGAACTAGCTCAAGACTTTAATGATTATTATCATGAAACCAATATTATTAAGGCCGAAACGGAAACAAGAAAGGCTAGACTAGCTTTAGTTTTAAGCGTAAAAACTGTTCTAGAAAATGGCTTTAATTTACTGGGACTTACGTATTTAATAGAAATGTAACTTGCAATCCTATGACAAACGAGAAAAATGATTTAATGGATAAAATTGTATCACTATCTAAACGTCGCGGTTTTATTTTTCCGACTTGCGAAATTTATGGCGGTTTAGCTGGTAGTTATAGTTATGGGCCTTACGGTGTTACTTTAAAAAATAATATCAAACGTTTGTGGTGGAAAAAGTTTATCGAAGATCGCCGTGATGTTTATGGTATTGATGGTCCAATTATTCTTCATCCTAAACTTTGGGTGGCCTCCGGACACATCGGTGGTTTTAATGACGCCATGGTTGACTGTAAAAAATGTAAAAAAAGATTTCGAGCCGATCATTTAGTAGAAGAAGCCACTGGTCAGGATTTAGAGGGTGATTTAGAAAAAATGAATGAGGCCTTGGTAAACATAAAATGCCCATTATGCGCCGCCTCAAACTGGACTGAGGCCAGATTATTTAACATGATGTTTAAAACCGATATGAACGGCATTGATGAGCCGGTCTATTTACGTCCGGAAACGGCTGGAGCAATATTCGTAGAATTCAAAAATATTGTTGATACTATGCGCCCCAAATTACCATTTGGTATCGCTCAGATCGGTAAAGCTTTTCGTAATGAAATTGTAGTTGGTAATTTTATATTCCGCATGAGAGAGTTTGAGCAGATGGAGATGGAGTATTTTATTGATCCGGAAATAGACTGGGAGCCAATTTTTGAAGACTTCCTAGTTAAGCAGGAAGAATTCGCTAAAGAACTAGGTTTGCCGGCGGAAAAGATACGTCGCTATACGCACCCTAAAGAAAAACTATCTCATTATTCACGAAAAACCGTGGACATTGAATTCGATGCCCCCTTTGGTGGCTTTAAAGAATTATTTGGCTTGGCTCATCGTGGCGATTTTGATCTTAAGAAGCATAGTGAGTTCTCTAATGAAAAATTAGAATATTTTGATGGTGTCTCTAATCGTCGTTTTACGCCTCATGTTCTTGAGCCCACCTTTGGGTTAGATCGTTCAATCTTAGTCGCTCTTTTATCAGCCTATCACGAAGAGACAATTGGTGATGAGACACGTGTAGTTATGAAATTTCCTAATAAATTAGCCCCAGTTTCCATTGCTATTTTTCCGTTATTAAAAAACAAGCCGGAACTAGTTACCAAGGCTCAAGAAATTTTTGATAATCTCCGCACTAGATATCGTTGTGAATTTGATGATAACGGTAATGTGGGTAAGCGGTATCGCCGCCAAGACGAAATCGGCACACCTTATTGCATCACAGTGGACTTTGATAGTCTAGATGATGTAAGCGTGACAGTTCGTAATCGTGACACCATGGAACAACCACGAATTAAGATTGAAGAACTCGATAATTTTTTTAGCGATAAATTTTAAATTTTTTTAAAAATATTTTTTTTATTTAGAAAGGAGAAAATTTTTCTCCTTTTTTGTTTCCTTAGGAGTCAAGTCTAGTTTTTATAAATCATTCTACGTGGAATTTTTAGAATATTGTTAAACTTATTATAGCTAATGGATATAAGGGTATTTTTATTTTTAAAAAAATAATAAGAATAACATTTTGGTGTTTTAAAAATAATTTTTATAAAAAAATAAAAAATAATTTTTTTTGTAAAAAAGTATTGCTAATAGAAAGTCTTGGATGTATAATTATAGATATAAATTTCTCGGTCGAAATTTTAAAAAAATATTGTTTAAAAAATTTTTAATTTAAAATTTATTTTAAACATCATTTAGAAAAGGAGGTGATATTATGCCAGCTAAAAAAATTGCCCCTAAGAAGGCCGTTAAAAAAGTTGCCCCAAAAAAGGTGGTAAAAAAAGCTGCCCCTAAGAAGGCCGTTAAAAAAGTTGCCCCAAAAAAGGTGGTAAAAAAAGCT